>DATCYW010000082.1:0-23024 GCA_036526255.1 Malonomonas sp. | reverse complement strand
CAGCCTTGCCAGGGTCCAAGTCTGCTGCTTATGTTTTTCAGTTGGGCATTCGCCCTGCGCCGCATTAAGCGCGTCGAGCAGGCGACAGCGCATTTCAGCCGCCGCCTTGCGGGTGAAGGTGATCGCCAGAATCTGCTGCGGTCGTTCAACCTGCCCCAGCAGCGCCAGAAAACGCTGGATCAACAGCTCGGTCTTGCCGGAACCGGCTGGTGCCTGAACGATGAAGGAGCGCTGCGGATCAATGGCCGCAGCCCGTTGTGCCTGATCGACAACCGTTGTGGCAGTACTCACGCGTCTACCTCCCTGTCTGCCGCTATGCCCTGCGCTTCCGCAATCCGGCAAAGACCGGCGAGATCACAGAACTGACAGGCGGCGACAAAGTCGACCGGATCGACGGCGGCCTTGCCAGCGACAAAATCATTCGCCAGCTGTTCCAGCTGCCCCCGCCAGTGCGTCAGCAACTGCAACCAGTCCTGCAACCCCAACTCCTGAGCTTGCTTGATGCCAGAAACCCCGGCCACTTTCGGTAACATCCCGGCATCGCGAGCGACACCAAAAAGCTTGCAGCCGCCGCGCTTCACCTGCGCAAAGGCCACTGCGTCCGCCTGTTCCGCTGAGCTGGTGGTGGCATAGATCGGCAACTGCGGCTCCAGCAAACGTTCGGCAAGCAACGAATCAAGCTTTACGGCTCCGGTCTTGTAATCGAGGATGACGCGACTGCCATCCTCCAACTGGTCGATTCGGTCGATGATGGTTTTGATCTTCAGCGGGCCGATCTGTTCAAAATGAACCTCCTCCTGTTCCAGAACCCGGAATGAACCGCGAACCTCATCCACCTCGCGCAACCATTCATCGACCAACGCCTGTAGGCGGTTGGCTTCAAGTTGCAGAATCTGCTCCGCTGGCGGTACCTGCTCGGCAAAATAATCCTGCAAGGCGCGCGCGGTCTGATCGGTAATCAGCTGAGTGCGCGCCACCGGTTCCAGCGCCAGCAACTGCTGTTGCTCCTTGAGTTCACGCCAGAGATATTCCAGCACCTTGTGCAGCAGGTTCCCCCTGGTCAGCGGATCCAGACCGGGCTGCGCCAGCTCAAAGCCCTTACTGTTCAGTCGGTAATGGGCAAAGGCGCGAAACGGACAGAGGGCCTGATCCTTGAGGATGGCCGTGCCCCCCTCGCCGCGTTCGGCGGTCAGCATCGGCCCCTGGCTGTCATCGGTTTCGAGTAACAGAGGAGCCGCTGCGTGAAAACGCTGACAGGCATCCTGCACAGCGGCCTGCTGTGTTTCAGTAAGCGGCAGATCAGTAATCAACGGGCTGGGACGCAACTCACAATCACCCTGCCGGATGGGATAGCTGAAAATCACCTGCGGACTGGCCATTTTAAGTCGCGCGATGACATTACGGGCAAACTCCAGCTCGCGCTCGGCGCCGCTGTGCGGCATCTGTTTTGCGAGCTGCAGCGCCAGTGGCAGAAAAGGATTGGGGCGGGCGGCAGCCGGCAGCACATCTTCACCAACGCCCATCACCCATAAATGCTCAAAATCGAGTCCGGCCGATTCCAGCAGGCCGACCACCTGAACCGGACCGGTCGCCGCTTCAATCTGAAATTCGGTCTCCGCGGCCATGCGCCGCAACAGCCCCAGCGCCTGCCGGCGGCCGAGCGGTTGTGAAACCGGATCGAGCGATGCCAGCGCCGGCAGCAGTTTTTCGCGCCAGGCTTTGATCTGTTGGTATTCACGACTGGACAGACTACGTTCCCCCGGCCAACCGACCGAGAGCAGTAACCGGTCGAATTCAGCCGCCCAGTCACCGGGCAATTGTTCGCGGTTGTCGGCGGCGGCCTTGTGCAGACGTTCGAACTGCTCCGCAGCGAGCGGCGCACGATCATCCTGCATCGACAGTTCACGCAGCCGTTTGAGAGAAACCTGCTGCTGCCGGAAAGAACGCAGCCGGCTGTCGAGCCGGGCGCGAGAATCCGCTTCCAGCTGACTGCCGCCGAGATAGGGGGTGCGCAGCAGAAAACTGGCCTGATCGATAGCGAGGCGAAAGCCGCTGGCAAGAATTTCCAGCGCGGCATGAATCGGCCCCTGCTCCAGCAGCGGAGCGCCGAGCGACAGACTAAAAGCGGCCTCGGCATCATCCAGCTGCAGGGCTGCAGCCGGTTCAATCTGGTTGCGGAAGACCCGTTCGATCTCCTGCCGGCGCGCCTGCAGGTCGGTCACAACGATGCCGATCGAGGTTACCCCCTGATCAAGCAGCTGACGCGTCCAACGGGCGGCCTGTAGCACTTCCTGATGCGGATCGGCGCAGGCAACCCGCTGCAGAGTTGTTACAGCAAAAGGCTCGGGCTGATGGTCCAGCAACTGACCGCCAAGTTTCTGTTGCAGCTGCCGCAAACCTTCCAGCTCCGGACCCCACTGATCGAACCCGGTCAGCAGCACTTTCGCTGGCAAGTTTAAACGGCCGGCTTCGATGGCCTGATAAATCAGGGCCGGAAGCTCCGCGCGGTCGAGCCATTGATGTTTGCGACATTCGTCACGGTAGGCCTGTTGCCAGCGATTAAACACCCGCTGGTCTTCAGTCAACGGAAAGGCATCCAATCGGCAATCGTAGGCGACCAGCAACCGGTAAGCTTCCTGCGCTTTGCGCGCGGTCGCCGCCTGCTGTAGCAGCTCCAGTTCACTGCCGGCCGATTCCTTTTCAATCAGGGTTTCCCAGAGGCGCAACGCCGGAAAACCATCCAGCAGCCGCCAGAACTCGCCTAAATCGGCAATGCTACGACGCAGCCAACCGTCGAAATCAAGAATCTGCGGCGTCGGCCAGACGGTTTTGCCACTGCGCTGCATCTGCCGGTCAAAGGTCGTGCGCAGGTGACGAGAGAGCCGCTTGTTGGCGGTCAGAATCAGCGCGCCGTCAGCCGCAGCAGTGATAAGTTTCGAAACAGGCTCTGGCAAAAGATCTCCTCGCTGTCGCTAAAGTGAACTATTTATTTCTTCTTCTGCAGCCGGTCCATCGCCAGCCGGATACTGGTCCCTAGCCGGTCGATCGCTTGCGCCAGCTGGCCGATTTCATCGCTGCGCTGCAGGCCGCTGATCTTCAACTGCAGGTTGCCTTCGCTGTACTGCTGAGCAACCTGGGTCAGTTCACGGATCGGCGCGGTCAGCCGTCGGGAAACCACCTGAGAAATTGCCAGCACCACCAGAATGGTCGCGACCAGCAGCAGCAGCGCCCGCAGGTTCTCCTGCTCGATCGACGCATAAGCTTCGGCGTAATCCTGCTGGCTGATCAGGGTCCAGCCCTGGCGGGTCTTGCCGGCGACGGCGACCACTTTTTTACCGTCGTAATCATCAAACACCACATGCGACTCACCGCGCTTCAGGGCCTGCAGCGCCTGATGATTGCTCATGTCGACCCGCGAGCGGGTAAATTCATCATCCGGATGGGCGATCACCTCGCCCTTTTCATCGAGCAGAAAGGCATAGCCGCTGCTGCCGATCTTTGCCGTGACGATTTCAGTGGAGATTTCCGTCAGCGTCATCGCCAGCGCCAGCACGCCATTCAACTTGTCGAACCGATCGTAAATCGCCGTCGACAGAATCAGGGCGGGCTGCCCGGAGGTCTTGCCGATCAACACCTGCTTGCCGAAGCGCTCGCCGTTGATGACCTGCTTGAAATAATCGCGATCGCCATAATATTTAACCTTTCCGCCATCACTGCGGCCGACATTCGTCCCATCGGGTGCGACACTGAAAGCCAGATAGGCCCACTCATAGTGCTGCGAGATCGACTGCAGAACCGGATTCTGCTGCTCAGCCCGCATCGAGCTGATTTCGCTCAGGCGGGCATTCTGCAGCAGCATCCGCTGGTTCATATCAACCCAGTCGTCAACCCGCGTCGTCAGCACAGTGTTGATCGCATACAGCTGCTGTTCGACCTTCTCTTCGGTCAAGGCGATAGTACTCTGAGAACTGATCAGCCAGATCCCGCCAAGCGGTAGCAGCGAAACCAGCAACAGGGTGCATAAAAGTTTCTGCGAAATTCCTAAACGGTCAAACAACGACATCTCTCTCTCCTGGCAACAAAACAGCAACTAAAATTGAAAGTTGGAACAAGTTTGAAATTTCTGCAATTGCAGATTTTCAAACATGAAACAGGCTTTTTGTTACGCTTGACCAGCCAGCGACTTAATCTTCCAGCGAAACAATCTGGTCTGTCACCTCGGTAAAAGCGACATCGTGGCTGATCAGAAACAGCTGGTCGTACCAATGTTCGGTGACCTCTTCGCGACCGACATCGATGGCGCGAAACGCCCTGGCCAGGTTTTCCCGCCGGCTGGCATCCAGATTAGACGTCGGCTCGTCAAAGAAGGCGATACGCGCACCGATGGTCTGCAGCAGCGCCAGCCGCAGTGACACCACGGCACTCATAGTCTGACCGCCGGAAAGCTGATCGTCTGTACGCTGGCGGATTTCGCCGTCAACCAGATCCCGCAAAACAATCTGGTAGTTTTCACCCCAGTAAAGTTCCTCGTCGACCGCGGCGATAATGCGATAGATGCTCTGCGCGCGCTGGCTGATCTCTTCGCGAAACCGCTCCGAAAGTTGCTCCGAAACATTGCGAAACACCCGGTTGCGCAGAAAGGTGACCAGCGTTTTTTTCTCTTCCAAGCGCTGCTGCTCTGCCAGTCGCTGATCGATCTGCTGCTTTACCATCAGCAGCAGTTCAATCTCGGCGTCAAGTCGTCGCCGGTCTCTTTCGAACGCATTGAGCTGCTCTTTTAGAGTGGCGATTTTCTCCTGCAGCTCTTTCTGCTGCTGCTTGTGCCCCTGATGCTGTTCGGCGCTGTAATTCTGCACCAGCTGCTGTTCTTCGCTGCTCTGAGATTGCAGAGCAGTCTCCAGATCCTGCATCCGGAGACGGTATTTATTCAGCGTTTCACGCCGGTTCGGCAAATCAGCGGCGGCCTGTTGGTTACGGTTGTATTGATCCCGATCGGTTTGATGACTCAGCCGCAACTGTTCCGCCTGCTGAATCTCCGCGTCCAGTGCAGCGAAAGCGGTTAATTCTTTTCTGCGTTCGGCGGCCACAGCTTCGGCGGCAGTCTTGGCCGCAGTCAGATCTTTCAGCGCCTCGGCGCGCTCGGAAAGTTTCTGCAGCCGTGGCCCAAACGCCAGGCTCTGCCGCTCAAGCGCTGCAGCTCGAACGTTGAGTTCAGCGAGTTTTTTCTGGGCTTTTTCCGCTGTAGCGATGGTCTCGCGCAAACTGAGGATCTGCTGGTCAAACTGCGGTGCTTGCTGATCAATGGCGGCAAAACGCGCGGTAAAAACATCGCGCGCTTCCTTGCCGGCGATATTCTGGCAGGGTTCCTGAAAAAACGGACAGACACCGGCAGCCAGCTTGTCACGCCCCTCGAGCAGGTTGCTGCGCCGCCCTTCCAGCAGCCCGCGAGCGGTCTGCGTCTCTTCCAACTGCTTGCGCAGCGCCACCAATTGCGCGGCATCCGCAAGCAACTGCGGATCAGGCTGCAGCCCCTGACGCTCCAGCTCAAGGCGCTGGCGATCCTCCTGCAGATCGCTTTCAGCCTGCTTGAGCTCGCGTGTCTCATGCACGGTGTTTTCGTTGATCCGCAAGGCTTCCCGATCAAGCTTTGCGACCTCCTGCTCAATCAGACGGCGTTGCTGATCGGTTTCCCGCAACTTCTGCAGTAAAGTTTCAGCCTGTTCGTATGCCTCTTTTCCGGAACGATACTTTTCCAGCAGGCTGAACGCCTCTTCCGCCTGCTGAACCAGAACCTTTTGCGTTGCGGTGTGTTCCTTGCCGAGCGCGATGCTGGCTCTGGTTTTATCAAGTTCGCTGCGCAACTTGTCGAGCGCCTCTTTCTGCAGGTCGCACTTCTGTAACAACGCAGAACATTCAGCCAGGGCTTTTTCGTCGGTTTGCAGACGCGCGGCCTGTTCGTTGTACGCCGCTGCAGTCTCCTTCTGTGCCTGCTGTTTTTCCGGCAACACCTTCAACTGTTCCTGTTTCGCCACAACCTCGACGACGATCAGTTCAATTTTGTGCGTCACCGCGTCCAGCAGGGATTTCGAGCCTTTGTAGGTTTTACGCCAGGCGTCGATGCCAAGGATTTCATCGAAGGCGTCCTGACGCTTGGTCGACTGTTTGATAACAAAGGGTCCGAGAAAGTCGTTCTGAAAAGGGCCGATGACCAGTTTGAACTGTTCAGCCAGCGAACGACCATTGTCGAGGCCAAGCAGCTGCTTGATCCGCCCCTGCGTTTCGTCGGCATTGGCATGCTCTTCAACCTCAAAGGCATCGCCTGCCTTTATTGCCAGTAGCCATTTCGAATTGCTGCCGACCGTGCGCGATGCCTGATAAGTCTGTCCATCGCCGGGCTGAAAGACGACGCTGACCTCGCCCTTTTTCGCGCCGATCGAAATGAAACGCTCAAT
The DNA here is from genome assembly GCA_036526255.1 of Malonomonas sp. Lineage (GTDB taxonomy): Bacteria > Desulfobacterota > Desulfuromonadia > Desulfuromonadales > Geopsychrobacteraceae > Malonomonas. The sequence goes on along the minus strand of DATCYW010000082.1, from coordinate 16,572 downwards.
GTTACCGACAAAATCACGGGCATCAACGCCGAACAGCGCATAGCCGATCGCTTCAAAAATGGTACTTTTACCGATCCCGTTCGGACCGGCGAGCACATTGATCCCGGCGGCGAAATCGAACTGCCGGTCGCGATGCGACTTGATGTTTTTCAGAGCAATAGAGAGGATCTGCATCAGCGCTCCTCCCTGTCGAGCAGTCCGATCAGCTCGTCGTCTTCAACGTCACCGCGCAGCACCAGATCACGAATCTGCAGCGAGAGGCGGGACAGTTCCTCCTCGCGCCCCTGATAGTCGCTGTTGGCTCCAATCAGCTCCTTGAGCACATCGGCTTCAATCTCGGCGAGAGATTTTTTGACGCTCTCTTCGCCAGCCGCATGGGTCACCCGCGACAGCTGGTTGACAATCTCCAGATGCAGTGGATTGGCAAGCTCTTCCAGTGCAGCCCTCAACCGTTCCCGCCCCAGTTCAAACGGATGGAACTTGACCCGGCCGACCAGTTTCAACTCAAGCAGCGGTGAGCGCTGATCGGTAATTGCCAAAAGCTTCTCCTTGACCTGCGTACAGAAACGGGCCAGCGCCTCGTCGGCCTGTTCAGCGCCATCGAGATCAATGGTCGCAACCAGCATCGGCCGTGGATCGGTCGACTTGAACTCGGCGACAAAATCTCCACCCTTCTCTGTCACCAGGTAATAGCCCTTGGCATATTTCTGTTCGCCGAAATTGACCCGATCGGGCGAACCGGGATTGTAGGCATAGGGCTGTCCAGCCGGAGTTTCGATGATATAGGGTTTATGGCCGTGGCCGAGCGCGACATAGGCGAATTTGTCTGCCAGCGGATGGGCCTCTTCGAGCTTCATGTTGCCGATCTCAACCGGCGAGTAGCTCCAGATACCGACATGGAACAGCAGGATATTTTTCCGCGTTGTCACCGCCTGACAGATCCGCTCGACGTGGGCGCCGGCCTGGGCACCGATATAACCGAGCCCGTAGATATTCAGGTCACCGATCTGCACATGCCCGCCGACCCCTTCCTCTATATCGAAAGGGGCAAAAATGTAACCACCCTCTTCGCTGCGCTGCGGACGCAACAGCCGGAGATATCCCATCTGCGATAAGGCTTCCATCCAGGAAATACTGTCGCGGCGATGTATCCAGTCGTGATTCCCCTCGATGGCGATGCAGGGGATACCGGCATCCCTTAAGGGCTGCAGGGTTTCGATGGTACGGGCGAAGGTTCTCGGCAAAATCTGCCCGACATGAAACAGGTCGCCGCCGATCAGGACGAAATCAACCGCATCCCCGACCGCCACGGCAACGATTCCAGCCAGCGTGCTGAAGAAATCCTCATAACGGATTTTTTCAGCAGCAGAATTTCGATAGGTTTTGCCAAGGTGAATATCGGCGGTGTGAATAAAGCGCATCTGCAAACCTAGAGTCACGGGAGGTTGAAATTACCCAGCAGCCAAAATAGCAACTGAGACCAGCGGTAGCAAAGAGAAATTGCCGCAAGCGGAAATCACTTCAATTTAAGTTTTAAGGTATAATCTGCCCATGAGACAGACAAAGACACAACGCACAGATTACCTGTTGTTTTTTGCCCTTACCACTGTTGCCCTGCTTCTTCTGGGCTGCGCCAGCGGCAGTCACTGGAGCTGGCGGCATCCGGACGGATTGGGCAGTGCTGAGCTGCAACAGGCGGAAATCGACTGCCGGGAACTGGCTGAAAATGAGCTGGACCGCTTCGATTATTTTCGCCGCGATTACGGCTACCCCTATTACTTCGATCGCCATGCGCACTATGGACACCTCAGGCCATTTCCACCATTGCACAGCAGTTATGATTTTCACCGCTACAATCTTGATTACACGCGGCTGTATCGCTTCTGCCTGCAATCCAAAGGCTGGCAGCGGGTTAAGCTGGACCCGTCCCGGCAACCGGTCAGCGAATAAACAGCCCTTGAAACTTGCCGAAACCGGCCATTTTCCCTATGATCGCGCTTTGCTATCCCATCCCTGAAAGGATCTTTTCGATGACCAAACTTGACCAGGCGCTGGTTGCCAGTCGTGAGGACCGCAACATGCAGCCGGTGTTTTACGACCTGTTCCTGAATTCGCTGTTCTTCGTGCCGACCATTGAAGAGACGAAACAAACGGATCCCAAAGCAGCCGATCAGGAAAAGGCGGATGAAGGCGCTTTGCCGCTGCTGATCGATGCCGAGGGGAAAAGCTTTCTGATGCTGTTCGATACGATCAAGCGTCTCAATGACTGGGCGGACGAAGACGCCAAATACGTTGCGTTGCCCGGCCACGCGATCACCGAGATGTCGTTGCCGAACCTGCACTGGGCGATGAACTACGGCACCGAGCACCAGAAGCAGTTCGAGCCGGATGAAATTGAATGGCTCAAGGATGTGGTTCGGCAAGCCAAAGCGGATGAATCTGATTCCACAGAAAGTGACTGATATGAACCTGAAAAGTTTGCACTGTATCGATCTCGACATGCCGGTCATGGAAGGCTTTCGAAAATTTGTCAGCTGCTGGCTTTATCACACCGATGAGCTGACCTTTGTTGTCGACCCCGGTCCGCTGTCGACCATGCCGCACCTGCTGGCCGAACTGCGCCGGCATCAGGTGACCCGACTCGATTATATTCTGCTGACCCACATCCATATCGATCACGCCGGCGGTACCGGCGCGCTGGTAAAAGAGTTTCCGGCGGCGCAGGTGGTCTGTCATCAACAGGGGATCAGACACATGGTCGAGCCGCAGCAGCTCTGGCTCGGTACCCAGAAGGTGCTCGGCGAACTCGCAGAAGTCTACGGTGAAATTCTGCCGGTGCCGCAGACCAATATCCTCTCTGCCGAGCAGTTCGCCGATGACCGGTTGAAGGTTTATCTGACGCCGGGGCATGCGCAGCATCACTGCTGCTATCAGTTTGACGACCTGCTGTTCGGCGGCGAGGTCGTCGGTGTGCACTCGGCGGTTGCCAAAGGAATCTACATGCGCCCGGCAACGCCGCCACGCTTCATCCTTGAAGTTGCCGTCGATTCAGTGCAGCGGATGATCGACCTGCAGCCGCGCTACCTGGTCATTGCCCACTACGGTCTGGTTGAACCGGCGGTGCAGTACCTGCAAATCGGACTGAAACAGCTGAAACTCTGGGTCCGGGGGATTGCTGAACTGCTGGAGAAGAGTAAGACAATTGAAGAGGCAGACGTTTACGACTGGCTGCAGCAGAACGATGAAAATTATCGCAATCAATATCAGTTGGATGAAGATATCCGCACCCGCGAACGCTATTTTCTTGGAAATTCGATTCGCGGCATGAGCGAATATGTCGAAAGCTTAACTGCAGCAGACCGGCAGAAACTTCTGCAGCCTTGATATGATAGACGGGGTTGCGCAGTGCCGGCTGCGCGATCGCACCTTGCATAAAAACCTCGGCAGTTCTATAGTTTAGCTGTAATAAAAGGATCAACAGAGACAAGCTTTCTTTACGGGGACAGCGACAGTGAAAATCCCTTCTGCCTACATCTCGACACGGACCGGCAACATCCCGCCGGAGGCCGTGTCGATAACAGCGACTGCCGGACGACCAAAGCTTCAGGCCGCAACGGACTCGTATAACAGAAATTCACAACCCGCCACGGCTCAGGTCATTGATGCCGAATATGTCGAGTTCTACACCCCCAGCCAGCAGGTTCTCAATCAAGAACGGCACACCCTTGACAACACCCTTGCAGGGGAACCAACGACCAGTGCCACCATGGAGACAGGCAGTCCGCTGACATCTGTTGCAAATAAATATCAGCTCAGCGCAAAAAATACGCCGCTGCCCGGATCATTGCTCAATATCTACGCCTGACATCTCCCGACATCACCATTAACGCGCCAGTTTGTGCATCACCTGCTTCATATCCTCCCAGACCTCCCGCTTGCCGGCCGGCTTGCGCAGCAGAAACGCCGGGTGAAAAGTCGGCATCACCGGAATCCCTTCATACTCATGCCAATGGCCGCGCAGCTGGCTGATCGGGTCTTTACTCTGCAGCAGCGTCTGGGTCGCGAAACGTCCGAGGGTGACAATCAGGCGCGGCCGGATCGCAGCCAGCTGCAACTTGAGAAACTGTTCGCAGGCGGCAATCTCATCCTCTTGCGGATCGCGATTTCTCGGCGGCCGGCACTTGATAACATTGCAGATATAGACATCCTCCCGCGACAGCTTCATGGCAAACAGGATACGATCGAGCAGTTGCCCGGCTTCACCGACAAAAGGAAAGCCCTTTTCATCCTCCTCCCGGCCCGGAGCCTCACCGACCAGCACCAGGTCAGCCTGCGGATTACCGACGCCAAAAACCACCTGCTGGCGCTCTTTACACAGGGAACAACGGGTGCAATCCTGCAAGCGCGTGGCGAGCTCTGCCAAAGTCTCCGCCCGGCAGACCGTCGCAGCAGCCGGTGAAACGCCGGGCCCGACCGGGCAGACCGGCAAAGCGTCTAGCTCTGGGCTGGCAACGGTTTCGAATCCCCACTCGGTCAAATCCGTAAGGGTTTCACGACACTGGGAGATTAGTTCACGGCATTCGTGATATAATTTTTCGGGCATGGAAAGTTTTCCTGTCCTGGTATTTAACAACTGGAGGCGACATGCTGCGCCTGATTTTTTCTCTACTGATTCTACTGGTGATTCCGGCCGATGCGCTGGCTTGGGGCGCCGGCGTGCACCTCAGCCTCGGTTCCTGCGTGCTGGCTGCGCCAGGTCAACTGCCGGGCGCGCTACAGGCGCTGCTGGCCGCCCAGCCAATGGCGTTTCTCTACGGCTGCGTTGCTGCGGACATCACCCTGGGGAAAAAGTTCACCCACTATCTGGATCATTGCCATAACTGGCGGGTCGGCAAGCAGATCCTCTCACAGGCCCGCGCTGAAGGACCTGCGGCGGAAGCTTGCGCCTACGGCTATCTGGCCCATCTCGCTGCGGATACCATCGCCCACAACTATTACGTCCCGCTGAAGCTTTCGATGACCTTCAACACCATCCTGCACAACCACGCTTACTGGGAGATCCGTGCGGAAAGCGGCATTTCTGACGAGGTCTGGGGGCTGGCGCAACAGCTCTCAAAGCGCGACAATCGTGACCTGGATCAGATGCTCAGCCGGATTATCTCGAAAACGATCTTTTCCTTCCGCACCAACAAGCAGCTGTTCAATTCGATGATGCTGGTCAGCCGCCTGCAACGCTGGCATAAGATGCTGCAGACGGTGGCGGCGCACTCGAAGTGGGAACTGGACAGCACCGAACACAGTGAATACCTGCTACTTGGGGTGGAGGCGATCAATGGCATCCTTGGCGATGAACAGAGCCCCTACTGGAACGCTGACCCGACCGGCGACCGGGCCTTGACTGCGGCCAAACATATCCGTAAAAACATGAACCTGCTCTGGCTCGACGGCAAGCTGCACAAAGAGGATTCGGATCTGATCCTCGAAGAGCTGCGTAACCGTTTCAAGCTGGGGATTACCGACCCGGATGAGCTGCTGCCGCTATTTACTGTTGCTTGAGCTTCCACAACAGCGCGACCCGGTCCAGCAGCCGTTCGGCAACCTGCTCCTTGGACATCAGATCGAACTCTTCAATATCACCATTGGCGTGTAAAATACGCACGATGTTGGTGTCAACATTGAACCCGGCGCCGGCCTTGCTGACATCGTTGGCGACAATCAGATCAAGGTTTTTCTTGCGCAGCTTTTCTGCCGCGTGTACCAGTAGACGCTCAGTTTCGGCAGCAAAACCGACCAGCACCTGCTCCCCTTTCAAAGCGCCCAATTCAGCGAGGATGTCTGGGTTTTTCTCCAGCGGCAGAGTCATCTCATCCATCTGCTTCTTGACCTTCTGCGCGGCACGATTCAACGGTCGGTAATCGGCGACCGCGGCCGACTTGATCACCACATCTGCGCTGTCAAATTCAGCCAGCACCGCAACCCGCATCTCCTCGGCGGAACAGACCGGCACACACCTCACCCCGGCGGGAACAGTCAGAGCGGTCGGCCCCGAAACGAGCGTGACCGAAGCGCCCCTGCGGCAGGCCACGGCGGCAACCGCGTAGCCCATCTTGCCTGAAGAATAGTTACTCAGATAACGCACCGGGTCGATCTCTTCGCGGGTCGGGCCGGCAGTCACCAACAGATGACAACCGAGCAGATCTTTCGGTGCCAGAACCATGAGCGCGGTTTCGAGAATCTGCTCAGGATCGGGCAGTTTCCCCTTGCCCTGCCAGCCACAGGCCAAGGCCCCGGTCGCCGGTTCCATGACGTGATATCCACCATCGACCAGCAGCTTTTCATTGCGCTGATAGATTGGGTTCTCGTACATATTACTGTTCATCGCCGGCACCACCAGCACCGGCGCCTTGGTGGCCATAACGCTGGTTGTCAACAGATCATCAGCCAGCCCCTGAGCGATCTTACCGACCAGATTCGCCGTCGCCGGAGCCAGAATAAACAGATCAGCACGATCAGCCAGCGAGATATGATCGATCTCCTGCTCCTGATACAGGTTGAACAGTTCGGTATGAACCGGATTCCCCGAGAGGGCCTGAAAGGTCAAGGGGGTCATGAACTCCTGCGCATTTTTCGTCATCACGACATGCACGTCAGCACCGGCCTTGGTTAACAGTCGCAGCAGCTCGACTGCCTTGTAGACGGCAATCCCGCCACTGATTCCAAGAATTACGGTTTTCCCCTGTAACATGGCGCCTCGCTCAGCTCAAAAATGGATTATGGAGTTTTTCACGGCCGATGGTAGTTGAGGGTCCGTGACCTGGGTGGGCTTCGGTCGCGTCAGGCAGAATCAGCAGTTTTTCGCGGATGCTGTTAATCAACTGCTGATGATCGCCACCGGGCAGATCGGTGCGGCCGATCGAACCGGCAAACAGCGTATCGCCGACGATCAGCTGATTTTCAATCAACAGACAGATGCCGCCCGGCGTGTGACCGGGAGTATGAATGACGTCGATCGACAGCTCTCCAAGCTGCAGTTGCTCCCCCCCCTTCAGCAACCGTTGTGGCTCAGGGGAGCTGTCGGTTTTCATGCCATAGGCCGCGGCATGCCTGGCGGCGCTGGCCAGCAGTTGACTGTCAGCCTGATGCAGCAGCAGTTTGGCGCCGGTCGCCACCAGCAGCTGATTATTGCCACCAATATGATCAAAATGGCCGTGGGTATTGATGACCATCTGCAGCTGCAGATTATGCCGCTGCAGCAGCGCAAGAATCTGTGGCACATCGCCGCCGGGATCAATCACTGCGGCCTGACGGGTGGTTTCACAACCAACGATATAACAATTAACCTGCAAAGGACCGGTTGGCAGACTTTCTAAAATCATCAGCTGTTTTCCTTATTGGTGATGGCAGAAAAAAGATCGAGGTTCTTCTCTTTCAACTGTTCGGCCAATGTCGCGCCAAGCGGTTCATTGAAACGCTGCTTTTTCTCCTTTGGCCGGTCGGTCCGCTGCGGTGCGGCAGTGGGAGTGGCAGCCACAACCGGCTTAACAACCGCGGCGGCTTCGTCTTTCTGCTGACCGCCTTTATAGAAATAACGGTCATACAGCCGATGATAATTGGTCCAGTTTCCTTCGCGGTCTGGCTCTTTATCGATATGCGTCTGGATACCGTTGATCTTGGAATCGAGATCGTCAATAAAGCTCAACACGACCGCTTCTATGAACTTGGGGCGTTTCGGCGAACCGAACTCGTACTGACCATGGTGGGACAGCAGCAGGTGTTTAAGCATGACGGACAGTTCGGCCGGAAACCCTTCAATCAGCCGGACCCGGTCCTCGATCATCTGGACACCGATAATGATATGCCCGAGCAGCTTCCCCTCGTCGGTGTAATCAAACGAGCGCTGATAACTCAGCTCTGCAACCTTGCCGACATCATGCAGCAGCGCACCGGCGATCAGGAGATCACGGTTGATTTGCGGATAGCGCGGTGCAATATCGCAGGCCAGCGCTGAGACCGCCAGTGAATGTTCGAGCAATCCGCCCAGATAGACATGGTGCATCCCCTTGGCTGCGGGCGCCATACTGTAGCGGGGGTAGAAATCAGGATCATCAAAAAAAGCGCGTAGCAATGCTGTGATATAAGGATCATTAAGCGAATTGAGCAGCGCATCTAGTTCCTGGCGCATCTGCTGCTGACACCGCTGCGACACTGGCAGAAAATCAGCCAGATCGACCATCCCTTCTTCAATCGGTCGCAGATCCTGTACGACCAGCTGCATCTTGCCCAGATAGACGCTGGCTTTGGCGTTGACCAGAATGAAATTGTCCTTCTCGAAGAAACTGGAGAACTGATCGACGCGATCCCAGATCCGGGCTTCCACCTCGCCGGTTTTGTCCATCAGCTTCAGGGTCATATAGGGTTTGCCGTTTTTCGCCATGGCGGTAATCTTGTCACGCACCAGAAAAATCGATTCAATCTGGTCGCGCTCGCGGATCTGATTGACATATACCTGTTTCAAAACATCACCTTTCACTGTTGATATCGTTGCAGAATGCTGGTGGCCACCTTCAAGCCATCGACCGCGGCGCTCATGATGCCACCGGCATAACCGGCGCCTTCACCGGTCGGGAACAGCCCCGGATGGCTGACCGACTCACCGGCCTGATCACGCAGGATGCGCAGCGGCGCCGAGGTCCGGGTTTCGACGCCGATCAGGGTCGCTTCCGGGCCGACGAAACCGCGCATACGGCGATTGAACTGCGGCAGCGCCTTACGCAAGCCGGCAGTCACAAAAGCCGGCAGACAGTCCGTCAGATCAGCGTGAATCACTGTCGGCCGGCAGGATGAGCGCAGCGAACCACCACGCCCCTGGAGATACTCAAGCAGCGGCTGGGCCGGTGCATGCCAGTTGCCACCGCCTGCCTGATAGGCACGTTGCTCCCACTGCCGCTGAAAAGCGATGCCGGCCAACGGTCCGCGATCGGCAAAATCATCGGGACGCACCGCAACCACCAAGGCGCTGTTGGAGAATTCTGCGTTACGGGCAAACAGGCTCATACCGTTCACGACGAGCGCACCCGGTTCGGAAGCCGCGTTAACCACCAGGCCACCCGGACACATGCAGAACGAATAAACACCCCGACCGGTCTCCGGATCGTTCCAGGCCAGATTGTACTCGGCTGCGGGCAGTTGTGGATGACTTTCTCTAGCGTACTGAATGCGGTTTATCAGTTCAAGGGGGTGTTCGACCCGCAGACCGACAGCGAAGGGCTTAGACTCCATAGCGACACCGCAATCGTGTAGCATCTGGTAGCTGTCACGGGCGCTGTGCCCCAGCGCTAATACCAGCTGATCGCAGTTAAATTGTGCTTGTGTGCCGCTTAAACCGGCGCAGACCCGCCCCTGCTGCAGTTCAAAGCCGCTGAGTTTGGTGGAAAAACGGATATCGACGCCGAGCGCTATCAAACTCTTACGAAAATTAACCAGCACCTTGCGCAACCGGTCCGAACCGACGTGCGGCTTTGCCTGCAACAGAATGTCTTCCGGTGCACCAAAACGGACCAGGGTTTCCAACACCTTACGCATCAGCGGATGATTCAGGCGACAGGTCAGCTTGCCATCAGAAAAAGTTCCGGCACCCCCTTCGCCGAACTGGATATTGCTTTCCGGATCTAGCTCAGCGCCAGCCCAGAAACCACCGACATCCTTAACCCGTTCTGCGACCGATTTACCGCGCTCGAGCAAGGTGACACGCGCGCCTGCTTCAGCCAGCTGCAGGGCCGCAAACAGCCCGGCCGGCCCCATGCCAACCACCAGAACCTGCGGCCGCGTTTTAAGAACAACCGCATCGGGAACGGTTTCAGCGACGACCGCCGTCAGGCAATTGTTCTGATGCTGCCGGTGCAGCAAGGCGGCTTCATCGACATAATCGAACTCAATAGTATAAACCCGCAGGACATTAGGCTTGCGGCGGGCATCAATCCCTTTTCTGACGATAGCCCAGCGCAGGATGTCCTGAACCGAAATATCCAGCAACGCGGCAATTTTGGCGGGGAGCAGCTGCTCATCCTCTTCAAGATGCAGCGGAATTTCACGTAATCTGAGCGACATGAGATCAGTGAACCGATGCTGGCAGCAGCGGCAGCTCAATCATAAAGCTGGCACCCTCACCCTCAACACTGTCGACGCTGATTTTGCCGCCACACCCATTGATAATCCGCAACACAACCGACAGACCAAAACCGGTCCCTTTCATTTTCGTGGTAAAAAACGGGTCAAAAACGCGCGCCAGGTTTTTGCTCGGGATCCCCTGTCCGGTATCGGACACTTTGATCAATAAGGTCTCCGCATCGCTTCTTAAAGTAATCGTCAAACGACCGCCCCGTGGCATCTCAAACAACGCGTTGCCGATCAAATTGGTAAAAATCTGTTCCATCTCGAGGGGATCGGCCTGAATCGTCGGTGGGTTACGATCAATGGAGGTGGCAATCTCAACCTGCTGGGCATCGATCTGTACCCGGTAATCTCTCAGCACCTTATCGATAGTTTTTGTCAGGTCGACAGCAACCTTGCCGTGCGCGCCCCCTTTGCTGGCCGCCAGCATCTGCACCAGAATATTGTCGACCCGTTCAACCTCCTGAATAATTTTCTGCGCATATTCGCTGTTTTCGTCATCCAGTTCCGGAGCTGACAGCAGAATCTGCGCAAACAGATTGATCGAATTCAGCGGGTTACGAATCTCATGCGCCATCCCAGCTGAGATATGACCGAGAGCGGCGAGCTTTTCCGCCAGAATGATCTCTTTATGTGCCAGTTCGAGCTCGCGGCTTTTCTGCAGCACCCGCTGCTCAAGTTCGCTGTTCCATTCGCTGATTTCGCGCTGTAAAAATTCACGCTCTTTGAGAAGCTGGCGATTTTCAATCTCGACCTGACGGACCGACAGAACCGAGTCAATCCGATCAAGCAGGTTCTGGTTCGAGAAAGGCTTTTGCAGGTAGTCAGCTGCGCCGGCCTTCATCAACTGCACAGCGACCTCTTCACTCCCCTTCCCGGTAAACATCACCACGTAACAGTCAGGATAGTTGGCACGGATAACTTTCAGCGCGTCAAGCCCGTTCATCACCGGCATCATATAGTCCAGCAGAATAACAGCGGGTTGATGCTGGCTGACAATTTCCAGACATTCCTGCCCGTTCTGCGCGGTCAGGATTTCAAAACCCCTTTTTTTCAACAACAGTGATGTCAGCTCGACGATCACCTGCTCGTCATCGGTAATCAGGATTTTTTCGCCGGAAAAGCGGCTTTGATTCAGCGCCATACGCGGGGAACCTTGTTCAGCAAACAGAAATTTTCAGGAGCCGTCAGGATACTCTTCAGGTCTGGCTTTGACAAGTTCTTGACGCAACAAAAAAGCAGCCGTCAGGCTGCTTTATGAAACTCCAAATTATAGAAATATTCTCATGCCTGCTCTTCTAAACGAACCGTTAACACCGGCAGCTTGGATTTACGCACGACCTTCTCTGCGGTGCTGCCGAAAAGAACGTGATCAAGACCGGTGCGGCCATGTGTTCCAAGTACAATCAGATCGGCGCCCTTGGCTTCAGCCTGCTTGATGACCTCCTCGTACGGCAGGCCCGGTACGATCAACGACTCGTAATTGTCAAAGGTACCGGTATGCTGACGACAGAAACTCTCCATCATCTTCTGCGCCCCCTGCTCGATCTCTTCTTCCAATCGCTCAAAAGAGATATGCGGGACATAAAATCCACGCAGGTCGATCGGTTCATTAATAACATGCAAAATAAGCAGCTTGGCTGAGAACCGGTCTGCGAGCGACATTGCCATCTGAAAAGCGTTATCAGAGCTATCTGAAAAATCAACTGCGACCAGAATAGTTGAAAATGTTTTCATCAGAACCTCCTGTCAGATTGCCAATTAATCTGCTACAGCTGATTAGCCTGCTTTAGATCACGATTGAAAATGCGTCCTATAACCGCCTTCAACTCCTCAAACTTGACCGGTTTATTTAGATATTCGAAGGCACCAAGGTTCATTGCTTCAAGGTAGGATTCGACCCCACCATAAGCCGTGACCATAATGACACTGACGGTTGGGTGTGCCCAATTGAGCTCGCGCAAAAAAACCAGACCATTCATTTCGGGCATATTGATGTCAGTGATAACCAGATCGGCGGGATGCCTGCTGAGATGGTCTAAAGCTTCCAAACCGTTGGACACGGCACTTACCTGATAACCGTCACGACTCAGAAGTTTCTCCAGGCCGATCCGCGCATTTTCTTCATCATCAACAATTAAAATTTTTTCCATGAGGTACCCGTTGGTAGCAAGATTTCAGCACAAGTTTAACAGCTAAAGGATCACTGTCAATCCTTGAGAATAACCCTCAACCATCTGATTTTTAAAGATTGTCAGTCACACAGAAACGGAAAGATTGCGGCCATGATTTTCAGCAGATCGGCTGCTGAATTTTGACCGCAGGCCAGAACATCCTGATGGTCCAGTGCGGCGGCACTTTTGCCAGCGGCCAGGTTTGAAATAAAGGAGACTGCGACAGTTTCCAGCTTGTAACGCCGAGCAATAATCGCTTCGGGAATGGTCGACATTGAGACGGCATCAGCCCCTAGCGCGGCAAGCATTCTTATTTCGGCCGGAGTCTCATAGCTGGGACCCAGCATCCAGGCCAGCACTCCTTTATGCAGGCGGACCCCTTTGGCGGCCAACTGCTGCTGAAGTCGAGGATAAAAGTCCTGCCGGTAAAGCTGCGTCAGATCGGTAAACTCACGCTCACTTCGGCCGATCATCGGGTTCTCACCAACGAGATTCAGGTGATCGGTAACCAGCATGAAGTCGCCTGGTCGCATAGCCGCATTGATACCACCTGCGGCATTGGTCAACAACAGCTTACGACAGCCCAGCGCAGCCGCCAACCGCACGGTTGCTGTAACCTGCCAGGCTGAATACCCCTCGTAAACATGATAACGACCCTGAAAAACCAGGACATTTCTCCCTAGCAGGGTTCCGCAATGCAGTTGCCCGGCATGACCGACAACACCGGAGCCAGGGAAACCAGGAAGTTCAGCATAGGTAAGACTGATGGAGTCTTTTAACGATTCGACAACTCCGGACAACCCGGAGCCAAGCACGACAGCCAGCTCCGGAGACCGGTTACCAAGCCAGCTGTTCGCCTTTTGCAGGGCGGCTGAGATATCGTCCAGTGGGATCATTTCAGCAACAGTTTATCGATTCGCTCAGACAGTTCGTCCGGCTTGAACGATTTACTGATAAAATCGTCAGCACCGGCGACGAGCGCGTTTTTGGCGTCATCTTCTTTGCGGTGAACCCCGCTGATACAGAGAATTTTTGATTTATTAAGATCACGGTCGGCGCGGATGTCCTGAATCAGCTCAAGACCATTCTTATCCGGCAGGTTGATATCGACAATCAGCAGATCGATCGAATGTTTGTGCAGCATGACCCAAGCATCTTCAGCACAATCCGCAGTCAGTAGATTTGCGTCGCGGTCTTTCAATAGATCAAGCAACAACTCCCGAAAAAAGCGGGCATCATCGACCAGCAGGATCGTTGTTCTGGCGGCAGGTGGCGCTTCTTTGCCGTCCGGCTCCACCAGAAACCTGTGCGTACATTTCGGACAACTGATCTGCAGCGCAGACTGACCTGAATTCATAACCCGGGTACGATATCGCGCCTTGCATTGCGGACATTGAATAATCATCAGTACTTCCCCTGCAGCCCCTTCAGGATCTCCTCCGACTTCAAACCGATCTCGGAATCCGGCACAACTTCGATGACCTGTTTGAGCCGCTTAGCTGCCGACTTGATTTCATTCTCTTTCAGCAACAGGATGGCCAGTTGATAATTCGCCTGAGGGTAATCCGGATACAAGCTGAGCGCGCGTTCAAGGGCCTGTTTCTCTTGCACCTGATCCTGCATTTCACTGTAGGCCTGGCTTTTTAAATAATAGGCCGTCGCATAACTCGGAGCGATGGCGAGAGCCTCGTCATATTGCTGCAACGCCGCCGGATATTCCTTTTTACTGAACAGGGCGAAGCCTTTACCAGCCAGAGCAACATGAGGGCTCAAGAAGAGCAGATCAGCGATCGCCTTATCGAAATACTCTATCGCCTTGTCCCACTGCTGCATATCGAGATAAAGAGTCGCCAGATTATTAAGATACTTCGGATCATTTTTCGACAATTCCAGCGCTTTGAGATAATGCCGTTCGGCATTCGCATAAGAGCGTTTCTGTTGATAGGTCTGGGCCAGTGCCACCTGAATCGCGCTGTTATCAGGGTCCAACTCTACGGCCGGCAACAATTTCTGCAAAGCCATCGTCGGATTGTTGGCCTGCATGTGTGAAATGGCCATTTTGTAATGGACCTCAGCCTGCTGTTTTTTTTCATCCGACACACTGGATACCGGCGCACAGCCGAGCAGACCGAGTAGAAACAAACTGATGATAACGCGCATGCGAACCCTTCCGGAGAATTAGATTACAAAGAAGACAGAAAACGTCCCAGACTTTCAAGACTGCGTTGCCGATACTCTTCAAGCTGCGACCCACAGGTTGCAGTCGCCTTTTTTTCTGCAACCGCTGATGACGGCGCTGACGCAGAAGCGGGCTCGGCCTCCCGGCAGATCGGCAGGGACAGCCAGAGTTTCTGCTGATCGGCGCTGCTCAGCAGGTGGTAATCGGTTTCGCTGAGAATAAACCCCATCGACTCGGCAAAGACGAAACCTTCGTCAAACACCTGCTCAATCTCTTCAACCGGCGCTTCCCCCCGCTGCGGCACGAAAAAGATCGAGACTTTGCTCTCAGTCAGATAGAAACCGACCAGAACCAGCACCTTGCTCCCCCCCGACAGCGCAACCAGATAGGCCTTCGCGACCTGCGGAGGATAGCCTTCAAAGGCCAACTGGACGGTTGCCGACGAGGTATTCAACCGCGCAACCTTGGTCGCCGGAACCTTAAGAACCTGCAATTGCTTGTGCTGCACAAACATCGGCGAACCTCCATTGTGCTTTCAAGTATAACCGCTCTAGCCCGGCTAGGTAAGGCAATCGGCCATTTTATCGATTCAATCCAGATATTTACCGATAATCGGTGCAAGCGCCTGTCTGGTTTCCTGCGGGATCAGTCTTTTTTCCGTCATGATGGCGAATTCAAGCGCCGAACCGCAGGCGCAATCACGCTCAGCGCGCTGCACGACGATCTTCTCCACGGCGGTTTTGATAATGTTGCGGGCCGTGGCAACGTTCTGCTTGATAATCGCGATTACCGCCTCGACCGACACGTCATCGTGCCCCTCATGCCAACAGTCGTAATCGGTCGCCAGTGCGACGGTGCCGTAGCAGATTTCCGCTTCACGCGCCAGACGTGATTCGGGCAGATTGGTCATGCCGATAATATCGACCCCCCAACTGCGGAAGATTTTCGATTCGGCGCGGGTCGAGAAGGTCGGCCCCTCAATACAAACATAGGTGCCGCCCTTGTGCACAGTCGCCCCGACAGCAGTCGCAGATTCAGCCAGAATCTCTGCCAGTGGGTTGCAGATCGGATCGGCGAACTGCACATGACCAACGACACCGTTACCGAAAAAAGTCGAAGCGCGTATGCCCTGGGTCCGGTCGAAGAACTGGTCAGGGATGACGATATGCCCCGGCACAATCTCTTCTTTCATGCTACCGACCGCCGAAACTGAGATGATCTGTTCAACGCCCAATGTTTTCATACCGTAAATATTGGCGCGGTAATTGACTTCCGACGGCAGATAACGGTGACCGCGACCATGGCGGGGCAGAAAAACCATCTTTGCGCCACCGAGGTCTCCGGTAATAAAAGCATCCGAAGGTGCGCCGAAGGGGGTTTCGAGCACAATTTCCTGCACATTGGTCAAACCCTCAATTTCATAGAGGCCACTGCCACCGATAACACCAATAACCGGTTGTTTCATCTCTCGCTCCTTGGCTTTCATTATTTATGAGTTCAGCTGTTGCTTAGTTTGTCCAGTTTGCCCTTCAGCTGTCCGCAGGCTGCCGAAATATCCTGCCCCTTGCTGGCCCGACGCATGGTAATGAGCTGCCGCTGCATCAGGTAATTCTGAAATGCACTGATGGTCGCTTCGTCAGGACATTTGAATTCTGAGCCTTCATGTTCGTTGAACGGAATCAGGTTGATCTTGCAATGCTGCCCGTGCAGCAGCGTCACCAGACGTTTGGCATCAGCCAGTGAATCGTTCAGATCGCGGATCAGGATATATTCGAAGGTGATGGTCTGCCTAGTCTTCAACGTGTACTCCCGGCAGGCCGCCATCAAGACCGCCAGCGGATATTTTTTGTTGACCGGCATCAGGCGATCACGCACTTCATCGGTCGTCGCGTTCAACGAAATCGCCAGCTGCACCTTGATTTGCTCACCAAGGGCCAGTATTTCAGGCACCAACCCCGAGGTTGACAGAGTCACCCGGCGCGTCCCGAACCCCAGGCCGTCATCCTCGTAAAAGATCTTCAGGGCGGTCACGACATTATCGATGTTATG
>DATCYW010000081.1:0-29749 GCA_036526255.1 Malonomonas sp. | reverse complement strand
CACCTTGACCAGTTCCGCGGTCTGCTGCTTGAGACTGAACCGGTCGGGCGGCAGATGGATTTTCTGGTTCAGGAATTGAACCGCGAAACGAACACCATGGGTTCCAAATCGAATGACGCAGAACTGACCCGACAGGTGGTGGTGCTGAAATCCGAGCTGGAGAAAATCCGTGAGCAGGTGCAGAACATTGAGTGATAAGATCCAGCGAGAGGGAGTGCTGTTTGTTGTCTCCGCGCCTTCGGGTGCCGGCAAAACCTCCCTGTGTCGGGAATTGATTGACAGTTTTGCCGATTTGCGTCAATCTGTCTCGTTTACAACGCGCCAGATGCGCAATGGCGAGCAGGATGGCGTGGACTATCATTTTGTCGCTCCGGAAGTCTTTCAGCAGATGATTGACGCGCAGCAACTGGCCGAGTGGGCACAGGTCCATGGCAATATGTACGGCAGCTCGCGGACGGTTCTGGAGGAGGCATCGCAGCAGGGGCTTGATCTGCTGCTCGATATCGATTGCCAGGGCGCGGCGCAGCTGAAGAAAAACTGTCGGCACGGCGTGTTCATCTTTATCCTGCCACCGGATCTTGCAGAGCTGGAACGCCGTCTGCGCGGTCGTGGTACTGATGCTGATGAGGTGATCGGCCGCCGGCTGAATAATGCCGAACAGGAAATTTCTCAAGCCAGTTGGTATGATTATCTGATCGTCAACGATGATTTTCAGACGGCTTTGCAGCAGTTGTCAGCAATCGTAATCGCAGAGCGTTGTCGGGCGGTACGTAACCCGGCATTATTAAAGAAATAAACCAAGGGAGTGTATATATGGCACGTGTAACCGTTGAAGATTGTCTCGAAGTGATCCCGAACCGTTTTCTGTTGGCGATGGTCGCATCCAAGCGCTCGAAACAGCTTTACAAGGGCGCTGAACCGCTGATCGAGAACAAGGCGAAAAACAAAAAAATTGTTGTCGCCTTGCGTGAGATTGCAGCAGAAAAAATTGAATTTGAAATACCGCAGAAAAGACGTTCCTGACCGTACTGGCGTTCTCTGTCTGCGGGCAGGGGACGCCAAGCTCCAAGAGACAGACTTCCCCGCTCCGTTGATCCAGTTTGCCCAAAGCGCTGATCGATGCCTATATGAATACCATCGAAACTATAATTGACCAGGCCCGCGGCTATCTGCCGCAACTCAATGTCGAGCTGATCCGTCAGGCTGGCCTCTTAAGTGCGCGGGCTCATCGGAATCAGCAGATTGCTGCCGGCCACAGCTACGAGCAACATGCGCTGGATGTCGCCGCAATTCTTACCCGGCTCAAGGTTGACGAAACAACACTGCTGGTTGGTCTGCTGCACGATGTTCTCGACAGCAAGGCCGTTTCTGCGGCAGAACTTTCTGCCGGTTTTGGTGAAAGCATCCTGTCGCTGGTTGAGACCGGCAGCAAGATCAGCAGTATCCCCTATCGAAAAAGTAGTCAGCAGCAGGTCGAAAACTTCCGTAAAATGTTTGTTTCCATGGCGCGCGATCTACGGGTGATTCTGGTCTGCCTGGCCGATCGACTCAGTCACATGCGTCTGCTGGAATTGACGACAGAACGCAATCAGGTCGATTATTCCCGCGAAACTCTCGAGATTTACGCGCCGCTGTCCAATCGCCTTGGGATCAGTTGGCTCAAAAGCGAGCTGGAGGATCGCTCGCTGCGGTTTCTCGAGCCGGATAAGTACGCTGAGCTAGCCAGCCAGATCACGGCCCATAAGGAAGAGCGCAATCATTATGTTACCCAGGTTCGGGAGCGGATCTGTGATCTTCTCGATGAAAATAAGATTGATGGAGAGACAACTGGTCGCTTCAAGCACTTTTATTCCGTTTATAAAAAGATGGAGAAAACCGGCGTCGATCTGGATCAGATCTACGACCTGACCGCGTTTCGGATTCTGGTCGATTCGGTGCGCGAGTGCTATGAGGTGCTGGGTCTGATTCATGCGACCTGGAAGCCGATACCTGGCCGTTTCAAAGACTATATCGCCATGCCTAAGTCCAACATGTACCAGTCGTTGCATACCACGGTCATTGGTCCTTACGGCGAGCGGATGGAGGTGCAGATCCGCACCAAGGCGATGCATCGGATTGCCGAGGAAGGGGTTGCCGCGCACTGGAAGTACAAGGAGGGTGGCGCGGTGCCAGCGACCGGCCGCGATGATCAGCGGTTCGGCTGGTTGCGGCAATTGCTGGAATGGCAGCAGGATGTCAGCAGCTCCGGTGACGCCTCCGACACTTCATCCATTGATCTGTTTCCTGAGGCGGTTTATGTTTTTACCCCCGATGGTCACGTTAAGGAGTTGCCAAAGGGTGCCTCGTCGGTCGATTTTGCTTATGCGATACACACCGATGTTGGCAGTCGCTGCGTCGGCGCACGCGTCAACGGCAAACTCTCGCCGTTAAAGACCGAGCTGAAAAATGGTGACATTGTCGAGGTCATGACCTCGAACAGTCAGCATCCGAGCAAGGATTGGCTGTCGTTTGTTAAAACCTCGAAAGCGCGCAACAAGATCCGCCAGTGGGTTAAGTCCGAGCAGCGCGAAAAGAGTATCGAGATCGGCAAAGAGCTTCTTGAGAAGGAGCTGCGCAAGCATGATTACAGCATGAAGCGCGCCCTGGCCCTGGACTCCTTCGCATTAACGGTCACAGATTTCGGTTTCAGGACGACTGATGATCTGCTGGCTGCGGTCGGCTATGGAAAGCTATCTGCCGGGCAGGTTATCTCGCATATTCTGCCGCGCGAAGAGCTGAAGACAGCGCCGCAAAAAACCGGCCCCTTGGGGAAGATGCTGGATAAATTCAGCCGCCGCAAGTCGACCAATGTCATCCGGATTGACGGGATTGATGATGTCCTGGTGCGCTTCGGCAATTGCTGTAATCCGCTTCCCGGTGAGCCGGTGACCGGTTTTATTACCCGCGGGCGCGGACTGACGGTCCATCGACTTAAATGCGCTCAGGTCCTTGCCAGTGATCCGGATCGGCGTATCGACGTTGAATGGGATATGCAGCGCAAGACCTCGCGGCCGGTCAAGATCCAGATCCATTGCACCGATCAGAAGGGGATGCTGGTCAATATCTCGGTTGCGATTACCGACGCTGATGCCAATATTGTCAGCGCCAATGTCAGCAGTTCCAAGGAGCGCAAAGGGGTCAATCTGTTCGAGATTGATGTTCGTAACCTTGAACATCTCAATCAGGTCATTCGTGAGGTCAAAAAGATCAAAGGGGTTTATCGGGTCGATCGACTCAGGGGCTAGTCCGAACAGGAGGAGGATATGAAGTTGAACAAGATTCAGACAACGCAGGCGCCGGCCGCAATTGGCCCTTACTCGCAGGCGATCAAGGCGGGTGATTATCTTTTCTGTTCAGGGCAGATTCCGTTGCTGGCTGAAACGGGTGAAGTTGTCACCGGGGGGATCAAAGACCAGACCCGGCAGGTGCTGGAAAATCTTTCCGCAGTGCTGGCTTCAGCCGGGCTGGATTTTTCCGCTGTGGCCAAGACGACGATCTATCTCGTTGATCTGGGCGACTTTGCCGTCGTCAACGAAATCTATGCCGGTTACTGTGCCGATCCGGCGCCAGCGCGGGCGACGGTGCAGGTCGCAGCGTTGCCCAAGGGGGTACTGGTGGAGATTGATGCCGTCGCTTTCTGCGGCTAAGTTGTGATGGCAAAATGAACGAGAAAAAGGGATGGTCAAATGTGACCATCCCTTTTTAATTTCTTGTCCGTCCGATTTGAATCAGACGACTTTTTGGACCTTGCCGGACCGGATGCAGCGGGTGCAGACTTTCATAGATTTCACCGAACCGTTCTGAACGGCCCGAACCTTTTGCAGGTTAGGCTTCCAGGTGGTACGGGTTTTGTTGTGTGCGTGACTGACGTTATTTCCGGTAATGGGCTTTTTGCCACAGACTTCACATTCTCTAGCCATCTTTACTATCCTCCTGAAAGTTTCGAACGCGCATTACTAGCATGTTTTTTTGACTGATGCAAACAGTTTTCGGTCTAATTTCGTTGCCGGATTTAGCAAAAGTCCTCTTCGCTAAAAACCTGTATTCCATTTTCTTTCAACAGTGCCGCCGTTACGCCTGCCCCTTTTACCAGTTCTCCGTTGCGATAGATTGCCTGGCTGCCGCACGAGGGACTGCGTTGTTTCAGGATGGCAACCCGGCAGTCGGTCAACTGCGCCAGCTTCAGGCTCTCTCTGGCACCATGCAGAAATTGGTCAGAGACATCTTCCCCCAGTTCGTCGACCAGCACTCCGGTTCCTGTCAATAGGGTTTCGCCGGAACCTGCTTTGAACCAACATTTCGGTCGTGGCGTCGGCAGGCCTGCCAACTGCTCAGGGCAGACAGGGATCGGTGTCAGTTGTTGCTGTTGAAGGTAGTCGAGGACCGGTTGGCAGTGGTTGCTGCTGCCGTCATAGCGGGTTGCCAGACCGAGCAGGCAGCTGCTGACCAGTGCGTTACGAGGCATGGCAGCCTTCAGGCGATCGGTGGATTGATCAGAGCTGTCTCGTTTCGCTCTGCATCAGTGATCTGTACCAGCCGCCCTTCAATCGAAACCCGCCCTTCAGCAATCAGCTGAATGGCATGCGGGTAGAGTTTGTGTTCCTGCTGCAGGATCCGTGCAGAAAGCGATTCTTCTGAGTCACCTGCCAGAATCGGCACAACTGCTTGGGCGATGATGGGGCCGGTATCAACGCCAACGTCGACAAAATGTACGGTACAGCCGGAAAATCTGGCGCCGTAATCAAGCGCTTTCTGCTGGACGTGCAATCCGGGAAATGACGGCAGCAAAGAGGGGTGAATATTGATGATCCGCTGCGGAAAAGCGGCCAGAAACACCTCGGAGATGATCCGCATGAAGCCGGCCAGAACCACCAGTTCGACCTTGGCCTCGATCAGCGCCGCGACCACCGCCTGATCGAAACTCTGCCGATCAGTGAAATCGCGATGATTGATGCAGCAGTGCTTCAACCCGGCTTTCTCGGCCCGTTGCAGCGCTCCCGAAGTCGGATTGTTGCTGAGCACCAGAACGATCTCTGCATCAATCTGCTCGGCCTGACACTGTTCGATCAGCGATTGCAGGTTAGTGCCGCCGCCAGATGCCAGTACTCCGAGCCGTAATTTTCGCTTTGCCGCCATAGAGGGTTCCGTTTATTTCAGGATGACTGAAGCTTCTTCGGCCGGGGCGATCTCACCGATCAGGTAGGCGCGTTCTCCGAGTCCGGCCAGGCGACCGAGGATGTCGTCTACTTCTTTCGCTGGAACGACCAGAGTCATGCCGATTCCGTAGTTAAAAGTACGGAACATTTCATCCTCTGGGATATTGCCGCCTTGGCGCAGCATTTCAAAGATCGCTGGTTTCTCCCAGCTGTCACGCTCAATGATCGCTTTACAGTGCTGCGGCAGAACGCGGGGCAGATTCTCCAGCAAGCCACCGCCGGTGATGTGGGCGATTCCTTTAATGGAGAAGTCTTTAATCAGATTGAGGATACTCTTAACGTAGATCAGTGTCGGAGTCAGCAGCTCTTCGCCGAGTGGACGCTCCAGCTCGCTAGGCGTGCTGCGCAGGTCGAGTTTCATCTCTTCGATGAAAATTCTGCGCGCCAGCGAAAAGCCGTTGGAGTGCAGACCGCTCGAGGCGATACCGATGATCTGGTCACCTTTGGTGATCGCTGAGCCGTCGATGATTTTGTCGTTATCGACCACACCGACCGAAAATCCGGCCAGATCGTATTCACCGCCACCGTACATGCCGGGCATTTCGGCCGTTTCGCCACCAAGCAGGGCACAGCCGGCCTGTTTGCAGCCTTCGGCGATCCCTTTGACGATTTCGACTGCGGCTTCCGGTGCCAGTTTGCCGGTGGCCAGATAGTCGAGAAAAAACAAGGGTTCGGCACCCTGAACGATAATGTCGTTGACGCACATGGCAACCAGGTCGATACCGACAGTATCGTGCTTGTCCATCATGAACGCCAGCTTCAGCTTGGTGCCGACCCCATCGGTCGCGGCGACCAGGGTCGGGCGCTTGTATTTGCTGCTGTTCAGCGAAAAAAGCCCGCCGAAACCGCCGATGTCCGTCAGCACCTCTGGCCGCGAGGTTGCCTTGACCAATGGCTTGATCATGTTGACGAATCGGTTGCCCGCATCAATGTCGACGCCGGCATCTTTATAGGTAATGGGTTTCTTGCTCAAAGCAGCTACTCCTTGTGGGTAAAAAAGCCGGACATTACAGCACCGGACGCGACTTTGTCAACCGTTGAAAGGCGTTTACAGACAGGCGGTTACATCTTTAACTGTATCGGGGTGAAAAATTATGTTAGAAACTGAAACCGGATCAACAGGGGGAATTTTAGCATGAAATCCAGCCCTTTTCAGTGAGCCAAATTTGTTGTTGGAAAATAAGTTTTCATTTCAATCGATGACTGCCGCCGATCTGGCTGAAGTTGTTGCGATAGAGAACAGCAGTTATCCGCATCCTTGGCGGCATGACCAGTTCCTGCAGGAATTGAAGAATCCGGTTTCGCAGATAGATTTGCTGCGCTTTGCCGGGCAGTTGTGCGGCTATCTCTGCTACTGGTTGGTCGCCGGCGAGATGCAGATCCTCAACGTTGCCACGTCACCGGACTGGCGGCGGCAGGGCGTTGCTGATCGGCTGCTGACTCAGGTTTTCGATCGTTGCCTTAGTGAAGGGCTGACGTCCGCCTGGTTAGAGGTGCGTGAGGGGAATCTGGCTGCAATTAATCTGTATCGTCGCCACGGTTTTGTGGTTGCTGGGAGCCGTAAGGGCTATTACCGGGACGGCGAGAATGCCCTGTTGATGGTGCGCGATTGTAATTGAACAACGAGAAGAACCATTTAGATACAAGGAGAGTTGGATGAAGAACCATAAGACCATCGTCCTGTCGAATCAGGAGATCTCGCCCGGGTACTACCGGATGAGAATTCTGGCACCGGATTACCAGCAGCTGGCGACGCCGGGGCAGTTTGTCATGTTCCGTGTGCAGCATTCGTTTCTGCCACTGTTGCGCCGCCCTTTCGGTATCTTCCGGGTCGGGTTCATGCCACCTGACTGTGATGGCATGCCGGAAAAGGAATTTATCGAAATCATTTATAAGGTCGTTGGCAGCGGCACCGAGATCATGCAGGAGTTGCATCAGGGGGACCGGATTGAGTTGCTTGGTCCCTTGGGACACGGTTTCGATCTGGGTGACCCCGCCGAAGAGAAGATCCTGGTCGGTGGCGGCATCGGTCTGGTACCGCTTTACATGCTGGCGGAGAAGCTGGTGCAGACCTCCAAGGTTCGCCTGCTGATGGGCGGACGCACCCGCGACGACATTATCACCGTGACAGAATTTGAGCGGCTCGGGGTCGGGACCTATGTGTCGACTGAGGATGGCAGTCTCGGCGAGCAGGGGTTGGTGACCCGGGTGCTGGAGAAGAAACTTGACGCGCACCCCAAGTCATCAGTGTTCGCCTGCGGACCGATGCCAATGATCGATGCGGTGCAGCGAATCTGCGCCAAGCGCGGTACATCGTTGCAGGTTTCGCTTGAGGCGCTGATGGCCTGTGGTGTTGGTGCCTGTCTTGGCTGTGTGGTCAAAGGGGTCGGACATTCAGATGCGCAGCCACGTTATCTCTGTACCTGCAAGCATGGGCCGGTGTTCCGTGCCGAGCAGCTGGATTGGAGCCGTCTGGAGCAAAAAGATAAAGATTGTGGAGGCTGTAACTGATGGCAGAGCAAACTGAAATTGCAGGCAAACGCCCGCAGATGGCGGTGGAAATCGCCGGTATCAAACTGAAAAATCCGGTCATGCCGGCCTCCGGAACCTTCGGTTACGGCGAAGAGTATGCCCCTTATCTCGATCTGAACCGGCTCGGCGCTATCGTCACCAAGGGATTGTCGCTTAATCCGAAAGCGGGCAACAACACGCCGCGAATCTGTGAAACCGTCAGCGGCATGCTCAACGCCATCGGCTTGCAGAATGTCGGTATCGATGCTTTTATCGCCCACAAAATGCCGTTTTTGCAGCAGATCAACGCGCCGGTGATTGTCAATTTTTTCGGTAACACTCAGGAAGAGTACGCCGAGGTTGCCGCGCGCTTGAACGATGTGCCAGGCGTCGCCGGGTTGGAAATGAATATCTCCTGCCCCAATGTCAAGCAGGGCGGGATTGTCTTCGGTACCGAAGCCCAGGCTGCCCACGCCGTGGTGTCCTTGGTCCGCAAGCGGACCAGTAAGCCGTTGATCGTCAAGTTGTCGCCGAACGTCACCGATATCCGCGTACTGGCCCGCGCGGTCGAGGATGCCGGGGCTGACGCGATCAGCCTGATTAACACTTTAACTGGCATGGCGGTCGATGTGAAAACCCGCAAACCGCGCCTGGCCAATACGATCGGTGGCCTGTCCGGTCCGGCGATCCGGCCGGTTGCCGTGCGCCTTGTGCATCAGGTGGTGCAGGAGGTCAAGCTGCCGGTGATCGGCATCGGCGGTATTGCCCGGGCGATGGATGCGCTTGAATTTCTGATCGTCGGTGCCACGGCGGTCCAGGTTGGAACCGCCAATTTCGTTGATCCCAACGCCATGCAGACGGTGATCGACGGTCTTGAGGAATTCTGTCAGAATGAGGGGATCGCGGATATCAACGATCTGATCGGGACGCTGGAGGTCTGAAAGACCTGTTATGGAAGTCATCGCAACCCATGTGAACGCCGATTTCGATTGCCTCGGGGCGATGATCGCTGCCAAGCGACTCTATCCGCAAGCAGTGCTGGTTTTTCCCGGTGGACAAGAACGTGGGTTGCGCGACTTTCTGCTGCAGAGCACCCTGTACGCTTACAATGTCAAGCGGGTGCGGGATATTGACCTGCAGCAGGTGACCCGCCTGATTCTGGTCGACGTGCGCAGCGCTTCGCGGATCGGCCCTTTTGCTGAGATTATTAATAAACCCGGCCTGGAACTGCACATCTACGATCACCATCCGAGCGACGAAAAGACAGTTCGTGGTCAGGTTGAATATATCGAAGCGGTCGGCGCGACCACGACCATCATGGCGCATCTGTTTATCGAGAAAAAGCTCACTCCGACCGCCGACGAAGCGACCATGATGATGCTCGGGCTCTACGAAGATACCGGACATCTGCTGTTTCCCGGGACCACGTCGCGCGATTATCAGGCTGCGGCTTTTCTGTTGGAAAGCGGGGCCAACCTGAATACGGTCGCCGATTTTCTGGTGCGGGAGATGACCCCGGAGCAGGTCGATCTGCTCAATGAGTTGCTGAAGTCCTGTCGTACCCTGGTGGTTAACGGCGTCAAGGTCGCCATTGCCCACGCTTCCATCGATTATTACGTCGGCGATATCTCCACGCTGGCGCACAAGCTCAAGGATATAGAGAACCTCAATGTCCTGATCGTTGCGGTGCGGATGGAGGACCGGATTTTTATGGTCGGTCGCTCCCGCTTGCCCGAAGTGCATGTCGGCGAACTGTTTCAGGAGTTCGGTGGCGGCGGGCATGCCTTTGCCGCATCTGGAACCGTGCGTGATCTTCCGCTGCCGCAGTTGCTTGATCGGTTGGAGGGGTGGCTTGAAAGACACGTGCGCTCAGGCTGTGACGCCCGGCAACTGATGTCGAGTCCGGTAAAAACCCTGCCACTGTCTGCCTCGATTGAAGAGGCCCGTGAGTTGATGGCACGCTTCAGTTTTAATGCAGTGCCGATCGTTGATGAGCAACTGCAGGTGGTCGGGATCATTACCCGGCAGGTGGTTGAAAAAGCCGCTCACCACAAACTGTCACGGATTGGCGTCGGTGAAGTGATGAACAGCGATTTCACTCAGGTGACGCTGGATACGTCGCTGGCAAAGCTGCAGCAGGCGATCATTGATCACAATCAGCGCTGCATTCCGGTGCTGGATGGAGGGCAACTGGCCGGTGTGGTGACGCGGACCGATCTGCTGCGCTATATGATCGGAGATCGGCGTCAGGCTGAAGAGAATCAGCGGATGGAATTCAGCCGTGGCGGAATACGCCTGAAGCGGAAGAATCTCGGAAAGCTGCTGGAAACCCAGCTGCCGAAATTTCTGCAGAAGCTGTTGCAGCAGTTCTCTGCAGTTGCTGACCTGACCGGAATGCGTATCTATCTGGTCGGCGGTCTGGTGCGTGACCTGTTGTTACGCGAGCCGAATCTGGATGTCGATCTGGTGGTGGAGGGGGATGGTATCGCTTTTGCCGAAGCCTTCGCCAGAACCACTGCCTGCCGGATCCGCACTCACGACAAGTTCGGCACCGCAGTGATTATTCTGGACGATGGTTTCAAGATAGATGTTGCTTCGGCGCGGATCGAATATTATGAGAGTCCGGCGGCGTTGCCGCTAGTGGAGCACGCCTCGATCCGGCATGACCTGTACCGGCGCGATTTCTCTATCAACACACTGACCATTTCACTCAATCAGGATAATTATGGCCAGCTACTCGATTTCTTTGGCGGGCAGCGTGACCTGAAGGATAAATCGATTCGGGTGCTGCACAACCTCAGTTTTATCGAAGATCCGACCCGACTCTTTCGCGCGGTCCGTTTTGAGCAGCGACTCGGCTTCCGGATCGGTCAGCAGACCGAGCGTTTGATGCGCAGCGCGGTGCGGATGAACCTGGTGAAAAAGGTCGGCGGTACGCGAATCCTCAACGAACTGCACCATATTCTCGATGAGCCGCAGGTGGTTTCGGCGTTGCGCCGGCTGGAGCAGTTTGAACTGCTGAAATTCATCGATCCGCGTCTGCACTTCGATCAACGGTCCGCCCAGCTGTTTTTCGCTGCCGAGCGTGCCAACAGCTGGTTCGATCTGCTCTATACCGGCGAAAAGTATCAGCGCTGGCTGGTCTATTTTTTCTGTCTGCTCGATCCGCTCTCGGAAAAAGGTGTTGCCCGGGTCTGTCAGTGGCTGGATCTTCAGCCGAGGTATCAGCAACCGCTGCTTGAGCAGATGCCGCGCGGCAGGACGGCGTTGAAGATTGCGCTTCGCCAGTCGATACAGC
Source organism: Malonomonas sp. (assembly GCA_036526255.1). GTDB lineage: Bacteria > Desulfobacterota > Desulfuromonadia > Desulfuromonadales > Geopsychrobacteraceae > Malonomonas. The sequence continues at coordinate 18,685 of DATCYW010000081.1, read as the reverse complement.
AGAAAAGCGCGAAGAATAGCGAGGTCTTTCACTGGTTCAATGGTCTGTCACTGGAGATCATCCTGTTTCTGATGGCCCGGACTAACGACGAGAGGGTGCGCAAATGGATTTCTCTTTACGTGACCCAGCTGCGAAAAATAAAGGTGGTCCTGGATGGGAAGGACTTGATCGCGTTGGGCCTTCAGCCGGGCCCAGGGTTCCATCAGGTTTTTCTCGCGCTGCTCGATGCTCGACTGGATGGGGAAATTTCTTCGCGGGATGATGAGGTTGCTCTGGTCCTGCGCGAGTTTTCATCGGCGGGGGATGCTTGATTTTTTTGCGCACTTGTCATTGACCAACAGTAGACAATACTGGAACATCGGCTCTGACCTTTCGCCTTTAGGCACAATTGGCTCAATTTAGTTACAGGAGATTATGGAAGCGATTCTTTCAAAAATATCGGTCATGCTGGTCCCGGCGCTGCTGGCGGTCATCCTGCACGAAGTTGCACATGGCTATGTCGCGGAAAAGTTCGGTGATCCCACCGCCCGGCTACTTGGACGACTGACCCTGAACCCGCTACGGCATCTCGACCCGATCGGAACGCTGGCGGTCTTTATCTTTGGTTTCGGCTGGGCCCGGCCGGTGCCGGTCAACGCCGGAAACTTTCGCCGGCCACGACGGGATATGATCTGGGTCGCGTTGGCCGGCCCGGTGACCAACTTGTTGCTGGCGTTAGCTTCGGCGCTGCTGCTGAAAGGCTTAAGTCTGCTGGAGATGTCCGGAGTCGGCACTTCTGAATATTTCATCCAGATTGTCAAACCGCTGCGGATGATGGCCGGCTTCAGTCTCTACATCAACGTCCTGCTCGGTGTTTTTAATCTGGTGCCATTGCCGCCGCTTGATGGTGGTCGAATCCTGACCGGAGTCCTGCCGGAGCGGCAGGCGACACTGATCAACCGCCTTGAGCCGTTCGGCTTTGTCCTGATTCTGTTTCTGGTCTTCTTTACCGATGTCTGGACGCTGGTCCTGCAGCCGCTGATCTTTTCTCTCGTGTCACTGCTGGCCGGTGGCGAGCTGGATTTCGTGCAGCAGTCCATGCAGTTTCTGTTCGGGCGCTGACCGATGACAATCAAAATTCATCTGGATAACTTTGACGGCCCTCTCGATCTGCTTCTGCATCTGATCAATACCAACGAAATGGATATCTACGATATCCCGATGGTTGCGATCACCGAACAGTATCTGGCCATCATCGAACAGATGAAGCAGCTCGATCTGGATGTCGCCGGTGAGTTTTTGCTGATGGCGGCGACCCTGATCTATATCAAGTCGCGCACCCTGCTGCCGGTGAACGAAGAGTTGCTTGAAGAAGAGGAAGAGGATCCACGCGCTGAGCTGGTGCGACGCTTGCTGGAGTATCAGCGCTACAAACAGGCCGCGATTTCTCTGGATCAGCTACCGCAACTCTCTCGCGACCTGTTCGTCAATCAGTTTCTGGATACGGAAATTCTTGAAGGCGACGCTGACGACGAGGTGGTGGTCGGTATCTATCAGTTGGCAGAAGCGTTTCATCGCCTGCTGCAATCAGCGCCAACCGAGGTGTTCCACGAGGTCATCCGCGAAAGCCTGTCGGTCGCTGAGTATGTGCAGAATCTGGTTGAACGTCTGGCGGATGGTCAGCGTCGGTCGTTTCGCGAACTGTTCCCAGGACCTTTGCGGCGGGATGAAGTGGTCGTGACCTTTCTGGCGATGCTTGAGCTGGTGAAAATGCGGCGGATAAAACTTGAACAGGCTGGCGAGTTCAGCGAAATCTGGCTGTCTCTGGCCGGGCCAGTTGAGCCGTTGTCGGATGTGGCACTGGGTGAGGCGACGCTCGGTTATGGATGACCTGAAACGTTTGACCGAAGCCTTTATCTTTGCCGCCGCCAGCCCGCTGTCACTGGATCGGCTCTGTCAGCTGCTGGAGTGTCCGCGGCCGGAGCTGCGTGCGGTGATTGAGCAGCTGCAGTCCGAGTATCCACCTTCGGTACGCGGATTCTATCTGGCTGAAGTTGCCGGTGGCTATCAGTTTCGCACCGCTGCCGAGCTGGGCCCCTGGCTGCGGAAGTTGAGCAAGGAAAGAACATTTCGTTTTTCGCCGGCCGGGCTGGAAACCCTGGCGATTATCGCTTACCGGCAGCCGATCACCCGCGCCGAAATCGAATATCTGCGCGGCGTCGATTCCGGCGGTGTCATGAAAACGCTGCTGGAGAAAAATCTGCTGCGGATTCTGGGGAAAAAAGATGTGCCCGGCAGGCCGCTGCTGTATGGCACCAGTCGGCAGTTTCTTGAACTCTTCGGGTTGCGTGATCTGAATGATCTGCCGACCCTCAAAGAGTTCAGCGCCCTCGATCCTGAGCTGGACCAGGCGGTGCCGCTCGAACCTGAAAGGCTTGGCTGAAAAGATGGCAGAACGGTTACAAAAATTAATCGCCCAGGCGGGCTTGGCGTCGCGCCGACAGGCTGAAGCCTGGATTACGGAAGGGCGGGTGTTGCTGAATGGCGAGGTCGCCAAGCTTGGCGATCGTGCTGACCTGTCGACCGATCAATTGCTGGTCGATGGTCGCCGCTTGGGTAACGCCGAAGAGCAGGTGACGCTGCTGCTGAATAAACCACGCGGCTATGTGTCAACGCTGAAAGATCCGCAGGGGCGGAAGCTGGTCACCGATCTGATAACCGGCCTCTCGCAGCGGCTTTATCCGGTCGGTCGGCTCGATTACAACACTGAAGGTCTGTTGCTGCTGACCAACGATGGTGATCTTGCCCAGCACCTTGCGCATCCCCGGCATCATGTCGAAAAGACCTACCTGGTAAAGGCCAGCGGGCAGTTAAATAGCAAAACCAGACAGCAGCTGGAAAGTGGGGTGTCGCTGGATGATGGTATGACCCTGCCGGCGAAACTGGAAAATGTTCGCACCAGCGGCCAATTCTGCTGGTTTGAGTTGACCATCCGCGAAGGGCGCAACCGTCAGGTGCGGCGCATGTGCGAACAGCTGGGGGTGCCGGTTGTCAGGTTGAAGCGGATCCGGGTCGGGTTTCTTGAACTGGCGGGAATCAAGACCGGTAGCTACCGGCGTTTGACAGCGGCCGAAGTTGAGCGTCTGAAGCGGCTATGATTTTCGTTACAGGCTAGATTTCTACACATATTATTGGACGCTGCTTGTTGGTTTTCTTAAGGAAATCCAATTGCTTCTCTTGACAGAAAGCAAGGCGTTCGCGTAATATTTTCAGATTACAAAAATGGAATAAGTAGCGATTCCGGGGGAGATTTTCTTTGGTTGCGAATAAAGATAAATTACTAGAATCTGCACAGAAAAACCTGAAAAAAAAGCAGGTTGCCAAGGCAATTAAAGATTATGCCAAGGTCGTGGAGATAGATCCGGCTGATATCCGTTCTCGGCAGAAGCTGGCCGAGCTCTACGTGCGGACCAATAAGAATATCGAAGCCTACGAGCAGTATGAGTCTGTTGCCAAGTACTTCGCCAGCAACGGTTTTTATCTTAAAGCGATTGCAATCTACAAGCAGATGCAGCGACTCGATCCGAGTCAGATGTCCTTGTTTAATCGACTTGCGGAGTTGAACGAAAAGCAGGGCCTGATCGGCAATGCTATGGCTGAATACCGTAATCTTGCCACCTATTACGAACGTAATGGCATGATCGCGGATGCCATAAAAACCCTGGAAAAAATGCGCGACCTTGATTCAGCCAACCTCAATGTCCGGGTTAAGCTGGCTGAAATCTACGCGACCAACAAGCATGAAGCTGAAGGTCTGGCTGAATTCGAAAGTGTGCTGGACGTACTGGGCAAGAAAAACGAATTTGACAAGATCTTGCGCCTCTACAAGATCTTCTTGCCGCTGTTCCCGAACAACAAAAAACTCCAGATGGGCCTGGCACTGACTCTCTATGAGAAGGGTGAACTGGCCAAGGGGATATCCATCCTCTCCAGTCAGCTCAAGGATAATCCGGCGAACCCGGATATCCTTCGTCTGTTGGCCCGTGGTTATGATGATCTTAAGGAATGGGACAAGGCACAGCAGACCTATCAGCAGTTGCTTGGGCTGGACCCCAGCGATCTGGACATCCGCGAGGCACTGATTCGCTGTTATCTCGGCAATAGCCAGTATCCACTCGCCCTTGGAGAACTGGAAGACTGGAAAGACGCTTTTTTCAAATCAGACCGGATCGATGCCCTGCGGGGTTATTACGAGTCGCTGAAGACGGTTCTGCCGAAAAATCCGCAGGTTATCCAGACCCTTGATTCGATTTACGAATTGACCGGTGACGGGGAACGGCTGCTCGACAGTCTGTCGGAAAAAGAGACCGAACCGGCTGGGCAGTTTCTGGAAGAGACCCTATCCGATTCGTTGTTGGGGAGTGCTGATGAGGATATTGAAGCGCCGATTATCGATCTTGAACTTGATAATGGCTTCGCTGAAGAGGCTGAGGACGAGCTGGTCTTCGAAATGCCGACGGAAGAGTCAGACTTTGACCTGCAGTTAGAGCCCATTGATGAGCCGGCCACCGAGGAGGAACCTGCTGAAGAGTTTATGGAGTTTAATCTCAGTGATACCTCTGAACTTGAATCCGATGACGAAGATGATCTGGCGTTTTCCTTCGACATGGATGAGGAAGAGCCGGTTGCTGCTGCAGTTAAGGAAGAGCAGCATGATTTACGTGCCGATCTTGAAGAGGCGGATTTTTATGTCCAGCAGGGACTCTACGCCGAAGCTGAACAGCTCTGCCGCACCATTCTGACTTATGCCCCTGATTCAGTCGACTGCCAGCAGAAGCTTGATGAGATTCTCTCTTGCCTTGGCGGATCGGGGCAGGACTCTTCATCGGGCCTGCAGGATCTTGCCGCAGAAGTTCTGAGTGACGACTTTTCGGATTTTCTGAATCTGGACGATTCTGTTGCTGACGCAGCACCGGCAAACGCAGTGGCAAAAAAGGTCTTTCGCACTGACGTTGACGAACAGATCGCCGCAGACGACATGGAGTCGCACTACAACCTTGGTATCGCCTATCGCGAGATGGGGCTGCTTGACGACGCCATCAGTGAATTTGCCAAAGGCCAACGCGACCCGGCCCGTTTTGTCGATTGCCAGACGCTTCAGGGGTTGTGTTTCTCCGACAAGGGTGATTTTGTCAATGCAGAAAAGATGTTCCGTCGGGCTCTCGACTCGGAACATCTCGAAGAGAATCAGCGGTTGAACCTCGGTTATGAACTCGGCTCCCTGTATGAGCGTTCCGATCAGCGCGCAGAAGCATATACCAGTTATCTGGCGGTTTTTGAACAGGATGCCAGTTATCGGGATGTCAAAGAAAAAGTCGCTGCCTTGCAAGAAGAGTTTGGTGGTGACAGCGTCGCACCCGAACCTCTCGCAGAGAACAAAGAACGGATCTCCTTCCTTTAGTCCGGCATGACCTGCCGGGTCGTTTGTGTTCCCTGTCATGGAGAGAAGCATGGGCTACACTGATCATTTCAAGTTTGACCGTGAACCCTTTTCCAACGCCCCGAACGAAAAATTCTATTTTGACAGTGAGCAGCATAATCAGGCGCTAATCCGCTTGATGTACTCCGTTGATTCGAACAAGGGGCTGGCGGTTCTGGTCGGCGGCGTCGGCACGGGTAAGACCACTCTGGCCCGGCGGATGTTAGATAATCTTCCGGTACAGAAATATGAATCGTCGCTGCTGGTGATGATCCATTCGGCGATTACACCCGAATGGATTCTTTCGCGCATCTGTATGCAGTTGGGGGTTAAGAATCCCGACGAGAATCCGTTGAAGATGCTGAGGCAGCTTTATGAGCGGCTGTTACAAATCAACACGGAAGGGCGCAAGGCTGTCGTTTTAATCGATGAAGCGCAAATGCTGCAGACCAAGGAGCTGATGGAAGAGTTCCGAGGCTTGTTGAACCTTGAAATCCCTGACAAGAAATTGCTCAATATCGTTCTGTTCGGATTGCCTGAACTCGACGCAATCATGCGCCTCGATGAACCGCTGGCGCAGCGGATTGCGGTCAAGTACACTTTGCGGCCGTTGGCAGCGGATACCTCTGAAGCTTATATCCATCACCGCCTGAAGATTGCCGGTAGCAAGTCGACGCCGTTCGAAGCTGCGGCGCTGCCGCTGATTCACCAGTTTGCCGGCGGTGTCCCCCGTTTGATCAACACTATCTGTGATAACGCGCTGTTTGAAGCTTACTTGCGACAGGATATGCAGGTGTCACCAAAAATTATCCGAAATGTTGCAGAGGATCTGGGTTTGCTGGAGATGCCCAAGTCAGCAGCAACACAAGCTGTCGCGCCGACCGATCTCGATGATATCGAAATGATTTTCGATGAATTGAAAAACAATTAGTTAAGGTTTCTGCTGCAGGGTTTCGCAGGGCGGCCGGTGATTCGGTCGCTTTTCTTTTTTTGCTCATTTGCGGTTAGGTCATGAACTCAACTGAAAACAGGATACAGGTTCTTCCTGAGGAGCTTTGCAACAAGATTGCGGCCGGAGAAGTGGTCGAACGGCCATCATCAGTGGTCAAGGAGTTGCTGGAAAACTCACTTGATGCTGGTGCCAGCGATATCCTGATCGAGCTGGAATCCGGTGGTAAAAAACTGATCCGGATTTCCGATAATGGCTGTGGCATGTCCCGGCAGGACGCCTTTCTTTCGCTCGAACGGCACGCGACCAGTAAAATCCGCACCGACACCGATCTGTTTGCACTGCAGACTCTGGGTTTTCGTGGCGAAGCTCTGGCGTCGATCGCCTCGGTTTCCCGGCTGCGCCTGAGAACCTGCGCCAGCGATGACGGGCTTGGTCAGGAGGTTTACGCTGAAGGGGGTGCGATCAAGCGCGCGGACGAGTTGGGATTGCCGCGCGGCACCGTTATTGAGATTCGTAACCTGTTTTTCAATATGCCGGCACGAAGCAAGTTTCTGCGCAAAGAACAGACCGAACTGGGGCATGCGGCGGATGTCGTTACCAAGCAGGCGCTGGCGAACCCCGGAGTCAGTTTTAGACTCAAGCATAACGACCGGACGCTGCTCGATTTACGCCGCGAAAAAGGGGTGCGTGAACGGGTAGCGGCGCTGCTTGGCCGATCGCTGCTCACGGATCTGCTTGAAGTCGATCGGCAGGCCGGAGACGATCTGCAGCTGAGCGGTCTGATTTCGCAGCCGCAGCTAACTCGCTCTGCGGCCAGTCATATTTACACCTTCATCAATGGTCGCTATATCCGCGACCGGGTTGTTCAGCATGCCGTTATGGATGGTTATCGACATCTGTTGATGAAGGGGCGCTATCCAGTGGTGGTGCTGTTCCTGCAGATTGACCCGGCGCAGGTTGACGTCAATGTTCATCCGACCAAGCATGAAGTCAGATTCCGCGAGCAGGCTCTCGTGCACGATTTTATCGTTCAAGCCCTGCAGCAGACGTTGCGCCCCGCTGATTGGGTCGCGCAGGCGCAACAGCATGAGATTGAAGACTCGGCGGAAACCGCTGTGGACGCAACAGTCATTGCGCCGCCGACCGCTTACGCAGCCAGCCGGGAAAGGGTTTCGGAAGCACAGGTCAGTTATCAGGCCGCGGCAGAACGGCCGCTGCCGCCCGTTGTTCCAGCACCTGAAAATACCATGTCGATCACTTCCGTACCGCCGCCCGCCGAACAGTTTGCGTTGCCCGTCACGGACGGAAAAGGATTCTTCAGCAGCCTGCAGCTGCTCGGTCAGTATCATCAGAGTTATCTGCTCTGTCAGGATGGCGATGATCTGCTACTGATCGACCAGCACGCCGCGCACGAACGGATCGGTTTTGAAAAGCTGCGTAAATCCTACGGTAGCGGAACTCTGGCCAGTCAGTCGCTGTTGTTTCCGGAAATTCTCGAGCTGGATTTCCGCAGCGCGGCGGCGTTAAACGAAAATTGTCAGGAGCTGGAACGGCTCGGATTCGAAATCGAACCGTTTGGCGGCAAGTCCTTTGCTTTGAAGACCATCCCGCAGCTGTTGCCGAACCGTCAGGCCGGCCAGCTGGTCATTGATGTCGCTCTTGAGCTTGAGCGCATCGGTCGAACCGGGCAGCTACAGGAGTCGATCGATGAAATTTTGATTTTGATGGCCTGCCACGGGGTGATACGAGCCAATCAGGCGCTGTCGGCAGAAGAGAGCCGGGCGTTGCTGCGTGAGTTGGATCAGGTTGATTTCAAGGCGAACTGTCCGCACGGCCGCCCGGTGCTGCAGCGACTTACCCTGACTGAAATCGAACGGAAGTTCCGCCGCCAATGAGTCTTGCGCTATGAGTCAGAATCAGCAACCGTTGCTGGTCATCTGCGGACCGACTGCGTCCGGGAAAACCGCCTGGGCACTGCAGCTTGCCAGGCGCTATCCGCTGGAAATCATTTCTGCCGATTCGCGGCAGGTGTATCGGCAGATGGATATCGGCACCGCCAAGGCCAGCGCGGCCGAACGGGCGCAGATTCCGCACCATATGATCGATCTGATCGATCCGGACCAGGAGTTTTCGGTGGCGGATTTTGTCGATCAGGCGCGGCCGCTGATTGACCAGATTCATCAGGCCGGCAAGTTGCCCTGCGTTGTTGGTGGCACCGGCCTCTATATCAGGGCTCTGCTTGGTGGCCTGGCACCTGTTCCCTCGGGGGATGAAGCGTTGCGCGCCGAACTGCATCAGCGCGAAAGTAGTGAGGGGGCTGGTACGCTGCATCGGGAGTTGTTACAGGTCGATCCGGTTTCCGCTGCTGCCATCCATCCGAACAATCTGATCCGGCTGGTCCGGGCGCTGGAGGTCTACCATCTCAGCGGGCAACCCTTATCCGAACTGCAGGCCGGCCACCGTTTTGCCGAGCAGCCTTATCGAGTCATGAAGCTGGCGCCGCAACAGGAGCGCGACCAGCTGTATCGTAGAATCGACAGCCGCGCCAAGCAGATGCTCGAAGAGGGGCTGATTGCCGAAACAGAATGGCTGGTCGCACGCTATTCGGCGAACCTGAAGGCGCTGCAGACCCTTGGTTATCGTGAAGTTCTTGGTTATCTCGCCAGAGAGCTGGATGCCACGCAACTGCTGGAAACAATTGCTCAGCACACCCGGCAATATGCCAAGCGGCAGCTCACCTGGTTCAGAAAAGAGCCAGAAATTATTTGGGTTGATTCCTTGTCCGAGTCTGGTAGAGTGTTACGGTCCATTGATAAATTTTTACTTTTATAAGGAGCGGATATGCCTAAGTCACCATTTAATATTCAGGATCAATACCTGAATCAGGCACGTAAAGAACGGGTTAAGGTTACCATTGTCATGATGTCAGGGGATCGACTCGAAGCCTACATCAAATCGTTTGACAGCTTCTGTGTGCTGGCTGAAAGCGATGGGGATATTCTGATTTACAAGCACGCGATCAGCACCATTACTTCCACCGACGGCACCTTCCGCCTGCATGGTGGGCGTGATTAACAGCTTAAAATTTCACAAGTAGGGTTACTCGACAGGGGCGGTGCCAAGGCACGGCCCCTGTTTTTTGCAGTCACAGAAATTGCGCGCGACTGGCTGACCGGTGTTATAATCAGCAGATTGCTGACTTCGAGGGAGATCATGTTAAGAATCGAATCCGTAGAACCCGGCAGTTACGCCGATGAGCTCGCGCTTCGTGCTGGCGACCGCCTCCTTGCTATCAACGACAGAGAGATCGGTGATCTTATCGACTACTATCAGTCGATAGAGGCTGCGCAGCTCGAGATCGAGGTTCTGCGGACCGACAATGAACTCTGGGAGCTGAGTCTGGAGAAAGAGCCAGAAGAGGATTTCGGCCTCGAGCTGGAACATCCGAAACCGTTGCAGTGTGGCAATAACTGTGTCTTCTGTTTTGTTCATCAATTGCCGAAAGGGCTGCGGCGGACCCTCTATATCAAGGATGAAGATTACCGTTTCTCCTACCTTTACGGTTCTTACATCACGCTCAGCAATCTGCACGAAACCGACCTTGAGCGGATCATCCAGCAGCGACTCTCACCGCTCTACATTTCCGTTCATGCCACTGACGACAAAATCCGTGAAAACCTGCTCGGTTGCCCGGCACCGCCGATCATGCCGTTGTTGCGTCGCTTAGCGGACGCCGGGATCGAACTGCACTGCCAGATTGTTCTCTGTCCTGAGTTCAATACGGGCGAGGTTCTTCGCCAGAGTATCGAGGATCTGTCTGAACTGTATCCGCAGGTCGCAACCCTGGCGGTGGTTCCGGTTGGCCTGACCAAGCATCGCCAGAATCTGCCGGAGTTACGCAAGCTGTCGCAGGCAGAAGCGGCAGAGGCATTGAGCCTGATTCATCGTTGTCAGCAGGAATATCTGTCGCAGAAGGGCAGTCGTTTTGTCTTTGCCGCTGATGAGTTTTACCTGCAGGCAAAAGCAGATTTTCCGCCTTTGAGCGACTACGAAGACCTCGCGCAGCTGGAAAACGGAGTCGGTCTGATTCCACAGTTCCGCCAGCAGGCCGAAGAGGTGTTGCTGGAAGCCGACCCGCTTGAGCTGGATCGGGTGACCCTGGTCACTGGCAGCTCATTTGCGGATGAGTTAGAGAGGTTCGCGCAACGCTTAAGTCTGCGCACCGGCGTTGCGCTACAGGTTGTACCGATTGAAAATCGACTGTTCGGCGAGCAGGTAACGGTCACCGGACTGCTCAGCGGAACTGACATCCTCTTGCAGTTGCAGGGGCAGGGCTTAGGGGCCGCAGTGCTGATCCCTGAAGTGATGCTCAAGGATGGAGGGCAATTGCTGCTGGATGATTTAACCCTGGATGATCTTTGCGAGCGGTTGCAGGTGCCGGTTCTTCCTGTCGAATCAAGCCCCTGGGGAGTGCTGGAGGGGCTGGAACGTCTCGCCGAGGGTCCCATCGATATTGTCCACTGTTAGGCCTATGTCGAATTCTGAAGTCACCATTCCCGTGCAGGGCATGACGTGCCAGAAATGCGTCGCCAAAGTCACAGCTCTGCTCCAGGGCTACCCGCAGGTGGAACAGGCTGCCGTTTCGCTGGAGAAGGCTACGGCAACTCTGCAGGTCGTTTCTGGCCAAGCTCTGCCGCTTGAGAATATTAAGGCAGCGCTTGTTGCCGCTGGATTTCAATCCGCTTCGATCGAAGTTGATCCTGCCAAAATCAAGGTTGAAGATCAGCCGGTCGCCGCAGCTCATCTGCAGCGTAGCAGCTTTGCGCTCAAGGGGATGAGCTGCGTCAACTGCGCGGCTTCAATCGAAAAGGGGCTGCGAGACTTTAACGGCGTGCACAGCGCACAGGTGAACTTTGCCGCGGCGAAGCTGAGCGTGGAGCATCAGGATCTGCCGGATTTTGCCGAGCAGATCATTGGCCGCGTGTCAGAGCTGGGTTATCGCGCTGAAGTCGCCAAAGGTTTTGGCGCCCCCACGGAGGATACAGATACCAGGCAGGAGCTGTTGTTACTGCTGATTGCTGCGGCCGGCAGTTTGCCGATCATGCTGCTGATGTTCGTGCCACTGTTCGGTTCGGCGACCATGCTGGTCAATGCTCTGCTGGCGTCAATCGTGCAGTTTACCGCGGGGCTGGGTTTTTATCGCAGCGCCTGGAAATCTCTGCGCAATCGATCTGCAAATATGGATGTGCTGGTTTCGCTCGGGATCAGCGCCGCATACGGCTATTCGCTGCTCGCATTGCTGGGGGTGCTCGGCTCCGAAGCGACAATGTTTTTTGAAACCAGCGCCATGCTGATCCTGTTTATCCGCTTCGGCAAGTGGCTGGAGTCACGCGCCAAGGGAAAAGCCGGCGGCGCCCTGCGAAAATTACTGCAACTGCAGGCCGACCGGGCGCTGCTGATCGATGGTGAAACACAGCGTGAAGTGCTCGCCAGTCAGATTGTCCCCGGCGACCTGCTGCTGGTCCGTGCCGGAGAAAAAATTCCGGTCGACGGCGAAGTGGTCGAGGGTACCGCTGCCGTTGACGAAGCCATGATCAGCGGCGAAGCGGTGCCGGTCAATAAAGAGCCGGGCAGCCAGGTCACCGGAGCGACTGTCAACCGGTCCGGTCGGTTGGTGATACGCGCCACCCGGGTCGGTGAGCAGACGGTGCTGGCGCAGATTGTCCGCATGGTCGAAGACGCTCAGGCGGACAAAGCGCCGATTCAGCGGCTGGCGGACCGGGTCTCCAACTATTTTGTTCCGGCGGTTGTTTTTCTCTCGCTGCTGACCTTTGTTTGCTGGTACCTGCTGGCCGACAGCAGTTTCCTGTTTGCCTTTCAAATGTCCATCGCGGTGGTGGTGATTGCCTGCCCTTGCGCGCTTGGGCTCGCGACGCCGACGGCGATTATGGTCGGCAGTTCCGTTGGTCTGGAGCGTGGGATTCTGTTTAAAAAAGCTTCGGCGCTGGAGCGCATATCTAAGCTGCAGGTGTTGCTGCTCGACAAAACCGGTACCGTGACCAGCGGCGACTTCAAGGTTGCTGAACTGGCAACTTTCTCTGGCAGTTCCGAAGCGCAGCTGTTGACGTTTGCCGCGGCGCTGGAAGATGGCAGCAGCCATCCGCTGGCCCGTGCGGTGGTTGCTGAAGCGCAGCAGAGACAGTTACAATGGCAACCTGCGCAAAATTTGGAAGAGATCGGTGGCCACGGACTGCGCGGAGTGGTTGGCGGTCGGCAGGTTCTCTGTGGCAGCCAGCGCCTGCTGCAGGATGCCGCCGTCGAGCTGTCTCAGGCTGCCGCGACGATAGCAGCGCTGGTCGCTTCAGGTCGTTCGCTGGTCTTTCTGGCGATTGATGGTCAGCTGCAGGGGGTGATCGCACTGAGCGACACCATCAAAGAGAATGCCGCGCGGGCTGTCGCCCAATTGCAGCGGGATGGTCTGCAAACGGTGCTGCTGACTGGTGACCGACAGGCTGCCGCTCTGGCCGTCGCAACGCAGATAAAAATTGATCGGGTTGAAGCCGAGGTGCTCCCCGAGCAGAAATTACAGGTGGTGAAAAGATACCAGCAGCAGGGATTGATCGTCGGTATGGTCGGTGACGGCATCAATGACGCCCCGGCCCTGGCGCAGGCCGATATAGGAATCGCCATCGGCAGCGGCACCGATGTCGCCAAGGAGACCGGCGACCTGATTCTGGTCGGTGGCGACCTGTTTGATGTGGTGCGGGGGATACAACTCGGACGGCAGACTCTGCGGAAAATCAAACAGAACCTGTTCTGGGCATTTTTCTATAACGTGCTCGGTATCCCGCTGGCGGCCGGGTTGTTCTACCCCTGGTTTGGGCTCTACCTTAAGCCTGAATTTGCCGGATTGGCGATGGCCTTTTCCAGTGTTTCGGTCGTGACCAACAGCCTGCTGTTGCGACGGATGAAGCAGCACCTGCAGGAGCTGAAGTAATGAAGTCACGACGTAAACTGATGATCGGCGTGATCGGTGCCGGAAACGTCTCTGCCGCCGGTGAGCGACATGCCTACCGCATTGGGCAGCTGCTCGCTGAACAAAACGCAGTACTGGTTTGCGGTGGCCTGGGCGGGGTGATGGAGGCGGCGGCGCGTGGCTGCGCCGAGGCCGGTGGTGAAGTCATCGGCATCCTGCCCGGCGCTGATGCCGATGCAGCCAACCCCTATGTGAGCCTGCCGATTGCCACCAACCTGGGGCATGCTCGCAATGTCGTTATCGCGCATACGGCGCAGGCCTTGATCGCAGTGGAAGGTGAATACGGAACCCTGTCAGAAATGGCGATCGGTTTGAAGCTTGGCAAGCCGGTCATTCAGCTTGATAGCTGGTCGCAATTAACCGCTGCTTTGGTTGCGACTTCACCGGAACAGGCGGTCGCGTTGGCACTGTCGGCAGTGCAGGAGGACGCAATAAATGCAGAAGGATAAAAATGTGACAGTCGCGGTGGCAGAATGTCCGATTGTTGGAACAGGAACCGATCAGATCGGCAAGATTATCGAGTGGATTCGCGGCAAGGGCAAGGTGCTGATCGTCACTCACGACAACCCAGACCCTGATTCGATCGCGGCCGCGGTTGCCCTGCGGCATCTTTTGTTGATGAAAACCGGTCAGACGGCGGTGATCGGCTATGGCGGCGTCGTCGGTCGGGGGGAGAACCGCAGCATGGTCGAGCTGCTGGAAATCCCGCTGGTGCCGATCGCACAGCTGAAACTGGAGCAGTTTACTGTTGTGTGCATGGTCGATACCCAGCCTGGTACCGGAAATAATTCATTTCCGGTTGATCGTCCCGTGCATCTGATCATCGATCATCATGCCTCAAAAGGGGATGTGTCAAATGTCTGTTGGGTCGACGTGCGCGAGCACTATGGCGCTTCGGCGACGATTCTTTATGAATACCTCTGTAATCAGGACGTCTCGATCAACACTCGGTTGGCGACCAGTCTGTTTTATGCGATTAAGTCAGAGACTCAGGATCTTGGTCGTGAATGGTCGCGCGCTGATCGTGAGGCCTACCTAAAGTTGTTACCACTGTCGAATAACCGGATCCTCTTTGATATCGTTCATCCGCGCGTTCCCCGTGGCTACTTTTCGGCGTTTCGCGCAGCGATTGAAAATTCATTGATTTACGGTGAGGCCTTGGTTTTCAATCTGCATCAAATTGATAACCCTGATCTGGTCGCCGAACTTGCCGATTTTATGCTGCGGCAGGAAGGGGTGCGCTACGTGCTGGGGATGGGCTGGTACGACGGCATGGAGATTTTGTCGATGCGTTCCAATGTGACCGAGGCCAAGCTTGGGATTGCAATCCAACAAATGGTCAAAGGGATCGGCACCGCCGGTGGGCACGGCATGATCGCTGGTGGACAGATCCGTTCGACTGCGGCTGACGACAGTTCACAGCAGGAGCTGGAGCGTCTGCTGACGCGGCGGATGTTCAAGGCTCTCGGATTGGCTTCGGTTCCGGGCGAACCCTTGCTGTCGGCTGACGATTGAAGGCTGCTGAATCAGGGATTGCGCGGGCAGATTCATTGACAGAAAGCCGGGCGCTGGGGTATAACCGACCGGCTTTTTAGATGGAGTCTCTGATGCGTCCAATCCTGTTGTTTATCCTCTTGTTGCTGGTTGCAAATCCACTGTTGGCCGCTGTCGATATCTCTGTGCGCGGTAAAGATCCGGTGCGCCTTGATGATGTTTATCAGCAAGCCGGTGTCCCCTACATCGCGATAGAGGATATCCTTGGCGCTGTCGGCTTAACCGGGCAATGGAACTCGGTCAAACACATCTACCGCATCCGCACCGGTCATGGCTGGGCAGAAATTTCTCCGGCCAGCAGTTACCTCAAACTGTCCGGTGAATACTATCCGCTCAAAGAAAAACCCCGCTTCATCGATGGGCGCCTGCGGGTGACCGACAGCTTTGTCCGCGAACAGCTGCAACTGCTGGTTGGTCAGTCGATCTATTACCGCAACCTCGACCCGGATACCGACACCGCCACTGCAAAAGAGTCAGGCAGTATCGAGCAGCTTTTCGCTTTTCTGCTGAAGAAAAAACCCCGCAAGGCCGGACCGCTGATTCAGGCGGTCGCTATCGACCCTGGACACGGTGGGCTGGATACCGGGGTGATCGCGGCTAATGGTTATAAAGAGAAGCAGGTCAATCTGGCCGTCGCTGAAAAGCTGGCCAAGCAACTGAAAATGAAGTTAGGGGTGCCGATTTATCTGAGCCGTAATGGTGATTATGAGTTGACCATTGAGCAGCGACTGGAATCGGCGTCGCGCGATGATGTCGACCTCTGGCTGCTGCTGCACGCGCAGGCGTCGCTCTCCAGCGAGCTGCAGGGCGTAACCCTGTTCGTCCGACCGGATGATCTGGTTGCGACAGCAGAAACCGACACGCTGGTGACAGCAAGTGTCAGTTTGCAGCTGGCTGAACAGCTGGCGCTGTCGCTGCGTGAAACCGGGATTGCGGTCAACGGCATCTACCCTTCGGCGTTGCTTTCGCTGGGGCGCGGTGATCTGCCGACCGTGCAGATCGAGCTCGGTTATTTGAGCAATGGCAAAGAAGCGGCTCTGCTGCAGAAATCTGATTACCAGGAACGTTTGGCGCAGGCGATGTATCAAGGGATTCGCCGCTTTGCCGAACTTGAGAAGGAGAAAAAGCATGGATTTAACTGAACAGCGCGGTGATGGTCGCGTTGCCAATCAACTGCGACCGATCAGCTTTCAACGTCAATTCACCCGCTATGCAGAAGGTTCTGTGCTGGTTAGTTGCGGCGCAACCAAGGTGCTGTGCAATGCCTCGGTCGAGCAACGGGTCCCACCCTTTATGCGCGGCGAAGGGCGCGGCTGGGTGACCGCCGAATACAGCATGTTGCCGCGCGCCACTCACACCCGCTCGATGCGCGAGTCCGCCAAGGGTAAAGTTTCCGGTCGGACCCAGGAGATTCAGCGGCTGATCGGTCGTTCCTTACGCGCGATTACCGACCTGGAGGCGCTCGGAGAGATCACCATCCAGATCGATTGCGATGTGCTGCAGGCCGATGGCGGCACCCGCACCGCTTCGATCACCGGGGCCTATGTGGCATTGCATGATGCCTTGAGCCGACTGGTAGAGCAGGGGGTATTGAAAAGCATGCCACTGAAAGACAGTGTTGCGGCGATCAGCGTCGGCATTGTTAACGGTAAGCCACTGCTTGATCTGGATTACACAGAGGATTCAACCGCTGCTGTCGACATGAACTTTGTCATTACCGGCAGCGGCAAGTTTGTCGAAGTTCAGGGAACCGCAGAAGAGGTGCCTTTTTCGGCGACAGAACTGGATGCCCTGCGCGACCTGGCTTTGCAGGGGTGCGCTGAATTAAAAGAGCTGCAGCAGCAGTCGTTCGGAGCCAGATGATGAAACTGCTGGTCGCGACCGGAAATCAGGGGAAGCTTAAGGAGATCTGTCGTTTGCTCGAAGGCAGCGGCGTTGAAGTGGTTGGTCTGAATCAGCTGCAGAGCCCACCTGAAGTGATTGAGGACGGCGCAACTTTTGCGGACAACGCCCGTAAAAAAGCGGTTGAGATGGCAGCCTTCAGTGACTGTTTAACTCTGGCTGACGACAGCGGCCTGGTGGTTGCGGCGCTGGATGGCGCACCCGGTGTGCATTCGGCCCGTTACGCTGGCGAGCAGGGGAACGATGCCGCGAATAATGCCAAGCTGCTCGAGGCGCTGGCCGGGGTTGCCGATGACCAGCGGCAGGCGGCCTTTCACTGTGTCATGGCGCTGGCCTGGCCGGATGGCCGCTGCGAGACCTTTGCCGGTCAGGTGCGTGGTTTGATTCTACGCGGTGCGCGTGGCGACGGCGGTTTTGGTTATGATCCGCTGTTTATGGTGCCAGAATACGGAAAAACCATGGCCGAGCTGCCGCTTGATATCAAAAATCGTATCAGCCATCGCGGTACCGCCCTGCGTAAGGTCATCCCCCAGTTGCGCGAGTTGGCCGGTAACGGCTAAGCGCTTGACAGCGCAAGAGTTTGGATGCTAAAAAGCGCCTCGCTAACAAACTAAAAATAACCCTCGATATTATGGAGAGATTTAAGTCATGGAAAGAACATTCGCAATCATCAAGCCTGATGCATTCGCCGCCGGTTACGCTGGAAAAATCCTCGCCCGTATTTATGCTGAAGGATTCAAGGTTGTCGGCCTGAAAAAACTCTATCTGAGCAAAGTTGAAGCTGAAGGCTTTTATGCTGTGCACAGCGCTCGTCCGTTCTTCGGCGAACTGACCGATTTCATGAGCAGCGGACCCTGCATCGTCATGGCTCTGGAAGCCGAAGGCGCCATCCTCAAGTGGCGTGACCTGATGGGCGCCACCAACCCTGCTGAAGCCGCAGAAGGGACCATGCGTAAAGAGTTCGGTGCTTCGATCGGCGAGAACGCGACCCACGGTTCCGACGCTGCAGACACTGCTGCATTTGAGCTCGGTTACTTCTTCAACGGCCTGGAACTGCTCTAATCCCAGCCGCAAACAGCTTGTCACTGAGAAAGCCCTTCGGTACAATCCGGAGGGCTTTTTTCATCATTGTTACAGAACCAAAGAGGCAGCATTGAATCAGGATAAACTTGACCTGAAAGGTCTCACCCTGCCGCAGCTCGAGCAGTTACTGGTTGATCTGGGCAAACAGAAATATCGCGCCAAACAGATCATGCACTGGATTTATCAGCGTGGCGTGACCGATTTTGACCAGATGACCGATCTGGCCAAGGATTTCCGCAGTCAATTGGCTGAGCGGGCGTTTGTCTCTGCCTGGCAGCCGGCGGCGGTTGAAGAGAGCCGCGACGGCACCAAGAAGTATCTGTTTCGACTGAACGATGGTGAAGCGATTGAAGCAGTACGGATTCCGATGGATGAGGGGCGCAATACCCTGTGTATTTCAACCCAGGTCGGTTGCGCCATGCAGTGCCAGTTCTGCCTGACCGGGACTTACGGGCTGACCCGCAACCTGAGCGTCGCTGAGATCGTCAATCAGGTCTGCGCGGCGCAGGCCGATGCGCCGATCACCAATATCGTGCTGATGGGGATGGGCGAGCCGCTGCATAACATCGATAATGTCGTGACCGCCCTGAAGATCTTTTACGAGGATGACGGCCTGGGGTTCGGGACGCGCCGGGTGACTCTGTCAACCTCGGGGTTGGTGCCTGAAATACTGGCCCTTGGTGAGCAAATCAAGGTGCAG
>DATCYW010000080.1:0-174047 GCA_036526255.1 Malonomonas sp. | reverse complement strand
GGCACCGACACTGTTACGCATATCAGAAAAGTAAGTCTCACTATCCAGCCAGGCATTTCCGGTGTCGTAAAACAACAGCCCCTTAATGCCGAGGCTCTTGTAGATCGGGAACAGGTATTCGAAGTTGAAATAGGCCATCTTCTCACCGCCGCGATAATCATCGCCTTCTTTCGGCCCCACTTCGCGGGATTTGAAACCACGCAGAGTTCTAATCCCACCGAGGAAGAAGCGCTCGCCAATCGACACCTGGTCACCATTGGTCGAGGTGACATAACCGATTTCAGCGTTCGGAGAAAATACCGTGCCCCAGAACAGCGGGAAGAAGTGACGGTGTCCAATCTTCGTTTTGACAAAATTCTCCGTGCCGCCAAGCCCGGCATATTCCAGAGAAAATCTGGACATGCCACCACTGCTCGGATCCTGGTGGTAGTCAGTCGTGTTTCTGACAATCTCTCCGGTGATCGAAGAGAGAGTTTTGCTGCCAGCTTCTTCCTTGATATAAGTAGAGGCATCGGCCGCAACGTTCAGGATTTCCTGCTGCTCAAACCGGTAGGTCAAGTAACCTTTCGTGTCTCTGGTAATCGCATGCCCGGCTTTTAGTGCGCCACCAGTGCGATGTTCATCGTAACGGTCGTACTCACGTTCGGATTTATAGGCCTCGATTCCAACCGTCCAGTTGGTATCAAGAAAGTAGGGGTCGGTCAATCCCAACGAAAAAGTCTGACTCTTGCCGCTGTAGGCTGCGGAGAAATTCAACTTGTAGCCATAACCGAAAAAGTTGTTCTGCGATAAAGAACCCTGCAGGATCATCTGGTCAACCGAAGAGTAGCCGGCACCGATAGAGAAGGTTCCGGTCGGCTGCTCTTTAACATCAACATTCAATATCGCCTGGTCCGCTGCCGATCCCGGAGAGGTTGTCAGGTTGGTCTCTTCAAAATAGCCCAGATTACGCAGGCGGCGCTTCGCCTCCTTTATTTTACTGGCGCTGTACTGCTCCCCTTCGACAATCGGAATCTCGCGACGGATAACCTTGTCGCGGGTTTTGGTGTTGCCGCTGAGCTTTACTCTCTCGATAAAGACCTTCACCCCCTGCTCGATATCGAGCATCAGGTCAATGGTCCGCTCAGCTTCGTTCTTGCTGGTCAGTGGTGAGACATTGACGTTAGCATAGCCCTGATCAGAATAAAGATCGGTCAGCCGCAGAATACTTTCACGCAGTTCCGAACGGTTAAAGACCTCGGCCGGCTTCAAACTGACCAGCTTCAGCAGTTCATCTTCTGTCAGCAGCAGATCGCCCTTGACGCCTCGCGTGCCGAGTCGGTATTGCACGCCTTCGTCAATTTCAATCTGAATATCCAGATACTCATCTTCCTCAATCAGCGTCAAGACCGGCTGACCAACTTTGACATCCATGTAACCTTTGTCGTGATAGATGGCCTTGATCCGCTCCAGATCAATCAGCATCTCTTCTTCCTGATAGGCGCCCCGACCGGTTATCCAGGACAGCCACCAGCGTTCCTGCGTCTGCATGCCATCCTTCAGGTCATCAGCGTCAATCGATGCATTGCCGGTAAAACGGATGCTGTCGATCAGAACCTTCTGCCCCTCATTGATCTTGAAGGTAATGGTCGCCTCGTTATTATCATCGATCTCGACCTGCGGGTCGACCTGCGCGGCGCGATAGCCTTCTTTGGCGTAGGCCTTTTCTATCTCCTGGACACTGGCCTTAACCTTGGCATGACTGAAGATCTCAGGGATTTTCACGCTGACGAAGGTCCGCAGCTTCTCTTCCTTGATCTCGTCGTACCCTTCGAAACGAACATCGCGCACCAGCGGCAGTTCACTGACGACAAAGGTGATCAGCTTGGCACCTTGAATTTCGGTCAGCTCGGCGGAAACGTCTTCAAAGCGACCGAGGGCAAAAATCTGGCCCATCGCCTGATCAACATCCTCCAGTGTCACCTGATCACCCGGCTTGATCGTAACAGCCGCCAAGATAGATGACGTCTCAATACGGTCGTTCCCCTCAACCAGGATGTCGGATACCTTAAAACCCTCGGCGGCAACAGCAAACGTAGAAATCAGCAGCAGGCAGAGAGTCAACAGGATTTTCTTCAGCATCGGCATTCCTTCACTCAAGGCAAAATAGCAAAAAGGGGGATTATAGAAAATCACCGGGTTCAGTTCAATTCAAAACATCATCGGCCAGCTGGCCGTCTTCAATCCGCAGCACCCGATCGAGGCTTGCCGCCAGCGCGGCGTTGTGGGTAACGACGACCATGGTCAGACCGCGGGTCTGGTGCATGTCATTCAACAACGCCAGAATTTCATCAGAGGTCCGGCTGTCCAGATTGCCGGTCGGCTCGTCCGCCAGAAGCAGGCGCGGTTCACGGACCAGCGCCCGGGCGATGGCGACCCGCTGCTGCTCGCCGCCGGACAGCGCGCCCGGCTTATGGGTCAAGCGCTTGCCAAGACCGACCTCTTCCAGCAATGCGGAGGCTTGCCGGGCCGCCTGCTGACGATCTACACGGCCAATCAGCAGTGGCATCATGACATTTTCTAACGCAGTAAACTCTGGCAAAAGCTGATGAAACTGAAAGATAAAGCCGATGGTGCGATTGCGAAAAGCGTCTAGTTCAGCGCCGCGCAGGGCAAAAATGTTCTGTCCTTCAAAACGGATTTCGCCGGCGGAGGGTTGATCCAGCCCGCCGATAGTGTGCATCAGGGTCGTCTTCCCTGCCCCTGAGGTTCCAACCACAGCAACCCGTTCGCCGGCGCAGATCTGCAGGTTGATGCCTCGCAACACCTCGATCACTCCACCGTCGGTAGTGAATCTTTTTTCCAGATTGCGGATCTCGATCATCGCCTGCTCAGTCATAACGCAACGCCTCGGCCGGATCCATCCGTGACGCACGCCAGGCTGGATAGATGGTTGCCAACAACGAAATCGTCATCGCCATGACCACCACCGCCACCACATCAGTCACGACAATCTCTGATGGGAAACGCTCCATGCCATACACCGCCTGGTCAAAGATCCGTACTCCCAGAGTGCGCTCCAGCCATTTGATGATGGCGTCGGCGTTATGCGCCAGCAAAACACCGAACCCGGTCCCGAACAACGTACCGACCGTACCGATGATAAAGCCTTCGAGTACGAAGATCTTCATGATACTGCGGGCGTTGGCGCCCATGGCGCGCAGAATGGCGATATCGCGGCTTTTTTCCATAACCACCATGATCAGGGTGGTCGCAATATTAAAGGCCGCGACCAGCACGATAATGCCGAGGACGATAAACAGACCAAGTTTTTCCAGCTTGAGTGCCGACAGAAACGAACCGTAAAGACTCTGCCAGGGGCGGATCACATAGGGAAATTTGAACTCTTCGCTGAGTGCGGCGGCGACCTGCGGGGCTTGCTCAAAGCGAGTAACCTCCAGCTCAATTCCGTTCACCACCCCTTCTGAATCGAAAAACTTCTGCGCCACCGGCAACGGAATATAGGCGAAGAAGCTGTCGACCAGACTGCTCTGCTTTTCAAAGATACCGACCACCCGGAATGGCTTCATTTTCGGAATCATGCCGAAGGGGGTAATGGTGAACATCGGCGGAATAACGTTGATCGAATCGCCGACCGAAACGCCGATGCTGGTCGCGGTATCGATGCCGATAATAATTCCTGGTCGCTCGGCTTCGGCAGCGAAAAACAGATCAGAAATCGGCAACCCGTCAGCAGTCAATAACGCCTGACTGAAGATTTTATGTTCGGCGCCGATCCCCTTGACCTTAACTGCGGAGACATTCCCCTGCGAAAGGAGCATGGCTTCTTTGGAAACAAAGGGGGTTGCAGAGAGAACGTTTGGCGTCTGCTTCGCGACGGCGACCAGATCCTGCGGATTATCGATCCCCGCGCCGAACTTCTGGATCAGCACGTGCGGCACGTTGCCGAGAATCTGCTGACGGACACCGTCGGTAAAGCCGGTCATGACCGCCAGCACCAAAATCAGCGCGGCGACTCCGAGGGTCACTCCGGCAATTGAGATAAAGGAAATAACCGAGATAAAGGTCTGCTTCCGCTTGGCCCGCAGGTAACGGAGGCTGACAAACCACTCATATGACATCAATTGTCCGATTCAGACCGGGTCAGCAAACTTCGGGGCGGAGTTGCGGAAAAAGTATCACGTCACGAATCGACGCCGAATTGGTCAGCAGCATCACCAATCGATCGATACCGATCCCTTCACCGGCAGTCGGTGGCAGGCCATACTCAAGCGCACGGATGTAATCTTCATCCATCGCATGCGCTTCTTCGTCTCCGGCGGCCTTTTCATCGAGCTGCTTTAAGAAACGCTCCTTCTGATCGATCGGATCGTTCAGCTCGGAAAAGGCGTTGGCCAGTTCACGACCGACCATGAACAACTCAAAGCGATCGACCACTTCGGGGTTGGCGTCATTCTTCCGCGACAACGGCGAGATCTCGGTTGGATATTCGGTGATAAAGGTCGGCTGCCAGAGGTTCGGCTCGACCACTTCGTCAAAAATCTCCGCCAGCAGCTTGCCGTGACCAGTCCGGACGTCCGGCTCAAGACCGAGAGACTGCGCATAATTAAAGGTCTGCTCGGCATCATCCAGTACTGCCATCTCAACCTTACCGTATTTGACGATCGAATCCTTCAGGGTCAAACGCTCCCAGGGCGGGGTCAGATTGACCTCTTTATCGCCGTAAGGGATGATCAGACCGCCACAGACCTTGTCAGCAACGTGGCAGATCATCTCTTCTGTGAAATCCATCAGCTCGTGATAAGTGGCGTAGGCCCGGTAGAACTCCATCATGGTGAATTCCGGGTTGTGCTGGATAGAAATCCCCTCGTTACGAAAGTTGCGGTTGATCTCAAACACCCGGTCAAAGCCACCGACCACCAGACGCTTCAGATAAAGCTCCGGGGCGATGCGCAGAAACAGATCCATTTTCAGGGTGTTGTGATGGGTGGTAAACGGCTTGGCCGTGGCGCCGCCGGCGACCGGGTGCATCATCGGCGTTTCGACTTCAAGATAGTCGTTGTCGAGCATGAACTCGCGGATCAGGCTGACGATCTGGCTGCGCTTGCGAAACACCTCGCGCACAGCCGGGTTGACCATCAGATCCAGGTAACGCTGCCGGTAGCGGGTTTCCACATCGGTCAGACCGTGCCATTTTTCCGGCAACGGCAGCAACGACTTGGTCAGAATGCGGATCTCGCTGGCACGTAATGACAATTCGTCGGTCTTGGTGCGAAAAGGCACACCGCAGATACCAACGATATCGCCGATATCAAACTTCTTGAACTGCTCAAACGCCTCGTCACCAACCAGGTTCTTGGCGACATAGACCTGAATCCGCCCGGCGCCGTCCTGCACCTGCAGAAAAGCCGCTTTACCGAAATCGCGCCGAGCCATAATCCGCCCGCCGATCCGATAAACCTGCTCGCAGGTTTCAAGTTTCTGCTGATCATCTGCAGCATGCTGTTCAACCACCTTGGCGGTGGAATCCGTAACCTTAAAATCGTTGGCAAAAGGGTTCACTCCGGCCTGTTGGTAAGAATCGATCTTGGCACGGCGTTGTTGCAGTAATTCGTTACGTTCTTCCATATTTAGCAATCCTTAAACAGTCAAATTTTGCTGCGCACAATACCCTTTGCACCCTTTATCCGTCAAGGAGAAAGCCGGTTTATCGGGCCTTGACAGAGAAAGCGAACAGGAAAATTTCTGGGCAAAGGCATACAGGTCAGTAAGACGAGTGGCGGTTACCCGCGTGGGACAGATCAGGGTTGATCAAAATCGAGCAGCGCCTGACGGAACGCTTCCGGCATCCGGCAGGGCTTACGGGTCTGATAATCGAAACAGATCACCGGAGTTTCCCCTTCTGCGGTCAGCTCTCCACTACGTTCGATGCGATAGGTCAGCACAAAGCTGGAACGCCTTAGCTCTTTACAGCGCACGCCGACCTGCAGCTGGTCGCCAAGAAACATTTCGGCGCGAAAGTAAGCGTGGGCTTCCGGCAGGATAATTCCACAACCGCCAATATCAAGCTCGCTGTAGGGACCAAGTGCCGCGAAAAAGGCAATTCGCGCATCCTGAAAGATTGTCAGGACGGCAGAGTTGGCGACATGGCCGCCATAATTAATGTCGGCAACCCCGACCCGATAGGCAAAGTTGAAACGATAATCTTCCATACGTTACCTCTGGCAGTTTGCGCAGAAAAAAGTGGAACGCTGTCCCAGCCGGATGCTTTTGACCGGTTGACCGCAAATCCGGCAGGGCTGCCCTTCGCGACCGTAAACCCGCAGTTCCTGCTTGAAATAGCCCGGTTTGCCATCGGATTGCTTGAAATCGTTGATCGTCGTGCCGCCGGCAGCTATCGCCTGCTGCAGCACCTGTTTGATTTCGCCGACCAATTTTTTGTAGCGTTCGCGGCTGATCTTGCCGGCCGCTACGCAGGGATCGATGCCAGCACCGAACAGCGCCTCGCTGGCGTAAATGTTGCCAACTCCGACCACCAGCTTCTGGTCCATGACGAATGGTTTGACGGCGATCTTTCTGTTTCGGGATGACTGATAAAGGTGCTCGCCGGTAAACGCGGTGGACAGTGGCTCGGGGCCGAGATGAACCAGCAGAGGGTGTTGCAAGGGTTCAGCTTCGGTCCAGAGCAGCGCACCGAATTTGCGCGGGTCGGTAAACCGCAGACAGCTGCCGTCAGTGAAAATCAGATCGACATGATCGTGTTTGTTCTCGGTGGTTTCCGCTGGCACAATCCGCAGACTGCCCGACATCCCCAGATGCAGAATCAGCGCCCCCTGCTCAGTGTGCAACAGCAGATATTTGGCGCGTCGTTCAACGCTGAGAATGGTCTGCCCCGGCAGGGTTCGACAGAGATTCCGGTCGAGCGGCCAGCGCAGTTTTTCCGTTCTCAGCACCAGTTCGGTGATGGTCTTACCGCTGATCAGCGGGGCGATGCCGCGGCGGGTAGTTTCAACTTCAGGCAGTTCAGGCATCAGTAAACAATTTTCTGCGCAGCCTGATCGAAATGACAGAAATCGATTTGTTCCGGTGTGCCGGAATAATCGTCACGACCGAGTTTCTGCGCCGAATGGTAGCGCCAGCCTTCGGCAGTCTCAATCAACAACGCCAGTTCAAAGAAATACTGACTGACGCCATCGACAACCAGCTCCATCAGCAACAGATGCTCCTGCCGATCAGCTGCCAGCGTCCGCTGCCGCAGGCTTTGCCAGTCGCGGACCTGCACGGCCCCCAAAGATTGTCCGGCATAGTCGACGTACCCAGCGCAGTCGGGAAAACTCTGTAGAAAAGGCGCTTCAGCATGATAACTGGCATAAACGGCGGCGTAGTCTCCGAGAGCCAAGGCGGCAAAGCGCTGCGTTAAAAACTGTTGTGGCGTTTGTGAAGTCATTCTTTCAGCCTTGGATCGAGGGCATCCCGCACCCCCTCGCCGAGCAGGTTATAACCGAGCACGGTAATCAGGATCGCCAGACCGGGGAAAACCGACAGCCACCAAGCGCTGCCGAGAGTCTGCTTGCCGGTAATCAGCATGTTCCCCCAGGAGGGGGTCGGCGGCTGCACGCCGATACCGAGGAACGACAGCGCGCTCTCGGTCAGGATCGCCCCGGCAACGCCAAGGGTCGCCGAAACCAGCACCGGCGACAACGCATTGGGCAGGATGTGACGGAAAATCAACCGCAGATCCGAGGCTCCCAGCGCCTGCGCCGCCAGCACAAAGTCACGCTGCCGAAGACTGAGAAACTCGGCGCGAACCAACCGGGCAACGCCCATCCAGCTGGTCAGGCCGATAACGATCATGATGTTCCAGATCGAGGGTTCCAGAAAGGCGATGACCGCCAGGATCAGAAAGAAGGTCGGGAAGCAGAGCATGATGTCGACAAAGCGCATGATCACGGCATCGATCCAGCGGCCATAATAACCGGCCAGCGCCCCCAGGACAATGCCGATGGCGCAGGAGATGCCGACGGCGAGAAACCCGACCAGCAGTGATATCCGCGCGCCATAGAGCATCCGCAGCAGCACGCTGCGACCGAGGTCGTCGGTCCCGAGTGGGTGCTGCCAGCTGGGCGGTAGCAGTCGCAGACTGACATCGATTGCCGCCGGATCTGCGGCACTCAGCGAAGCGGCCGCCGCCATCAGAAACATGGTCAGCACGATAGCGCCACCGGTCAGCGCCATGCGGTTGTGGCGCAGACGCTGCCAAACAATATCGCGCAAAAATGAGCGTTTCGTGGCTATTCTCAACCGAATTTCACCCTTTCAACATCGATAGCACTCAAAATCCCCTTTGCCTTCAGAATTTCCAGCAGACGATCCAGGCGGGGGTCATTGGTCGATATTTCGCCCAGGTCTGCCAAATTGTAATCGACAAAAGCATCGGTCGCCGGAGCGGCGGCAGCTTTAGGTTTTTCCGGCGGCAGGTTTTTCTGTAACGCCCGACGTATCTCATCCTCGCTGGCCAGAACCGGCAGGATCCGACAGCCACTGGAAAATTGCAGCTCTTCAATCAGTTTGAAATTGGTCGGGTCAGTCATCGCCACCCGCAGAATTTTCTCTCGGCCGGACTGACGCAGTTCGATCGGAATCACCAACAGGTGCAGCAGGCGCTGCCGGGAAAAAAGCGTTAAAAGCTGTGTCGGTATCTCCATATCGGCCAGCGTCACCCGTGAAAATTTGGCCTGCGACTCGAGAATTTCCATGATGGTCTCTTCCGACAGATAGCCGAGTTTGACGACGGCGCTTCCGATCCGACCGCCAAGATTGCGCTGCATCGAGAGTGCTGAATCGAGCTGAAATTGATCGATCAGACCGGCTTCCAGTAACATTTCACCCAGCCGGTTGGTTTTAAGTTGCATAGATCCCCCTTGATTGTTCCATGTCAGCCATCCCCCTGCTCCTGATGCCGGATGCGCGGATCGGCCAGGGCGTAGGAAATATCCGCCAGCAGATTGCCGATCAGGGTCAGCACCGCACCCATTACCAGAATCCCCATGATCAGCGGATAATCCCGCATCATTACGCCATCATAAAACAGTTTGCCCATCCCGGGGATGGCGAAGATTGTTTCGAAAATCACGCTGCCGCCGATCAGCCCCGGCACCGACAGGCCGAGAATGGTGATCACCGGCAGCAGCGCATTACGCAGGGCGTGCTTGTAGATGACGACCTTTTCCGACAGCCCTTTGGCGCGCGCCGTCAGGATGTAATCCTGGCGCACCACCTCCAGCATATTCGAACGCATATAGCGCGAAAACCCGGCTAACCCGCCGATCGCCGAGACAAACACCGGTAGCACCAAATGGCTGATCCGGTCGAGAATCTGACCGCCAAAACTCAAATATTCGTAGCCGAGAGACTTCAGTCCTGAAATCGGCAACACCCCCAGTCGCACCCCGAGCCAGTCCATCATCAACAGCGCCAGCCAGAACGACGGCATGGCGAACCCGGCAAACACCAGGAGTGTGGTAGCGCGATCAAAGCCGGAGTTGCGCCGCACGGCAGAGATAATCCCCAGCGGCACAGAGACCGCCAGAATCAGCACGATCGACAGAACATTCAACAGAATGGTCACCGGCAGCCGCTCAAGCACCTTGTCAAACACCGGACGCCGGTCGGTGGCGAAGGACTCGCCAAAATCGAGCTGTACCAGCCGGCCCAGCCAGTCGAAATACTGAACGTACAGCGGTTTATCCAAACCGTACTGAACCCGTAGCCGCTCCTGCAGATCACTGCTGGCCTGCGGATTCATCTGCGTCTGCAGATCGGTCGGCTCGCCTGGCGCCAGATGGATGACCACAAAGGAGATCAGGGTAATCCCCAACAAAAGCGGTACCATCAACAACAGACGTTTTCCCAAATATTGCAGCATCTAACACCTGTCCGTGGAGTTATCTGGCGTATTTCTGTTCGGCCAGCGGCACAAACCACTGGTTGAAATTATAGCGGATTCCGGCCGGGGCCGGTTCGACACCGCGAAAGCGTTTCGAGACCGCCGGGAGCGCTTCGGGGATATACAAAAAGGTGTACGGCTGCTCCTCGGCGAGGATTTCCTGAAAGCGATCATAGTAGATTTTACGCTGCTGCTGGTCGAAAATCCGTCGTCCGTCTTCGAGCAATTGATCGACCTCGGCGTTTTTGAAGCCGATAAAATTGAGCTGCCGCGGGCCGGTCTTGCTGGAATGCCAGATATTGTACTGATCCGGTTCCGGCCCGCCCGTCCAGCCGAGAATGGTCGCGTCAAAGTTGCCCGGATTGATGAATTCCTTTAAAAAGGTCGCCCACTCGATGATCCGCAACTGCACATCGACGCCGACCTCTCTGAAGCGCCGCTGGATAATCTCTCCGGTCTTGGCGCGCAGGTCGTTGCCCTGGTTGGTGACGATGGTGAACGCGAGCGGCTTGCCATCTTTTTCACGGATACCATCGCCATCGGTATCTATCCAGCCGGCCTGCTGCAGCAGCTGCCGGGATTTTTCCGGGTTGTAAGCATACCTTGCCACCTGCGGATTATATACCCAGGTGTCGGGCTTGTAAGGACCGGTTGCGGCAACGCCGTAGCCGAGCAGCACACCGTCGACCAGCTCCTGCTTGTTGATGGCAAAGGCCAGCGCATGGCGCAGCTGTTTATCCTGAAACAGTGGCCGGTTCAGGTTATAGCCAAGATAGGTGTAACCGAAATTGAGATAGCGATACTTGCTGTAAAGTCGCCGGAAGGCCGGAGTTTCGGTCTGCCGGTCAAACTGCAGCGGCGACAGGCCCATATAGTCGAGACTGCCGGTCTGCAGTTCAAGAAACTGTGTCGAGGTGTCGGGGATGACCCGCAGCACCATCCGCTTGATATAAGGCTGTCCTTCGAAATAATCAGCATTCGACTCCAGAACAATCTTTTCGCCGCCGAGCCACTCTTTAAAACGATAAGGCCCGGTGCCGACCGGATTTCGCGCCAGCGGACTGCGGGTCACGTCCTGCCCTTCGAGCAGATGGCGCGGATGAACCGGCATCGCCCAGCTCATCAGCGCCGGCGCATAGGGCTTGTCGTAAATAACCCGAAAAGTATGCGGATCGAGAACTTCCGCCTTGGTCACCTGTTTGAAGGATTCGGCATAGGCGGTCGGCGTATTCGGATCGGTATAGAGTTGATAGTTGAACAGCACATCTGCAGCAGTAAAGGGGGCTCCATCGTGCCATGTCACCCCTTTACGCAGGTGAAAGGTGATGGTCAGGTTATCTGCCGAAACCTCCCAGGATTCAGCCAGCTCCCCTTCGATCTGCAGATCCTTGTCGTAACGCAACAGGCCGTTGTAGACCAGACCACTGATGCCGCTGGAGGCGGAGTCGGACGCAAGCACCGGCAACAGAGTACTGGCATCGCCGATCGAGGCCTCGATAAACGTATCGCCAAACTCAGGGGTCAAGCCCTGTTCGATGCCGGGGTGCTGGTTATCCTGGGCATTGTTGCAACCAGCGATAAGCAGCAGAAGTCCGATCAGAAGGTGTCGCATGGCTGGAGCCTCCGATAAACATGTCTATCCGCACTCATTACAGCAACGGCTCGAGCGTGACATTGGCCGGCTGTTTCAAGCGGAACCGCTCGGCGGCGATACCGACATTGAGCTGCAGCTCGCTGAAATCAAGAGTCAACTTGGTCTGCTCCTCCGGCAGTTCGATCTGCACCCGGTGCGGAAACAGCTCAGTGTCATCGATCTGCTGATAGCGCACCTCAAGAAAGCGCTGTCCGCCGGTAAAATAACGACAACCGACCAACCGCAGCTGTGAGTCAAAAAGCAGCTCCTGAACTTGCGATTGCGCGCTTAACCGCAACATCAGCTGCTCCTCAACAACGCTGACTGCATGCTGCTGATAACTGATCAGTGGCGGATCGTACACCAACAGGCGCAGCATATTCTCAATCGACAGTGGTACGCGGGTGAAGCGGGCCAGATTTTCATCGGTCGCCGGGCCACGCAAGAAACGCCCGGGGACCGTTGTATTGAGAAAAACCGAGAGTTCTTCACCATCCGACGTCAGTTGCAGCACCAGCTGGCCAAAACCGGTCAGCACATCGGCGCGCAGACGGTCCGGCTTTTCCACCAGTAAAAACTGCTGACTCGAACGGTATTTGCCCTTCACGGTCAAACCGACCGAGGCGGCGGTATCGAGCGAATCAACCCGGCCGGTGGTTTCGGCTAACCGCTGCAGTAGGGTTCCGGCGGTCGGCAGTTCAGTCCAGACCGGCACGGGCGGTTTAGCGCAGGCGGCCAGCAGCAACGTCAGCAGCAGAAGCAAGTAATTTCGCAGTGTCATGGGTTCTTCCGCAGGATGATCTGCAATTTCTCTGCAACACCTTCCGCCTGGGGATCGATATCCAGCACCTTGCGGTAGGCATCTGCCGCATCGTCCCACAAGGTCAGAGCCTGGTAAAGATCGCCCAGGTGCTCAAGGATGACCGGATCGTCCGGTTGCAGGACCGAAGCTTTCTCCAACTGCTCGCGGCTCTCTTCGAAGCGCCCAAGCTTGTAATAGATCCAGCCCAGAGTGTCGATGATGTAACCGCTCTGCTTACCTGACAGAGCTTTGAGCGCGCGGGTCAACGCCAACTCGAGCTCGACATCGTTTTCGGCCTGATGATAAGCGATGAAATTGAGTGCATCGGGATGATCGGCGTCCAGCAGCAACACTTTCTGCATCATCTCCAGGGCCTTGTCGCGCTGTACGCGTTTCTCGTAAACCACGCCCAGTTGATAGAGCAGATCCACCTCGTGGGGGAACTGTTTCAACCCTGTGGAAATAACCGCTTCTGCCTCTTCAAACAGATCACGATCGCCCAGAAAACTGGCCAGATAATAATAGATTTCAGCCTTCTGGATATCCATTTCAAGCAGCTTGCGCAAAGCGGTAATCGCTTCGTCATCCTTGCCAAGCCGTTTGTAAATAAAGGTCGACTGCAAGACCGCATCGGTGAAAACCGGTGATGATTCACCGATCGGCGCCATCGCCTCAAGAGCCGCCGTATTCTTCCCCTGGCTGAGCAGCGCCAGACCCAGATAGTAACGATTTTCTTCGTTATCGCTATCCAAAGTTAACAGCTGGTGAAAAACGGCCTCTGCCTTTGGCCAGTCTTCCAGCTCCAGTTGAATCAGGCCGATCCGCGTCAGGATCTGCGGATTATCCGGAAGCTGCTGCCGGATCGTCTGAAATTGCTCCAGTGCCTCAGGCAGTCTGCGTTGCTTCAGGTAGAGCAGCGCCAGTTGTTCACGCACAGCGACGGAGCGGGGAGATTCGGCAATTGCCTGCCGATAAAGTTCATATGCCTCGGCGAACAGCTGCCGGGATTCGAGCAGCGATCCATATTCAAGCACCGCCTGCTGTTGTGCCGGATACTCGGCCAGCAGGTCGCGATAGGTTGCCATCGCCTGATCGATCTGCTCGTTTTCTTGATAAAATCGCGCCAGAGAAAGGCGCGCCAGCTTGGCTTCCGGATGTTTTTCAATCAACAGCGTCAAAACGTCGATCGCTTCGTCGCTACGCTGTTGTCGCCCCAGCGCCATCGCCAGACGCATCTGCAGCATTTCATTATCAGGCACCAGTTCCAGGGCTTTGCGGTAATGACGAACCGCTTCAGCGTGCTGGTTACGGTAACTGAGCAGATCACCCAGCAATTCATGGGTTTCAACCTGGTCGGGGCGCTTATCCAACAGACTCTGCAGAAGTTCAATCGAGCGATCGGCCTCATCCAGATGCAATAAAGCTTTCGCCAGATTCAAGCGCAGGTAATCCGCCCGCGGATCGAAACTGATCGCCCGTTCCAATGCCGCAACTGCCTCAGGCCAACGATTATCACCCGCCAGCAGCCGAAACTGACTGAACGCATAAAGCGCTTTTGCTTCGGCATCGGCCAGTTCAGAGCGGTAAAATGGTTGTTCAGCAGAGGATGCCGGCACCTGCTGCAAACCGGCACAACCACTGAGCAGCAACAGCGGGGCAACAACGATGTAGCGGAAAAATAATGAGGAGGGGGATAAATATCTGCTCGGCACGCGCTGCCCCTTTTAAATTGCATCTGCCATCGCTGATCGCGACAACAAAGAGACCAAGGTTCACCGCTGATAACTAGCACACTCGGACAAACAGCGTCAAACCCTTTGAAGAACGTCCGGAAGCAGTTTACAGCGGTGAAATCTCTGCTAAATTCTTGCCATGGAAAGGCTGTCGAAATAGGTCGGAAAAACCACTGTTCCCGCCGGAAACAGGTTGACAGTCCAGGGCAGAAACGGGATAAAGGAACCTCAGTAACTTGCAACCGGCCATCCGAGGATGCGGAATGAAAAACCCTCAGGGAAACTCAACCAAAGAGGCCTGGATTCTCTGCCTGATCCTTGGCATCATCATGATCAACTTCCCCTTTATCCACGTCTTCAACAATAACCACCTGATCTTCGGCATCCCGACCCTGGTGTTATATTTTTTTATCGGCTGGCCGGCTTCCATCCTGGTGACCTGGTTCTTCGCCGAGCGGATCGGTAAAACGACCAACGAAACGGCTTCCAAGGCGGGAGAGAAGAAAAAATGATCTCCGCCAAGCTGGTCCTGCTTGTCTCCCTCGCCTATTTCGCGCTGCTCTTCCTCGTCGCCTACTGCGCCGGAAAATACCGGATAAAGGGGCGCAGCCTGCTGGCCAATTCGCACATTTATTCTTTGTCGCTGGCGGTCTACTGTACCAGCTGGACATTCTTCGGCAGCGTCGGCAGAGCGGCGACCAACGGCCTGGAATTCTTGCCGATCTATCTTGGGCCAACGCTGATGGCCTTCACTTGGTGGTTCGTCCTGCGTAAAATGATCCGCATCAGTAAAGAACAGAATATTGCCACCATCGCCGACTTCATCTCCAGTCGTTATGACCGTTCGGCGATCCTCGGCGCGATCGTCACGCTGTTTTCGATCTTCGGCATCATGCCCTATATCGCCCTGCAGCTTAAAGCCATCGCCCGCAGTATCGACCTGCTTTCGACACCGTTGACCTCACCGGAGCTGGGCTATTACGCCCTAACCGACAAACTGCCCCCCTACGTCGACACCGCTTTTATTGTTGCGCTGGTCCTCGGCCTGTTCGGTGTGCTGTTCGGCGCCAGACACCTGGACTCTTCAGAACGGCACGAAGGTTTGGTGGCGGCGGTGGCACTTGAGTCACTGACCAAACTGATCGCTTTTCTGGCCGTCGGAATCTTCGTGACCTACGGTCTGTTTGACGGCTTCGCCGATATTTTCCAGCGATTTTTTATCCAATTTCCGGAACGCCAGGACCTGTTCCGTCTCGGCACGGAACAGACACCCTATACCAAATGGTTTACGCTGATTGTCCTGTCGATGATGGCGATCATGTTTCTACCACGGCAATTCCATATCATGGTTACCGAAAACGTCGATGAGAAACACATCAGGACAGCGATGTGGCGCTTTCCGGCCTACATGTTCATGATCAACCTGTTCGTCATCCCGATCGCCCTGGGCGGCCTGATCCTCAATGGCGGCGACACCTCGCAGGCAGATTACTTTGTCATCACCCTGCCGCTGTCGGCGGGACACCCCTGGCTGGCGCTGCTGGTTTTCCTCGGCGGGCTCTCTGCCTCGGCGGGAATGGTGATGGTCTCTTCGGTGACCATCTCCACGATGATTCTCAACCATCTGGTTATGCCGGTCATCCTCAAACTGAAGCTCCACAGTGAAGATTTTTCCGGAGTGCTGGTCAACCTGAAACGCTTCGGGATCGTCGGGGTTGTCTTTCTCGGCTATTTTTACTTTCGACTGATCGGCGATTCTTATGCCCTGGTCAACATGGGGCTGATCTCATTTATGGCGGCAACCCAGTTTGCCCCCTCGGTCATCGGCGGTCTGTACTGGAAACGCGCGAACCGCAAAGCTGCGACAATCGGGCTGCTTCTCGGATTCGCGCTCTGGTTTTACACCCTGCTGATCCCCTCCTTTGTTCGATCAGGATGGATCAGTGCCGACATTCTGCAGAACGGCCTGTTCAACATCGCGCTGCTGAGACCGCTGGAACTGTTCGGCCTACGCGATTTCGATATCTACACACATTCGCTGTTCTGGAGCCTGTTGTTTAACCTTGGTGCCTACCTGGTGATCTCCTTTTTCTCCCGACAAACCGAATCCGAAGCCCACCAGGCGAATCACTTTGTCGATGTCTTCGGCACCCAGGCCAAACCAAAGCAACTGAAACGGATCAGCAAGGCCCCTACTGTCCTTGAATTCGTCGGCCTGATGTCCAAATTCATCGGCGAAAAACAGGCAAATTCAGCTATCACCGAATTTCTCTCCGGTCACGAGATTGATGCCCGTGGCAGCTTGCCGGATCACGATATCCCCAAACTGAAAAACTTCACCGAACGCACCCTGGCCGGCTATGTCGGCGCAGCGCCGGCGCGG
Source organism: Malonomonas sp. (assembly GCA_036526255.1). Taxonomy (GTDB): domain Bacteria; phylum Desulfobacterota; class Desulfuromonadia; order Desulfuromonadales; family Geopsychrobacteraceae; genus Malonomonas. The sequence goes on along the minus strand of DATCYW010000080.1, from coordinate 157,550 downwards.
ATTATTCTCGAAAACTATCTGTCAACCCGTGGCAGTGAAATGGAAAACGTTTTCGATATTTTCGGCACGGTCACCATCAGCCATGCCGCCAGCCGGGAGCAGTTGAGCGTGCTCTACGAAGCGGCCCAGATCGTCTCTAGCGGCGTCAACCTGCAGGAGATCCTTGATAAAATCATGGGGCTGCTGGCCCAACAGTTCAAGTTTGACCTCTGCGTCATCCGCTTTCTTGAAGAAGACAGCATGACCCTGATCGTGAAAAGCCAGAATGGCATGACATCAGAACATTTCGGGCAGTCGGAACGAAATCTCAACATGGAGACCTATATCGGCCAGGCGTTTCTTTCCAACGTTACGGTCGTGATCAACGATACCGAATTCCTCGACAAACCGACTTCGGCGAAAATCATCCAGCGTGAAGGGATCACCTGCTTTGCGCACACGCCGATTGTTGTCGATGGCCGGGTGGTTGGTATCATTTCGGCATTTTCACGAACTGTCAGAGGGATCTTCACTGACGAATTTGTTGCCCTGTTCGAGAACCTGTCCGCGCAGGTCGGCATCGCCTGGCGCAACGATGTTCAGTTACAGCAGCTGCTGAACGCCCGCGAGCAGGAGCGCGAACTGCAGATTGCCAAAGACATTCAGATGAGCCTTCTGCCATCAAATATCCCGCAGCTGACGTCAATCGAATTTGCCGGACTCTGTGTCCCCGCACATCATATCGGCGGGGATTATTACGATTTTATTCCGCGGCCGAATGGCAGTTACGATCTGGTCATCGCGGACGTTTCTGGCCACAACCTTGGCTCGGCCCTGATCATGGCGGAAACCAGAACCTTTATCCACGCGCGCCTTGACAGTATTGAAAATCCGGCAGAAATGCTGCACAGCCTGAACAGTTTTTTCTACAAGGATATGAACTGCAGTGACCTGTTCGTCACTATGTTCTACCTGCAGTATCAACCGGCAACAAAGGTGCTGAGCTACACCAGCGCCGGCCACAACACTCCGCTGCTCTGGTGCAGTAAAACACAAAATCTTGAGATGCTTGACGCTGAAGGACTGATCTTCGGCATCAAACAGAGTGTCGAGTTTGAACAGAAATCGATCGAGTTATCGTCGGGCGATGTTCTCTTGCTCTACACCGACGGGATCATTGAGGCGGAGGACCATAACGGCGAGTTCTTCGGCATGGAGCGCTTAGGGAACCTGATTCAGGAAGGCAGTCATCTGCATCCGCAGGAACTGATCGACAATGTCATGGATCAAGTACGTATATTCACAGGCTTGCGGCACTTCAACGATGACATCACTCTGGTCATCATGAAAGTCATTGATTAACATTCGTACAATCTTGCAACAAATGGCATTCTCGTTGAGAATCATTGTATAATCGTCAAAGTTTGAACAAACCCAACAGAAACGGATAAGGAGTGATTTATGCTGTTGAACATTCAGGAACAGGGGGAAATTGTCAAAATCGAAGTCAAGGAAGAGCGGATGGATGCCCACAACAGTGGCGACCTGAAGGAACAGATGCTGCAATTGTTTGATGAAGGGAAATGCAATCTGGTGATCGACCTGAGTGCCGTCCGTTTTGTTGATTCATCCGGACTGGGTGCCCTGGTCTCCGGCTTCAAAAATGCCAGCGCACGTGACGGCAGCCTCAAGCTCTGCAGCTTGCAACCACAGGTACGTTCAATGTTTGAACTGACCCGACTGCATCGCGTGTTCGAGATATTCATTTCCGTTGAAGAAGCACTGGAAAGCTTCTAAAGCCTTCGCTTCGGTCAACTCTGCCGGCAAGAAAGTCACCATGTCGAAAAAAATTGAGATCGACATAACTGTTCCTAATCAGACCAAGTATCTCGCGGTTATTGGAAAAATAGCTGAGAGCCTGGCGCATTCTCTCGGCTATTTTTCTGATGACAAGCTAGAGCTTGCCTATCAGCTGAATCTGGTTCTGACTGAAGCGATGACGAATGCCATTTGCCACGCCAACGAGTGCGATCCAAACAAGGAAGTGAAAGTATCGCTCTCGGTAGCGGACAATCAGTTGAAGATCTGCGTTTTTGATCAGGGCAGCGGCTTTGATATCGACGCATTGTCCAAAATCGAAGCTTGCGATACTGACGAAGGCGGGCGCGGCGTGCCGATTATTTTTAAGCTGATGGACCAGGTCGAGTATAAAAAATCGGCGACGGGGCATGTTCTGGAAATGCTCAAATTCTTAAAATAAATCGAACTGAATAAAAAACCAACCGGGCAGTGAATAATCACCCGGTTGTTTTTGTAAATCCTCAATCAATCAACAGATATTCAAGCAACTGCAAGTGATTTTTCAACGCGACTTCACCAGCCGCCAATCCGCCGTACCCCAGAAACCTGACCCGTGCGTCAAATGCCGCCTGCTGGTCCAGCTCTGAGTCACCAATAAACAGACAGGCCTCCGGCGACAGCTGCAACCGCCCGGCGGCCAGCAGCAACATGTCCGGGGCAGGCTTTGGCTTGGCAACGTCGCGGCAGGTAACGACGACAGAAAAATAATTATCCAGTCCAAAATGAGCAAGAATTGGTTCGATGCTTGAGCCGCGATTGGTTGCAATCGCTAAAGGATATCTTGCAGACAACTTCTCCAGCACCTCTTGCAGGTTCGGTTCAGGCTGCATAAAAGGGATGAACTCGCGATAATCAAGGGTTGCCGCATAACTCAGTGCGGGCTGCAGATCTGCTTCTGACATCAATGCTGCGAGGACATTCGGCGAACTGGCGGTGTGGCAGATGTGTGCTCTCTGCTGCTGTTCCAGTAAAACCGGCGGGTAGCTGAACTTGGCAAAAATCCGGTTATAGTAGGCTAGGTTTGCCTGCTTGCTTTCAAACATGACGCCGTCACAGTCGAAGATTATCCCTGCTATCTGACTCATCCACGACCTCTCTTCAACAGATACGCGAGACCGACGACACCGGCCATAATCATCGGCAGTGACAGTAACTGTCCCATCGTAGCTCCGCCCCATAAAAAACCGAGATGTTCATCCGGCTGGCGGACAAATTCGACCAGAAAACGGAAAAGCCCATAACCTAACAAAAAAGTGAAGGCTGGGATTCCAGGCTGCGCCTGTTTTCGATGCAACCAATAAAGAATAATAAAAAGCAGCGCCCCTTCGAGAACGGCTTCATAGAGTTGACTTGGATGACGCGGCAACGCACCGGCGCCAGGAAAAATGACTCCCCACGGCAGATCGGTCACCCGCCCCCACAGTTCGGCGTTAATAAAGTTGCCGACCCGCCCCAATCCGAGACCGATCGGCACGGCAACAACAACAAGGTCGCCGATGGTTAGAAGCGAAAATTTGCGTTTATAACTGTAAAGCAGCAGCACGGTAACCACCCCGAGCAAGCCGCCATGAAAACTCATCCCCCCCTCCCAGACATAAAAAATCTGCAATGGATTGGAGAGATAATACTCAGTATTGTAAAAAAGCGTGTAACCTAACCGCCCCCCCAGGACAACCCCCAGCACCCCATAGAACAGCAAATCAGAAATCTGCTCTTTACTGATGGCATAGCCGCGCAGTCGAGCAACATGACACATGGCAAAATAGCCACCGACAAAACCAAGCAGATACATTAAACCGTACCAGCGAACCGCCAGCGGTCCAATACTGAAAATTATCGGGTCGATCTGCGGAAAAACCACTCAGTGATCCTTGTCTCGTTCTGACTTTAACAACGTCAGCATCTGTGAAAAATCCGTTGGTAATTCAGCGGAAAATTTTAACATTTTATCCGTGACCGGATGACGGAATGCCAGTGAGGCGGCATGTAACAACGCACGATCAATCGCTACCAGACAGCACATACCCGGGCCGCCGTAAAGCGTGTCACCCAGCAACGGCCAGCCCTGTTCTGACATATGCACACGAATCTGATGGGAGCGCCCCGTCAACAGTTCTACGTCCAGCAAGGCAGCACCAGCAAAGCGTTCAACGGTACGATATCTGGTGATCGCTTCTTTCCCACCCTGCGCGACAGAACAGACACGGTTCTGCTGCCTGGAACGTTCGAGAAAAGAACGGATTTCACCTTCACATGCCTCAGGAGCACCGGCTGTCAACGCAAAATAGTGCTTCTGCACCTGATGTTCAACAAAAACCTGCGTCAGTTTCTTATGCGCTCTCGGATGAATTGAGAAGACCATCAATCCACTGGTTCCTCGATCGAGGCGCTGCACCATCCCTAGTTCAGGCTTCAACTGCGGACGGAATGGATCCTGCAAATAATGCTGCAACGCCTCGAAAACCGTCCCCTTAAAGCGCGCGTGGGTAGGTTGGGTATCAACCGCCGCCGGCTTATTCAGGACGATCAGATACTGGTCCTGATAGATGACATCCGTGGCAGAAATCCGATAGGGGTCAAGCGGCAATCCATCCAGGTAGGCCTCAACCTTTTCACCTTCACGAACCAGTCGCGAACAGCCGCGGATGCGTCTGCCATCGATATGAACTCCGCCTAGGTCGATAACTTTTTTCGCAGCCGTCCGTGAAAGATCAGCACAGACGTGGGCCAGGTACTGATCAAGTCGCAGCCCGGCATTCTCTGCAGCAACATCAAAACGGTAAATTGTCCATTTCATAATTCATCAATCAATGCAGATTTCTGCTGTTCGCAATATAGCATTTATTTAATCTAATTTTTCCGCTTGACAACATTATCATTGCTGCTAAGCTCGAATTACGTCAAAAGCTCTTTGAATTTCTGGGATGCGCGGTTGAGTTTCAGTGCTTGGACCAACATTCAGTTCAACCTGTCAGATCGTGGTGAGATGGTGAGCAGGCCTGCCCCTGAGCAGGACGCCTAAAGTCTTCCCCGTAGACAAGCGTTACAGTCCGGTCTTTCGTTCGAAACTAAACCGGCATCCTGGAGAGATTTTGACAATTGGCGTCGGCGTCCGGTCACGACTGAAGCAAGTACGGCAACCGAAACACTGATTGCGCGGCAAGTCAGCAGTGACTGTCCCGGATCACTTGAGTAGGACGTCGGTAAATCGTTAAGGAGTGTCGAAGCCAATTGTCGAACCATATAAAAAGCCCTGGATATTTTCCAGGGCTTTTCTTTTTGGCTGAGCGGTTAACCATCGACCCGCTCGCGCAGCTCTTTGCCCGTCTTGAAAAAGGGCGTTTTGCGCGAAGGAATCTTAACCAATTCACCACTCTTTGGATTTCTGGCCTCACGAGCTTCCCGCTCACGTACCGAGAATGATCCAAAACCTCGAATTTCTACCCGGTCGCCACCCGCAAGGGCATCACCGATTCCGCCAAAAATGAGATTAATAATCGATTCAGCGTCTTTTTTATTCAGCAGATCGTGTTCATCAGACAATCTTTCAATCAATTCACTCTTGGTCATCTTCACCTTCCATTTATCAGCATATAGTGACAACGGCGCTCATTGTCATCATTTAATAACCATCCCACAAATATTGCAGTCCAGTTGAGCTCTTGTTATCTATTGATACCCCCAGGTAACGACTGGCTGCTCCCTGAAGAAAACGCTCAAAAATACCTTTTTCTTCTGGCTGAGGATAGATGACTTTAGGGTCATCTCCGAGTCCGACCACCTGACCGGCGTGGCGAACAGCATCACTCAAACTACCAATTTCATCGATTAAACCAGCGTCGAGAGCCTGCTTTCCGGTAAAAATTCTGCCATCAACAAAAGGCTGCAGTCGATCGACAGGGATATTACGCCCTTCACTGATTGCGGCAACAAACTGGGAATGAACCTCATCGATCATCCCCTGCAGAAGCTCACGATCAGCCTCAGTAAAATCTCGGGTAGACGAACCAATATCCTTGAACCGACCGCTTTTGATGACTTCGGTCTTGATGCCGACTTTCTCCATGATTCCCTGATAATCAGGAAAACTCATGATGACACCGATACTGCCGGTAATCGTCCCAGGATTAGCAAAGATACGCTCGCCGGCCACTGCGATATAGTAACCACCTGAAGCCGCCACTGATCCCATAGAAACGATCAGCGGTTTTTCCTTCGCCAGGCGCTTTAATTCAGAATGGATTTCCTGCGAAGGACCAACTCCGCCACCGGGAGAATCGACCCGTAAGACAACCGCCTTCACTGCCCTGGCGTCTCTGAATTCAATGATTTGCTCGATTAGCAGCTGTGCGTCCGCGATCACCCCGTTAACTTCCAAAATGCCAATCTTTTCACCAACTGGAACGACAACCGACCTGCCACTCAGTATTCCCGAGGTAAAAACAACCAGCAGAAAAAACAGGAAGATGGCGCCGAGCAGCAGCGAAGCTATCAAAAAAGGGCGTTTTTTCATCTCGTACTTCACAAAAAAGGGGACTCCAGGTTTCACCCGAAGTCCCCGGTTACAACTTAGTACTGTTTAGTCGTCCGACTTACGGCCCAGGGCACCCTGGAGCAGATCGCCGAGGTTCGAGGTTGCGCTTTTCTGCGCGCCCATGAACTCATTGACTTCAGCTTTTTCTTTCTGCTCGCCGACGTTCTTGATCGACAGGGCGATCTTGCGATCGACGGTATCAACCTGCAGAACAGCAGCTTCGAGATCATCACCCACGGAAGCGAATTCCTTCGGTGCGTCGATTTTCTCTTTGCTCAGCTCAGAAACATGGACCAGCCCTTCGATACCCTCTTCAAGTTCAAGGAAGATGCCGAAATCGGTGACCGAAGTGACCTTGCCCTTGACAATAGTGCCACGAGCATAGCGGGTCGGAACGGTGTCCCAAGGATCAGAAGCAAGCTGCTTGAGACCGAGAGAGAAACGCTCATTCTCACGATCGATGTTCAGAACGACAGCCTTAACCAGATCGCCCTTCTTGTAAACATCGGAAGGATGCTTGATGCGCTTGGTCCAGGACAGGTCGGAGATGTGAACCAGACCGTCAATACCCTCATCAACACCGACAAAGATACCGAAGTCAGTGATGTTCTTGACTTGGCCTTCGATGATAGTGCCGATCGGGAACTTCTCGCCAATCACGTCCCAAGGGTTCGGCTCAACCTGCTTGAGGCCAAGCGAGATGCGACGATTTTCAGTATCCAGAGCCAGCACGACCGACTCAACATCGTCACCGATATTCAGGACTTTGTTCGGATGCTTGACGCGCTTGGTCCAGCTCATTTCAGAAACGTGGATCAGGCCTTCAACACCCTCTTCCAGTTCGATAAATGCGCCGTAATCGGTCAGGCTGACAACTTTGCCGGTCACGCGTTCGCCGACCGGGTAGTTCTCGACAACGCCGAGCCATGGATCAGGAGCAATCTGCTTGAGACCCAAAGAAACACGCTGCTTTTCACGGTCAAACTTGAGAACCTTGACGTCGATTTTGTCGCCGACAGCGAGGATGTCGGATGGGTGCTTGACGCGGCCCCAGGACATGTCGGTGATGTGCAACAGACCGTCGATACCGCCGAGGTCGATAAATGCGCCATAGTCGGTGAGGTTCTTAACCACACCTTCAGTCACCTGATTCTCTTCCAGGGTCTTGAGGGTATGACCACGCTGCGACTCACGCTCGGTTTCGAGCAGGACGCGACGTGAAAGAACGATGTTACCGCGACGCTTGTTCAGCTTAATGATTTTGAACTGGAAGGTCTCGCCGATCACCTTGTCCAGGTTGCGGACCGGGCGCAGATCAACTTGTGAACCTGGCAGGAAGGCGGTTACGCCGATATCAACCGACAGACCACCCTTGATGCGGCTGAGAATACGACCCTCAACGATGGCATCTTCTTCAAGTGAATTCCAGATTTTCTGACGGTCCGCTTTCTCTTTCGAGAGGACGATCATGCCGCTGTCGCTTTCGCCACCACCGAACAGAACGTCGTAAACATCACCGACTTTTACATTGATTTTGCCGGTTTCATCGGCAAATTCACGGAGCGGGATCACCCCTTCCGACTTGTAACCGACATCAACCACGACCGAATCCGGGTTGACCTGTACGATTGTTCCCTGAACCACATCATTGCGCTTCAGCTCGAAACCAGCTTGTCCGTCCTGCTCATAAGCGTTGAGCATGTCTTCAAAGCTACCTTCGAAATCCTCCCCCATTTCATCCATTTCATCATCCAACATATCTTTATCTTCTACCATTGGGTTGTTACCCCCTTGCGTATTTTCCGACGCCTCGCGACGGCGGACTCTTTCGAGACTGCGGAAGATAACACAGCCCCTATTAAAAAACAAAGCAATATTTATCAAGCAGTTATTCTATTTAATCGGTCCGATTTGAGCCATTTGGGGGCAGTTTCAACTCTCCATAATCAGTCCCGCAAGCGTCATCGCCCAATGGATCAAATCTCATTTTCTGCGATTTTTTTCAGTTGCAGCAGAACGTCGTCGATAATCCAGCTCGGCGTCGAAGCACCGGCGGTAATGCCGACCTTTTCAACCTCAGCAAACCAGTCAGGTTCAATCTGCTCCGCGGTTTCAATATGAAAGGTGCGTGGCTGCTGCTCTTCACAGAGGGTGGCCAACCGGGTCGTATTGGCACTGTTATAGCCACCAATCACCAGCATCAGATCGACTGCAGCGGAGATTTTACGCGCTTCGTTCTGACGGACCGTCGTGGCATCGCAAATAGTATTGTAGACGCGCAACTCCTTGGCTTTTTCTAGACAGACAGAGACGATCTCCTGCAGATTTTCCAGGGATTGCGTGGTTTGTGCGACAATACCGATCTTCCGACTGTTCGGCAGCGAACGGGCCTCAGTCGCGCTAGCAATGACGAGCGCCTCCCCTTTGGCGTAGGAATAGATCCCCTGAACCTCCGGATGGTCGGCCTCTCCGACCAGAACCAGCAGATAACCGGCTTCGCTCAGATGGGTGGCATACTCCTGAGCCTTTTTGACAAAGGGGCAGGTCGCATCAATCACCTCAAGCGACTTTTCCGCCAAATGCTGCTGTTCTTTGGAGGTAATGCCGTGCGAACGCACCACCACCGCACCACCTGGGATATCCGCAACCCGCTTGCAGACCCGCACCCCCTGCTGTTCGAGTTTTTCGACCACCTGCGGTGAATGGATCAGGGGTCCGAGAGAATGGATCTGGTCATGGGCCTGGGTTGCGTCAAAAGCCATCTGCGTCGCACGCTTGACGCCGAAACAGAAACCGGCACTCTTTGCCATGATAATTTCCATCGTTTACTCCGATACGGCCGTTGCAGTTTGTTCCCGCTCAGCAATGATGCGCAGCATTTCCTGCAACACCTCGTCGATCGTCAGGCGGGTTGAATCGATATCGATGGCATCAGCAGCACGCTTCAAGGGCGCATGCTCGCGTTCGCTATCGGCGGCATCCCGCTCTTCAACCTCGGCAATTGTCTGCTGCAGGTCGACCTTAATCCCTTTGGCGCGCAGCTCGTCAAATCGTCTGCGACCACGCTCCTCGGCCGTCGCCGACAAAAAAAACTTCACCTGAGCCTGCGGAAACACGACCGTACCTATGTCGCGCCCCTCAAGGACCACACCACCGGCCTCCCCCAGTTCGCGCTGCAGCCGCACCAGCGCCTCACGCACCGCAGGACAGGCAGCAACTTTGGCCGCCAGCAGACTGACTTCGGGAGTTCTGATCGCCTGCGAAACGTCTTCACCGTTGACGATCACCTGCTCGGCATCGGCTTCGCGAATAAAATTGATCCGTATCGCGCTGCAGAGTTGCCGCAACCCCTGCTCATCAGCGACATCTATCTGCCGGCGATGGGCCAGCAGGGCAACGCTACGATACATGGCTCCGGTGTCGATATTGAGATAGCCGGTACTTTTTGCCAGCGCCTTGCTTAAGGTACTTTTTCCGGCACCTGAAGGACCGTCGATTGCAACAATCAGTTTCTTCGCCATGTAAAATCCTGTCGGGACAAGTTAAAACCGGCAAGAGCCTGAAGCCCCTGCCGGTCGATAATCAAGATAAATCCACTATAGCAGCAACCCGGCGGGAGAAATCAACCCTGAATCTCTGCCAGAAGCTGCCAGAAGTTGGGGAATGAAGTGGCCGTACAACCGGTATCGGCAATCTCAACCGCACCGCCCGCCCCCAAACCCGCAATCGCCAGACTCATGGCAATCCGGTGATCACCGAACGAATTGACCTTTCCACCGCTCAAGGGGTGACCGCCGGTAATCCGCATACCATCTTCGAGCGGCTCAATCCGGGCGCCGAGCAGTCCGAGAGTCTCGCACATGGCGGCAATCCGGTCGGTCTCTTTGACGCGCAGTTCTTTGGCGTCGCGGATGGTCGTGACCCCGGCGGCGAATGCGGCGGCAACGCTGACCACCGGAAATTCATCGATGGCGCGCGGCACCAGGTCGCCGCCAATGTCGATGCCCTGCAGCTGGCTACTTTTCACCAGCAGATCGGCGACCGGTTCACCCGACAGCTCGCGCTGGTTGAGCAGCTCGATCGAACCGCCCATCTGCTGCAGGATGTCGATAATGCCGCTGCGGGTCGGATTGACGCCAACATTTTTCAGCAGCAGCTCTGAGCCTGGAACAATCAACGCAGCCACCAGAAAAAAAGCCGCTGAAGAGATATCCCCCGGCACCTCGACCTCGCGCCCGGTCAGTGCGACCGGCCCGGTCACCCGTGCGCCGCCGGCGAAAGATTCGATCTCGGCGCCAAAATAGCGCAGCATCCGCTCACTATGATCGCGTGACAGGTGTGGCTCATAAACTGTGGTGGTCCCTTCGACCTGCATGCCGGCCAACAGGACCGCCGATTTTACTTGGGCGCTGGCAACCGGCGAATGATACTCGATCGGCTTGAGTCCGCCACCATCAATTGCCAGCGGCGCTTTACTGTTATCGGCGCGGCCAAGAATCTTCGCGCCCATCTGCCGCAACGGCTCGATAACCCGCCCCATCGGCCGTTTGCGCAAATACTGGTCACCGGTCAGCACCGAAAAAAACGGCTGCGCCGCCAGAATCCCGCTCATCACACGCATCGTTGTGCCCGAGTTGCCGCAGTCGAGCACATCGGCAGGTTCAAGTAAGCCGTCCAGGCCGCGCCCCTGAATAATCAGCTCATCGGTGCCCTGCTCTACGACCTCGACCCCCATCGCCTGAAATGCCTTCAGGGTCGACAGACAATCCTCACCGCGCAGCAGACCGCGCACCCGGCTCTCGCCCTTGGCCAGCGAAGCGAACATGATGGCGCGATGCGAAATCGACTTGTCTCCGGGGACAAAGATCTCGCCGCGCAGGCCGTTAGCTTTGACAATGGTTCTGTTCTCTAATTCATGCATCAGGATTCAGCCTCGAATATGCTTACAGGATTGCGTCACGTAACTGCTTGGAACGGAGGAAAAACTCGAACAGCTTCTCGCCGCTGCCCTGAGCGACATCCGCCTTCAGCTCAGCGAAAAAAACCTCAAACTGCCCCATCATCTCCAGCAGCGCCTCGCGGTTGGTCTCTGCGATGTCGCGCCACATGGTTGGATCAGACGAGGCAATACGGGTAAAGTCGCGGAAACCACCAGCCGAATATTCGAGGATGTTCTCTTCGTAGTGATCGTAGGAACCGACCGCGTTGACCAGTGAATAAGCGACCATGTGCGGCAGGTGACTGATCGCTGCCAGCACCTTGTCGTGTTTTTCCAGCGACATCTTCACCACCTGGCTGCCGGCAATCGTCCACATCTGTTCGACCAGCGCAAGCGCCTGGGGGTTGGTCTGCTCGGTCGGGGTCAATATGCAGCGCTTACCACGATAGAGCGAGGCAAAGGCGGCTTCAGCGCCGCTGTTTTCAGTTCCGGCGATCGGGTGACCGGGAACAAAATAGATCCCTTCCGGCATCAGCGGTTCAAGCGCCTTCGCCACCTCTCCCTTGACGCTGCCGCCATCGGTGATAATGGCGCCCGGCTTCAGCCCGGGCAGAAACTGCCTGGTCACTTCGGCCAGAGTCTGAACCGGCGTCGCCAGAAAAACCACATCCGCATCCCTAACAGCTTCAACCGGATCGCGCGAATAGCGATCAACAACACCCAACTCCAGGGCTTTTTCCAGGTTCGGCTTGCCGCGACCATAGCCGACGACTTCACCAACCACCCCCGCCTCTTTGAGCGCCAGCGACAGCGAACCGCCGATCAGCCCGACACCGATAATGGCCAGTCGCGGAATCAGAATTTCAGCCATGATTACTTTCCCCCTTCCTGAATTTCCTGGCGGGAGATCGGGTAGGAACCGAGCACCTTGAGAAAATGACAATGGGTCCGCAGTTCTTCGATCGCCTCGGCGATTGGGGCATCTTCAATATGACCGACCAGATCGAGGAAAAAGATGTACTCCCAGGCCTTCTGCTTCATCGGCCGACTCTCGATCTTGGCCAGGTTGATACTGCGCTTGCTGAACGGCTCGAGCATCCGGTACAGGATTCCCGGCTGATCCTTGACGCTGAACATGATCGAGGTTTTATCCTGTCCGCTGCGTTCCGGAGTTTTTCTGCCAACCACCAGAAAGCGGGTGAAATTGTTCGGATTGTCCTCAATCTTCGCCTTGACCACCTGCAGACCGTACTGTACGGCGGCCGCCTGACTGGCGATCGCGGCAGCCGACTCGTCTTCAAATGCCAGCTGTGCCGCCGCCGCAGTGCTGGAGACGTCGACCAGCGGCACGTCCGGCATATTTGCCTCCAGCCAGTGCCGGCACTGCGCCAGCGGCTGTGGATGCGAGACGATCTTGCTGATATGGTCCGGGTTGCCGGTTTTTGACAGCAGGTTGTGAGAAATCTCCAGCATGATTTCCGCAATCACCTGCAGATCGGAGCCGATAAACATATCGAGAGTGTGATTGACCACCCCTTCGGTCGAATTTTCGACCGGCACCACGCCGTAACTGGCGCGGCCGCGCTCGACCTCTTCAAACACCGAGGGGATGCTTTTTAGCGGCACCAGCTGCGCGGAAAGCCCAAACTGACGCATCGCCGCCATATGGGTGAAGGTCGCCTGGGGCCCCAGAAAAGCGACCTGCATCGGCATCTCCATATTCAGCGACGCCGAGATGATTTCGCGAAAAACCTTGACAACCGCCGCATTGGGGAAGGGCCCGGGATTGTTCTCAGTCAACCGCTGATAAATCGCCTTTTCACGGCCCGGCACGTAAAAGGGTCCGTCACTGACCTCTTTGGCTTTGCCGACCGCGACCACCACCTCTGCCCGCCGGTTCAGCAGTTCAAGAATCTGATTGTCGATGGAATCGATCTGCTCTCGAAGGACTGTCAAATCTTTTTGCGCCATAGTTTAAATACCTCTGCGGGAGACGTTTGAATGCCGGAATGTAGCCTAACAGCAGGGAAAAATCAAATTCTCAGCGCAGCTTTATGCCGGATAAACCTTTGATTCGGATAACGAAAACAGCTCCGCCAAAGAACCTGCGCCGGCTGACTTTTCAATCCCCTTGACCCCTCTTGAGCACGCAGCTAAACTGCGGCGCAAACGAATGTTCACCAAGCAAAACAACCCTTGAAGCAAACGATAAAGCCCAGAGCAGAAGGACAACTACCATGGCGATAGCAGCAAAGGTCAATGCATGTATCGAAGGCTCTTCCTGGATCCGCAAAATGTTCGAGGAGGGCGCGCTGCTGCGTAAAGAGTACGGTGACGATCAGGTGTTCGACTTCACCCTCGGCAACCCGACCATCGAGCCGCCAGCCGAACTGCAGGCCGAACTGCAGCGGATTGCCGAAAATCCCGTACCGGGGATGCATCGATACATGAACAACGCCGGCTACGAAGAGACCCGCGCCGCCGTTGCCGCCGCGATCAACACCAAAAGCCGCCGGCCGACCTGCGCCGCCAACGTGGTCATGACCTGCGGAGCCGGAGCCGCTTTGAACGTGGTGCTGAAAACCCTGCTCAATCCGAGCGATGAAGTCATCATCCTCACCCCCTACTTTGTCGAATACAAATTCTACATCGACAATCAGAACGGCACCCCGGTGATCGTCGCCACCCATGACGATTTCCAGCCCAACCTCGCTGCCATCGAGGCAGCAATCACCGCCAGAACCCGCGTCATCATCATCAACTCACCGAATAACCCGACCGGCGTCATCTACCCCGAAGCAACCCTGAAGGCACTGGGCGCGTTGCTGAAACGCAAAGAGCAAGAACTGGGGATTTCGATCACGGCGATCTCCGACGAACCTTACGCGAAGATCAGTTTCGGTGAAGTGGTCCCCTGCATATTCAACTGCATCGACAATTCGATCATCGTCACCTCACACTCCAAGGACCTGGCGCTGCCCGGTGAACGGATCGGCTATCTGGCCGCCAGTCCGGCGATGGAGGAGGTCAGCCTGTTCATGCAGGGGGCGATTTTCTGCAACCGGGTGCTCGGCTTCGTCAATGCACCGGCACTGATGCAGCGGCTGGTCACCAGCCTGCAGCACAGCAGCGTCGACAGCGAACTCTACCGGCACAAGCGCGACCTGCTTTACAACCACCTCAGCGCGCTCGGTTTTGAGATGGTCAAACCGGGCGGTGGGTTCTACCTGTTTCCCAAGTCACCGCTTGCCGATGAAATCGAGTTCATCCGCCTGGCACAGAAATACCGCATCCTGCTGGTCCCCGGCTCAGGTTTCGGCGCGCCTGGATTTTTCCGGATCGCCTACTGCGTCGATGATGCGATGATCGAGCGCAGCCTGCCGCTCTGGACGGAACTGGCCAAAGAAGTTGGTTTGCAACCTGTCGCAACAGCTTGAAAACATAAAAGGCTGCCGAAAATCCGGTAGCCTTTTTTCCTGCTTTGCGCAGGCAATTCACAAAGCGGTTTGCTACACTGTCAACTGCACGCAAACTGGGTTAACTTCACTGTCCTTCCCCCCGGGAGATTACCGATGGCACGCAAACTCTACATCTCTGCAATTGGCCAGCATTGCGGAAAAACCACCGCCAGCCTCTCGCTACTGCATCTCGCGCAGAAAAAATATCCGCGGGTCGGTTTCATCAAACCGCTCGGTCCAAAACCGATCAGCTTCAAAGGGGTCACGATCGATTCGGATGTGGCGCTGATGGCCCAGGTCTTCGACCTGAAGCACGGCCTGCGGCAGATGTCACCGGTCATCATCGAACGCTACACTACTCGCGAATTCATCGACGGCAAAATCGATGCCCGGCAGCTCGAACAACGTGTCATCGAGTCCTGTCACGCCATTGAACAGGAGTGCGATTTTCTGATCATCGAAGGCTCCGGCCATCCGGCAGTCGGTTCGGTCATCGGACTGTCAAATGCACACATCGCCAGCGCCCTGAAGGCACCGGTGCTGATGATCACCGGCGGCGGTATCGGCAACGTTGTTGATGCGGTGCAGCAGAATCGCCAGCTGTTTGAACAAAAGGGGGTAGAAATACGCGGCATCATGGCCAATAAACTGATTCCGGATAAACGCGATGCAACTCTGGATTATCTGGATAAAGTGTTTGCCCAGGAGTCGTTCAAACTGTTCCGCGGTTTTAACTATCAACCGGTTCTGGCCAACCCGACCATGCAGCGGGTCGCGACAATCCTCAATCTGGAACTTCACGGCAATCAGGATGACGCCAACCGGATCGCCCTCAATCTGCAGATCGGCGCCCCATCGACCCAGCGCGTCACCGAGCTGCTGCGCGATTCAACGCTGCTCATCGTCACCAGCAGTCGCGATGAGCTGCTAGTCACTCTGGCCAACATGTACCAGATTCCCGAGTATCGTCAGCAGATCGCCGGCCTGCTGATTCCGGGGATCGCCGAAATCAGCAGCATCACCCAACTGATCCTCGATAACAGCAAAATCCCCTACATCAGAACCACCAGCCACACCACCGGCCAGCTGTACCAGATCGTCAATGAGGATGTTGCCAAACTGGTTGCCGAAGATACCGAGAAGATCAGACTGGTGCGCAAATTAGCGGAAATGCGTTTCAACTTTGATGAGCTGGATCAGTTGCTGGACAGGTGAACTACTGGTGATTTGCGGCCTCGGCCGCGATGTGCGCCGGCATCAGCTGCCCTTGTGGACTGACATAGCGAACCTCGCAATCAAGCTCAAAGTCGATCCGCTGGCGAACCTGTTGACGGATGTGGGCAATCAGCGTCAACACCTCGGCTGAGGTTGCGCCACCAAGATTTACAATGAAGTTGGCGTGCTGCCTGGAGACCTCCGCCTGGCCAAAACGAACCCCTTTCAGCCCAGTCTCTTCGATAATCTTCCCCGGTGGTCCGACACTGGCGTGCATTTCGGCGCTGCTGAGAAAAACCGAACCGCAGTTCGGCAATTTACGCGGAAACTTCTGCCGACGGTTACGCAGATCGCAGACCATCTCACGTCGAACCTCGCGGATATCGCCACGCAGACATTCCAGCTCGGCCTTGACCACCACCGCGCCGGTCCCCTGCAGGGCGCTGTGACGATAGGAGAATGCGCAGTCGTCACGGCTGAGAAGCTGGGTTTCACCCTCGGCGGTCACGACCCAGACCTGTTTGATATTCTCGCCAATCCCTTTGCGTTGACTGCCGCCATTCATCATCACCAGCCCGCCGACCGTACCGGGGATGCCGATACAGTGCTCCAAGCCGGACAATCCAGCTCGCATCGACTGACGCGCCAACTGTGGCACCCAGGCGCCCCCTTCAGCGATGATCTGCTGGCCGTCAATCTGGATGGCACCCAGCTGCGCACCGATCTTCAGCACGATGCCGCGTACCCCGGCGTCATCAAACAACAGGTTGGTCCCCTGCCCGATCACCACCAACGGAATCTGCCGTTGCCGAGCGAAACGAACGAGTGTCGCAACCTGCTGCGAACTGCGTGGCTCAACCAGCAAATCTGCCGGGCCGCCGATCTTCCAGCTATTATGGCTGGCCAGGGGTTCGGTAAAAAAAAGGCGACCAACAGCAGCGCCGTCAAGTTCGTTTAAATCGGCAGCAAAAGGGCTGGTGCTAGGGGTGATATTGACGGGCATGCTAATCCTGCGCTCAAAAAGTAGAAATCGGAGCTCACTATGCGTCAAACTGGCGCGTCCGTCAACCGGCGGTGCAGTGGCTAAAAGCACTTAACCTGTCTTGTCGTTGGCATATTCAAAAGCATGATCCCAGATATAATCGATCAGCCTCTTGGCCTCATCCAGCGGGAGCACCTGCAGGCTGCCGTCAGACTTTCGACTCAGCAGCGTGCGTTGCCGCCCCCCTTCAACACCGGGCAGATCGGCCTGCAGTTCGAGCATATTTTTCAGGGTTTTCTCGATATCAAAATCGATCCGGGTACCGAAGCTCTGCTGCATCCAGCTTTCAATTTTCTGATCCAGCTGCAACCGGTCAAGCGGTCCGCTGGCGATCAGCAGGTGATAATAAACCAGAATCGCTTCCTTGCAGAGTTCCTCTTCCGCGGCATCGGTCAAACTGTAGAGAACCCCCTCGTTTGTAACCAGATTTTTGAAAAACAGGGTATCAGTCACTTTTTTTAAGAACATCAGTCGCTTGCTTTTGTATTTGCCGTACTGCCGGACAGCAAATCCGCCCAGCGCTGCACCGATCGACAGGACCGCCACCAGTAGTGGGTAGATACTGGTTGAACCGTCACTCTTGAAGCCGAACTTCTCCGCGAATTCCGGCCCCATGGTCACCAGCAGAACGGCAGCGACCAAAAGCCCCAGGCTGGGCAGCACCTTCAGGATCAATGGGATGGCCGCACCGACCGCCGGCACCACCAGCAGCAGACGGTCCTTCCAGTTCATACTGACCTCAACGTTCGGAAACAACAGCTCGAGATCGTTTTTGGGGATATTTTTATACAGGTAAAGATACATTTTTCCCGGCACAAAACCGAGCTCGTCAAGCTGCTTCTGCTTGTTGTCAAAGTGACTCTGATCACGAAATTTCAGCAGCACGACGACCCGCTCGAAATTATCCAGGCTGATAATTTTCTTGCGAAATAACCGCTTGATTGTGACATCTTGCTTCCCCTCCCCCCTGAAGTAGAAGAGGACCTGATCGAAATCATCAAAATCGACCTTGGTTTGCAAGGGAATCAGTGATGCGACCTGAAAGGATTGCTCAAGCTGCTGCTGCGATAAAGACTGATAATTCGCCTTTTCCAGCAGACTGGAAAAATCTCCGGCGATCGCTTGTGCGGCTGCCTGCAACTGCACTGCTGTGGGTGGATGTAACGGACAATTATCGGAATCGGGATTGAACGCCGAGTAATGATCCTTAAGTCGCTCCAGCTGTGCATGGGCGCGAAAATGGTAAAAGGCGGCCAGAATCTGGCAGAAATCCTTGAACTGCGCAGCTGCTGCCGCATCCAGTTGCTGATCGGCCAGGCAGAGTTCGATCAATTCACTACGGCGAAAAGGGATAAAAGCTTCCAGTGGCGCTTCTGCAGTTTCAGGGGGCATGGCGACTCCGAGAGTTCCGGCGTTAAAAGGGCTGCAGAAAAAATCTGCAGCCCTCAGCAAACAAAAAACAACGGCAATAGGAATTGCTATTCGAGCAGCTCAACCACCTTGGCTTCGGGCGCGCTCTTTTTTACTGACTCGATCCCTTTTTCCATGGCTGCAGCTGAGCTATAAAAACCGCTTTTACCGATGGTCTGATGGTTTTTTGCCTTGATGGTGAAGAAAGGTTTATCACTGCTGCTGACCTTACGCTCATAAAGTGAGTCATCCCCGGAGTTGGTACGTACCGACTCAGCGCCATTTAGAGCACCGGACTTCGCTTTGTACATCTGGCTGGTCAGGATGACTTCACCATTGCCTGCCTTGAGATTGAAATAGAACTGCCCATCTTTTGCTGTCTTGATTTCAAATTTTCCGGCCATGTCTTCATTCCTCCTCGCGTAAGTTGTTATACCAGCTCATTAAATATAGACGAGTACGATTTTTCTGCAACCTCGCAACCCTTTTTGTCAGCGTTCAGGCGACAGGGGAAAGAGATCTGCAGTCAGCCAACAGTACTTAGATATTCGGTTCTATCCACCAAACAAAGGTGGGTGTGTCATAGCTTGACATTCTTGTGATGGATCATAACTCCACAAGGAGGTATGCCCATGACAATTAATCAGTTTCGCAACATGTTTCCAGATGAAAGTACTTGTCGAAAATATCTGGAAAAGGTGATTTGGCCCTCGGGTCGGGTTTGTCCGCACTGTGGTTGTTTGAAATCCTGGCTGCTCAAAAGTGATTCCGCCCGCCCAGGCCTTTACGAGTGCAGCGGGTGCGCAGGGCAGTTCACGGTAACGACAAAGACGCCCTTGCACAGCACCAAACTGCCACTTCAAACCTGGCTGCTGGCGATGTATTTCATCATCTACTCCAGTAAAGGGATCTCGTCGGTCTTTTTGGCCAAGTGGCTCGGTGTCAACCAGAAGACGGCATGGAAGGTCGGCCATGCAATTCGGGCCATGATGGCTGTCCATGCTGATGCCATAGAACTGTTGTCCGGCGTTGTTGAACTGGACGAAAAGTATCTTGGTGGCAAGCCGAGGTTCCAGCACGGGGTAAAGCATTCCAGAGGCAAAGGAACCAAGAAAACCTGTATTCATGTGGCGGTCAGCCGAAACGGTCCGGTTCGAACCGGAGTGATCTCCAGCGACAGCTACGCGGTTCTGGCCCCACACGTCAAGCAGGTTGTTTCGCCTGCAGCGTCGGTCATGACGGACCAATTGCATGCCTACATGGCGCTCGGGAAGGAGTTTTCAGGTCATGAAAGCGTCAATCATGGCATCAGGGAATACGCTCGCGGAGAAGCTCATGTCAACACGGCAGAATCCTTCAATGCGATTCTGGAAAGGGCGAAGCAAGACGTCTTTCATTACGTCAGTCGCCAGCACATCCCGCGCTTTCTCAGTGAAGTCGCCTTCCGCTGGAACAATCGGGTTCCCGTGGAAAAGAAGCGAAACGGATTGTCAAAGATCGTGATGCAAGCAAAGCCGGTGCTGGAGCAATTTGAAAACCTTCTTGAACATGCCGTCGGCACCCAACTACGAAGAACCATATGGGGCGGCGTTACTCAGCCGCAGCCTTTTTTGGGTGGATAGAACCGTAGATATTAAATTTGCATCTCGTAACCATCTGTAATAAAAGAACAGAGACGTTTCCTGCAATGACCAAGGAGCCGAACATGCGCTACCAACCATCTTTACAGACAGAACGCTTGCGGCTGCGCCCTTTTATCGCCGACGATGCTGAGATGCTGGTCAAACTTGCCGGCACGCGGGAAATCGCCGACACCACCATCTCCGTCCCCCACCCTTACACACCAACAGCGGCAAAGAGCTGGATCGTCGGCCTGCCTCACCTGTATCGGACCGGTTCCGCCATCCATTTTGTCATCAGTCTGCTTGAAACAAAACAGATGATCGGCTCGGTTGCCCTGCGGGTCATCGACAAAAACAACGCGACCGCCGAGCTGGAAGTCTGGATAGGCCAGCCTTGGCGCAGGCAAGGCTACGCCGGTGAGGCGTTGCAGGAAATGCTGGATTTCGCGTTCAGGCAACTTGAGTTGAACCGGCTTTACAGCTACCACTTCAGCGGCGACAGAGTTGCCGAGCAGTTTTTGCAAAAGCAAGGATTTGAACTGGAAGGGGTTTTACGAGAGGCGGTGCGAAAGACCACCGACTATCAGGATATTTCTCTGTCGGCGCTGCTGGCAAAAAACTACGAAAAAAATAACGGCGTAAAACTATAAATATTCAGATCAGCCTGGGCGGAAATCACTGACCTGCAGCTGCACCGAGCTGTTGCCGCGCCAGTTGTTGATTCCCGGCCGGAAGAGCAGATCTATCTCTCCGGTCAGCTGCTCGAAACGTTCGGCCATGCCGAAGGCAATACAGGCGACCCGGCAGCCCTGCTGCTCCACATCAAACTTCAGGTGTTTTTCAGCCAGAATCCGTGGCGAATGGACCCGGCAGCCACGGCTGACAAAGGCAGGCTGAGGATTTCCGGCACCGAAGGGGTTCAGGCTTTCCAGCTCAGTCAGCTGCGCCAGTGTCAGCTCAGTCAGACAAACCTCCCCATCGTGCGAAGCCTGCGGAATCAGATCACTTTCAGTTAACTGTGCGCGGGCCGCCGCCTCAAATTCTGCAATGAAGCGCGCAACATTCTCGGCCTTGATCGACAGACCGGCGGCCATAGCATGCCCGCCATAGCCAGCCAGTGGTTCAGCGGCCTGTACAAAGGCCTGATACAGATGGAAACCACTGATGGAGCGGGCCGAACCCTTCCCCTGCCCGTCCGCCAGCGCAATCAGCACCGTCGGCCGATGATAGCGCTCGACCAGTCGGCTGGCGACAATGCCAATGACCCCTGAATGCCAGCGCTCGTCAGCCAGGACGATGCTGTAACGGTCAGAATTATCCTGTTCTTCCAGACGCTCGATGGCCTGTTCCAGGGTCTTCTGCTCGAGAAGCTGTCGCTCACGGTTGAAACCATCCAGCAACCCGGCCAGTTCGGCGGCTTGCTGCGGGTCCTCGTCGAGCAGTAATTTCACCCCGAGAGCGGCATCCTCCAAACGACCTGCAGCATTTAAACGCGGCGCCAGACGAAAGCCGACCACTCCGCAGCTGACCTGCTGCACCTCGGCGACCTTTTTCAGCGCGGCGACGCCGGGTCGCCCACCTGCTTCGAGCAGTTGCAGTCCGGCCCGAACCAGAATCCGGTTGACGCCCCCTAAAGGGACAATATCGGCGATGGTGCCAAGCGCAACCAGATCGAGGCCGAGCTTCAGGTCTGGCTCAGGATGACGATTGAAATAGCCGTTCTCACGTAACCTGCGACGCAGACCGACCAATAAAAAGAAGGCGACCCCGACTCCGGAAAGATCCTTCCAGGGGAAACGGCTGTTCGGCAAATGCGGATTGATCAGCGCAAGACAGGCGGGGAGTTCAGACGATGGCTGGTGGTGATCGGTAATGATCAGATCAAGCCCGAGTTCTGCGGCCAGATCAGCTTCGGCATGCGCCGAGACACCACAATCAACGGAAACAATCAGTTCGCAACCAGCCTCCTGTGCCTGACAGATGGCATCTGCCGAAAGACCGTAACCGTCCTTCAGCCGCAGCGGAATGTGGTAATCAACAGTCCCACCCAGCTTGCGGAGCATTTCAACCAGCAGGGTGCAGCCGCTGATACCATCAACATCATAATCACCATGCACGGCGATCTTTTCCCCGCGCAACAGCGCCTGTTCGAGACGGGCGCAGGCAATCGACATATCGGGAAGCAGATCAGGGTCAGGCAGAGCGCCAAGCCGGGCCTGCAGAAACAGTTGTCCCTGCTCGGTGGTTTCAATCCCGCGCAGCAACAGGGTTCGTGCGGTCAGCGGCAGAATACCAAGGGCCTGGGCGAGCCGTTCGATTCTGGCTGGATTCGGCTCTTTCTGACGTATTTTCCAGAGTCTGTTTTTTACCGGTTCCATCGGATCCCTGCATCTTTATCCGGCTCAATGCGCTGCGGCAGATAATTTATCGGCCCAAGCCATTCATCAACGCGACGGTCGTAAAGGTAGGGTTCCAGCCCGGTCACAGCATCCGCTCCCCAGAAATTATTCCGCAACTGAACCGGCTGCGTGACCCCTTCACCAAGACTGATCTGATAGGGACGGTTATTCAGGAAGCTGTTGTTTTCAATGGTATAACCCCAGGGGGCGGAGGTGATAAACAGCCCTTTTTGATTGTCGCGGATTTCGTTTTTACAGATCACCGGCGCGCCGTAATGAAAACGGATGGCCGCGCCGTTGTCATGCAGCAGGTTGTTCTCAATCAATATATCGGTATCGTGAAAACGGATCCCAACCAGATTGTTGAAAAAGTGCGAATGCTCGACAGTCATCCAAGAATTGCGCGCATGCAGGGCGCTGTCCGCCTGCTGAAAAGAGCAGTAACTGAAGGCCGCGGCTTCAGAATCCTCAATATTGATGCCGCCCCAGCTGCCCGCCCCGGCCTGCGGATCGGATGAACGGAACCGTATCGGCGCCTCTGCCGTGCCGATAGCGGAAATTTGGCCACGGACGATCAGTTCGCTGCCAGGGAAATAGGGGTGCTCGATGAAATGATCTTCGCCTGCTTCAGGCAATAGAAACACCACCTGAGTTCCCGGAGCAATGGTCAGCTCTGCATCCGCGGGCAGCACGACATCACCGCGCAGATAAACGATCCCCTGCCAGTACTGCTGCCCCTGTAGCTCGCCGGTAATTACAACCGGCTGTGTGGCCTTGAGGCAACCGGAGAGCAGAAGGAAGAGAGAGAGAAAGAGAACTGTGCGAATCATGAAGTGATCTGAGAGCATAGCAACCCTGAAAAAAGAACAGGCCGGGGGATGCCCGGCCTGAACCTATTTGAAATTACTGCCGAGCAGCTGGAAGCGACTTTAACTGTTCCAGTTCACCGCGGACCTGCGCGGCACCGGCACCGCTCGGATTGAGATTAATGTATCTTTCCCAGGCAGCAATCGCCTTGGGGATGTCCTGCAGATCATAGCGATAGACGATACCCAGATTATAAAGGCTCTGCTGATGATTCGGGCTGATATTGCTCGCTTTGACGAAGTTCTCTACGGCACGATCAAACCAGCCGAGTCGGCGAAACATCACCCCTTGGTCGGTCAACACATTTGCGTCATTGCCGTCGATTGCCAGCGCTTTGTCGTAGGCATCGATCGCCAGCATCGGCTGATCAGAATCAAAATAATTGTGCCCAAGTTGCACCCAGGCATTACGGTTGCCCGGCTCTTTGCTGACCACATCCTGCAACATTTTTATCTGCTGCTGATAATTGACAGAGGGCGCCGAAGCAGGAGACGATGAACCTGCATTGGATGGAGAATCTTTTCTGGCATTGGTGACAATAATCCCCACCAACAACCCAACCAGCAGGGCGATAACGATAAAAAGAATTGATTCTTTTTTCATAAATACTCCCGTCAACCTTCTATTTAGTCCGCGCTGCCTTACGCTCTTCCCAGTAAATCAGGATTGGGCTGGCGACAAAGATCGATGAATAAGTTCCGACCAGAATCCCGACCAGCATTGCGAAAGCGAAGTTGTGAATGACCCCACCACCCAGCACAAACAGCGCCAGAACCACCAGCAAGGTGGTGCCAGAGGTCAACAGGGTTCGTGAAAGGGTCTCGTTGATGCTGCGATTAACGACGAAGACAAAGCTCTCTTTGTGGTGCTTGCCGAGGTTCTCGCGAATCCGGTCGTAAACGATGATGGTGTCGTTCAGCGAGTAACCGATAATCGCCAGAAAGGCGGCAATAATCGGCAGATCGATCTCTTTACCGAAGATACTGAACGCCGCCAAAGTGATCATAACGTCATGGGCCAGGGCAATGATGGCACCAACCGCAAAGCGGAACTCAAACCGCCAGGAGACATAAACCAGAATCCCCAGCAGGGCATAGAGCAGCGCCTGAAGTCCTTTGTTACGCAGATCCTTACCGACCTGTGGGCCGACCATTTCGACCCGGCGAACATCGACGTTCCCTTTTTCGTAGGTCTGCTCCAGCGCAGTCAGAATCTGCAGTGAAAAGCCCTGCAGCTCGGCAGAACTTTTCTCGACCCGGATCATGAACTCGTCCTGGTCTTCACCGAAATACTGCACCACAGGATTGCCAAGATCCAGCCCTGAGAGGGATTTCTTGACCTCGGCGGCGTCGGTTGCCTTGGAAAACTTGACCTGCACCAGCGTACCGCCGGCAAAGTCGATCCCGTATTTCGGACCGCCATTGACGACCAGCGAGGTGATACCAACCAGGATCAGAATGGCGGATAAAATCATCGCCAGCTTGCGCTTACCAATAAAATCAAAATTTGTATCCGGCTTGATCAACTGCATGACGTCAATCTCCTTATATACTCAGCCGCTTGACGTTACGGTCATGCAGGAAGATGTCGAAGAACACCCGCGAAACGAAAATTGCGGTAAACAGCGAGGCGATAATGCCGATCGACAGGGTGACTGCGAACCCCTTGACCGGACCAGTACCGAACTGAAACAACACCAGCGCCGCAAGCAGCGTGGTCATGTTGGCATCGATAATGGTCCAGAAGGCCTTACCGTAACCCGACTCAAGTGCAATTTTCGGCGCTTTCCCTAGCCGCAGTTCTTCGCGAATCCGTTCGAAAATCAGCACGTTGGCATCGACCGCCATACCGACCGTCAAGACAACTCCGGCCAGACCGGGCAGGGTCAAGGTCGCGCCGAACAGTGAAAGCATCGCCGCAATGAAGAACAGATTAAGCACCAGCGCGACAACGGCGACCACACCCGACAGCTGATAGTAGATGATCATGGCGATCACTACCAGCAGGCCGCCGATCAGGATCGACTTGATGCCGCGATCGATGGAATCCTGTCCGAGGGAGGGCCCGACGGTCCGGTTTTCGAGGATTTTGACCGGTGCCGGCAAAGAACCTGCGCGCAGCACGATCGCCAGGTCGGTCGCTTCCTGCGAAGTGAAGGAGCCTGAAATCTGCGCGCTGCCACCGGAAATCCGCTCACGGATCACCGGCGCCGAATAGATGGTGTTATCCAGCACGATCGCCATCCGTTTGCCGACATTGGCAGCCGTCAGCTGATCGAACCGCTTGGCACCGACAGCGTTGAAGTCGATGGAAACGTAGGGGTCGTTGAAGCGGGTATCAATGCGGACATTGGCGTCGGAGAGCAGATCACCGGTCAGCACCGTCTTAGTCTCGACCACCAGCGGGGTTTCGGTCACCGCGCCGGTCGAAGGATTGGTGTTACGCTCGTAAAGAAGCTGGGTGCCGTCGGCCAGATTTCCGGCCAGAGCATCCTGAACGTTCGCCTGTTCAGCGACCATTTTAAATTCAAGCCGCGCGGTTTTTCCCAACAAAGAGATCGCCCGTTCGGGATCCTTGACGCCCGGCAGCTGAATCAGAATCCGGTTGCCGCTCTGCCGCTGCAGGGTCGGCTCACTGACGCCGAATTGATCGACCCGATTACGCATGGTCTCCAGCGCCTGACGGACAGCATAATCCTTGACGTTGGCGATTTCATTATCACTCAAACGGAAGTGTTTTTCGATGTAGCCGCCGACACCGGTGAAGGTTTCCGCTTCGAGAGAAGGGTAATTTTCGGTCATCAGCACATCGACCTTCGCGCCTTCCGCTTCATCGTAGACATAGATCACCAACCGGTCACCCTGGCGACGCTCGAGACGCTTGAAGATGATATCCTTCTCGCGCAGCTGGGTTTCGGTCTGGTCGATGATGGTATCGATACGGCTCTCGACCGCTTTATCGACATCGACACCAAGCACCAGATGCATCCCGCCCTGCAGGTCAAGCCCCAGATGGATCGGATCGAAAGCATCAAGCCACCACTGCGGCAGGCTGTCGCGCATCAGGGTTGGTGCCAGTGAAAAGAGGGCCAGCACCAGACAGCATATAACCAGCGCACTCCGGTATTTTAGACTATTGGACATCTGCGTCGTATCTCCCTTTGGACATTCAACAGCAGGCCCGCAATGGGCCTTTGCAACTCAAGCGGCTGGTTATTTCTTGACTTCGGTGATTGCAGAGCGGTTCATTTTGATTTTAACACCGGTGGCGATTTCGAGCGTGATGGTGCTTTCGTCAACCGAAGCAATCTTGCCGTGAATACCACCGGCCGTGATGATCTGATCACCGACAGCAGCGGCACCGACCAGCTCTTTGTGCTGCTTGGCACGCTTCTGCTGCGGACGGATCAGCAGAAAGTAGAAGATGGCGAACATCGCCACCAGCATGATGATTCCTTCATAACCCTGCTGCCCACCAGCCCCGGACTGTCCTGCCATTGCGAATGCTTCTGAAACCATGGTGTTCCTCCTTGATAAAGTGTCTCTGGTGCACATCTGGCACCTGAAAGTTACGTTTGTCGATACCTACGAACGTTTACGATAAAATTCTGACCGGTACGCGGTGAAGGTTCCCGTCTCGAGAGCCTGACGTGCGCCGGCCATCAGCTGCTGATAGTAATAGAGATTGTGGTGCGTGTTAAGTACCGATGCAAGTATTTCCTGGCTCATGTACAGATGGCGTAAATATGCCCGGCTGTAATTCTGGCACACGTAACACTGGCAATCGGGATCGATCGGTTGCGCATCCTCACGAAACCTGGCCTGTTTGATGCTAAGCCTGCCGAAACTGGTAAAGAGATTGCCGTTGCGCGCATTGCGGGTCGGCATAACGCAGTCGAACATATCACATCCGCGCGCAATCCCCTCGATCAAATTCTCCGGCGTTCCCACCCCCATCACATAGCGGGGACGGTCCTTGGGTAACAGCGGCAGACTGGATTCCATCATCTCGTACATCAATGACGTCTCTTCGCCGACCGACAAGCCTCCCAGAGCGTATCCCTCGAAGCCGATCTCCTGAAGCTGCTCAGCACTCTGCCGCCGCAGTTCCGGGTGCATCCCGCCCTGAACGATGCCGAACAACGCCGACGAAGAACCTGCCGGCAACACCTCGCGACAGCGCTTGGCCCAGCGGGCCGACCGGTTGGTCGAATCGACAATGTACTGCCGTTCGGCCGGATGCGGGATACATTCATCAAAAACCATGATGATGTCAGAGCCAAGCGCCTGCTGGATTTCGATCGACAGTTCCGGCGTCAACAGGTGCTTGCTGCCATCGAGATGTGACTGGAAAGAGGCGCCCTCTTCGGTAATTTTGCGCAGGTCACCGAGGCTGAACACCTGAAAACCACCACTGTCGGTCAGGATCGGTCGATCCCAGTGCATAAACTTGTGCAGACCGCCCAACTGGCGAACCAATTCATGCCCCGGTCGCAGATAGAGGTGGTAGGTGTTGGCCAGAATGATCTGGGCACCGATCTCTTTCAGTGCTTCCGGGAGCAGCCCCTTAACCGTGCCTTGGGTGCCGACCGGCATGAACACCGGCGTTTCGATCACTCCGCGAGCTGTGGTGATCCGCCCACGCCGCGCCTGGGAGTCATTATCCTGCTGTAAAAGATCGTATGTAAACTCAGACAAATCCGACTCGCTTTATAAAATCAACATGCAGTCGCCGTAACTGAAAAAACGGAACCGCTCGGCAACCGCCTGCCGATATGCGGACAGGACGAAATCCTGACCGGCGAACGCCGAAACCAACATTAGCAAAGTGGATTTCGGCAGATGAAAATTCGTGATCAGCGCATCGACCAATTTGAAACGATAGCCGGGGTAGATAAAGATCTCACTGTCACCACTGACGGCCTGCAATTGGCCATCATCGTTGGCCGCTGTTTCGAGCGCCCTGGCGCTGGTTGTCCCCAGCGCAAACACCCTGCGGCCGTCTTTCTTCGCGCCGTTAATAGCCGCTGCGGTCGCCTCGGGGATACTGTACAGTTCGGCGTGCATTTTATGTTCACGGATATCATCGACCCGTACCGGCAGGAAGGTCCCTAACCCGACATGCAGCGTCAATGGAACGATTTCAACGCCGATGTCGCGCAGTCGCTGCAGAATATCATTGGTAAAGTGCAAACCCGCCGTCGGCGCGGCAACAGCCCCGCTTTCCCGAGCAAACACAGTCTGATAACGCGAACGGTCTTCCTGCCGGTCTTCTCGCTTGATATAGGGCGGTAACGGCAGGTGACCGATCTCTTCAACCCGCTGCATGAAATCACCGCGACAGTCAAAACGAACCCGACGGTACGGTGCCGCAGTCTCTTCAAGAACCTCGGCAGTAAAGCCTTCCGCCAGGCGGACCCTGGTTCCAGGGCGCGGTGATTTGGAGCTTTTCGTCAGGCAAAGCCACTCTTCAGCAAGCGTGGTTTCCAGCCGTCGCACCAGAAAGATTTCTATCTTCCCGCCGGTACTTTTCTGCCCGAGCAAACGTGCCGGTATCACCTTGGTGTCGTTGACAACCAGCACATCTCCAGAACGGAAATAATCAACGATATCAGTAAATTGACTGGACTTAGCCGTTTGCGTCCGACGTTCCAGACACAACAGGCGTGAGGCATCCCGCGTCGTTACCGGTTGCTGTGCGATCAACTCCTCAGGGAGCTTGTAATCAAAATCCTCTAGCCGCATCAAACCTGTTCCAAATCGTGCAAAAACCAGCGACACAGAAAATCATAGAACCACCCCAAAGTCAAATAATTTTGCCCTTTTCAAATTGTTCAACATCAAGCCAATTAATTGATTTAACATAGCAGAACAGATATATTTAGCGCCCCGAATGGCTTGCTAGTTGCAAATGTAACCGAAGGGGGTAAATAGCAGCACAGGCAGAACGCTCATTTGTACTTACTAACTAACTGAATCTTATTGATTACTGATGGCAACACAACGGTAAAGCAACCTGACATAACTGTAATCCCTCTGCCTGGTTTTTGACATTGCGCCATTTGACGCAATCCAAATAGCGATTAGGCGAAGCAGTGATGAGCAACGGTCACCATGAGTTCCCTTAAAATCAAAATTCTGGGCATCAGTATCCTGATTACCATCGTCGCAGTGACTGTCGCGACCTGGCACAGCATGCGCACCCAGGACCTGATGTTCCAGCATGTGGCAAGACAGAGCGGCCGCGTTATCGCTCAGGCAATGCACAACAGCATCGTCACGGCGATGCAGACGGGTCGCAATGACGACGTCATCAATATCCTGCAGAAAATAGAGACGGAGCAGACGATCAGTTCGCCGCGCATCTTTGACGAGACCGGCCGCATCCTGATGTCGACCAACCAACTGGAGATCGGCCAGACAATTAATGACTTCAACCTGAACACCTATCGCAGCAACCCAACCGGCTTCTCACAAGCTACCCGGGATGGAGCCACCTACATCACCACCCTGCCGATCGAAAACCAGACACAGTGTCACGCCTGTCATGGTCCAGAGGAAGACGTGTTAGGTGTCTTCACTGTCGAACTCTCCCTCTGCATACTACAGCAACTGAAACATGACGGCGAAAAAGCCAACCTTGCTTCATCACTTTCGTTACTAGCGGTCCTGGTTGTCAGCCTGGTGATTTTCATTCTGCATTATGTCGACAGACCAATTCGCAAATTAATATCCGCCATGACCGAACTGGAGCAGGGCAACTTCAGCGACGCAAACGCATCAGTCCAGAATTCACGGGAAATGTCGCTACTGGCAGAAAAGTACAACCGCATGGTCGAGCGTCTGAAGACGCTGCTCGAATCAACCGTTCACTTTGAACGCGAACTGGCCGTCAACCGCGAAAAACTGCTACATAAAGACAAAATTGCCAGCATGAACCTGACCCTTGAAGAACGTCTGAACGAAATCGAGCTGCTCAATATCAACCTGGAAGAACGGATTGAAGAAGTCGAAGGCGCCAACTTCAAGATCGCTGACCTTGCCAGCGAACTGGAAGATCGCAACACCACCCTTGCTCAAGCGGTTAAACGCCTGTCGTCGCTTTACGAAATGGGTCTGGTGATCAACTCGACCATGGACCTGAAAAGCCTTTTTAACCTGCTGCTGCGCAAAGCCCTCGACTCTCTGGGCGCTGATATCGGCTACATTCTTCTCTACGATAAAGATAACGACAACCTGAGTATTGGCGATGCGTGCGGTATTCCCCCGGGGAACTATGATCCAGAGATGGAGATCCCGCTCAGCCCTGGCGGTGCGTCACACTGGGTCATTAAAAACCGTGCCCCCCTGTTGATTGCGAAGATCGACAATAAACCTGAATTCTCCCGCATGAGCCGGCTGGGATTTACCCGCGATTCAGTTATCTGCGCGCCGCTAATCGTCTGCGAAGAAGTGTTCGGCACCATCACGATTGCCAACAAGCCCGACGGCTCACCATTCTACGAGCCGGATCTTGAGCTGCTCTCAACTATCTCGGCACAGGCGAGCGTCGCAATCCAGAACGCGCGACTCTACGAAGACCAGCAGAACACCTACCTGAGCACCGTCCAGGCGCTGGTATCAGCAATTGAAGCCAGCGACCCCTACACTCGTGGTCACTCCGAACGGGTCACTCGTTACTCCCTGGCGCTGGCGCATAAGCTGAACCTTGATGAAGCTGTGCTCAAAGACCTGGAGCAGGCCGCCATTCTGCATGACATCGGCAAAATTGGCATCGACGTCTCCCTGCTGCACAAAGTAGGGGATCTTTCGCTTAACGATATTGACAAGCTCCAAGAACACCCCCTCATCGGCATGCGCATCCTCAGCCCGATCCACTTTATGGCGCAAGTCCGCAAGATCATCGGCCAGCACCACGAACGCTACGATGGCAAAGGCTACCCACTGGGGATCTGCGGCGATGAGCTATTGATAGAGGCAAGAATTCTCGCCATAACTGACAGCTTCGATGCCATGACCTCAGATCGCCCGTACCGCAAAGCGCTTCCTGTGGAGGTTGCGTTGAGTGAAATTAAAAATCACCGTGGTACGCAATTCGATCCTGAAATAGCAGATATTTTCATCGCACAGATCAGAAGCGTCGACACGAACCGCACATAAGAAATATGCGACCGTAACAAATGAAAAAAGGCCGGCACCCACTTAAGGGAACCGGCCTTTTTCTTGAGAACTCAACAGAACCGAAACTACTGGATCTGAGAAATCGTCCGCTCGCTGAGAATAACCAGTTCCCCACGCTCCAGCCCCAGCGCCATGACCTTCATGACCTGATCCTGATAACTGTTCGCCTGATACTTCTGCCGGAACATGATCTCTGCCCGACTCCCCTCTTCGGAAACAACTTTTATATCTGAAACAGTCACCTGAATCGATTTCGGCTTGGTGATACGAACTTGACGCTGCTTTGCCCACTCTTCGCGGCTCAGCCCCCCCTCAGGCAGAAATTTTTGCCCGTAGCAACCGAGATAACCCTCGACATCCTGCGCCGACCAGGCATTGGCCCACTTGTTGAGCAGCGGCAGATAGACAGCCTCTGCCGTTTCTATCATGCAGCGCGCTTGAAAATTGAAATCCTTGCGATCGAACATGTAGTCCTTGCCATCGACAAAGCTCACGCCCCAGACCTGATCCGGTTGCTGCTCTTCACGGCTGAGGCTCCAGTAAACCTCAGCCTGGGCACCGGGAAAAGCCTGTTCATCCAGCATGGACTCACCAGTTTGGGAAATCAGCGTTTTCAGCTCATCCCGAAACGGTAACCGCCAGCCACGGACGCCGGCCAGCTCCAGCTGATTACAGAACCGTACCGCTTCCAGCCAGGGCATCCGCCCTGAGGCTTCCTGCTGCCAGATCAGGCCGGTGCGTTGATCAAGGACAGTTCCATCGCTGTGCCCAACAAGCTGTGCCGCTCTCAGGTCTGCAGATGTCAACACAACCAGCAAGGCACAAATTATTAAAGATAAACGGTACATTTCAGCCACATCCTCCTGAAAACAAAATTACTGATGCCCTTCATAAAGAACCTTCCAACGTCCCTGCTCTTTTACCATATAGAGCCGCTTGCGCATGTCACCGTTGTAATTATTAGAGCGGTAATGCTGGACAAAGTTCGCAACCACCATCTGCTTGCCATCACCGACCTGCGGATAGGCTAACAGTGAAATTTCTGACAGGTCGATCTTCTGGAATTTCTTTCCGGCAAAAACCATCTTCTTGTGTCGTCCCCAGCTGCTGTTGTCATGCCCCTTGGCCCAGAAATCAGCCGAATAGAGACGCAGATAGGCAGCCAGATCGGCCTGCTCCCAACTCTGCCGCCAGTGCTCCAGAGTTGCCTGAATCTCGATATTCTTATCCAGCCATTCACGACTGGAGACCCACTCAACCTGCTCGCTGATAACCACCGGAGTGCGACCGATCTCAACATATTGCCCTATACGGCTGAACTCTTCGTTGGTCAACACGACACAACCTTCGGTATCGAGCGGCGGGCGACTGTAGAAATCTTTGTCGGTGCCATGCAACCAGATACCATTTCCGGTTTTACGCAGGCGCAAATCGAGTTCGTTTGGATAGTTAACCGGGAAAGCTCCGCTGCCATAGAGTGGCGGCAGCTTTTCATCCGGCAGGTAACTGGTGACGAAATAGACCCCGTTCGGGGTTCGCAGATCACCTTCCTTGAATTTGTCGCCGGTTTTTTTACCCAGAACGATGTAATAGTCATCCACCAGTTCAGGCGGCAAACCCGGCCCCAGGTTACGATAGACGTAGAGTCGATTCATACTCTTGTCGACGACCAGCGCATACTCGGTGACGGAACTGAGGCTAAGTAACGCCCTTGGAACCTCAACACCGTCAACCAACGCCAGGTAACCCTGCAGTCTGGCTCGAGCCTCGCGGCGCAACTGTTCGATCTGGAGTTCCTGCTGGGCATCAAGCCGCTGCAGAAGAGCGCTTTTGCCGATTGACGAAACCAGATCGAAACGCGCCAGCAACAGGTCACCCAAGACCAGATGTGCAAGCTGAAACTTAGGTGCCCGTCGGGTCAACTCCTGCAGTTCAGACACCGCGGCATTTAAGCGCGCCCCCTGAAACAGCAGCAAGCTTTTCAGCAGGCTCGCCTCAAAATCGTCTGGGTTGCCCTGCAAACGAGACTCCAGCCGTTGCCAGAACGCCCGCTGCTGATCATCCAGCGTCAGCAACCAGCTTGCTGTCGAGAGGGTATCGTCAAGAACTGCCCGTTCGACCAGCCGCTCATCAGGTTGCGACCAGAGCGCACTGACCCTGACGCCGGTAAACCCGAGCAGTGTCAGTATTAATACCGCAACCAGAAGGCGTCTTACCATCAACGCACCCTCCCGAGTGAACGTTCGCGCAAGATTTCCCACTTATCTCCCGTACGTTTCAGATCGAACAATTTGCGGGTCCGATCGGCAAACCGATCACTCTGATAGGACTGCGTTACTTCTATCTGTATTTTGTCACCCTCGGTCCGCAGCGGTGAAAAATCCTCGAGAGCGACTTCGATCTTAGTCGGCTTTGTCAGACGACTCTTCCTGCCGGCAGCCCATTCCCTGCGGCTCTGACCATTGGAAGGAACATAGTCATCGGCATAAAAAGACAGATAAGCTTCAACATTCTGTGCTGCCCAGGCAGCGGCCCAGCTCTGCAGAAAGAGTTCGGCCGACTCTGGCTCAGGGGCAATGACAACCTCAGTGACTTTTTCCTGAACCTTTGGCGTCACGACTGCCGCCACCGGAGGCGGTACCTCGGTCGCCGCAATTACAGGTGGTGCAGTCTCTGCAGGATTCGCGGCAGAAGCTGTCACCGGCTCAGCGTTGTCAGCAGGAATCTGCCCGGTAGCTACCGCCGCTGACACGACAGGCTCAGCAGCTGTGGCCACGACAGCCCCACTGGCTGGTTTATCAAGGTGCAATGGCAGCGGCCCGTCGGCTGCAAACATCAGCAAACTGACCGACTGCTGCCCCTTTTTTAACTGCAGGGCACGACCGTAGGAATCGCGCGCCATTTCAGCATAAACGGTGCCAAGATTACGATAGACAGTAGCGTAGCCAGCATCTGTAGCCAGTGCCTGTTCCAGCGCGGTCTTAGCGGCATCCAGCTGACCCTGCAATGCGTAGACGACGGCCAGGTTATTATAAGGCTCAGGTGTGCCGGGGTACTTTTCGATCAGACCAAGAAAGGTCTTCTCTGCAGCAGCCAACTCATCACTCTGCAACTGTAAACGCCCGGCCTCAAGAGCAACGATCAACTCTGCAGGCCCTGTCGAAGAGGCAAACTGCGGGTTCTCTGCGCCACGTTGAAAGATCAGCAAATACAAAACCGCGCCGATGGCGATTCCCAGTAGAGTCAATAGCAGCAGTCTGCCGCGGCCGGATTTTTTCTGATAACGTTTCTGATTCAGCATGTTTGTAACTTGCCCATCCTGTCGATTAATTTCGGATATTCGTGCCGTATCGGCCCGCTCCTGTTCACTGCCCTGAGATGAGGACTGCAGCACGGCGGCTCGTTCCTTCAAACGTCTCTCAATGCGCGCCGTGACATCCGACTCAAGCATCGCCTGCTCGACCCTTGAGGTGTTTTCAAGCAATGACACTGCTTCTGTCGTATCTGCTCCGATACCAATTTCTTCGTCAGCTGAATTTTCAGCTGGCAAAGAGGGCCGAATATCAGCAAAACTTAACTGCACCGGCAGAGCCAACGCATCAAGTTCCGGGCGAGCCAGAAGCCGATCCAGCTCGTCAATCAGCTCATCTGTGCTATTTCGTTCGTCGGCCATTGCTTGCAGCAGTGAATCAAGTAGCGGCTGGCAGATGCTCAGCGACTCAGGGAGAAGCGGGATTTCTCCCTGAAGGTGCTGCATGGCAATCGAAAACGGCTGATCTCCGGTATAAGGTAACTTACCGGTCAGCAGTTGAAAGAGAATAATCCCAATACTGTAGAGATCAGATGCTGGACTCAGTGCCTCGCCGCGGACCAGCTCGGGGCTACTGTAGCTGGCGTCAACTCCGGAATTGAAATCAAGCTTTACCAGACCGCTTAAAGCAAAGTCGGCGAGCTCAATCTGCCCCTTGTCGATAAAGACTGTCTGCGGTGAAAGATTGCCATGCCAGAGCCCGGAACGATGCGCCGGACTTAAACATTGCGCTAGCTGCTTGATGAACTCCAGTGACTGCCTGGCAGAAGAACCAGAGACCAGCTGTTCCGCTAGTGGCTGCCCGGCAACGCTTGGATAAAGAGCATAAACCGTTTCGTCATCCGCACCGACTTTTAGCAGAGAACAAATCCCCGGCAGTGCATGCCCAAGCAATGAACCGGCAGCAGCAATAAATTTCTGACGAACCTTCTCATCAGGAAAAGCTTCGTTAGCAAACAGATGCATCACGACCGAACCGAACTCAGTTGTTTCAACCAGATAGGTTTGATACATCTTGTTTTCAGCGAGCGGCTTGACAATCCTGCAGTCGGCAATCAAACGGCCGCGTTCCAACATTCAGAAACTCCTCAACTTACGCAGGTGAAACTTAAGGATAATTTAACTGCGTATCCTACGATTATTTACTGCTGAAGACTAGGGGAAAAGTGGCACAATCCCCAACCCGAGCTGTTCTTTCAAGCCATAAAGCAGGTTCATGTTCTGCACGGCCTGACCGGCTGCCCCCTTGACCAGATTATCTATCGCCGAAATGACGATTACCCGCCCGGTGCGCGGGTCGCTGACTACCCCCAGATCACAAAAGTTAGTCCCCCTGACATAAGCCACATTCGGCAAATCCCGCCCCGGCATTACCCGCACGAAGGACTCTCCGGCATAATACTCGCGAAAAAGAGCGACCAGTTCGTCACTCGTCTTCTGTTCCTGCAACGTTGCATAGATGGTTGACAGAATTCCCCGATTGACCGGCAACAGATGCGGAGTGAAACTCACCTGCACCGGACTGCCCGCCAGAGTTGTCAGGGTCTGTTCAATCTCCGGCGTATGGCGATGACTGGCAACACCGTAAGCTTTGAACCCCTCGTTGACCTCGCAGTAAAGGCTGCCCTGCTTGGCCGCGCGACCGGCGCCGGTCGTGCCAGACTTACTGTCGATCACCAATGACGCGTTATCAATCAGACCGTTAGCCAACAAGGGTGCCAGACCCAGTGCGACACTGGTCGGGTAGCAGCCCGGGTTAGCGACCAGGCGGGCAGTTGCGATCTGCGGCCGAAACAGTTCCGGCAAACCATAAACCGCTTCACCGAGGAGTTCAGGACTCGTGTGCGCCTGATACCAATGCTCGTAAACAGCCTTGTCACGCAAACGGTAATCCGCTGAAAGATCGATAACCTTGCAACCAGCCGACAAGAAATCCGGAATGACCTCCATGGCTGACTTATGCGGCAAGGCGGTAAAAATCAATTGCGCCTGCTCGGCAATCACAGCCACATCGAGCGGAGCGCAGACCTGGTCGCAAAAACCACTCAACGATGGAAACACCTGACTGATAGGAACGCCCTCGTGTTGACGCGAGGTGACACAAGTGATTTCCACCTCGGGATGACCGACCAGCAACCGGAGCAACTCAACGCCGGTGTAGCCACTGGCACCGACAACTGCAACCTTTATCATACGAACCTCGTCTCTATAGAAGCATGGAAAACTTAAGCAATATTAGGCATCATACCGCCCACCGCAAGCAAAGTCGACCGTTGCCGGCGGACTAACAAAAAAAGAGGGAAACCCGCATGGGCTTCCCTCTTTTTGAGCGACTTGACTGCAAGCAGTCGTAAGCGATTTAACGCTTGGAGAACTGGTAGCTCGCGCGTGCAGCTTTGCGGCCGTACTTTTTACGTTCCTTGATGCGGCTGTCACGAGTAATGAAGCCGGATTTCTTCAGGACACCGCGCAGAGACGGATTAACCTCAAGCAGTGCCTTGGTGATACCGTGCTTGATAGCGCCAGCCTGACCAGATGCGCCACCACCACAAACATTGACAAAGATATCGAACTTACCGATGTTGTCGGTCAACTCCAACGGCTGACGAACAACCATTTTTGAAGTTTCACGACCGAAGAACTCATCGATAGTGCGCTTGTTAATGTTAATTTCACCACTGCCAGGCTTCAACCAGACACGGGCAATCGAAGTTTTTCTTTTACCAGTTGCGTAGAACTTCTGCTCAGCCATCTAAGCTATCTCCTAAATCTTCAGTTCTTTAGGCTGCTGGGCGGCATGAGGATGATCACCACCGGCGTAAACCTTGAGTTTCTTGAACATCTTGCTGCCCAGTTTATTCTTGGGCAACATCCCTTTCACAGCAGCCTGAATCACCATCTCCGGCTTCTTGGCCAGCAGTTTCTCCGCAGTGATCTCGCGGATACCGCCGGGGTAGCCAGTGTGGTGATAATACTTCTTGTCTGCCAGCTTATTACCAGTCATTTTGACCTTGTCGGCATTCAGCACAACAACAAAATCACCGGTATCAACACTTGGGGTATAAATCGGCTTATGCTTACCACGCAGAACACGGGCAATCTCTGTTGCAGCACGACCGAGGACAACGTCCTCCAGATCTACGATAAACCAACTTCTTACGATATCTTGCTCTTTAGCGACTTGAGTACTCATCGCGTTCCTCTCCAGATTTCAAACTCTTAGGGTTGCGGGGCTCACAAAGCGAAGAAACTAGCCGAATAACCAAAAGCTGTCAAGGGAATTCGTGCCTGCTTTTTCGCACTTGCCCGAGATGCAAAAAAGCCTCTCAATAATAGACAGCCATCAGGCACAAACCCTGCGGTGGAGCCGTCAGGGCTGGAGCTACTGAGGAACAACCGGAAAGTAGCGCCGAGACATCTGTCACCGGTCGCCTACCGCGACCGACCTCTATGAGAGTACCAACCAGCATACGTACCATATTTTTCAAGAATCCGGAACCACAAACATCGATCAATAGCAGATTTTCTTCTTCGCTCACTTTTACTGAAAAAATCTGCCGCCGCGTCGTCGCCGCGACACAGCCACTGGTGCGAAACGCTGCAAAATCGTGTTCGCCGACCAACAAATCTGCCGCTTGCCGAACTGCCACGTGGTCCAACTTTTGTCGAATCTGCCAACTGGTACGCTGCTGTAGCGGCGAGCGAACCTCTGAACAGAGCACACGGTAGCGATAACATTTACCAACCGCCGAAAAGCGGGCATGAAAATCTTCGCCTACACTTTCAGCATTACAGATAGCAATATCAGCCGGCAAGAAACGATTCAACCCTTCGCGCCAAGCCGACAACGGCAACTCTCTTGCTGTCTCTAAATGACAAACCATCCCCAGCGCATGAACACCAGCATCAGTGCGTCCGGAAGAATGTACTCGCACCTGCTCCCCGAGAAGTTTCTCCAACGCCTCTTCAACCCGCTGCTGAATCGAAATCCCGTTCGGCTGAAACTGCCAGCCGACGTAATCGGTACCATCGTACTCGATCGTCAACTTGATTCTTGCCATTCAATCCATCCGGGCTTCCACTAAACAGAAGCGAAACATAAATCCTCAGCGACCCACCCAAGCAAAATGAACACCTGCCCCAAAGCTAACAGGGGGCTGAATCAGCCCCCTGCTTTACTGCTATCGTTCCCGAGAACAGCCAAAACTTGTCCTCATGTTTTTATGTCATCCAATCAAGCAGTCGCAACCGCTACAGACGAGCGATAATCTCGGCGCCGATTTCGACCGTATTGACCTTCTTCTCACCTGCCGCACCTTGAAAGATATCACTGGTGCGAAAACCGTCATTCAAGGTTTTTTCAACCGCCATCGCGATGGCATCAGCCGCCTCGACCATGCCGAAGGAATAGCGCAGCATCATCGAAGCCGAAAGAATCTGCGCAATCGGATTGGCGATTCCCTGTCCGGCAATATCCGGTGCGCTGCCGCCGGAAGGCTCATACATACCAAACGAACCTTCGGCCAGCGAAGCACTCGGCAGCATCCCCAGCGAACCGGTCAACATCGCCGCTTCATCAGAGATGATGTCGCCAAACATATTGCCGCAGAGCATGACGTCGAACTGCTTCGGCCACTTGACCAACTGCATGGCGGCGTTGTCAACGTACATATGCGAGAGCTCAATATCCGGATACTGCTTGGCGACCCGCGTCACCACTTCACGCCAGACAATAGAGGTCGAAAGAACGTTGGCTTTATCGATGGAGCAGACCTTCTTGCCACGCTTGCGGGCAGCCTCGAACGCCACATGGCTGATCCGCTCAATCTCGGCTTCGGAATACTTCATGGTATCAAAACCGGTCCTCTCGGGACCCTCACCGGTAATTCCTTTTGGCTGAGCGAAATAAATACCACCGGTCAGTTCACGAACCACTAGCAGGTCGAAACCACCTTCAATCACGCTCTCTTTAAGACTAGAAGCACCGGTGAGCGCGGGGAAAATAATCGCCGGGCGCAGATTACAGAACAGGCCGAAAATCTTACGCAACGGCAACAGCGCGCCCCGCTCAGGCTGCTTGTCAGGAGGCAGGCTCTCCCACTTGGGGCCGCCAACACTGCCGAACAGGATAGCGTCAGAAGCACGGCAGAGATCAACGGTACTCTCCGGCAACGCCTTCCCTTCATTGTCGATACCGGCACCGCCAACGTTGGCCAAAGTGCGCGCAAAGGTCACATCATATTTCTTTTCGATTACATCAAGTACCTTCAGAGCTTCCGCCATAACCTCAGGCCCGATTCCATCACCGGGAAGTACCGCAATCTTGTATGTCGACGCCATCTAAATCTCTCCTCAATGAATAAGCAAAAGACCCGCACTGGGGGGCCGAAAAGCGCTGAAACTATAGGAAGCAGGTCATTTTTTGTCAAACCCTTTTTGACTGCTGACAGGAGGATACTTTTATAGACTGGTAATATCGTCTCCTTGAATAACTCTTCAGCCTATCATTAAGATACTTAATAATTATTTATTCTCTATATGAGAGAGCACATTAATAGCTAAACAACATACCGGATATACGCGATTTTTCGTCAAAACACGGCAATCTCGGCCAAAAAACCGCCAGTAACTACAAAC
Organism: Malonomonas sp.; assembly: GCA_036526255.1. Lineage (GTDB taxonomy): Bacteria > Desulfobacterota > Desulfuromonadia > Desulfuromonadales > Geopsychrobacteraceae > Malonomonas. Next base: position 117,098 of record DATCYW010000080.1, on the reverse strand, counting down.
AATTAGATTAATGTACGCCATAGCACTGGAACCGCCCAAAACAAACCACAACAACTCTCCGTAGAAAACCACCATGTCTTCAGGCAATCTGCTTTAAAATCAGCAACTTCCACACCATGACCACAAAGACACTGCTTGTCTCAGCGGCTATAATCACCTAGCGTCGAAAAAACATGAAAGAATTTATCACTTCAGCAAGGGGGCCACGCCGATGGAATTAATTCTGAGAAAACTACTAATGACAGCAATCCTGCTTCTTATCACGTCCCTGTCTGCAATTGCCGGAATCCAGGGAAGTTGCTCCAACTGCCACACCATGCACAATAGCCAGAACGGCGCGAGCATGAACTATGATGACGCCGAAGCTCCGAACGCCGGACTGCTGAGAGGCACCTGCCTCGGTTGCCACGCGCAGGGCGGAACACAAGCGCTGGTTTCTGTGGGTAGCGATTTCATTCCACAGGTCATGCACTCTGAAGCGACCGACCTGGCCGGCGGTAATTTTGCCTTTATTACCGGGATGAAGGGCTCCGGCGCATCGGATGGCAAGGGGCACAACATTGCCGAACTGACCGGCATGGACGCAACCATCACTGCACTGCCCGGCGGCATCCAGCAATCCGGACATGAGGGCTATATTGTCAACACAGCGCTGCTGACCTGTGCCGGAACCAACGGTTGTCACGGCTACAGATATGCTCCCTCCACGCTGCCCAAGGGGATCAACGGTGCCCATCACAACAATGTCGATGGCAAGCTCGATGTCGCAGACAACGTCGGCAACAGCTACCGCTTTCTGACCGGGGTCAAAGGACTGGAAGACAACGACTGGCAATACACCAGATCAAGCACTGATCACAACGAGTACTTCGGCCTGACCACGCCGATAAAGCTGGGTTGTTCCGGCGGGACCACATCCTGCCACTCAGGCCTCGGTGTTAAAACTCCGAATGGGAGCATGAGCCAGTATTGCGCAACCTGCCACGGCAACTTTCACACCATCAAGACCGACAGATCGAGCGGCATCGGTGCGACCGCCTCATCCCCCTTTATCCGCCACCCGACTGACCTGGTACTGCCGAACGACGGCCGCGAATACAGCCTTTACACGGTCTACAACCCGATGGTCCCGATTGCCCGCACCGGCAGCGTTCCATCGATAGCCAGCGGCGTGGTCACTCCCGGAAGTGATGCGGTGGTCTGCATGTCCTGTCACGTGGCACACGCCAGCGATTATCCCGACATGCTGCGCTGGGACTACGTTGGCGACTGCGAAGCCGACACAGTCAACAACAACTGCGGTTGCTTTACCTGTCATACCGCAAAAGATGGAGATAACAGCCAGTAACCTGCGACGCCACCCTGACAACGCAGGCGCACCGAACAACTTGTCCAGTGCGCCTGCGTCCCTGCTTGTGGATGAAGCGAGTCGGGGTACAATAAAGATTTCATAAGCCTGCCACCTCTAGCCCGGGACATGAGCGATGAAATCTGCAAAAAGTGACAGCGTCACCCCCTTCCCAGAATTTCTGCAGCACTTCAAATCCAACCTGAACAATGTCTTCCACCAGCGCGAAGACCTCAATCAGCTCAGCACTGAACGCGGTCTGCCACCGTATGTGCTGCGGGAAATCATGGCCTGCAACCCGCTCTCGACCTTTATTCCAAGCGAGCATGGCGGACGCGGCGGCCACCAACACGAAGGGATCGCCCTGGTTGAGGCAGCGTCCTACGAATCTCTCGCCCTGGCTCTGATCTTCGGTATCAACTGGGCACTGTTCATTCAGCCGGTCAGCAAATATGGACATGAGGAGGCGCGTACAACGGTTTTTGCTGATTTTCTGCAGAATCGAAAAATGGGTGGCTTGATGATCACCGAGCCGGACTATGGCAGCGACGCGCTGCACATGCAGAGCAGCTGGACGCAGCAGAATGAACACTATCACCTGCAGGGGACCAAGCACTGGGCCGGACTCACCGGCTGGGCCGATTACTGGCTGCTGACAGCGCGCCAGTTCAGCCCGAGCAAAGGGCTCGGCCGCGACATCGACTTTTTCATCTGTGATGCCAACGCCCCCGATCAGCGGGTCGTCGTTGAGGAGAAGTTCAAAAATCTCGGCCTCTACATGATCCCCTACGGCCGCAACCGGATCGATGTCAACATCCCCGCGACGCGGCGGCTGGTGCCGCACAGCACCGGCATCAAGATGATGCTCGACCTGCTGCACCGCAGCCGCATGCAGTTCCCGGCTATGGCGATGGGGTTCATCACTCGGATTCTGGATGAAGCCACCAGCCATTGTCGTGAACGACTGATCGGTGGCAAAAACCTGCTCAGCTACGATCAGGCCCAGGCACGGCTGACGCGCATCCAGGCCGCCTTCACCATCTGTTCGGCGATGTGCGTCAACAGTTGTGAAAAGGCTGGCATCGAAAATGATCTGGCCGCGCAGGGGCTGGAGGCCAACGCCATCAAAACCTGCATCACCGACCTGATGCAGGAAGCCTCCCAATCACTGCTGCAACTGGTCGGCGCCAAAGGCTACCGGCTGGATCATTTCGCCGGGCGCGCCACCGTAGACAACCGCCCTTTCCAGATTTTCGAGGGGTCGAACGACATCCTCTATGTGCAGATTGCCGAGGCGCTTCTCAAGCAGATGAAGATCGCCAAAGAGAAGAATCTGTTCCGTTACTTAAGCAGCTTCGAGCTGACGCAGCGCGCCGCCGACCGGCTGCAGAGCCTGCTCGATTTCGAACTGGAACCGGCGATGCCGCAGCGTAAACTGATGGAGTTCGGGCAGATCATCAGCCGCATTCTGGTGATGGATCTGGTCTTAAAACTCGGCGCGAAAGGTTTCGACAGAGAGCTGATCGGCAACTGCCTGACCATCCTGCGACAGGAGATTGCCAGACAGCTGACCAGCTACAGTTGCGATGACCGGACCGAACTGATTGATCTGGAGCAGAATCACCCCAGCTGGCGGTATTTTGCCAACAAGGACTGAGACTAGCTTACCGTTGGCGCTTTTCTGCGTGAACGGTTTGGGCGGCGCTTACGCGGTTTTTCTCCAGCAGCACCCTCCTTCTTCTGAGCCAACGGCGACGCTCCACCTTTTCCTGGTCGGCCAGCAGCTGAGCCAGTGCCGGCAGCAGCCTTCTTCCGCGCTGGAGCGTTCCCGGCGCGGCGCGGCCGGCTACCAGGCGCCGGGGTTCTGGGCGGTCGGGCAAACTCCTGATCTTTTTTCGGGGCAGGTGCGGTTAAATCGAAACCGGTCAGTGTCCGCCGTTCGATAGCATTGCCGAGCACCTTCTCGATCGAGCGGACCATCGCCTTGTCCTCATCCGCAACCAGCGTGAACGCGTCGCCGGTCCGTGCCGCCCGCCCGGTCCGGCCGATGCGGTGCACGTAGGCTTCCGGCGTGCCGGGGATATCATAATTGATGACGTGGGAGATCTGGCTGACGTCGATGCCGCGCGCGGCGATATCAGTCGCAACCAGAATTTGAAAGGTGCCGTCACGAAATCCCCCCAGCGCTTCCTGACGCCGGTTCTGCGACAGATTCCCCTGCAGAGACGCCGCCTTGTAACCGCCCTTGCCCAACTGTTCCCCCAGCCGCTTGGCCCGGTGTTTGGTGCGGGTAAAAATCAACACCGATTCGGTATCGGTATGCTCCAGCAGCTTAAGCAGCATGGCGGTCTTAAGATGCGTCGAAACCTGGTAAATTGCGTGACTGACAGTGGTTGCCGGGGCGGTATTGCCGACCTGCACGGTGACCGGCTCGGTGAGCACATCGTTGGCCAGACGTCTTATTTCAGCGGGCATGGTCGCAGAAAACAGCAGGGTCTGGCGCTGCTGTGGCAGATGAGTCAACAGTCTTCGGATGGACGGGAAAAAGCCCATGTCGAACATCTGGTCCGCTTCATCCAGCACCAGCACTTCTACCTGCGCCAGGTCAATGGTGCCCTGCTCGATATGATCCAGCAACCGGCCGGGGCAGGCGACGACGATTTCAACCCCCTGTTTCAGCTTGCTTTTCTGCGGATTAATATTAACTCCGCCATAAACAGTGATGCAGCGCAAGCCGGTTTCCCGACCGAGAGCGTTGATGGCATCGTGAATCTGCTCAGCAAGTTCGCGGGTCGGCGCAACGATCAGGGCCCGGACAACGCGCCGCTTGCCATGCATCAGCCGGTGCAGGATCGGCAACGCAAAGGCGGCCGTCTTGCCGGTGCCGGTCTGCGCCAGCCCCATGACATCAGCACCCTGCATAACGGCCGGAATCGCCTGTTCCTGAATCGGCGTCGGGGTCTGATAGCCTGCGGCTTTGACGCCCTTTGCGACGCCGGGATGAAACTCGAAGGATTGAAAATCCATAAACCCTGTCTTTCGGTTGTGGAGAAAATAAGATCACTTCATTTCGCACATTTGCGACGAAAAAAGCCGGAAGCTTATGCGCATCCGGCTTTTTTCGTTATTGTTCAGCGTGATAGATCAGTAACGCGCATCAGCGAACTCGACCCAACCACCGGCTGCCACCAGTGCTTTGTCGAATTGACTGATTTCGAATGAGAACTGCTTTTCCTGTGCTCCGGCCTTGGCAACCAGCTGTTGTCCTTCAAGATCGACAGCAATGACAACGGTACCGCTCTGCTGCAGAGCCACCAGCTGATCGATGTCAGCTTTCGGCAGTTCAATTGCCAGCATGCCGCAGTTGAACATGTTCTGGCGGAAGATTCGCGCGTAGCTTTCAGCGATAATGGTATGCACGTCATTGACCTCAAAAACCCAGGGCGCATGCTCACGGGAGGAGCCGCAACCGAAGTTTTCACGGGTCACGACTACGGTGGCATTTTTCAGAACGGCACCCTTTGGATCAAATCCGTCCAGCTTGAGATCTTCCAGAATATACGGCGTGAGCGCCTCTTTGGTCACCTCGGTCAGGTACTTGGCCGGGATGATTTCATCGGTATTGATATCGGATCGGTCGAGAAAGATAGCCGACCCGCCAAATTTTTTCTGCATCCTTTTATCTCCTGATCTCTAAAGGGTTCTGGCGTCGGTTATCACACCGGTAATCGCAGTGGCCGCGGCGGTCGACGGGCTCATCAGGTGAACCATGCCCCCCTTGCCCATCCGCCCGTTGAAGTTGCGGTTACTGGTCGCAGCGCAGACCTCTTCTTCAGCCAACACGCCGTTGCTCATGCCGAGGCAAGCGCCACAGGTCGGGTTGGTGACGCAGAAACCGGCGTCCATGAAAATCTTGATGATCCCCTCTTCGAGCGCCTGGCTGAAGATCTTCGGCGTTGCCGGAGAGACGATGCCACGTACCGAGTCTGCGACCTTTTTCCCTTTCAATACAGCGGCGGCCTGTCGCAGATCCTCAATCCGGCCATTGGTACAGGTGCCGATATAGATCTGGTCAACACGCGTTCCGGCCATCTCGCTGACCGGTTTGACGCAATCCGGCTTGTAGCCGAAGGTGACCTGCGGCTCAAGCTGCGAGACGTCAATATCGAGAATCCGGTCGTAGCTGGCGTCGCTGTCTGACACCCACTTGCTGTAATCGGCCAACGCTGCCTCTTTACTGGAGAACTCATCCTGAATGAACGGCCAGAGGTAATCGACCGTGGTCATATCCGGCATACAGATCCCCGAGGTGCCGCCCGCTTCAATCGCCATATTACAGAGGGTCATGCGTGCTTCCATGCTCATCTGCTCGACGATCGGCCCACGAAATTCGATCACCCGGTCGGTGGCGCCGTTGACGCCCAACTGGGCAATCACATAAAGGATCACATCTTTGGCGTAGACCCCTTGCGGCAGACTGCCGTTAAGGTTGACGCGGATCGTTGCTGGCTCACGAAAGGCGCAGACACCTTTAAGAATGCCAACCTCCAGGTCGGTGGTGCCGACACCGGCGGCAAAAGCGCCGAAGGCCCCGTGAGTACAGGTATGACTGTCACCCATGATGACGGTAAAGCCGGGACGAATATGCCCTTTTTCCGGGAAAATCGCGTGGCAGACACCGTTATGACCAACATCGAAAAAATCGGGGATCTCATGCCGTCTGGCCCATTCGCGCAGTATTTTAGCCTGGGTCGCGGTCTTGGTGTCCTTGGACGGGGTGACATGGTCGATCACCACCTTGAGTTTATCCCGGTCAAAAACCCGGTCCTTGCCGCGCCAGACCAGATCGGCGATCGCCACCGGCGTGGTGATTTCGTGACAAAGGACCCGATCGAGGCTGAGCACCTTGGTTCCCTCGAAGGGCTCATCCTTGAGGTGGGCGTCAAATACCTTTTCTGCTAACGTCTTACCCATGAATTCTCCTGTTCGTGTAGCTGTTGATTCCTGCGTCAAACCGGGCCCTGCATCCGCTTGGCGACACAGTCGATTTTATTCAGTGCGTTGATGTAAGCCTTGGCGCTGGCGACAATGATATCCGGATGCGCGCCCTGCCCGAGAATCTCACGACCGTCGGCATTCTGCAGACGGACGGTGCACTCGCCCTGCGCGTCAGTCCCGCCGGTAATCGCCCCGACCGAGAAATTGAGCAGCGGCGCGTTGCTCTTGGTCAGCTTTCTGATCGCCTTGAAAGTCGCGTCGACCGGGCCATCACCCAGCACCGCCGTCTTCTTCACCTTGCCGTTGATCTCCATCTGCACGGTGGCGGTCGGCGCGGAGAAGGAACCGGAACTGACGGCCATCTGCAGCAACTTGTAACTCTCGCTGACCCGCAGCACTTCATCTGCAACGATGGCATCAAGATCCTCGTCGAAGATCTCTTTTTTCATGTCGGCCAGCGATTTGAAACGAACAAATGCCTTCTCGATCTCCTCGCGGGTCAGTGCGTAGCCGAGATCCTTGAGACGATCGATAAAGGCATGCCGGCCGGAGTGTTTGCCGAGGACCAGCTTGTTCTGATTCAAGCCGACCGACTCAGGGGTCATGATTTCGTAGGTCTGCTTGTTCATCAACATGCCATGCTGATGGATACCCGCTTCGTGGGCAAAAGCGTTAGCACCGACCACCGCCTTGTTCTGCTGCACCTGAATACCGGTGATCGTAGAGAGCAATTTACTCGACGGAACAATCTGCTCGGTTGTGACGTCGGTGCGGAAGGGGAGGATGTCCTGCCGGGTACGCAGCGCCATCACCACCTCTTCGAGGGAGCAGTTACCGGCCCGCTCGCCGATGCCGTTTATGGTGCACTCCACTTGGCGCGCGCCGGCCTGAACCGCAGCAAGCGAGTTGGCCACCGCCAGCCCGAGGTCGTTATGACAGTGCACTGAAATAATCGCCTGATCAATATTGCTGACGTTCGCCTTCAGGTAGCGGATGATGTCGTAATATTCAGACGGAATGGTGTAACCGACCGTATCCGGGATATTGACTGTGGTGGCACCGGCCTCGATGACCGCTTTAATCACCTTGGCTAAAAACGGCAAACGGGTCCGCACCGCATCTTCGGCGGAAAATTCAACATTCGGGGTATAGCCGGCGGCACGTGTAACGGCGGCGACGGCAGCATCGAGCACTTGTTGTTCGGACATCTTCAGCTTGTGCTGCATATGAATGTCGCTGGTGGCGATGAAGGTATGAATCCGGCCGCGCTCACCAGCATACTTCAACGCTTCCCAGGCGCGGTCGATATCCATGTTGCTGGAGCGAGACAGGCCGGCGATCTGTGGCCCCTTGATGGTCTGGGCAATCTTTTTCACCGCCTCAAAATCGCCATCGGAAGCTATCGGAAAGCCGGCTTCCATAACATCGACATTGAGCCGCTCAAGCTGGTGAGCGATGCGCAGCTTTTCCTCGATGTTCATGCTCGCGCCGGGGGATTGTTCACCGTCACGTAAGGTAGTATCAAAAACAATGATTCTCTCTTTTTGACTCATGGCGTTATCCTTTTCAGTTCTGTTGCCCTATGGTCAATTCTGGGGCAGTTCCAGTTAATAAATCTGTCACCTGCATCGTATTCTGCCTTAGGTCACTCAGGTCAGACTCCACACGGAACCACCCCCTTTCTCAGCTAGAAAAATAGAAAAAGCCCCCGCCCTGTAACAGGGGCGAGAGCTTTGATGCTTCGCGGTACCACCCTGGTTCGATCTCACCAATACGCAAGTGAAATCCTTGTTAACCCTTTACGCAGGTTCACGACCAGAACTAACCAGCTATCGGCTTCATCCCGGCAGCTCCAAGGCGAGTTCAGCGCATTCCGTACCAGCTTGCAGCGACCGCTGGCTCTCTCTAACGGAAGGGAACGCCTACTACTCCTCTTCATTGCTTTTCAAACAGGCTGTGATTCAAGCGGAAAAAACGGTTCAAGTCAAGTGGTTTTGCGCCTGCCCCGCCAGACAGTCCCTGATTTTCAATCTTCAGAAACGGAATTCTCAGCTGGTCAAATTCTCATCTTCTGCCAGCGCCGCTTCCTCTTCTAAAGGCTTTTTCTTGCGACCATAGAGATACATGACCGGCCCCGAAGCCAGGTATGCCATACCAATAACGAACAGCATGATTTCCGGCTGGGCAACAATCACGATGATCAGCATGATTGCCAGCACCAGCATCATGAACGGCTGGCGCTTGAACAGGTCCGGATCTTTAAGAGAGAAGTACTGGATATTGCTGATCATCAGAAAAGCCAGCAGAAAAACCAGCATAACCACAGAGATCATCTTGATCGTGCCGGTTCCGCCCAATTCGTAGAACAACAGCACACAGGTGGCGACAATACAGGCCGCAGCCGGAATCGGCATGCCGACAAAACGCTTCGACTCGACCGTTGTCACCTGCACGTTGAAGCGCGCCAGACGTAAAGCGCCACAGACTACGTACAAAAAAGCCGCCAGCCAACCAAGCTTGCCGAAGGGTTTCAGCGCCCAAGTGTACATCAGAACCCCGGGGGCAACACCGAAAGCGATAACATCGGCCAGTGAATCCAGTTCGACGCCGAACTTGCTGGTCGTTCCGGTCATCCGTGCGACCTTGCCGTCAAGGCCATCCAGAATCGCTGAGAGCAGAATAAACCAGGCCGCCCGCACAAAATTACCGTCGGTCGAAGCAATGATCACATAAAAGCCGGCAAACATACTGCACGAGGTGATCAGGTTCGGCAGGATATAAACCCCCTTACGAAGGTTTTCCCGCTTATCGCTTTTGGTCATATCGGTCAAGAGAGTGTCCCCAGAACAGTTTCGCCGGCGACCGTCTGCTCGCCAAGCGTGACCTGCACGTTGCTCCCTTTCGGGAAGTAGATATCAACCCGCGAACCAAAACGGATCAGGCCGTAACGCATGCCGCGCTTGAGCAGGTCGCCGACCAGCGGATAGGTGACAATCCTTCTGGCAACCAGACCGGCAATCTGGACAAACAGCAGCTGCTGGCCGTTGTCTGCTTCCAGCAGGATACCCGCCTGTTCGTTGCAGTTGGCGGCCTTGTCGAGTGAAGCATTGAGAAATTCACCCTTCTGGTAGTACATGTCGACCACCTTGCCATCACAGGGCACCCGGTTGACATGCACGCTGAAGACATTCATGAAGATACTGACCTTGGTTACCCGATCGTTGAAGTAACGATCCTCCTGAACATCACCGACAAAAATGACCTTGCCATCCGCCGGCGCTACGATCAGGTTCTCCCCTTCCGGAATCACCCGCTCAGGATTACGGAAAAAATAGATGCTGAACAGGGTCAATGCCAATAGCAACAGAGTCAGAAAACTCCAGTCGAGCAGGGCAAACACCAGGGTGATAAAAGCGAACAGGGCAATAAATGGGTAGCCTTCAGTTGCAATCGGCTGATTCTGATTCCGCATCAGGTAAACTCTCCAGTAACCAGTTAAAAGATAAAAGGTATATCACAAACCAAAGGCGCCAAGCAAAATCATCCGACAAGAGCGCCGTCGAGAATCAGCTGACAACCCCTTTTGCGCCACGACCAATGACAACCGGTCCAGAGCGAACCACCTCTTTGATCCCCATCGGCCGCAACAGCTCGAGCAATGCGTCAATCTTCGCCGGCGCGCCGGTGATTTCAATGGTATAGGATCTGGTCGTCACATCAACCACCTTAGCGCGGAAAATATCGACAATCCGCAGCGCTTCGGCACGTGATTCAGCTTCTGCGCTGACCTTGATCAGTGCCAACTCGCGCTCGACATATTCTTCGCCGGTAAAATCAACCACCTTGATGGTCGAGATTAGCTTGTTGAGCTGCTTATTGATTTGCTCAAGCACGCGATCATCGCCGCTGGTGACCAGAGTCATCCGCGAGATGCCCGCTTCCATAGTCGGTGCGACCGACAAACTCTCGATATTGAAACCACGGCCGGAGAACAGGCCGGAAATCCGTGCTAACACGCCGAATTCGTTTTCAACCAACACAGAAATTGTGTGTCTCATCAGTTATCCTTTCAGCCCTTAATCTATCCAAATAAATTTCATAGCGACACCCATCAGGACGCCAAAACCATTTCGTTAATCGCCTTACCCGCCGGAACCATCGGCAGCACGTTCTCTTCGCGGGCCACCTTGAACTCCATCAGCACCGGCCCCGGCGTTTCCAGCGCCAGCTTGATGGTTTTCTCGACATCCTCAACCCGGGTCGCCTGCAGGCCGGTTGCACCGTAGGCCTCGGCCAGCTTGACGAAGTCGATCGGCAGCTCCATACAGGTCTGACTGTAACGTTTGTCGAAAAACATCTGCTGCCACTGACGGACCATGCCGAGGAAATTATTATTGAGGATCGCAATCTTGACCGGCAGCCGGTACTGGACCAGCGTCGCCAGTTCCTGTGAGTTCATCTGAAAGGAGCCGTCGCCGGAGATATCGATCACCTGACGGGTCGGATAGGCCACCTGCGCGCCGAGTGCCGCCGGCAGGCCGAACCCCATGGTGCCCAGACCGCCGGAGGTCAAAAAGGTGCGTGGCTGGCGAAACCTGAAGAACTGCGCGGTCCACATCTGATGCTGACCGACTTCAGTGGTGATGATGGCATCATCTGCGGTCAGTTCGCGGATCTTCTCGATAACAAACTGCGGCTTGATCACCGAAGTTGACGATTGGTAAGCCATCGGATGTTTCTGCTTCCACTCGGCGATGCTGGCCCGCCAGTCAGCGGTATTCTCCAGCAGTTTCTGTACCGCGTCCGGCTTGTCTACAAGCTGCGCGAGCAGTTTTTCGAGAACATCTTTGAGGTCGCCGACAATCGGCAGATCGACGGCGACATTTTTCTTGATTGAGGTCGGATCGATATCGACATGGATGACCTTGGCTTTTTTGGCGAAGCTATCGATCCGGCCGGTCACCCGGTCGTCGAAGCGCGCGCCGACGGCAATCAGCAGATCGCACTCGGTGACCGACATGTTGGCGTAAAAAGTACCGTGCATTCCCAGCATGCCGAGCGCCAGCGGATGCTCCTGCGGAAAACCGGACATCGCCATCAAGGTGGTGGTCACCGGGGTCTGGGTCAATTCGGCAATCTTCAGCAGTTCGCCGTTCGCCGCGGAGAGATCGATGCCGCCACCGACATAAAGGACCGGCCGCTTGGCTTCGAGGAACATCTTTGCCGCCTTGCCGACCTGACGACTATTGCCGGCATAGGTCGGTTTGTAACCGCGCAGCTCAACCTTTTCTGGATATTTGAACTTGTGTTTGTGAACCTGGATATCCTTCGGCAGATCGATCAGCACCGGGCCGGGGCGACCGGTACGGGCAATATAAAAGGCCTCTTTGACGATGCGCGCAAGGTCGCGGATATCCTGCACCAGAAAGTTGTGTTTGGTACAGGGGCGGGTGATGCCGCACATGTCCGCCTCCTGAAAGGCGTCGTTGCCGATCAAAGGCGTCGGGACCTGGCCGGTGATGACCACCAGCGGGATCGAATCCATGTAAGCGGTTGCGATGCCGGTGACGGTGTTGGTCGCACCAGGACCGCTGGTGGCAATCACCACCCCGACCTTGCCGGTGCAACGCGCATAACCATCGGCGGCGTGAACCGCAGCCTGTTCGTGACGGGTCAGAACGTGAGAAATCGGCGAATCAAACAGGTCATCATAGATATTGATGACCGCGCCGCCCGGATAACCGAAGACGGTATCGACCCCCTCTTGCTGCAGGCTCTCAAGTAAAATTTGCGATCCGGTCAGTTCCACCTGATCCTCCTCTTCTGCGTAAACGCAGAGCTCTCTTTACCTAAATAAACACTGGCAGTGGAAAAAGAAGTTCTTCCACTGCCAGCGGAAAAGCGGAGTTTAACGCTCAAATGCTAAAAAAATCAATCCGGTTTCAAAACAAGGTTCGAATTAATCTGCAGTACAGATGGCTCCAGTGCCTGCACTGGTCACCACCTTGGCATAACGTGAGAGCCAGCCGGTTTTGATCTTCGGCTCCGGTGCCTGCCAGTTGGCACGGCGATCGACCATTACCGCTTCAGGTACGTCGAGCTGCAGAGTCCGATTGGGGATATCCAGCACAATCGTATCGCCATCTTCAATCAAGGCAATCGGTCCGCCCTGGGCTGCTTCCGGTGAGATATGGCCGACACAGGGTCCGCGGGTGCCACCGGAGAAACGACCATCGGTAATCAGCGCGACACTGTCGCCCAGACCCAGGCCCATCAACGTAGCCGTCGGCGCCAGCATCTCGCGCATACCGGGACCACCTTTGGGGCCTTCGTAGCGGATCACGACGATATCGCCGGCAACCACTTTGCCGCCCATCAGGGCTTCCATTGCCGCCTCTTCCGAATTGTAGCAGCGGGCCTTGCCGGTGAAGTTCATCATCTTCTCGGAAACGCCCGACTGTTTTACGACCGCGCCTTCCGGCGCCAGGTTGCCCCTGAGGATGGCGAGCCCACCTTCCGCGCGAATCGGGTCGCTGACCGGATGGATGACCTCTTCATCGACACTGGCGACCGAAGCGACCAGTTGGGCGATGGAAAGACCGAGCAGGGTTGGGTTGTCGGCGATCCGGTCACGTAACTGATAGAGAACCGCGGGGACGCCGCCGGCGGCGTCAAGATCTTCCATGAAATGCCGCCCGCCCGGGTTCATCGACGCCAGCTGCGGGGTCGTGCGGCCAAGCTCATCAAAAGCGGCCAGCGGCAGATCAACGCCCGCTTCGTGGGCGATCGACAACAGGTGCAGCACAGTGTTACTGGAACCGCCGAGCGCCAGATCAACCCGGATTGCGTTTTCAAAAGCTTCACGGGTCATGATCTGCCGTGGGGTGACGTTGTTGCGCACCAGCTCGACAACCTTCTCGCCGGAAGCGAAGGCGATACGTCGCTTGAGCGAGGAAACCGCCGAGGCGGTACCACAGCGCGGCAGGCTCATCCCCATGGTTTCGGTGAGAATCGCCATGGTGTTGGCGGTGAACAACCCCTGGCAGGAACCGGCGGTCGGACAGGCGTTGTCCTCGCACATCATCAGCTGCTTCTCGTCAATCACCCCGGCCTTGTATTGCGCCATCGCCTCGAAGGTGTCGGTGACGAAGGAGAAGCGCTTCCCTTCGCGACCGGCGCCGGTCTGCGAAGGACCGGCGGTAACCACGATACAGGGGATATCGAGCCGCGCGGCGGCCATCAGCATCCCCGGAGTAATTTTGTCGCAATTGGTCAGCAGCACCAGACCATCCAGTCGATGTGCCTCGGCGATCGACTCGACCATGTCGGCGATCAGTTCGCGGGTCGGCAGCGAGTAGTGCATCCCCTTGTGCCCCATGGCAATACCGTCACAGACGCCAGGTATGCCGAAGATAAAGGAGTAGCCACCGCCGGTGTGCACGCCCTTTTCAATAAACCGCTCCAGATCACGCATGCCGGTATGGCCGGGAATCAGGTCGGTAAAAGAGGAGGCAATGCCGATAAACGGCTTATCCATCTGGGTGTCAGGCACCCCGGTGCTTTTCAGCAGTGCCCGGTGAGGAGTGCGTTCAAAACCTTTGGTGATTGCATCGCTGCGTTTGTTGCTCATGGGGGGTCATTCCTGTCTAAAGAGTCGCGGGACAAAATTGTAGAATCGGTAACAAAATACAGCAAAGGGCTTAAGCCGATGCTTAAACCCTTTGCTGTATGAACTTGCCTGGAAGCGGAAAGATATCGGAATCAGACAGTAGCGCCACTGAGGATTGTTTCCATCTCATCCTTGCCTGCCAGTTTCATTTTTTTGACCTTATTTTTCTCCTGCTCTTCTTGCGGAGAAAGGAAGGTTTTCTTTTCGTATTCGTCTAATTGTTTTTCGAAAAAGATGTGTTCTTCGTAGAGCTTGCGGAACCGGGGGTTACTATCGAGAAGAGTTTGCAATATGTTCTGATCTACGTCCATTGGCACCTCCGCGCTTGAGGGTTAGCACTAAAAACTCGCTTTATAGATAAACAAAACAACCCAAAATTGTCAACCGGCAACAACGTTTTATCCGGCTTTAGTTTTCGGCTGGTTCAACTCTGCATCAGAAGGCCGGACATAGGTCGGCAGCAGCTCGGCTGCTGTTATCGTCAGCCCCTGCTGATAGGCCCGCCAGGCCAGCCAGGCGGCCTGGGCGGCGCGTGGCTGATGAGCCGTCATGACCGGCAGCAGTGCTGCAGAACCAAGAGCGGTCGTAATCATTTCACGATAGAGCGGCACACCGTCGCCGACCAGGGCAACCGGACCGGTCAGCTGCTCCAATGCCCGCTGCGGAGGAATAACCTGTGCGGCACCCGCAACAACTGGTCCCCGCGCTGTCCAGTTGAACAGCTGCGTATAAACTTCATTTTTACGCGCATCCAGAAAAGCGCAGATGGGGACCGGACAGAGTGGCAGATTCATCGCCAGCATTTCCAGCGAAGAGACCCCGACGACCGGCGTGCCCAGCACCTCTGCCAGCCCCTTGATGGTGGCGATACCGATCCGCAAGCCGGTAAAAGAACCGGGACCGGTCACCGCAGCCAGCAGATCCAGGTCGGCTAACTGCCAACCGGCTTCAGCCAGCAGCAGATCAATCTGCTTGAGCAGCTTTTCGCTGTGGGTACTGCGCACATTCAACAGCGACTCAGCAACCAGCTGCTCCCCCAGACAGAGTGCAACGCTGCCGGTCATTGATGAGCTGTCGACCGCAAGGATTTTCAGAGGATTTTCGGACAGTTTCATCAGCCTGGCCACAAACGGACAATATCATTATAGAAAGCCAGCACCATCAGCATCAGCAGCATCGCCATACCAACCTGCTGAGCCATCTCTCGAGCCCGCACCGACACCGGCCGGCGGATAATCAACTCAACCAGATAGAAAAGGATGTGCCCGCCATCAAGGATCGGAATCGGCAACAGGTTGAGAATGCCGAGCTGGATCGAGATAAACGCCAGCACCGAAAATATCGCCGCCAGATCGGTCTGGGCCGCCTGCCCGGCGACCTGCACCACGGTAATCGGCCCGCCGATGTTCTTCGCCGAAACACTACCGGTGAAAAGCTTCTGGACGAAGACCACGGTCAGGTCGATCAGCTCCCAGGTGCGCTTGGCGCCCTCCTGAAATGCCGCGACCAAACCGAAACGCTGCAGTACCGTCTCCTGCTGCGGAGCAATCCCGATCAGCAGATCGCCCCCCTCTTCGCGCTGCTCTGGAATCAGCTCGACGCTTAAGGTCTGGCCATTGCGCTCCAGCAGAACCACGACCTGATTCTGCCCGACCGTCTGAATGGCCGCTTTGAGATCGTACCAAGAGCCGATCTTTGCCTCGCC
This sequence comes from Malonomonas sp., assembly GCA_036526255.1. GTDB lineage: Bacteria > Desulfobacterota > Desulfuromonadia > Desulfuromonadales > Geopsychrobacteraceae > Malonomonas. Next base: position 101,378 of record DATCYW010000080.1, on the reverse strand, counting down.
GATCTGCAGAATCTGGTCACCGACCTCCATTCCAGCTTTTTCAGCCGGCATGCCCGGCTGCAACCCGCCGACCCGCGCCAACTGCTGCGGCAGCAAGCCAAGCGCCCGCAGTCCTTCGAGGCTGTCATTCTCTTCGGCGACCTGCAGTTCCAAGGTGCGACCGTTGCGCTGCACCTCGAAGGTCAACGCATCACCGGCATGCGAAACAAACGCCTTATTGGTATCGTTCCAGGATGCGACCGGCCGCTGGTTAACCGCCAGGATGCAATCGCCGGCGACAAAACCGCTGGCGGCGGCGGTGGTCTCAGGAACAACGTAACCGACGCAGGCCTGCTGATCGACATAGGTCGGCATCTGCACGCCGATCATGAACGACAGCGGCAGAATCAGCAGCGGCAGCAGCAGGTTCATGATCGGGCCGGCAGAGACAATCGCTAAACGCTTGCCAACCGACTTATGCGAAAAGGAGCGCTGCAGCTCTTCGCTGCTGAGTTCTGCCTCTTCCCCCTGTTCACCGCCCCCCTCGCCAAGCATCTGCACATAACCGCCCAGAGGAATACAGCAGATCAGGTATTCGGTTTCTCCCCACTGCTTTGAAACCAGCTTGGGTCCGAAGCCGAGGGAAAATTTCAGCACCTTTACGCCACAGAGCTTGGCAATCCAGAAATGCCCCAGTTCATGAACAAAAACCAGCACACCAAGCATCAAAATGCCAGCGATAATGGTCATCAAACAACTCCTTCACGAATCAATTTACGTGCCTCCTGCCGTCCCCATAAATCCGCCTGCAAGACCCGATCGATGGCGGTCAACTCTTCGCGCTGATGACGGGCGACCACCTGTTCGATCACCCGTGGGATGCCGAGAAAATCGAGCTGACCCGACAGAAACGCCTCGACGGCAATCTCGTTGGCGGCGTTCATCACCGCCGGAACCGTGCCGCCGTCAGCGAACGCCTGATAGGCCAGCCGCAGACAGGGAAAACGCTCGAGGTCCGGCTCGGAAAAAGTTAACTTACCCGCCCGGCACAGATCGAGCGGCTCCTGATCAAGCGGTAAACGTTTCGGCCAGGAGAGCGCATAGGCGATCGGGGTTTTCATGTCGGGGATACCTAGTTGCGCCATGACCGCGCCGTCCTGATATTCGACCATCGAATGGATGATGCTTTCAGGATGGATATGCACCGCGATCTGTTCGGCGGGCAGATTGAACAGCCAGCAGGCCTCAATCACCTCAAGCCCCTTGTTCATCATGGTGGCCGAATCGATGGAGATCTTGTTCCCCATGCTCCAGTTCGGATGCGCCAAGGCATCAGCCGGGGTCACCGACTGCAACTGCTGCAGGCTATGCTTGCGAAATGGGCCACCGGAAGCGGTCAGAATAATCCGCCGCACATCTTCAGTGCGCTGCCCGGCCAACGACTGAAAAATCGCCGAATGTTCGCTGTCGACCGGGATCATGGTCACGCCCTGCAGCGCGACCTCATCCATCACCAACGAACCGGCTGTCACCAGCGTCTCTTTGTTGGCCAGCGCGATATCCTTGCCGGCCTTGATCGCCGCCAGCGTCGGCACCAACCCGGCAGCGCCAACGATCGCCGCAACCACCATGTCGCTATCGCCGTGGACCGCGCAGCGGATCAGCCCTTCAACGCCGCAGAGGATTTCAACATCCACCCCCTTGAGCCGCTTTGCCAGCTGCTCGGCGCCCTGCTCGTTGACCACCGCGACCAGCTTGGGGCGGAACTTCACGACCTGCTCCGCAAGCAGCGCGATATTGTTTCCGGCAGTCAGGGCGACAACCCTGTAGTCTTCGGGGAAGTCTTCGATAATTTGCAGGGTGCTGACCCCGATGGAACCGGTGGAGCCGAGGATCGTCAAATTTTTCATAGAGTTATATCATCCGCCGTAAGCGTATCTGGCGATATAGTAAACTAGTGGAAAAGCGAACAGCAGGCTGTCGAGTCGATCCAGCACACCGCCATGCCCCGGAATCATACTTCCTGAATCCTTGACCTTGCAGGCTCGTTTCAACAGCGACTCGAACAGGTCACCCAGCTGACCGGCGACACCGAGCAACAAACCGATGAGGATGCCATCAACAAGACCGATCACCGGCAGAAAGGTCGCGCGGGCAATCAGCACCGCAAGGATCGAACCGAGCAGGCCGCCGAGGCCGCCCTCGATGCTTTTATTAGGGCTGACGGCGGGATAAAGTTTGCGCTTGCCGAATTTACTGCCGATGAAATAGGCGAAACTGTCACAGCCCATGATAACCATCAGGGTCAGAAAAATCCATTCACGCCCATCCGGCAGCAGCCGTAACGGAATCATGTGGCCGAGCAGCAGCGGCAGGTAGAGAAAACCCAGGCAGATCCAGCCGAATCGCCGGGAAAAATCGTCGAGCGGCGGCAGCCGCCAGAGAAACAACAATGCGAGCAGCATGAAGGCAGCGGCCAGAAACGGCAGCAGCAGGGTGGCCTGCTGCAGATAAAGCAGCGGCGCCACCAGGGTTCCGGCCAGCGCGGCCAGCAACTGCTCCAGGCGCTGCTCCCCCGCCAGTCCCATCCGGTTGAATTCAAACAGACCGAAAAACAGGACCAGCGTCAAGAACAGGGTAAAGACTGCCGGATTAGCATAAACGATAAGCAGACACAGGAGCGGCAAAGCGACCGCTGCTGTCAGGATGCGTTGTTTAATCGGCCGTCTCCTTGTTGTCAGTCACGGCGACAGGAGCCAGTTGATCGTCTGTCAGACCGAATCTGCGCTTTCGGCGCTGATAATCATCAATCGCCTTCTGTAACTCTGTTGCATCAAAATCGGGCCAGAGCACGTCGGTGAAATAGAGCTCGGCATAGGCCGACTGCCAGAGCAGAAAATTACTGATCCGCATTTCACCGCTGGTGCGGATCAACAGATCCGGCTCAGGGATGTCAGTGGTATCGAGAAAGGTCGAAAACTGTTTATTGTCGAGAGTCGCGAAATCGACCAGGCCCTGTGCGGCCTGGTCGGCGATCTTTTTTGCCGCCCGGACAATTTCGTCGCGCCCACCGTAGGACAGTGCCAGCACCAGGGTCAGACCGGTACCGACAGAGGTCTCCTGCTCGGTTTTTGCCAGCGCGGCGCGAACCGCCTCGCTCAGGCGACTGCGATCACCGATCACCCGCAGGCGAATGCCACCTTCGAGCATCCGCTGCCGCTGGGAATCTAGGAACAGCAGCAGCAGTTCCATCAGCGCTGTCACCTCGGGTTGTGGTCGCCCCCAGTTTTCAGAACTGAACGCAAACAGACTCAGATATTCAATGCCGCGCTTGGCGCATTCGTCAACAATCTGCGTCACCACCTGGACACCCTGCTGATGACCGGCAATCCGCTGCAAGCCACGCTGTTTAGCCCACCGGCCATTGCCGTCCATGATAATCGCCAGATGCTGGAACGGCGGAGCGGTCTTTAGTGTAGGATGATCTGTCATAAAGCTGGTCCCGAAAAAATAATCAGCGCCAAAACATAAGGATGGAAAATAGCATGTTTAACAACAACTCGGCAAGGTTGGAAATCTGCCATTTCAGCAACGAAAAAGGGCGCCCGACGGGACGCCCTTTTTCAATAAGCCCTGATTATGAATCAGTCAACGATGGCATCAACCGGGCAGCTGTCAACACAGGCACGACAATCGGTGCAATCCTCGGTGATCCGATAGACATCGGCATCCTCAACAATCGCGCCAAGCGGACAAGTATCAACACAGGTGCCACAGGCAATACACTCATCAGTGATTTTCATCTTTTTCTCCTGTTTTTAAATTGGATGCCCGAACATCAGAGCTCCATGACTTCCTTTTCTTTACCCTCTACCACAGAATCGATGGTGCCGACAAATTCGTCGGTCAACTGCTGAACATCTTTTTCTGTGCGCTTGAGCTCGTCCTCAGTAATCTCTTTCTCTTTTTCCAGCATCTTCAGAGTGTCGTTGGCATCGCGCCTGGCGCTGCGGACCGACACCTTGGCATCCTCGCCCATCCGCTTGATGTTTTTCGCCATCTCGCGGCGACGCTCTTCGGTCAGAGCCGGAACCGGCAAGCGGATCAGCTGACCATCCGACGAAGGGGTCAAACCCAGGTCTGCCTTGAACAGTGCTTTTTCTATCGCCGGGATCAGGTTCTTTTCCCAGGGCTGCACGGTAATCAGGCGCGGTTCGGGAACCGACAGGGTGGCGACCTGATTCAGCGGGGTCGGAACACCGTAATAATCGACCCGTACTTCGTCAAGCGCATTGATCGACGCCCGACCAGTACGGACCCGGGTCAATTCTTTCTTCAGCGCCTTGATGGCTTTATCCATCGCCGCGCGGGCTTCACTCAAAATCTCATCAAGCATCAGCATCACCTCCCTGGACAATTGTACCGATCTGCTCGCCCAGGACAACCTTCTTGATATTGCCTCGACGGGTCAGATCAAAAATTATCATCGGTAAGTTGTTATCCATACAGAGCGAAGTTGCCGTAGCATCCATCACCTTCAGCTCTTTCTGCAGAACATCAAGATAGGTCAAGCTGGGTATCTTGACCGCGCTGCTGTCCAACTTTGGATCGGCCGTGTAAACGCCATCGACCTTGGTCGCTTTGAGGATGACCTCGGCGTTGATCTCCATGGCGCGCAGACTGGCGGCCGTGTCGGTGGTGAAGTACGGATTGCCGGTACCGGCACTGAAAATCACCACTCGCCCCTTTTCCAGGTGACGGACAGCGCGACGTCGGATGTAAGGCTCAGAAATCTGCTGCATTTCAATCGCCGACTGGACCCGGGTCACGACACCCTGCTTTTCCAGGGCGTCCTGCATCGCCAGACTGTTCATCACCGTCGCCAGCATCCCCATATAGTCGGCGCTGGCACGATCCATCCCTTTTGAGGACGCGGCAATACCACGAAAGATGTTGCCGCCACCGATCACCAGCGCCACCTGCACGCCGAGATCGACCACTTCCTTGATCTCGGCAGCAATGCCGACAATAACATCGGGGGAGATGCCATAGCCCTGATCACCAGCCAAAGCCTCGCCACTCAATTTCAGAAGAATACGTTTGTATTTGGTCGTCACGGCAACTCCTGCGGGGTCAGAGGATCACTTGCTCAGAGCAGCGACTTCAGCAGCAAAATCGTCCTCTTTCTTTTCGATGCCTTCACCGAGCTGGAAACGGACATAGCTGTTCAGCTTGATCTCGGTACCCAGTTCTTTGGCCAGATTCTCAACGACCTTGCTGACCTTATGATCAGGGTCGATGACAAAGGCCTGCTCAAGCAGACAGACTTCGCCGAAATACTTGTTGATCTGACCGACGATGATCTTGTCGACGATATTTTCCGGTTTGCCGCTGTCAAGGGCCTTGACACGCATGATGTCCTTCTCTTTGTCGATGACTTCCGAAGGGACCTCTTCACGCTGCAGGTACTGCGGGGATGCCGCAGCAACGTGCATGGCGATCTGCTTGCCAAGCTCTTCGACTCTGGCGTCGGTCGATGCAGTCTGCATTTCGACCAGCACACCGATCTTGCCACCACCGTGGACATAAGCGGCAACGACACCCTGACCGGCGTCAACCCGGACAAAGCGACGCAGATCCATGTTCTCGCCGATGGTGGCGATCTGATGGGTCAGCTCTTCGGCAACGGTGCGGCCGGTACCTGGATAAGGCAGCGCCTTGAGCGCTTCGACGTCAGCCACGGCGTTGTTCAGCACGACCGACTGAATACCGGCGGCAAAACCCTGAAAAGCGTCATTTTTGGCGACGAAGTCGGTCTCGGCGTTGACTTCGACCAGTGCGCCGACAGTCCCCTGCGATCCGGCAACGACCATCCCCTCAGCGGCCACCCGGCCCGATTTTTTCGCGGCGGCCGAAAGGCCTTTTTTCCGCAGAAAATCGACAGCCTCTTCCATGTTGCCGCCAGTCTCGGTCAAAGCTTTCTTGCAGTCCATCATGCCCGCGCCAGTGGTCTTGCGCAATTCGGATACCATCGCTGCTGTAATACTCACGTCATTTCCTCCATAGTTTGACGGGCGGCTGCCCGTAATATTTGCCCAGTAAACCAACGGCCGGACCTAAGCCCGGCCGCAGGCCTTACGCTATTCATGCTTTAATTTGCTACCGATTACTCGGCAGTCGGTGCAACCTCTGCAGCAACCGGAGCCGCTTCGACTGCGGCGGCCGGAGCAGCCGGTGCAGCTGGTGCAGCCGCAACAACCGGCTCGTCCTTGCCTTCGGCGTCGGTCTGTTTCTTGTCTTTGCGACGCTGGTTCCCTTCGACACAGGACTCAGCCATCATGCTGGCGAACAGACGGATGGCACGGATGGCATCGTCATTACCCGGAATGATGTAATCGATATTGTCGGGATCACAGTTGGTATCAACCACGGCAACCACCGGAATACCGAGACGGTTGGCTTCCTGAACGGCGATCGCTTCTTTTTTCGGATCGATAATGAAGATAGCGCCCGGCAGCTTGGCCATATTCTTGATACCACCAAGGTTTCTCTCCAGCTTGATCCGCTCACGCTCCAGCTCCAGAGCCTCTTTCTTGGTGTACTGCTCAATGGTGCCGTCAGCGATCATCGCTTCGATCTTCTTCAAGCGGTCGATACTGGCCTTGATGGTGGTGAAGTTGGTCAGCATACCGCCCAACCAGCGGTTATTGACGAAGTACTGGTCGGCGCGCAGCGACTCTTCCATGATGGCGTCCTGAGCCTGCTTTTTGGTCCCGACGAACAGGACTTTCTCGCCTTTGGCGACGGTGTCCTGGATAAACTGGCAGGCGTTGCGGAAGTAACGCACGGTCTTCTGCAGGTCGATGATGTAGATACCGTTACGTGCGCCGAAGATGTAAGGTTTCATTTTCGGGTTCCAGCGCTTGGTCTGGTGACCGAAGTGAACGCCGGCTTCAAGCAGTTGCTTCATGGTGATTTGGGCCATTTTCTTTACTCCTGTACTTTGGTTAGATTCCTCCGCTTCAGTCATCTCCGGCAGGCCTCGTGCTATTGCCGAGAACCACCCTGTCCGGATCCTGAAACGTGTGTAGTGAACAACTGCACGTCTATACCACCGACCCGGGTAGCAGGCAAGTGAAAATTTTCTCGTAAAGCTGCAACTTACTGCACCCCACAGGGTTTACTGTATTTACAGAATGCAATCGCTGTACTAACATGCGCCACCATGCCAAACCTGAGAATACATCGCTATATCCTCAAGGAAATCAGCCTTCCGGCGCTGCTGAGCCTGCTGATTTTTACCTTTGTCCTGCTGATGGGACGGATCCCTCGATTGACCGAACTGGTCATCAACAAAGGGGTGCCGCTGGGCGAGATGCTGCAGCTGTTCAGCTATCTGCTGCCGACCTTTTTCAGCATCACGGTGCCGCTGTCATTTCTGCTCGGAATTCTGCTCGCCTTCGGCCGATTTTCCGCTGACAGCGAATTCATCGCCTTAAAGGCTTCCGGGATCAGCCTTTACAGCTTACTCAAGCCGGTGCTGATCCTGGCCTTCTGCTGCTCCCTGCTGACCGCTTGGTTAACCATCAGCGTTGAGCCCGCTGGGAAAAGTGCCTTTCGCGGCAAGCTGTTCGAAATTGCCTCCAACCGTGCCAGCGTCGGCATCCGCGCCGGCGTCTTCAACGACGATTTTGACGGCATCGTCCTCTATGCCGGTGGCATGGATGAACGACGTGGCATCATGCAGAACGTGTTTATTTCTGATGAACGCGAAGGAGAAACTTCGGCGACCATCCTCGCCCAGCAGGGACGCTTCATCCCCGATCCGAGCAACTACAGCATGACCCTGCAGCTGAACAACGGCAGCATCCACCGGCAGCCAAAAGGAAACAACAACTCTACCTACCAGCTGATCGGTTTCAGTAATTACAGTATCAACCTCGACCTGGGCAATCAACTGGCCGCAGCCGAGGGGCGTCACCGCTCACGCGGCGAGCTGTCCTGGAGCGAACTGCAGACTGCGCAGCGTGACAGCAAAAGCACCAAAGACCTGTTGCGTCTGGCAGTCGAAAAACACAAGCGGATTGCCATCGCCTTTGCGCCGCTGGTCTTCGCGCTGGTCGGCGTGCCGCTGGGCCTGCAATCCAATCGTTCGGGAAAAGGCGCCGGATTTGCCCTGGCGCTGGCCATTTCACTGGTTTACTACCTGCTGCTGAGCATTGCCAGCACCATTGCCGGCAAAGGGATGGTCCCGGTCGCTGTCGCCCTCTGGCTGCCAAATATCTGCTTCCTCTGCGGTGGCAGCTATTTTCTGCACCGCACCGCCGTTGAGCGGCCGCTGAAACTTTTGCCGCAGCTTGCCGCCCTGTTGCAACGCAAACCGCAAAGGGAGCAGAAGTGAAACTGATCAATATCTTCCTGCTGAAGCATTTTCTGCGCATCCTGCTGCTGAGCATCGGCGCTTTTATCGGCATCTACCTGCTGATCGATTTCTTTGAAAAGATCAGTGACTTTATCGACCACAAAGCCAGTCTGGCCGATTATCTGACCTATCTGCTCAACAGCATCCCGATCATTCTCGCGCAGATCATGCCGCTGGCGATCCTGATGACTGTGGTGCTGACATTGGGCAGCCTCGGCCGGACCAACGAAGTCACCGCCATGCGCGCCTGTGGTATCAGTCTATGGAAAATCGTCCAGCCGTTTATGGCGCTGGCGCTGCTGCTGTCGATTTTGTTGTTGCTGCTGAATGAATTCATCGTACCGCTCAACGCCAAAGCCCTGAATCAGCTGCTCGAAGTCAAACTGAAGGGGAACCTGCAGGTTTCGTTGACCCGGGATGAAATTTGGTACCGTGACAATGAACGGATTATCAAGATCACCCTGGCCAATCCCGCCCAGCAGACACTGGAGGGAGTGACCATTTTCAATATCGACCGCAATTCCCGGCTGCGCGAGCGGCTGGAAATCCCCAGCCTGAGCTACGATAATGAGCGTTGGCAGGCACAGCAACTGGAGCGGCGCAGCTTCGACCCGCAGACCGGCGACCTGCTGGCGACAGTCAGTGAAACCGATGCCAGTCTCGATATCGGCCGCACGCCGCAGGATTTTACCCTCAGCGAAAAGAGCAACAACGAGCTGAACTTTCAACAGCTGCAGCGGCTGGTCACGCGACTTGAGCTGGAAGGTTACGACGCGACTCGCCATCGGGTTGACATGCATAACCGCCTGGCGGCCCCCTTTACCTGCCTGATCATGGCCTTTCTCGGGGTGCCTTTTGCGCTGCAACGCGGCCGCGGCAGCAATATCGCGCTCGGCATCGGCCTGAGCCTGGCGATTGGCGTCGTCTACTTCATCCTGCAGTCAACTGTCACCGCCTTCGGCTATTCAGCCGCACTGCCGCCGACGGTTGCCGCCTGGACCAGCAACATCATCTTTCTGATGGTCGGAGTCTGGATGCTACTAAGTGTAAAGGAATAGGTTGACAGGCAAAGTCTGCTGACGTTCAATTTAACTGCTTTACGCAAAACAGTTCAATTCGGGGTTGAGAAGTTTTCTGTCATTCAATCTGCTGACAAAGGAGTGAGGCGATGTCGGAACAAACTGTGAAAATTGGCGAGAAGATCAAGAACCTGAGACTTAAAAAGGGGGCCTCTATAGCCGATGTCGCCAAAAGTTCAGGCATAGCCGAGTCGGTCATTTCCGGAATTGAAGACGGCAGCATCTCGCCGCCGCTGGGAAACATTGTCAGCCTGGCGAATACCTTCAAAGTCAGCATCGGCAGCCTGTTCGGTGACAGCGCGGACTCATCATTCTGCATCGTCCGCAGTGACGACCGCAAGAGCGTCTCCCGCTTCAGTTCTGCCAGCGGCCAGTCCGGCGGCTACAGCTATGAATCGCTTGGTCATCAGAAGCAGAACCGGAAGATGGAGCCGTTCATGGTCACCCTGTCGCCAACCGGAGAAACGCCGGTGCAGCCGAACCAACATGCCGGCGAAGAGATCATCTTTGTCGTCGAAGGGCAGATCAAGGTGACACTTGCTGACCACACTGACATCCTCAACCCCGGCGATTCAATCTATTACGATTCGAGTCTGCCGCATGTCGTTGCCTGCCACGGTGAAAAGCCGGCTTCTATCTTCGCCGTGATCTATGCTGAAAAAGAGATGTTGATCTTCTAGCTTTAACGCGGGAATCCAGCCAGAAACAATCACGCCCGGCCAGCTGCTGCTGACCGGGCGTATGCTTGCTTAGTAGCGGTAGGTATCCGGCTTGTAAGGCCCCTGAACCGGGATACCCAGATATCTGGACTGCTCGTCGCTCAGCACCGTCAGTTTCGCGCCAAGCTTGTCCAGATGCAACCGGGCGACCTTTTCATCAAGCTGCTTTGGCAGCACATAAACTTTATTCTCGTAGTTCTGTGCATTGTTGAACAGCTCAATCTGCGCCATCACCTGATTGGTGAAGGAGTTCGACATGACGAAGCTCGGATGACCGGTCGCGCAGCCAAGGTTCAGCAGACGCCCTTCGGCCAGCACGATGACGCCGTGACCGTCCTCAAACACCCAGCGGTCGACCTGCGGCTTGATATTTATCCGCTTGACGCTGCTGTCCTTCTCCATCGCCGCCATTTCGATTTCGTTGTCGAAGTGGCCGATATTACCGACAATGGCGTTGTTCTTCATCTGCCGCATGTGCTCCAGCGTGATGACGTCCTTGTTGCCGGTGGTCGTCACGTAGATGTCGGCGTAATCGAGAACATCCTCAATCCGCTTGACCTCGTAACCCTCCATCAACGCCTGCAGCGCACAGATCGGATCGATCTCAGTGACGATAACCCGCGAACCCTGGCCGCGCAGCGACTGGCAGCAGCCCTTGCCGACATCGCCATAACCGCAGACGACCGCGACCTTGCCGGAGAGCATGACGTCGGTCGCCCGCATGATGCCGTCAACCAGTGAGTGACGGCAGCCGTAAACATTGTCGAACTTCGACTTGGTCACAGCGTCGTTGACGTTCATCGCCGGGAACAACAGGCTGCCTTCAGCCGCCATCTGGTGCAGACGATGAACGCCGGTGGTGGTCTCTTCGGTCACCCCTTTGATCGCTGCTGCGGTCTTGATCCAGCGCTGAGCGTCGCTGATGATCGATTTCTCCAGCCGCTGCACCAGCTCACGCCAATCTTCCGGATCATCCTCGGTCACATTCGGTACCGCATCCTTTGACCATTCGCTGCCTTTAAGCACGAACATGGTGGCGTCGCCGCCATCATCCAGAATCATGTTCGGATACTCGCCGTCCGGCCAGATCAGCGCCTGCTCGGTGCACCACCAGTATTCTTCAAGGGTCTCCCCTTTCCAGGCGTAAACCGGCACCCCTTGCGGATCGTCCAGCGTGCCGTTCGGCCCGACAGCCACCGCGGCGGCGGCGTGGTCCTGGGTTGAGAAGATATTACAGGAGCACCAGCGCACCCTCGCCCCCAGCTCGACCAGGGTCTCGATCAACACGGCGGTCTGGATGGTCATATGCAGAGAACCCGATATCAGTGCGCCCTGCAAGGGAGCCTGACCGGCGTATTCTTCGCGCAGCGCCATCAGCCCCGGCATCTCAACCTGTGCCAGCTCTATCTCTTTACGACCCCATTCAGCCAGTGAGAGGTCTTTGACTTTAAAATCCTGAAAACCCATTTGCTCTTTCTCCTTTTTCTTCATGACGGCATGACTCCGCCGGTTATTTGCTGGCGCAGAGGACGATCACCGGAAGCTCTTCCGGCCGTCCTCTGATGACATCTGTCTCTATTTGTTGAAGACCGGCATCCAGGCACCAGTCGCGCAGATCTTCGCTGGTGAAACCGAGCCATTGATCGGCCAGCTGTTCGCGTACCCACTCATTTTGATGACGCTGCAGATCAGAAAACACCAGTTTGCCACCGGCGCGCAAGACCCGTGCAAGCTCGGCGATGACCGCTGCGGGATCGGGGGCATGATGCAGCGCCATGTTCATGATCGCCACGTCCATCGAGCCGCTCGGCAGCGGCAAAGCATCCATCTGTCCCAATTGCAGCGCTACCGACTCAAGTCCGCCAGCGCTGAGCCTCTCGCTGGCGGCAGCAAGCATCGCCGGCGAATGATCGACCGCGATCACCTGCCGCCCCTTTTCAGCCAGCGCCGGCAGTAGTTGACCAGTGCCGACGCCAACCTCAAGCAGCTTATCGCATTGCGGGATATGGGCAAACAGCTGCGGCAAATAATCAGCAACCGGCAGCAGTTCACGGGCCATCTGATCCCACTGGCGCGCATGACGATCAAAAAACTCGCGACTGCGATTACGCCGCGCGGCGAGAATTGACGCCAGTGCGGTTCGGTCACGACTGTACCCCTCCAGCCCTGCCCAGCAGTCCTGCAATAACACCTGCATCTGCGTAAACAGCCGGTCGCTCGGCTGCAGCCGGTAATAGGCCCAGGTCCCCTCGCGCTTGACCTGCACAACCCCCGCAGCATGCAGAATCTTCAGGTGCCGGGAAATCCGCGATTGACCCATGGCAAGAATTTCCACCAGCTCCTGCACGGTGAATTCACCTAGCTGCAGAATGGCCAGCAGGCGCAAACGGGTCTGATCCGCCAAGGCTTTAAAAAGATCGAGCATACCAGCTTAACTCCGCAACGGCATAAATCAACTTTTCTTGATATAGCAAAGTACCGCGCTAGGGTCAAGCGGTGAAAAACACGATCAGACAAGCGATGGGGCAGGATATTCGGCGGTTAAAGACGTGGCTGAAAGACCGAGTTTAATCGGCAGATAATGCATGGTCTGCTCATAACCGGCGTTATAAAGCACGGTTTTCTGCGTCCGATTGAGGTTGAACTCAAGCGGCGAGATGTTCCCCGTCTCGACCAGCAGCGTCTTCGACCAATAGGCATCCCTGACATATTCTCTGGCGATCGACGTCATGAAGGTGCGGATCAACATGGTCAGATAACTGGGGAGCGAGAAAAACGGCCGCTTGTCACAAGCGGCCCCTTGCTGCTGAGAGCGCATACGGAAAAAGAAGGCGGGACTGCCATCTTCAGCCCAGTCACGCCGCAGGGCATCCTCGGCCAGAATACTGCCGTCGACGAGCAACTTGTCGGCATAGGGTTTAAAGGTAAAAACCAGCGGAATCCCCATGGAAAAACGGACCGCGCGGGCAATTTTAAGGTCTGGCGTGTGAGTGCGATCAAAAATAACCGGCGACTGCGAACGGACATCGGTCGCGACGATATGCAGTTCACCCGGCACATCCCTGAAGGTTGCGCCTTCGGTTTTTTCCTCAATCCAGCGTTCAAACCGATCACCCGATGACAACCCCCCCTCACGCAGCAGGCTGACCAGCGACAACCCCTTGAACTGGGCGAAATTCTCTTCAAGGGCCAAATTACGCAACGCCGCCGGTGTCCACCCCAGCGCAGTCAGCGCTGCAACGATGCTGCCGCCGGACACCCCGACAATGTGTCGGTAGCCGATACCTAAATCGGCCAGCGCCTGCAGCACGCCGACATGGGCCGAGAGCCTGGTACCTCCGCCGGCAAGAACCGGAACCAGCTTGATTTGCCGGGAATCAGTCAGCTGCATTTAATCGTCCTGCCTCATTAACAAAAGAATAGATCCTCTGAGTCGATGATCAGACATGAATATAACAAATGCCCTGTTGAAGTAAACCGACAGCCTCACAGGAGCCCCGAAAGAGATCAAACTGCGCCCGTCAGGTTTTTTCCTGCGTCCGCAACCAGACCCCGGTACAGAGAAACCACAGATACAACAGCAGCGTCGCCAGCAAGCGACCAACGGGGTTATCGGTCAACAGATCGTAAACCGGCTCAAACCAGCGCGTAAAAAGCGGCTGCCCCTGCCCGACCGGCAGCCCGTTGCGAAAAGCCCGCCGGGCGTCGATAGCAAAACTGAGCTGCCAGGCATGCTTGCGCACGTAAGCGCCGCTGCGCCGCCAGACCCGCCAACGGTCACGCCAGTTGAGTTCGGCAAACAGCTGACGGATCAAGCAAAAGAACGGCCGGATCCGTAGCTTCCCGGTTTTGGATTGCTGGCGGTAAACATCGGGCGCAGCATCAAAAAACTCCGTAAAGCCGATATCGCGAAAACACATAATCAGCGCCCCGAGCAGCTGACGCTGCCAGAGCCCCTCGACTTCGAAGCGACGTGCCGAGGTACTCAGCTCTGCCGGCAGCAGCTGCCAGCGCCCGATCTCGCTCAACCGTTCGGCAAAATCGGTATCCTCCATCACCGGCAGATCTTCGCGGTAACGCCCTAGCTGGAAAAAGAAATCGCGCTGCAGCAGAAAACCCTGATCGCCATGAATGGTCTCCGGTCGACCAAGCCGGGCCTTCCATTCATAATAATAATAGCTGGCCGAAGGCTCAGCTGTGCTGCGCCGGAACTTCAGGGAAAAATGTCCGGCAAGCTGCTTACTGAATGACTGCTGCAGAATGCTGAGCCCCTTGCTGAGCGCCAGTGGATCAGAAAAGCGGCTGTCGACATGCAGAAACAATAACCACTCGCCATTGGCCTGCTCTGCGGCCAGGTTCATTTGCCGCCCCCGCCCCGGCGGCGAATGTAGAATCCGCAACGGCAATGCAGACTGTAATTGCTGTAACCATTCCAGACTGCCATCCGTCGAACCGCCGTCGCAGATCAGCAGTTCACAGTCGACATCCGCCTGCTTTTCAAGGTTGGCAATCAGTTCCGGCAATTGCTGGCGTTCATTCAGCACGGGAACAAGGATACTGAGCTGTGGAATTTTCATCTGCCACCAAGGGAGAAAATCTATGAAAAACGGCTTCACAATGGCAAAGCCTGTGCTATAAATAAGCCCTGTTTCTGCGCATGCACTGTCCAGGCGCTGCTGCCTGGACGATAACTTTTTACACCTGACATAGCAAGGGGTTGAAGATGAGCGAAATCATTGACATCTACGCACGTGAAATCCTCGATTCGCGCGGCAATCCGACCGTAGAAGTCGAAGTGGCGCTGGAGAGTGGCGTCATCGGCCGGGCGGCCGTACCAAGCGGCGCCTCGACGGGAACCCGTGAAGCGCTGGAGCTGCGCGATGGCGATAAAAGCCGCTATCTTGGCAAAGGTGTCCTTAAGGCGGTTGAGCACGTCAACGAAGTGATCGCTATTGAACTGATTGGCTGGGAGGCCAGCGACCAGATCGGTATCGACCGCAAGCTGCTGGCACTGGACGGCACCGAGTTCAAAAGCAAGCTCGGCGCCAATGCGATGCTCGGAGTTTCCATGGCCTGCGCCAAGGCTGCGGCTGAAGACGCCGGGTTACCCCTCTATCAATACATTGGCGGCTCCAACGCTAAAGAACTGCCCTTGCCAATGATGAACATCATCAACGGCGGCGAGCATGCCGACAACAATGTCGACATTCAGGAATTCATGATCATGCCGGTCGGCGCGGAGAACTTCAAAGAAGCGCTGCGGATGGGCGCCGAAATCTTCCACGCGTTGAAAAAAGTCCTCAAAGACAAAGGCTACAACACGGCCGTCGGCGATGAAGGCGGCTTCGCTCCCGATCTGAAGAGCAACGAAGAAGCGCTGCAGGTCATCATGGAAGCGATCAAGGCGGCCGGCTACAAGCCGGGCGAAGAGGTCCTGCTGGCGCTGGACGTCGCCGCGTCCGAACTCTACAAAGACGGCAAATACACCTTCGCCAACGAAAAGCAGCCGGTAAAAACCGCCGCCGAAACTGTTGCTTTTTACGAAGATCTGGTCGCCCGCTATCCGATCATCTCCATCGAAGACGGCCTGGCCGAAAACGACTGGGACGGCTGGAAGCTGCTGACCGAAAAGCTGGGGAAAAAGATCCAGATTGTCGGCGACGACCTGTTCGTCACCAACACCAAAATCCTCAAAGAAGGCATCGACAAAGGGATCGCCAACTCGATTCTGATCAAGGTCAATCAGATCGGCACCCTGACGGAAACCCTCGAAGCGATCGAGATGGCCAAGCGTGCCGGTTATACCGCCATCGCCTCGCACCGCTCCGGGGAAACCGAAGACACCACCATCGCCGATCTGGCAGTGGCAACCAACTGCGGTCAGATCAAAACCGGTTCGCTCTGTCGCACTGATCGCGTCTGCAAATACAACCAACTGCTGCGGATCGAGGATGAACTGGACGACACGGCGGTCTTCAGCGGCAAAGGGGTTTTCTACAACCTGCGCTGAACTGCGCTTCGTTAGCCCGTAAAAAACTTAAAAAGCCGTCCGGAGCTACCGGACGGCTTTTTTAAATGACCGCAGTAAACACGCTCTGCAAAATCTCCCGGGAGGTTCCCCATTGCAGCATTACGCGCGACACCACGCAGCTTCTGGTACCGGTGCATGGTTGGCAGCCTTTCTGTTGTTATGCCTGGTCTTTTCGGTGCAGTGTCAGGCGAAAGAAACCGGGCCATCAACTCCGACTCTTCGTGAGCAGTTTGCCAACGAGCCAATTTTCGGCGGCAGCGTCTACATCCTCGAAGCGGGTCAGAAAAGTAACCCGCCGCTGGTGCTGGTGCACGGCCTTGGCGATCTGGCCTCCGACACCTGGCGGGCATTGCTGCCGAAACTGGCCGAAACCTACCATGTGGTCACTTTTGACCTGCCTGGGTTCGGAAGATCGCAGAAGCAGAACGCTCTCTATTCACCGGGTAACTATGCAGCTTTTGTGAAATGGGTGGTCGATACCTATGTCACAGGCCAGCCGATTCTGGCCGGTCATTCACTGGGTGGCGCAATAGCGCTCAGATATGCGGGCACCTATCCTGATGGGCTGTCCCGGCTGGTGCTGATCGACGTTGCCGGCATTCTTGACCGCCGAGTCTACAGCAAAGAAATGCTCAGCGAATACGCAAACGGCCTCGAGGTGCTCTTTGATGTTGACGGCCTGCTCGGAACGGTGGTCGGTTGGCTACCCAACTCGCCGGCTGATCTCAACCTGATGCTGGGCAGCGATCTTTTGCGCAGCCGGGTACTGGGCAGCGAACCGACACTGATTGCCGCTACGGCGCTGATTTTGGAAGACTTCAGCCCCTACCTGTCGCGGGTACAGGTACCAGCTGCGATTCTCTGGGGTGAGCACGACAGGGTGACCCCTCGGCGCATCGGAACCTTGCTTGAGGCTAACCTGAAAACGGCCCAGCTGCAGATCATTCCCGGTGCCGGCCATGTTCCAATGTTTGAAACGCCCGGACTTTTTACGGCGGCGTTTTTCAGCGCCCTCAAGGATGATATCCGACCGACCGGTTTACCTGCCGCAGGCGGGGTAAGACAGGGGCAGTGCAACGGTAAAAATGGCATGGTTTTCGGCGGTTCCTACCAATCGATCGAACTCATCGACTGCCAGAACGCACGACTGAACAACATATCCGCCGAGTCGGTTCGACTGGTGCGTTCAAGCGCCATTTTCGACCGGGGCTCAATCACCGGTAACACTGTTGGTCTGCACATCGATGATTCAAATGTCACCGCAAACGGCCTACGTATTGAGGCCCCGGTTGCTGTGACCGCCTCGAATTCACGGCTTGATCTCGCCGGCGTGCGGCTGAAAGGGAGCAAATCGGCGGTTACGACCGAAAGCCAGGTGAAACTGCTGTTTTCAGTCAGCAGGATTCAAAGTCCACATGGCAGCGGCACGATCCACGGTCTTCGTCATCTGGTCGGCGAGCAGGCTCTCTAGCCCACGTTAAAACTAAACTTTTTGAAAAAACGAAAAACGCCTGTGTCCACTGGAACACAGGCGTTTCTCTTCGCTTTGTTAAAACAACCTCAGACGGGGAAGAGCTGGTAACTGCTCCCCTCTTTTTCCCGCCTGACGCTGCCGTCATCGGCCAGTTTTTTCAGCGTCTGCTGAAATTTCTTCTTCTCGACATCCGGAAAACTCGCAGATAGTTCAGTCTGCCTGATCCCTGGAAGGTTATTGATCGCGGCCAGAATTTCATCTTCGAAACTTGCGAACACAACCGGCACCGGAGTTTCGGCGATGGTCGGCTCCCGCTCGACTGCAACCAGTTCGGGCACTTCTTCCGGCTGTTCAGGCTCGACAACCTCAGCGCTGCTTGCTACAGCACGGGCTTTCTCCGCAGCCTGCTCGGTGCGAATCTCCCGTTCAATAGTCGTCAATTTCTGATAAAAATAGAATCCCGCCCCGGCAACCAACAGCAGCATAATAAACCAGAACATTCAAACCTCCTGATCAGATGATTCTTCTTTCTCTGAATGAAACCAGCGATCGAACCAGGTGCGATGATCTTTCTCCGCCAACTGTTTCAAATCATTCGGACCCAGCCAGATTCCGCCACAACCCGGACACTTGTCAAGCGGAACCCCGCGAAACGTCATCGGCTCGATCTTATCACCACACTTCGGGCAACGCCCCTTAGAGCTGTTACGCAGCAGGGTTTCCTGCGCGTCATGTTTCATCTTGTCGAGAATTTCCTGCTCTTTTTTGTGGAAATATTCATTCTCTAGCGCTTTTTTTCGTTCATCCCATGCGTTTGACATAAGCACCTCCCCAGCTGGTATGACTTACTACTCAAGTATAGCCAAGACTGCCGAACCAGCAACAGATGCGGTGAAAAAGTCAGTGCTATCAGGGATTTTGCAGACGGTAGCGACCGGCGCCATAAGCGGCCCCCTTACCGATATTCAACAGACTGCCGATCTGCAGCAGCCATTGCAGATCGGCCAGGGCCGGGCCGCGCAGCTCCAGCGAACCGAGCAGACCGCCGAGGTCCTGCCCGCCGCCGGCGGCGTCCAGCCTTCGCCAATCCTGCCAGCGCAGCTGGTTACTGACAACTTCGACCTGGGTCGCCTGAGTGATCAGACCTACCGGGTCGGCGACCAATTCGACTCCGCAATGACTGGCCAGCATCGCCGTCACCCGACGGAGGATAAAGGGGAACAGTTCGGAGAAGTCGGCTTTGAAGAGAGGTCTATTCTGGCGCAGCAGGCGCAACGGCGTTTGCACCTCAAGCCGCAGCTGCTCACTGTAAACAGTCCGGCGCTGCAGCCACCAGTAAAGATCATTGATCGGCGGGGTCAATTCGGCTTCAGGTTCGCCACTGACCCAGAGCATCGCACGCAAGCCGCTGTTATCTGCAGCTTCGATGCCTTCCAGGCAAAATTGACCAGTTCCGGCATAAAGCCCCTGTTGCCCCAGCGTCACCAGCAGCTGCCGGAAGGCGGCAATCCCCTGTAATCCCGCACCCAGAAACATAACCGGCAGAACCAGACGCTGCTTCGGTTCGATCAGCCCGTAATCGGCCGGATCGGGGCTTAAAACCAGAGCCGGAGAAGGTTTCTGGACGATCCGTCGCAACACGGGATCGACGGGAAAATCGGGCTGCAGCAGACTATCCAGCTGAGCGGCAACCACCACCTCGCTGGTCTCCCGCAACTGCCGCAGCGCCTGTAGAAGTTCGCGCCGCAGCTGCAGCAGCCCCAGCGGCGGCAGGTCAAAATAATCACTGACCTCCAGATGGAAGTACAATTGGGCGTATTCAACCCGCTGCAACGCGGCGGGCAACGGAAAGAGATCACTCATGGCCGCTCCGATTTATTTGCGCCATTTCCGGCTTTCTGTTATACGTCTAGCCCTTGGCATACAGGCCGAGGATAAAGCAAGCAGCAAGGGAGAACAACGTCAATGTTTCAGTTCACACTGCTCAAAGAAGACCCGAAAAGCCGCGCCCGCAGGGGTCGCCTGGAAACCCCGCACGGTACCATCGAGACGCCGATTTTCATGCCGGTTGGCACGCACGGCGCGCTCAAGGCGATGACGCCGGCCCAGGTCGAAGAGACCGAAGCGCAGATCATCCTCTCCAACACCTACCACCTGCACCTGAAGCCGGGTGAGGGATTGGTGAAAAAAGCTGGCGGATTGCATAAATTCATGAACTGGAACAAGCCGATCCTGACCGACAGCGGCGGCTTTCAGGTATTTTCTCTGCCGAAAAAACGGATTGGTGAAGACGGCGTGCATTTCCGGCATGAAATCACCGGCGAAGAGATCTTCCTTGGCCCCAAAGAGGCGATGCAGATTGAAAACGATCTGGGCGCCGACATCATGATGGCGTTTGACGAGTGTATCCCCTACCCGGCCACCCACGATTACGCAGCCAAGTCGATCAAGAAAACCTTGCGCTGGGCGGAACTCTGCCTGAAATATCACAACCGCACCGCCGATCAGGCGCTGTTCGGCATCATCCAGGGGAGCGTTTACGACGATCTGCGCCGCGAGTGTGCGCAGGAGATGACGGCGATGAATTTCCCCGGCTATGCCATCGGCGGTGTCAGTGTCGGCGAAGGGCTGGAACTGCTGAAAAAGGTGGTCGATTACACCGAACCCTTCATGCCGAAAAACAAGCCGCGCTACCTGATGGGGGTCGGACTGCCCGAGGACATTCTCGAATCGATCGAACGCGGCATGGATATGTTCGACTGCGTCATCCCGACCCGCTACGCCCGCAGCGCGACCCTGTTCACCAAGCGGGGCAAGATCCGCCTGACCAACAAGAATTTCCGCCGCGATTTCTTCCCGGTTGACGCCTCCTGCGACTGCTACTGCTGCCGCAACTTTACCCGCGCCTACCTGCACCACCTGTTCAACGCCAACGAAATCCTCTCGGCGACCCTCTCGGCCATCCACAATGTCCGCTTCTACCTGAACATGGTTGCCGGAGCCCGCGCTGCGATTGAAGCAGGAGATTATCCGACCTACAAAAGGGAATTTCTGGCTGAATATCTTTCGAGCGGAAAGAATTAGCAGTTGCACCGCCAAATAAACCATAAAAAAAGGGACCAACTGTAGCTGGTCCCTTTTTTTATGTGTTGTCTGCGTCGAAGTCAGGGTTGATATTCTATTTTAGATGCCTGTTCGGTATCACAGTCTTTGCAGTTGAACACTCGCGTGTCGTGCCACCAGGGGTCTGGCCCCCAGTAGGACTCATTGCCAATACAGGTGACGTGCTCGACATCGTTGAAGTTTTTCGCCTCTTTACAGCCGGCGCAATACAGCCAGACATTTCCGTCGGCGCAAGCCTGTAAAAATTCTCCAGGATTCGACATCCTTCAATCTGCCTTTCTATTTTTTGGAGATATTGGCGGTCTTCCCCTCCGCCCGTAATCTTTTCACTGAACGACCGGCGATGCCCCAGTTCTCAGGCTCGACTTCAGTGATCATAATCTGGGTCGATGCCGGATTCTTATCAAGAACGCTCACCAGCAGATCGGTGATCCCCTCAATCAACTGCGCCTTCTGTTCGTTGGTCGCCCCTTTGGTAATTTTGACCTGTACGTACGGCATATGCCTGTCCTCCCGGATGAAATCGAATCTATTGCCCAGCTGTGCATTATCGCCAACCGACCGGAGCTTTGCAACCTCTATAGCTCTTTTCGCCGGGACAATTGCTTCAGAATCAGCTGCAATCGCCGATAGTCGGCCGCATCGAGCGACTGGTCGCGATAATAAGATCGGGCGTAAATTTCCGCAAACTCAGAACAGAGCGGTTCGCCCGACAACCGGGCAAGGGCAAAAATTCCGAGATTTAGCGGTACACCCAACCGGCAGGTGCGTAACGCCTGCCTGCGATAGGCATTAACCAGTCGCTGGCGACGGGTTCTGCGCTGCCGATAAGCGTAGAAAAAAAGAACGAGTAATGGCAATGGCAACAACCACAAACCGGCAGCTAAAGATTCAAGCCGGACCGATTTAACCCCCCGGACCTGCCGGGCGACCTGACGGAACAGTTCGACCTGCTGATGCAGATCGTAGTTCAGCACCAGGCGACTCCAGTAATGCTGAGCGGCATCGCTGAGCGCCTGAAAAGAGGGCAACTCCTGACGCCGTGCTCGCCACAAGGCCTGCTCGGCATTCACGGCAAAGCGACTGGGGTCAATGCGCTGCCAAAGCCCTGAATCGTCCAGTGCTTCGACCCAGACATGTGCCAGGTCTTCGCCCACCAGATAGTATCCACCCAGTTCATTGTAGTCTCCGCCCAGATAGCCACCGACCAGCCGCGCCGGCACGCCGGCAAGGCGCAACAGCAGGGCGTAGGATGAGGCGAAATATTCGCAATAACCCCGCTTGCTGGTAAACAGAAAGGTATCGACCGGGTCGGTCGTGATCGGCAGCTGCAGATTCGAATAGCTGAGCTGCTGGCCGCGCATGAAATCATTCAACTGCGCCATTTTGCTCTGGTAATTACTGCCGATCGCAAGTCGCCGTCCGACCTCCAGCACCCGCGGCGACAGCTGTTGCGGCAGCTGCAGGTAGGCATCAACCACGCCGATCTGTTTGCTGCGCGCGGCATACTGGGCAAAAACCTGATAACTGACCTTACGCCCGGCGACCCAGTTGCCGGTAACCACGCCATCGGCGGAAAATTGATGCTTTATGCCCGCTATTTGCTGCGGTTGATCGAGAGTCACCAGATAGCGATCAGCTTTGGGTTCAGTGAAAAACTGCAGTTGTACAGACGATTCGGGGTTCGGCACCGGCTGCTCCTGCAGACCGATTGCTTTGCGCTTCCAGACCTGCCCATCCAGCTGATCAAGAACAACACCACGCCAATACAGACTGTCGACCGGAAGCCGGTCACTCTCGACCCGGAATGCGGTCAGGGAGCTCTGCGCCAGATCAGTGACCGAACCTGGTCGCACCTGATCGGTCATGCCGGTCGCAGCGACTTTTTTCGGGTTGAGAAAATCCCACAGCGGTGTCTGGGTACGCGGCAAGAGCACGAAAAACAGCAGCATCAACAGCAACGAGCACCCCGGCAGCAGCAGCATAACTTTCAGAAACTGCTTCCATTGCGCGCGATTGAACCGGAGCTGCTGATCAGCAGCGTAGAAGCTGAGCAACATCAGGCCGCTGGTCACCAAGAGAATGATCAGCAGCAGACAGATCAGGTAAGTCAGATCAAGAGACAGCAGCGAAGACGCGGCCAGAATGATGGTCGCCAGAAGAAATAACTGCAGAATGTTACGCGGTGTTTTTTCCGTCGCCAGCCGTACCGCCAGCAGCAGGCAGAGCATCTGAATCAGCGGTTCTACCAGGGTACTAAGTGAAACCTGAAACAGAAACAGCCCGAAAAAAGCGACAGAAAAAAGCGTAGCCGGTAGCGCAGTCAGCAGATAGCGCCCTTGTCGCTCACTGACGATCCCGATCAGGAACGCTGCAAACAGTGACAACTGAACCCACCAGGCAAGAAACGACAGAACCGGCAGCAGCCCGATCAAGGCCGTCAAATAGACGAACAGCTGCAATAAGAACTTAACGCTGAGCATAGACAGCCAGAGCGGCAAGCAATTTATGCCGCCAGACGCCACCAGACGCAGGCAGCAGGAACTGTTGATCAAGACGCAATCCAACCGGACGCTGTTGCCGTGAGTACTGGTTGATCAGATAGGTGCAACGACTCAACTGTTCTTCCAGATTACCGGGAAGGCGCTGCGGATCAAGCACCAGCGAAGGGGAGCCCAGTTGATTCAGGCGCTTGCTCTTGAAACCCCGGTGGCGGGCGGATAATTTCCAATGGATCGACTTCAGTGGGTCACCAGAACGATAATCATCGATCCCGCGGATCTCTCCATCGACCCCCGGCAACGGCAGTTCATCCCGCCTGGTCTGGCGGCTGTCCTCGCCACCAGCAGGTAGGACTGATTGCAAGGGTTGTGGAAAAACCAGCAGCTGCTGTGACGGGTTGAAGGTACGGGAACGGATAAAAAAATTGATCGGAAAGCGGGATGTCAACCTGATCGGCGGGACTGGCTGCAAACCACGCTGCGGCATACGCAGACTCAAGCGCTGCTGTGCCTTCTGGCCGGTCGCCAACAGGGGCAACAGAACCGCTGAATCTGCGATTTCCACCTGAAGTAAAAAAGCCGGCAGCCAGCGGCGTCGATTGTGCAGCTCAATCTCAAGGGTCGAACTGGTCGCCGCGTACAATTCATAGCCGGGCAGAAAACGCACCTCAAGCCGCTGCAGATTCTGCTGACCAAGTACTCCTGACACCACCATAAAGCCAAGCAGCGCGGACACCAGCAGATAGAGCAGGTTGTTGCCGGTGTTGACCGCAGCAAAACCGAGCAGCAGCGTCAAACCGATATAAAGTGCCCCGGACCGGGTCAGCTTCAGCTGATAGGTACGGGAGTTTCTGCCAGTAGCGATCGGAACACCTCTTCTTTATTCTGGATTGCCGCTTCCGGGCGCAGGATCAGGCGATGGGCGGCAACCGCTACTGCCACCTGCTGCACATCTTCCGGAACCACATAATCACGTCCAACCAGATAGGCTTCAGCACGGGCGGCAGCAGCCAGATTTAAGCCACCACGGGTCGAAATTCCCGAATAAATCGACTCATGGTCACGACTGCGCAGCATCAACTGGTGGATATAATCGGTGACTTTGTCGCCAAGCAGAATATGCTGCCGGATAAAATGTCGGGCCTCAAGGATCTGTTCAGCACTGAGCATCGGCTTGATGGTCTGCAACTGCTCGCGTACGCTACCCAACTGGATGATCTTCTTTTCCAGATCCGGAGGCGGATAACCGATCCCCGTGGTCATCAGAAAGCGATCCAGCTGCGATTCGGGCAAAGGGAAAGTACCGACCTGCTCGGCCGGGTTCTGTGTGGCGATCACCAGAAAAGGATCCGGCAGCTCGTAGGTCACCCCTTCAACCGTCACCCGTCGCTCTTCCATAGCCTCAAGCATGGCGCTCTGGGTCTTCGGCATCGCCCGGTTGACCTCGTCGACCAGCACCAGATTATTGAAAATAGGTCCCTTGATAAAATGAAACTGGTTTTTCTGCCGGTCAAAGATCGACAGGCCGGTGATGTCGGACGGCAGCAGATCGCTGGTACACTGGACCCGGCCAAAATCGAGACCGAGGATGCCTGACAACGCCAGCGCCAGGCTGGTTTTACCAAGACCGGGAATATCTTCGAGCAAGAGGTGGCCGCCAGCCAGCAGGCTGATCAAGGACATACGGATCGCCCGGACTTTTCCCTGCAGATGTTCATTCGCGAGACTGTCGATAACCTGCAGAACCTGGTGCCGATGTGGAAACTCCATCAATTAACCCCCGCGCAGTAAGCTGCGCTGATTATACGTCAGCGACGCTTCGATTGGCAGTCACAGAACAAAAAAAGGCCCCGCAGTTTCCTGCGGGGCCGGTATCGCTATAAAAAGTCAAGCGATCTTACAGTTTAACGATGTTGCTGGCCTGTGGGCCTTTTTGACCTTCAACAACGTCAAAGCTTACACGCTGGCCTTCAGCCAGGGATTTGAAGCCATCACCGCTGATTGCTGAGAAGTGAGCGAATACGTCAGGACCGTTGTCCTGCTCGATGAAGCCAAAACCCTTGGAATCGTTAAACCACTTGACTGTTCCTTCTGCCATTTTCTTTTCTCCTTACTTGGTCCCTACACGGGAGTTGTTTTTTGTTGCAGATCTGAGCTGCAAACCATTAAAAAAACCGCTCAGTCCGAAAGGCCTGTGCGGTTCTTCTCTGACTTGAAAAGCACTTATCTACACAAACTGATACTGAGACAGAGAAACGCTATCACAGCCTATAAATAAAAAGCAAGCATTAATAACAACGGGAACCAAAATTATTTGTCTTTATTTCCGACCACTTACCCTAAAATCTTGGCATTAGTTAGAAAAAAACCTGAAATATGATTTTTCAGCTGGCCTTGGCGACATCCGCCGGGTGCGGCAGGGTGGGTGCTGCGAGCACTTCGGCAGTTCCGGCGCCGCAGGCGATCAGGCTGCGCATCGCCTTTTCCGGGCTGATATTTTTGAATTCAACCTGATCCTTCTGCAGCAGCCAGATCAACCCCGAGGTCACGTTCGGCGCTGTCGGACTGAGCAGAGTCACACTGCCATCGGCATGAATCTCGGTGACAAAACCAATCACGCGGGTTTCGTTGCCAAAGGGGCGCCCAACTGCGACATGACGAAACGCGGTCTTCTTGCCACTGAAAAGTGGTGAGACCGTATCTTTAATAAAGCTGTAGCCAGGCACCGGGCTCAACAACAGCTTTTCCAGCCAATTAAAGATCAGGTCGCCGGCTTTGGTGCGGATAAAAACTCCGATCGTGAAACAGCCGACGACCAGAAAAAGAATCGCCAGAATTTCGGCGACAAAGAGTTCCGAGCCGGTATTGTCAACAATCAGCTTGATCAGCGGTGAAAACAAGCCGGTCAGCAAATTAAACAACCAGGTGAAGGTGAATATCAGGATTCCGAAAGGGAGCAGGAAAGTCAGACCACCGATTACGGCGTCCTTGGCAAAAGACTTTATCCCTTTGAATACTTCTTTAAGCGGCATGCCGGCATCTTTCAATCAAAGGCAATGACAAAACTGTTCGGAAAGCCGCTGCGGCTGAAATCAAGCGCTGCATGTTCGGCTTTTTCCAGTGAGCGATAATCGCCAACCCGGACGCGGTAAAGTTGCCGGCCATCAAGTATGGCCGTCTGCACTTCTGCTTTGCCGTGACGTTCGCGCATCGACGTCGCCAGCCGGGAGGCATTGGCCGCAACGCTGAAAGCGCCGATCTGCACAGCAAAGCTGCCGGCATCGTAATTGACCGGCGCGCTGTAACTGACCTGACCATCGGTCGTTCCCCGATAACCGAGGGCTTCAATCTTAACCGGTGCGGTCCCCGCATCGACCATCCCCAGTTGGCTAGCCGCAGCGTATGAAAGATCGATAATCCGGGCTCCGACAAAGGGACCGCGATCATTCACCCGCACCACAATCGACTTGCCGCTGCCCTGATGAGTGACCCGCACCGACACGCCAAGCGGCAAGGTTTTGTGGGCGGCGGTCATGGCGTACATATCGTAAATTTCACCGTTGCTGGTTTTGCGACCGTGAAACGGCTGGCCGTACCAACTGGCCAGTCCGGCTTGCCGAAAGCCCTGATGGTCGCGCAGCGGCTGATAACGCTTGCCATCGACTTCATAGGGCTTCTGCCACCCCTTCAATTCACGGGTCTCAGGAGTATCGATGACCCTGGTTGTGTGCCCACCGCAGCCCGCCAACAGCAACAACCCCAGGCAGATCAGAATAAAACGCAACGCGACCCCCCTGGCTTATTCAACTTCTTCAAACTCGGCCATCGCGCGGAAACGCTGATAACGCTGTTCGATCAACTCTTCGGCTGACAGCCCTTCCAGTTCGGCAAGATGCTTGAGCAGGTATTTTTTTAGACTTGCGGCCGCGGCCTGGTGATCCTGATGGGCGCCGCCGAGCGGTTCTGGAATGACATCGTCGATAACCGTTTTCAGACTGTCGACATCAGCCGCCGTCAGCTTCAGCGCCTCGGCAGCCTGCGGCCCTTTGGCGCCGTCATTCCAGAGGATCGCGGCACAGCCTTCCGGAGAAATAACCGCGTAGACCGAGTATTCCATCATCATCACCCGGTTGCCGACGGCAATCGCCAGCGCACCGCCGGAGCCGCCTTCGCCGGTCACGGTCACAATCACCGGTACTTTAAGCATCGCCATTTCTCGCAGGTTGCGGGCGATCGCTTCAGCCTGACCGCGTTCCTCAGCGCCAATGCCGGGGAAGGCGCCCGGTGTGTCGACAAAGGTGAAAATCGGCAGACCGAACTGATCAGCCATCTGCATCACTCGCAGCGCCTTGCGGTAACCTTCCGGGTTCGGCATACCGAAGTTGCGCCGCACCTTCTCTTTGGTGTTCCGCCCCTTCTGGTGACCGATCACGCAACAGGGCTTGCCATCAAGCTTGGCAAAACCACAGACCAGCGCCGGGTCATCGCGAAAGTTGCGATCACCATGGACCTCGAAAAAATCGGTGAAGATATGCTCGATATAATCCTCGGTGTGCGGACGGTTGGCGTGGCGGGCCAACTGTGTGCGTTGCCAG
This sequence comes from Malonomonas sp., assembly GCA_036526255.1. Classification (GTDB taxonomy): domain Bacteria; phylum Desulfobacterota; class Desulfuromonadia; order Desulfuromonadales; family Geopsychrobacteraceae; genus Malonomonas. The sequence goes on along the minus strand of DATCYW010000080.1, from coordinate 73,455 downwards.
CGGGTCAATTTGGAATAGATTTCGGTTTTGAGCTTGTCGGCTTTCTTCTCCAGCTTTTTGATATCACCGGAAAAATCGACACTGTCGGTCGAATACTCGCGCAGTTCACCGATCTTGGTTTCCAGGTCGGCAATCGGCTTTTCAAAATCGAGGTATTGGTTCATGCGTTTACTCCCTGTCCACGGCTGGACATAGATTTCCGGAATCTCCGGATTTATTCAAATTTCATGACGTTGTAACCAAAAATCTTTTCAGCATCAGCCATCGCCTCATCCGATGCGGCCATCTTCATCGAGGGTGGCAGTGAGATCACTGTTTCACTGCGATTTGGAATGACGACATGCAGCCGGACCTGACAATTTCCGCGGTAGCGCTGCACAATCCCCTTCAGTTGCCGCATCTGCATTTCATCCAGACCCGGCGTTGTCAAACGGATATGCACCCGTTCGGTCATGGTCTCTTTGACATCGCGCAGCAAAACAACCGCACTGGCGAGCATTTTACAGGATTCCTCACCGACATCAAGCTCGCCGGTAATCAGCAGCGGCTCCTCCCCCTTGAGCAACTCCATCGAAGCGGCGTAAACCTCTGGGAAGACAACGATCTCCACCGAGCCACTCAGATCTTCGAGGTTGACGAAAGCCATGCGGTCGCCTTTTTTGGTCATCAACTCTTTGATTCCCGAGACGATTCCGCAAATCCGTACCTCTTCCTTGTCGCTGCGCTCAGCCAACCCGGCAGTCTCGCAGGTGGCGAAACGTTTGATTGAATCGCTGAAACGGTCAAGCGGATGGCCGGTGACGTAAAATCCGAGTGCCTCTTTTTCGTAAGAGAGCAGCTGCTTTTCGTCCCACTCCTCGATGTCGGGGAGTACACCATAACCGTTTCCGGCGGTGGAGACAATTTCGCTGCTGCCGAACAGCGAATCCTGCCCCGATTCGCGCTCCTTCTGCAGCCGCTGGCCAATCTCCATCGCCTCTTCAAGGGCGGCCATGAACTGCGCCCGTTTGCCGCCGAAGGTATCGTAGGCCCCGCATTTGATCAGCGCCTCACCAACCTTTTTGTTCACTTTACGCAGATCGACCCGCTCACAGAAATCCTGCAGCGAACTGAACGGCTTGCCCTTACGTACCTCGATGATCGATTCCAGCGCTGCCGCGCCGACCCCCTTGACCGCCCCCAGACCGAAACGCATCGAATCGGCCGATACAGTAAATGAACGATCCGACTGGTTGATATCAGGCGGATGCACCTCGATCCCCATCGACCGCACTTCGCTGATGTTTTTAATGACCTTGTCGGTATTCTCCATATCCTCGGTCAAGAGTGCGGCCATGAATTCCACCGGGTAGTGGGCCTTGAGATACGCCGTATGATAGGCGATCAACGCATAAGCGGCCGAATGTGACTTATTGAAACCGTAAGCCGCAAACATCTCCATCAGGTCGAAAACCCCTTCGGCCTTTTTCAGATCGAGGTTGTTCTGCTTCGCCCCGGCCAGAAACTTGACCTTCTCCTTGGCCATCTCCTCCGGTTTTTTCTTGCCCATCGCCCGGCGCAGCAGGTCGGCGCCACCGAGGCTGTAGCCACCCAGAACCTGGGCGATCAGCATAACCTGCTCCTGATAAACGATAACCCCGTAGGTGTCATCGAGGATCGGTTCGAGCTGCGGAAAATCATACTTGAACTGCTCGACGCCATGCTTCCGCTTGATGAAGGAGTCGACCATCCCCGACCCCAGCGGCCCCGGCCGATAAAGCGCCACCATCGCGATCAGATCCTCGAAACAGCTCGGCTTGAGTTTGACCAGGTATTCCTTCATGCCCGAGGATTCCAGCTGGAAGACGCCGGTGGTTTCGCCGCGTGAGAGCAGCTCGTAGGTTTTTTTGTCGTCGTCGCGCACCAGCTTCAGATCGAACTTGGGATCCTTTCCCGCACGAATCAGCCGCACCGCGTTCTCAATAACCGTCAGGGTTTTCAGACCGAGAAAGTCGAACTTGACCAGGCCGATCTTTTCGACATAACTCATCGGGTACTGGGTGACCTGCCCGCCCGATTTCGGGTCGATATAAAGCGGCAGATACTCCGGCAGCGGCTTCGGCGTAACCACAACCCCGGCGGCGTGGGTCGAAGCGTGCCGTGTCAGCCCCTCCAGCGCCAGCGCGATCTTGGTCAGTTCGGCGACCTTCTTGTCTTTATCGATCAGCGCCCGCAGCTGCGGCTCCTGCTCGATCGCCTGTTTCAGAGTGATGCCGAGTACGCCAGGAACCAGCTTGGCGATTTTATCGACCTCGCCATACGGGATATTCAATGCCCGCCCGACGTCGCGCAACACCCCCTTGGCCTGCATGGTCCCGAAGGTGATGATCTGGGCGACGTTCTCCGGACCATACTTCTCGCGCACATAGTCAATCACCCGCTCGCGGCCATAGATACAGAAGTCGACGTCGATATCCGGCATCGAAACCCGTTCCGGATTGAGGAACCGCTCGAACAGCAGGTTATAGGGGATCGGGTCGATGTCGGTAATCCGGATCGCGAAGGCCACCAGAGAACCGGCCGCCGAACCCCGCCCGGGACCGACCGGAATGTCGTTGTCTTTGCCCCAGTTGATAAAATCGGCAACAATCAGAAAGTAACCAGGAAAGCCCATCTGCTTGACACAGGCCAGCTCTTCGGCCAGCCGGTCACGGTAGACCTGCTCCTGCTCGGCGCTCAGTTCACGCAACAGGCGGATTTCTGCCAGCCGCTCTTCCAGCCCGGCTTCGCTCTGCACCTGCAGCTCCTCGTCAAGCGTCCGGTCGGCCGGCTTTTCGTATTGCGGGAAGTGGTAGGTAGAGAAATCGAGTTCAAGATTACAACGCTCGGCGATCTTCACCGTGTTGGCGATCGCGTCCGGATGATCCTTGAACAGCGCGATCATCTCGTCGGGAGTCTTAACGTAAAACTCGTCGTTGGAAAAACGCATCCGGTTCGGATCGTCCATGGTTTTGCCCGTCTGGATGCAGAGCAGCACCTCGTGGGCAAAAGCATTTTCGCGGGTCAGATAGTGACAATCGTTGGTTGCCACCAGCGGAAGGTTCAGCTCTTTGGCGATGGAAACCAGCCCGGCGTTCGCCTTGGCCTGTTCCGGCAGGTAGTTCTCCTGCAATTCGAGGTAAAAGCGGTTATCGTCGAAAATCTCAGCCATCAGCCGGGCCCGCTCCAGCGCCTCGCCCGACTGATTAAGGTTGATCAGGGTCGGCAGCTCGCCACCAAGACAGGCCGAGAGCGCAATCAGCCCCTCGTTGTGGGTGGTCAGCAGCTCCCAGTCGATACGCGGCTTATAGTAGAACCCTTCACGGTAAGCGGTAGAGATCAACCGACAGAGGTTCTTGTAGCCGGTCAGATTCATGCACAGCAGCACCAGATGGTACGAAGCTTCCGAAGAGCCACGTGCGTTCCCCTTGGTAAAACGCGAACCGGGCGCAACATAGACCTCGCAGCCGACGATCGGCTTGATGCCGCCGGCCATCGCCTTGCTGTAAAATTCAACCGCGCCGAACATGTTGCCGTGGTCGGTCACCGCAACCGCCGGCATCTTGTACTGCTTGGCGCGGGCGACCAGCTCGTCCAGCTTGATAGCGCCGTCGAGAAGACTGTACTGACTGTGCAGATGCAGATGAACGAAGTTGGCGTGTTCCATAATTTCCGGCGGAAAAATTCAGGGAGTAAAAAGAAGAAAACCGATCAACCATAAAGGCACTGATCGGTTGTAAATTTGTCAGGGGAATTTACCACCGTTGCGAAACGCCGGTCAACTGCAAACCGGCCTTCCGGACGGTTAAAACCGACGCGCAACAGCAACAGAAATTCGCTATAACAAACCAATAATATACAGGAAATTATTCAGAGTCTGATTTTCGGCAATAAAGAAATTAATTTCACTGCAACCCACGCAACAGATCATCCGCCAAACGGTTCAACAGCAGAAAATATGTCTCCGGTCCGGCCGGCAGCTCGGCGCCAAGCGGATCGAGAATCCCGGTGCGGGCTTCGGTCCCTTCGATCAGCGTGGCCAGCAACCGTGGCTCGAACTGCGGTTCGCTGAAAACACAACGGGCCTGCAGACGGGTGATCTTCTCCCGCATCTGCAGAATTCGCCTAGCACCCGGCTGGCGTTCCGGATCGACCGCGATCGAACCGACTGCATTGAGACCGTAGGCACTCTCAAAATACTGGTAGGCGTCGTGAAACACCACATAGGGGATCGCTTTGACCGGAGCTAGCTTCACCTGCAACTGGCGATGAAGAAGATCAAGCCGCGTCAGCAGCTGCCCGGCATTCTGCCGGTACTGCTGTTGGTGCAACGGATCAATCTCAGCCAGAACCTCTGCAACCTGCATAACCAGCTGCTTCGCCAGCAGCGGATCCAGCCAGAGATGCGGATTCATTTCTTCTGCCGTCACATGCCCCGCAGGCTCATCATGCGTGTGAGATTCCCAGTTGCCCTGCTCGCGCAGCGGCAGCAGTTGCGACTGCAATGCCTCGCTCAGCTCCAGTTGCCGGGCGTTCTTCCCCAGAGTTTCAAGCGGCTTTTCGAGAAAAGTCTCCAGCTGGTGACCGACCCAGATGATCAGATCGGCGCGCGACAGCGCCCGCGCTTCTGATGGACGCAGGACATAGCCGTGCGGAGAACCACCCCCCTTGAGCAAAAGTTGCGGCTCACCGACCCCCTGCATCACTCCGGCGACCAGCGCATGGATCGGCTTGATGCTGACCACCACCTGGGGCGCCGATGGCTGCGCGCCTAAGACCGTACTCGTCAGACAGAAAACACAAAAAACCACCAAACAGGGCAGCAGAGTTTTTTTCATACCGGTGACTCCAATAGCAGGACATTGACGGACACATCTGGAACGTTATAATATAACACTATCTGAAATCAAGTTGATCAGGAGTTTTTTATGACCGAGACACCGCAGGCGGCGTTTACCTGCCAGGATGCTCAGCACCATCAAAACTGCATATCTGAAGCCCTGGACCGGGCCGAGCTGCTCTGCCAACAGCAGCAGCAGCGGTTTACCACAATCCGCCGCCGCGTGCTCGAGCTGGTCTGGCAGCAGCACAAGCCGATCGGCGCCTATGAAGTTCTCGAACTGCTGCAGCAGGATGGCCGCACCGCGCCGCCGACCGTTTACCGGGCGCTTGATTTTTTACAGCAACTGGGGCTGGTGCACCGCATCGCCTCACTGAACGCCTATGTCGGCTGCGCCCATCCAGGAGAGCCGCACGACGGGCAGTTTCTTATCTGCGAATCCTGTAAAACCCTGGCCGAACTCGATGTCGCGGCGATCACCTGCGTCATCGAAAAAAGCGCCGCAGAATCGGGGTTTGTCACCAGTCGTCAGACCGTCGAAATCATGGGCCTCTGCCCCAGCTGTCGCAAAAGGAGTCCGGCGTGACTGACAACAACCTGCTGGAACTCACTGCGGTCGATCTGTTTGTCGGACAACGACAGCTGCTGAAGCAGGTCGACCTGAAGATCGGCCGGGGCGAAATCCTCACCATTATCGGCCCCAACGGCGCCGGCAAAACCACCCTGCTGCGGATCGCCCTGGGACTGCTGGCGCCGACCACCGGTACGGTGCAGCGGCAGCCGGGGATCAACATCGGCTACATGCCGCAGCGCCTGCACATCGACCCGACCTTCCCGCTGTCGGTGAAGCGCTTTCTGACCCTGACCGGCAATCAGCAGCGCGACAAGGTGCTACCGCTGCTGAAAGAAGTCGGCGCGGCGCACGTGCTTGAATCGCCGCTGCAGAACATTTCCGGCGGCGAGCTGCAGCGGGTGCTGCTGGCGCGGGCACTGATGCGCGAACCGGACCTGCTGGTGCTTGACGAACCGGTTCAGGGGGTCGATGTGCATGGTCAGATCGAGCTCTATCAACTGATCACCCGCATTCGCGAGCAGCGCAACTGCTCGGTGCTGATGGTCTCGCACGACCTGCACCTGGTGATGGCCGCCACCGACCGGGTGCTCTGTCTCAATCGCCACATCTGCTGCAGCGGCACGCCAGAGATCGTCAGCAACGATCCAGCCTACCTGGAGCTGTTCGGCCCGCTGGCGGTGCAGCATCTGGCGATCTACACCCACGACCGGGCGCACCGGCATGACAACTGTACGGAACACGGAGACTGCCGATGATCGATGATTTTCTGCTGCGCGCCCTGCTGGGCGGGCTTGGTGTGGCGCTGGTCGCCGGCCCCTTCGGCTCTTTTATCGTCTGGCGGCGGCTGGCCTATTTCGGCGACACCCTCTCCCACTCGGCGCTGCTCGGCGTCGCCTTCGGCTTTCTGCTGCAGCTGAATCTGACTCTGGGGATTCTGCTGATCTGCCAGCTGCTGGCGCTGCTGCTGTTTTTCGGCCAACGCCAGAAGCAACTGTCAAGCGACACCCTGCTGGGGATTTTTTCCCACGGCGCCCTCTCGCTGGGGCTGGTGGTGCTGGCGTTCCTGCAGGATGTCCGGGTCGACCTGCTCGCCTACCTGTTCGGGGATATCCTCGCTATTGGCAGCGCCGATCTCTGGTGGATTTACGGTGGCGGCGGACTGGCCCTGGCCGGACTGCTGTTCATCTGGAAGCCGCTGCTGGCGATCACCATCCATGAAGATCTGGCACGGGTTGAAGGGCTGCCGGTCGAACGGATCAACTGGGCGTTTCTCGCCCTGATCGCCCTGACCGTCGCGGTGATGATGAAGGTAGTCGGGCTGTTACTGGTCACCTCGCTGCTGATTATCCCGGCCGCGACCGCGCGCCGCTTTGCCGGCAATCCTGAAATCATGGCGCTGCTCGCCAGCCTGATCGGTTGCCTCGCGGTTGTTGGCGGCCTGTACGGTTCCTTCACCTGGGACACCCCGGCCGGGCCTTCTATTGTGGTTGCCGCCTGTGGACTGTTTATGGGCAGCTTTCTGCTACGGCAGCGCCTGGCTTAAGCGCAGCGGACTGCTATACTGGACGGATTAGAATGATTGGCAAACGACGGCAAATGCCGCTATTATTAGCAACAGCAAACAACCCGCGACGAAGGAACGACACCATGACAGCTGAAGATATCATCAAAGGGATGCACAATCTGGTCTCGCTGCCGGATGCGGTCCTTCGCGCCAACGAACTGCTCAACTCCCCGACGGCCAACGCCAGAGAGATCGGCGAAGTCATCAATCATGACCCGGCGCTTGCCGCCCGCTTGCTGAAACTGGTCAACAGCGCCTTTTACAGCTTCCCCGCACAAGTCGATACCGTATCACGTGCGATCACCCTGATCGGCACCGACGAACTGCGCTCCCTGCTGATGGCCGCCACCGTCACTCAGGCCTTCGATGACATCCCGGCGGAAATGATCAACATGGACAGCTTCTGGCACCGCAGCGTCTATTGCGGTCTGGTGGCCAAAAAGCTGGCGCTGCTCAATCAGGGCGGCAAGGGCGAGTCGATGTTTTTATCCGGCTTGCTGCATGACGTCGGGCGACTGGTGCTGATCAGCAGCTTGCCGAATCAGGCGAAGGAGATTTTCCAACGCGCCGAAGAAACTGGACAGAGCTTCAACGAAGTGACGACACAGAGACTGGGGTTCGGCTCAGCGGAGCTGGGTGCGGCGTTGCTGGAGAGCTGGCAGTTGCCGAAAAATCTCTGGCAGCCGGTGCGCTACCAGAACCAGCCGGAGTCCGCCGACGATTACAGTGCTGAGGCCAATATCCTGAATCTGGCCTTACGCCTGACCGACTGCGTGGAGCCCGAACTAAAAGATGGCAAACAGCAGAATCTGGAAACCTTGGAAGCGACCAAGCTCAATGGCATGGAATTGACCGGTGAAGAACTCGGCCTGCTGGCGATGGATGCCAACCTGGAATGTTTTGAGGTGCTGGTGATTATCAACCCGAAAGCCACGCTGATCTACTGAGCCCGCCGCCGCGCGCTGTACCCCTTGAACATCTTCATCCGATAGTAAGCCTCGCGCTCGCGCTCGGCCAGATAATGACCGATCTCGCGGATATCGCCCTGCAAACCCGGCAGCACCCGCTCCTCCAGCACCCGAATCCGTCGGGTGATCCGCAGCAACTCTTCGCCAAGCCGACGGAACATCCCCTCGTAGCGGGCCATCGCCAGCATCTCTTCGATAATCGCTTCGAACAGTTGCAGCGCTTCATCCAGATGCGGGGTCACGGCCGGGTAATCGTAGTCACGCTCGACCAAGGACCGGCTGGCCGTTTCGACCTCGGTCAGGTCACGATATTTCAGGCCGAGCAGGTTCATTTCCACCACTTCCACCCCCAGATGGCGCTGGCTGATCAGCGCCAGCGAAGCGATATAATCCTGCCCCTCCAGCCCCAGACTGGTCTGCAGCTCTTCGATACCCTGCCCATAGCGCCGCCGGGTCTCCTCGCGCGAGGCGAGCAGCGGCCGGCCGATTTCGAGAAACTTCTTGATCAGCGCCTGCCGCCGCCCTTTGAGAATGCCGGTGCAGTTGACCACCGTCTTGCGGCGGTCCTTCAGCAGCAGCAGATTGCTTCTGGTCGCCTGAATCATGACAGCTCCACCTTGTACTCTTCCAGCAGTTCCAGCCCCAGATCAAGCGTCTGCAAGATGTCGCGGCGCTGCTCCCCCTGATGAACGAAACGGCGCTCGAAGTCATCGGCCATCGCCAGCATCGTCTGATCCTCCTCGAGCAACCCCTCCTTTCCAACCACTGCCGCCAGCTTGCGCAGCTCGCGCCCTTTGGCGTAACTCTGATAGAGCCGGTTGGCAATCTGCCGGTGATCGGCGCGGGTCTGCCCCTCGCCAATGCCGTGCTGCATCAGCCGTGACAGACAGGGGAGCACATCGATCGGCGGGAAGATGCCCTTCTGCTGCATCTCGCGCGACAGCACAATCTGCCCTTCAGTGATGTAACCGGTCAGGTCGGGGATGGGGTGGGCGATGTCATCCTCCGGCATGGTCAGCACCGGCAGCATGGTCACCGAACCCGGCCGATCCAGCAACCGCCCGGCCCGCTCGTAAAGCGAAGCCAGATCGGAATACATGTAACCGGGGTAGCCGCGCCGCCCCGGCAGCTCTTCGCGTGAGGTGGAAATTTCCCGCAGGGCATCGCAGTAGTTGGTCATGTCGCTGACAATCACCAGCACGTCCATCTGATGATGGAACGCCAGGTCCTCAGCCACCGTCAGCCCCAGCCGCGGCGCCAGCAGCCGTTCAACCACCGGCTCGCCGGCCAGATTGAAGAAGGCGACAAAGCGGCTCGGCATCTGCTCCAGAGTCTGCTGAAAAAAATGATATTCATGATAGGAGAGACCCAGGGCGACAAACACCACGACGAATTCCCCTTCCCCGGCCAGGCGCGCCTGCGAGAGAATCTGTGCCACCAGCTGCTGGGCCGGCAATCCGGCGCAGGAGAAGATCGGCAGTTTCTGCCCCTTGATCAGGCTATTCAGGCCATCGATGGCGGAGATGCCGGTCTCGATCATCTCACGCGGATATTCCCGCGCGACCGGGTTGATCGGCACCCCGGAGACCGCCTGCCAGCGCTCGGGAATGTACATCGGCGCACCGTCGATCGGCGCGAAAGAACCGTTGAAGGTCCGCCCCAGACAATGCCGCGACAGGGGCGCACGCTTGACCGAATCGTGAAAAGTAACGCTGGTCTTTTCCAGATCGAGGCCGTGGGTCTCGCCGAAGACCTGAATCAGCACCTGTTCGGTGTCGATCTTCAGCACCTCTCCGTCCAGCGCCTGACCGTTCGGCGCCAGCAGGGTCACGCTTTCGCCGATGCGCGCCGCAAAGACCCGCTCGACAAACACCAGCGGCCCGCGGATTGCACAGACCGATCGGTAGCAGTGTTCAGCCAGACGCATCATCGCCCCCTTTGAGGATGTCGGCTAACAGTTCCCCCTGCTGTAACCGTTTCAAGGCCTGAGCGTAGTTTTCAATGATCTCGGAAATCCGCTGCGCCGTCTGCGCCGGCGCCGAAAACGCATCTTCTGTGAAGCTGTTCTGGCAGAGAAAATCGCGCCGTACCCGCTCAGCAGCGGACATCAACAGTCGATCCTGATCCTGCAGCCCTTCCATGCCGACCACCTCGACCACCTCGCGCAGCGCATCCTCCTGCTGCAGAATATCGCGGCAACGACGTTGCAGCTCCGGCCAGCGCTCATCAACCTCGCGGCAGAAATAGGTACTACCTTGAGCCGCGAACAACGAATAGCTCTGTGTCCAGTGGATCGCCGGAAAATGCCGGCTGTGCGCCAGAGCGGTATCCAGCAGATAAAAAGCCCCGGCCGCCCTCAGGCAGGCCTGCGTCACCGGTTCGGAGAAATCGGCGCCGGGCGGCGAAACCGCCAGGATCATGCTCAGCGAACCCGGCTTGCCGAGCGCTGTTTCGACCACCCCGGCGCGTTCGATGAAGGCGGCAAGCCGCGAACTGAGGTAGGTCGGGTAGCCCTCTTCGCCAGGGATCTCTTCCAGCGACGCGGAGATTTCACGCAGCGCTTCGGCCCAGCGCGACAGGCTGTCGGCAAGAAACAGCACATCGTAGCCCATGTCGCGGTAGTACTCGGCCATGGTCACAGCGGTGAAGATCGAGGATTCACGCGCCGCTACCGGCATGTTCGAAGTGTTGGCGACGACGATGGTCCGCTCCAGCAGCGGCCGTCCGGCGCTGTCAAGCAGTTCGCCGAATTCGCGCAGCAGCCCGGCCATCTCGTTGCCACGTTCGCCGCAGCCGACATAGACCACCACGTCGGTATCGGCGAATTTGGCGATCGATTGCTCAAGCACGGTTTTGCCGGTGCCGAAGCCACCGGGGATGATCGCCACCCCGCCTTTGAGCATCGGAAACAGAAAATCGATGCAGCGCTGACCGGTGATCAGGGGAGTTTCAGCCGGACGCTTGCCGCCGCTGACGCGCGGCCGCCGCACCGGCCAGCTCTGCCAGCCGAACAGTTTCTGCCCCCCTTTGAGCACCGCCAGCGGCTCATGCAGCGAAAAGGTGCCTGGCGTAATCGTTTCGAGCTCACCGGCATGGCTGGCAAACAGCGGATGCTGCAGGTGCCCCTCGGCGACGGAGCCGAAAACCTCGCCGGCGGCAACGGTTTCACCGGGCTGTTTGGACGGGGTAAAATCCCACTGGCGCTGCAGGTCGATCGGCAGAATCTCCCGCGTGGTTTGCAAAAAAGCGCCGGTTGCCTGCTGCAGTGCCGGCAACGGCCGCTGCAGACCATCAAAAATCCCGCCCAGCAGCCCGGGACCGAGACTGACGGTTAAGGGCGCCCGCGTGCCTTCTGCCGGCTCGCCGATGCTGAGGCCGTGGGTATCCTCAAAGACCTGTACCGTGGTCGAGGTTTTTTCCAGGTGGACCACTTCTCCGGAGAGCCGGGCATGGCCGATATAGACCCGGTCGTAGAGCTGCAGACCGCGGATATCGACGCTGACCGTTGCTCCGGAAATACTGGTCACCACACCCTTCATAGCTGCAACCTCACATGATAACCGAGCGCCCTTCTGATCAGCCGCTGCAGGTAATCCTCCCCTTCGGCCAATAGCTCAGGTGCCGGCAGGGTGACCAGCAGGCCACGCCAGCTTTTTTCGAGTTCGCTGAAGTATTTGGCATCGATCGATCGGACCAGCCGCTCATCGATCACCACCACCCCGACGTCGGCGTCGACAATGGTCTGGCGCAATAACTCTTCGGCTCGCTCCGGCGCGACCGTCAACTGCTGCACCCCCGCCAGACTGAAACCGTAGCGCGCGTCTTCTGCGGTGATAAAGACCACCTCGGTCATTTCGCCACCTCCACCGGCAGCGGCCGAACCGGAACCACGGCGTCGCTCAAAAGCAGGCCACGATTTCGTGCCGCCAGCTGGCAGCGCCAGAGATAATCGAGCAGCAGCGCCAACTGCAACGGTTCACGTCCGCCCCGGCGTAACTTGCTCGATAAGCCCTGTAACAGAAAATCCTCCACACCAGTTTTTTCCGGATCGCCCGGCTGACCGGCGCGTTTGACCACTAGGTTCAACAATCCGGAGAGATCGCCGGCGGCCCAGATTTTTTTCAGCAACGCCGTTTCCAGTTCGCCGCCGCTCAACAACGGTGGCGGCGCGGTCACCTGCCAGTGCAGATGTTTATAAACTGCCAACAGATTGCGCATATCGAGCAGATAGACCAGCAGTTCACGCACCGGCCGGCAGCGCGTGGTTTTTACCGCTCGCTGCAGACAGCCGCCGAGCAGCGCCTGCTCCAGCCCGCCCGGCCCCTGCCGCAGATAGGTCTCCAGCAGCCCGGAAAAATAGGGATAATCAGCAGCCAGCATTCGCTGCAAGGCGCTGAGGACCACGCTGATCGGCTCAGTCCCCAGCAGCAGCTTCCGCAGTTGCGGTTGCAGCAGACTTAACTGCAGCTGCGCCGTTTTCTCTGAATGTTCTTCGGCGGCCAGATAGCGCAGTGCGATCACCAGCGTCCGCAACTCGGCATATTCGAACAACGGCAGCAGCTTACGCCGCGAGCGCTGATTCAACTGGCTGTAAACCCAGCGATATTCGGCACGCAGCGCCAACCGCGGCTCGGCCGGGCCCGACCAGCTACCGCGACCGCTGGTGTCAAGAGCCGCCCGCCGACTGCGGATGCGCGCATACAGGTAATCGTCGGGTGCTCCGACGATTGCTATTTCACGCAACAGCTTCATCGTCACCTGCCATTTGCCGCAGCTCTTTGAACAGCTCCGGCAACAGTTCCGGCCAGAGATGCTCAAGCCGCTTTTCCAGCGTGTTGATAATCTGAATTCTGCCGTCGTCACCCAACACTTCCAGCCCGGCACTGATCTTTTTACCGGGCAGCACTTCTGCCTCGGGAAACACCTCTCTGGCACAGGCTTCGTCCCGCGGATGGATTCTCACCTGCTGCCAGGGAAATGCGGGGAGTTCCGCCGCCAGCCGTTGAAACAGCTGCGCACCACCGGCAGCCGCCAGCCCTTCCAGCAGCCCTTCGGCCTGCTGTTTCAGGCGTAACGCCAGAGCGCCTTCGACCGCCAGTCGGCTGTGCTGCGCTTGTTTTCGGGCAGCAGCCAGCGCCGCATCCTGCAGCGCGGCGATTTTACGCTGTCGGCGTTCGTGGGCCGCATGGCGCTGCCGCTCGAGGCTCTGCGCGGCTTCGCTGCGTAACTGTTCGGCTTCAGCCTCAACGCTGCGCCAGATCTCAGCTGCCTTGCTTTCGCCGTCACGGCGCAGGGCAGCTTCAAGTTCCCGCTGTCCCATCGCCTTACAGAACCAGAATCATCGCCGCGACGACGAAACCGAGAATCACCATGGTCTCCGGAATCGCTAGCAGAATGATGATGGTGCCGGTCAGTTCGGGCTTTTCCGCCAGGGTTCCAGCCCCGGCGGCGCCGATCCGCGACTGCGCCCAGGCGGTTGCGATGGCCGGAATCCCCACGGCCAGAGCCGCCGCAAATGCCAGCAATACCTTGTCTTCCATGATTTGACCTCCTTTATCTGCGGCTTATGGGCGCCGCACGGGCTGGTTATTTTTTCTTATCCAGCGGCTTGAACTGCCGGCCGCCGAACTCGAGGAACTTGCCGAAAAATTCGACATAGTGCAGCCGCAGGGCGTGCACAGTCGGCGCAAACACCCCGAGCAGCAGGTTAAAAAAGTGCAGCACCCCGGCGACCAGAAATCCGGCCACCAGGTCACCGGTCATCCCGCCCAGCTGATTGGCGACCTGCGCCAGCAGCACCGAGCAAAGACCGATCGCCATGATCCGCACATAAGAGATGATATTGCCGAAACTCTTGAGCAACTCCAGCGGTGCCAGCAGACCACCGGCAACAATCAACACCGGCACCAGCAGCAGGATGATAATCAACAGCGGCGCCGCCAGCGCCCAGGGTTCGGGCATCCGGGTACCGAGCAGCCAGAGGCCGCAGAGGACAATCAGCAGCAGGTTGATGATCTTGACCGTCGCTTCGCGCCGCAACCGGCGTTTGAAATCGTAACGGATGCCGAGCAGCAGCCCGAGCAGCACATGCGCAGTGCCGACCGAAATCGCAAAGACGATCATCGGCACAATCGCCTGGCTGCGCTCCTGCCAGAGCGGCTGCAGATGAAAATACTGCTCGCCAAGATTGCCGAACAGCTCGCCGAACAGAATGCCGAAGAGGATCGTGTAGGCCGCCGAGACCCCGAGGATTTTGGCGCCATCCAGCAGGTTGGCGTGGCTAGAGAAAAAGCGGATCAGCACCCCGGCCAGCAGCGCCAGCAGCAGCCCGTAACCGATATCGCCTAGAATCATGCCGAACAGCAGCGGAAAGAACAGGCCGAGAAATGGGGTCGGATCGTAGGAACTGTACCTGGGCAGCGGCAGCAGCCGGGCGAACAGCTCGAAGGGCTTGAAGTAGAGCGGATTGCGCAACAGCACCGGCACCCGGTCGAAATCCTCCAGGCGCATTTCCAGCACGCTTAACACTACCTGCCCCTGAAACTGATCGGCCAGACTGCGCTGCAGCTCCTCCACCCCCTCGGTTGCCATCCAGCCATGAATCAGGAAACACTGGCGGGTTTCATAGGCCGAGGCGGTTGCATGATAGAGGGATAGCCGGTCGGCCAGCCAGCTCAGCGCCTGACGGTAGATCGGCAGCCAGCGTCGGGCAAAGGTCTCCAGCTCTGCGCTCTGCTGCTGCAACCGGGCCTGGGTTTTCTGCTGCACTTGACGCAGGGCGCCGCTCTTTTCACGGAACGGCAGCTGCGCCAGCTCCTCCGGCAGCGCCAGCTCGGGTACCTGTTCTGAGGAAAGCAGGCGTTTCAGCTGTTCCTCCATCCCCTGATCGGTGGTAATCAGGCCGACATAACTGCCATCGTCGATACTGGCGGTGGTCAGTCGGCAACGCCCCTGGCTCTGCTGTTCCAGCAGCTGTTGCAGGGCAGAAATTTCTGCTGGATTGCGCACCGTCACACCGAAAAACGCCAGCTGCGAGTGATCTCCGACCTCCGCGACCAACGGCTCAAGAACCGTCCAGAAGCGCAGATAGCGTGCGATGGCTTCGAGTTCTTCGCGCAAACTCTGCAGCTGTTGCTGTCGGTTGCGGCAGTCGGCAAGGTGTTTATCGACCAGCTCGTTCAGGACATCGATGATCGGCAGAGGCTGTAGATAGCTGGTACGGGTAGGCAGATCGGGGAGGCAGGCGAGCAGTTCGTTGATCCGCTCCTGCAGAGAGGTGAAAAAAAGTTTTTCGCCGACGGTCTCTTCATCCAGCAGCAGTTCACGGACGTTTTTCTCTTCTGCCTCTGAAACAAAGCCGAGGCGATCCGCTTCCGGGTGAAAGACGCCCTTCCCCCGTAACAGTTCTAGTGCGGCCAGCAGATGTTCCCTTGGGCCGACTATCTCAACCTTGGACATCTTGATGATCATCGCCTGGCTCCGGTGACTCGATTTTTACGCCGGTTGCTCTCCGGACGGATTAACCAAGGGCGCGACAAGCTGTCTGTTCAGAACCTGCAGCAGGGTTTCGTCACTGAGTTCCTCCAGACGGGTACAGTACTGCATTTCAGCGGCAACCAGCTCAGCGGCCCGATCACTCGCCTGCTGCCGGGCGGCGGCCATCAACCGGTCATTCTCTGCCGCCTGCTGCTGTTCGACCTGCTGCAGTTCGGTCTGCTGCTCGGCTCGCACCCCGGCCAGCCAGGCATCGGCCCTGGCCTGCTCCTGCTGCAGCTGCTGCTGAATCTGATTTTCCAGCCGGATTACGGCATCAAGCAGCCGGTCAGCCATAAAACCCCCTTAAATCAGCGACTATGCCTTCAAAGTATAGCAAACAGGGGGGAGATTACCGGACCGACGACAAGGCTGATAAATCCGGGGGACAACAAAATCGATTATAATTTTGCAACCGTGGCAGAATGATTTGTTAAGATGCGGGTGCAACGTTTCTGCTTCAGAAACAATCTCGGTAATGACAATCGTCACAGGAGCAACATATGCGCATAGAAACCGATCTGAAACTCGGCTTTAAAGATGTCCTGATCCGCCCGAAACGTTCCACCTTAAGAAGCCGGGCGCAGGTCAACCTGGAACGGGAATTCACCTTTTTGCACAGCAAGCGGCAGTGGCACGGGACGCCGGTGATCGCCGCCAACATGGACACGGTCGGCACCTTTGAAATCGCCGCGGCGCTTGCCGAGTTCGGCTTATTGACCGCCATCCACAAACACTACAGCAGCAAACAGTGGGCGGCTTTTCTGAAAAACCGCGATGCGAGCATCTACCAGCGGATCATGGTCAGCACCGGCACCGCCGACGCCGACTTCAACAACATGCAGAAGATTATCGAACAGCACCCGCAGTTGGAGTTCATCTGCATCGATGTCGCCAACGGCTATGCCGAAGCTTTCGTCGATTTCGTCAAGCAGGTGCGCGACAGCTTTCCCGATAAAACGATCGTTGCCGGTAACGTGGTCACCGGGGAGATGGTCGAGGAACTGATCCTCTCCGGCGCCGACATCGTCAAGGTCGGCATCGGACCGGGCTCGGTCTGCACCACCCGGGTCAAGACCGGGGTCGGATACCCGCAGCTTTCGGCGGTCATCGAGTGCGCCGATGCGGCCCACGGCCTGGGCGGCCGGATTATCTCGGACGGCGGCTGCACCTGCGGCGGCGACGTCGCCAAGGCCTTCGGCGGCGGCGCCGACTTCGTCATGCTCGGCGGCATGTTTGCCGGTCACGATGAAAGCGGCGGACAGCTGGTACAACGCGACGGCCAGCAGTACAAACTGTTCTACGGCATGAGCTCGGCCACGGCGATGGAAAAGCACGTCGGCGGGATTGCGGAATACCGTGCCTCGGAGGGGAAAACCGTTGAAGTCCCCTACCGTGGACCTGTGGCGGAGACAGTGAAGGATATCCTCGGCGGCGTCCGCTCGGCCTGCACCTATGTTGGCGCGGGCGCACTGAAAGAGCTGACCAAGCGCACCACCTTCATCCGCGTGCAGGAGCAGGAAAACCAGAAGTTCAATTAAATTTCCATCGGCATATTGCCTGCAGAACCGCTGCGGCGTTAGACTCTCATGAAAATCTGAACTGCATTTATATCATCACAAGGAAGGGCGTTCATGCCGACATCCAGAGAAATAAAGTACCAGCTGCATCCGCTGCGCGATGCCCTCTACAACGAACTGCATATCCGCCCGTTTAATGATCTCGGCACCCCGCAACTGGTGACCCACATGGCGGCCATTGCCCAGCAACCCGAGCTGGCAAAGTCGTTCGACCTGATTTGTGATCTCTGCCGCCGCTATGGGGTCAATACGCCGCAAGCCGGCGCGGTCGCCTACCATCAGGATTTCGGTAAATTCACCATTCACTGGGAGCGGCACGTCGAGTTTTACACCCTGACGATCATGCAGCCGACGCCGGTCGCTGAACAGCCTTTCGTCCACACTGCCATCGACCTGCTGCCGGCCGACTGGGTGAAAGCCCTGCCAGGGCAGATGGTTTCAGCCTTCCACATCGTTGTCGACGACCAGCAGCTCAATTATCAGGGTGATGCCATCTCCCGTTACTTTGAGGGGCATCAGGTCATTGTCAGCGAAGCGAAAAAGGGCAAGGCCGAACTTTATACCGCTTTCAAACTGCATGGTGATGGTTACGGACGTTTCATCATCCGCAATACCAACCTCAGCGCAACGCAGATGGGGCAGCTGTCACGCCGACTGATGGAGATGGAGACCTACCGGCTGCTGGCGCTGCTCTCCCTGCCGATCGCCAAGCGGATTGCACCACAACTGGTTGAGATGGACCATCAGCTGGCAGAGATTCTAACGGTCGTCACCAACCTTGACAGCAGCCGCGCTGAACGGGAGCTGCTGGAGAAATTGACCGGCATTGAAGCCAAGCTGGAAAAGCACCGGGCGGAAACCAATCGCCGCTTTTCGGCGACCCGCGCCTATCATGACCTGGTCAAAGACCGGCTGAACGGCATGGGTGAAGCGGCGGTCAACGGACATCTGTCGATGGGGGAATTCATGAGCCGCCGGCTTGATCCGGCGTTGCGCACCTGTGAATCCCTGCAGAAATGGATGGAGGATCTTTCCAAGCGGATCGAACGTGCCAGCGACCTGCTGCGCACCCGGGTTAACCTGAATGTGCAGGACCAGAACCGCTCGTTGCTTTCAGCGATGAACAAGCGCAGCGAACTGCAGTTTCGCCTGCAGGAGACCGTTGAAGGGCTGTCGATCGCCGCCATCAGTTATTACCTGGTCGGCCTGATCAGTTACCTGCTCAACGGCCTGCCGCTGGAAAACTGGGGATTGGACAAAAAAGTCCTGCTGGCCTGCTCTATCCCGCTGGTGCTGCTGACCGTCGGCTTGGTCACCCACCGCATCAAACACCGCCTGATCAAGAGCCCACAGCAGGAGTGAAAGTCAACCTCCGCTCGCAGCAAAGAACTGCTTGAAGGCCGTAACCACAAGCGGGATATCCTCTGCGGCGACATCCAGATGGGTCACCAGCCGCAGGTTGCCATAACCGCCGATCAGCACTCCGTGTGCCTGCAGAAACTCCTTCAGCGGCGGCTGCAGCTCAGGGGCGCAGTCGATGAAAACCATGTTGGTCTGAACGCTGTCAAGGTCGATCGACAGCTCTTCGATAACTGACAATTCTTCGGCGAGCTGCCGGGCGGTGTCGTGATCAATCACCAGCCGGTGCAGCTGATCTTGCAGCGCCACCAGGCCGGCGGCGGCGAGCAGCCCGGCCTGCCGCAGGCCGCCGCCACAGACCTTGCGCCAGCGATGCGCCGTCCGGATAAACTCGTCAGTTCCAACCAGCAGTGACCCGACCGGGGCGCCGAGCCCCTTCGACAGACAAATCGACACAGACGCGTAATGCCGGCAGATTTCCGCAAGGGGTACCTGCTGCGCGACCGCCGCGTTACAGACCCGCGCGCCGTCCAGATGCAGAATCAGCTCGTTGGCGCGACAAAAGTCTGCGGCCTGCGTCTGGTAGTCGAGCGTTAAAACTTTCCCCCCTTGCGTATTCTCCAGTGCCAACAGGCGCGTGTTGGCAAAATGCGCATCCTTCGGTTTGATCGCTGCTTTGACTTTTTCCAGACAAAGACTGCCATCCGCCGCAAATTCGAGCGGCTGCGGCTGAATACTGCCGAGGACTGCGGCGCCGCCCCCTTCGTATTTGTAGGTATGGGCCTGTTGCCCGACAATATATTCGTCGCCGCGTTGACAGTGGGAAAGCAGCGCAATCAGGTTGCTCATGGTGCCACTGGGGACGAAAAGTGCGGCCGGCTTACCGGTCAGTCCGGCGGCGTATTCCTGCAACCGATTGACGGTCGGATCTTCGCCGTAGACATCATCCCCGACCTCAGCTGCCGCCATGGCCTTGCGCATGGCGGCGGTCGGCCGGGTGACTGTATCGCTGCGCAGATCAATTATTTTCATCTTAACTCCCTCGCTTTTCAAACCTGGGAAACTCCCGTTGTCCGAACTTTTGTGACTCGACATTCCGCATCCTGAGCCCGCGACAGCAAAATATCAAACAACGTCTGAAAATGAAATTTTAATCCCTACACAAATTTTAAGTGAAAGTAGATTTATCGCTATTTTTTTTATCTTTGCTGTTGCCAACGGTTTTTCCATGGTCAAAAGGTCAGATGAATTACCTGAAATGACTTTCAAATATCCTCAAATCGAAGGTCTTTTTCAGCCAGGGATATTTTTTTAATCCATAATAACAGCCGATTAGGACGCAACTTTCCATTCTCATGATAAATACTGGAAATTGCTCAGAGCATGCGGCAGAAGCTCGGAATCGGCAAGGCAACGCAAGCACTGACCTGCTTAAACTACACCTGTAATTTTTTATCCTAAATAAAATTTTCCTTGACAATTCGCCCATATTTTTGTCTTGTAACGGGGCAAAAAACAGCGTTCTAAGCCATGAACAAAATAAGCTCCAGACACAAACCATTTTAACAACAGTCACAGGTTTGACAGGTCGTCCGGATCAACACTTCTGAAACTGCGGACCGGACACGTTTTCTTATCTTTTGTAAAGGGATGCCCGAGATGTCAAAAAAAACGATTACCCCCTCATTGCAAAACCCTCTTGCTGCAGCGGAAAAAGTAGAATTCAACATCCCTGGTGAAATCGCTGGCAAGAGCGGCGGCTACGAAACGGTCATGAAAGAAGGCTATGACCTGATTCAGCGCCCGATCAACTCTGTGCCGGTCGCGCAGATCGAAAAACAACACTTCAAGCAGCGGATGACGGTCTGGGAGCGGATCAAGGTGCTCACCGACAGCGATCCGAACATTCTGTTTCAGAACTGGGGCAAGAACCTCGACGGCGCTTCGCTGGTGACCGGTATCCTGAATATCGGTGGTCGCGATGTGGCGCTTTACGGTCATGACTTCACTGTCCGCGCCGGTTCGGTCGATGCCACCAACGGCCAGAAGCTGGCCCGCCTGATGAACATGGCTGGCGAAAAAGGCATTCCGCTGATCGGCATGAACGACTCGGCCGGCGCCTTCGTCCCTGCCGGTGTCGGTGGCCTGGACGGCTACGCCGAGGCCTTTACCGCGCTGCGTAAAATCAGCGGTGTGGTGCCGACCATCATGTGCATGTTCGGCTTCAATGCCGGTGGCGGTTCCTACCTGCCGCGCCAGGGCAGTTTCGTCATCCAGCCGGAAGACACCTTCTTCGGCCTGACCGGTCCGGGCGTCGTCAAATCGGTTCTGGGTGAGGATATCACCCCTGAGGAGCTGGGCGGACCCAAGGTTCACAGCGCCACCGGCGTCACCGACCTGGCCGTGGCCGACGAGACTGCCGCCCTGCGCACCGCGGTGCGCCTGCTCAGTTACATCCCGGACAACAACTACAGCATGGCCAACTTCCAGGCGACCAGCGATCCCCTCGACCGCAAGACCTGGGAGATCAACACCCTGCTGAAAAAAGCCTTCAACTCGCCGACCGGCTTTAACACCCCGTTCGACGTCTCGATCATCATTCAGCAGATCTGTGACCACGGCGATTATTTTGAGCTGCAGCCGACCCGCGCCCGCGAGGCGATCACCGCTTTCGGCCGCCTCGGTGGCAACGTGGTCGGCTTTGTCGCGAACAACTCGGCGGTCGCTTCCGGCCAGATCGACTGCGATTCGGCAGTGAAGATCGCCCGCTTCGTTCGCTTCTGTAACATCTACAACATTCCGCTGATCTTCATGGAAGACACCACCGGCTTCCTGCCAGGTCGCGAGCAGGAAGCACGCGGCATCGTTCAGGCCGGTCGTTCGATGCTCGACTCGATCGTCGATGTACGTACCCCGCGGATCCTGCTGATCCTGCGTAACGCCTTCGGTGGCGCTTACGCTTCGTACAACAACTACCCGACCGGTGCCGACCTGGTCCTGGCGCTGCCGACCACCCGCCTGGCGGTTATGGGCCCGGCCGGTAAAGAGTTTGTCTACAAAGATGAACTGCGCAACCTGCGCGGCTCACTCAAGCAGCGGGTCGCTGACGGTGCCAAGCAACGCGCGGCTGCCGGCATGAGTGCCGCCGAAGCCAAGCACGATGCCGAGAAGGAAGCGGCGGAGTGGCTGAAGGCTGAAGAGGCCGCCCTGAACACCCGCTACGAAGGGGAGCTGATGAACCCCAAGGAAGGCCTGGCTCTCGGCTCGATCTCCTCGCTGGTTATGCCGACCGACCTGCGCAAGGTTCTCGGTGAAAACCTCAACTTCTTCCTGCGCCACTACAAGCCGTCGAAATGGCAGGATGTGCAGCGCGAATTCCATTGATGAGAGAGACTAAAATTGATGAAAAACCGCGCTAGCAAATTAAACCCCATGGAAGTGGAGATAAAGCCCATGGCACAAAATACTGACCTGTACGCAAACAATCCGCTGATTCACAGAGACCGTCGACTGAGCCAGTCGTCTTCAGAATGGGTCCGCTCCTTCTCCTGCGAAGACCTAAAGCCGTTGATCGTCTGCCGCGGCCCGATCCGCAAAGAGGCGATGGACGTCTACCAGGAGATGGGGATCAGCCACTACGGCATCCTGCTCTCCGAGAAGGACTCGATTGTTTACCCCAACGCGCTCTCGCCTGAGCTGCGTCAACTGACCGACAACAGCCGCGTCCACCGGGTGCCTGACTATACTGGGGCCTCCAAAGAAGAGCGGGTCGAGCGGATTCAACAGATCATCGATACCGCCAAGGACAACGGCTACGATTCGATCTTCGCTGGCTACGGGTTCATGGCTGAGGATGATGAGTTCGTTGCCGCCATCGAAAACGCCGGCCTGAAGTTCATCGGCCCCTGCTCCGGCACCCAGCGTGCCGCCGGTAAAAAAGACGAAGCCAAACGGACCGCGCTGCAGGTCAATGTTTCGGTCACTCCGGGGATCGACAACGTCACCGCACGCACCCTGCTGAAAAAATATTCCACTCGGGCAGAACTGCTGGCGCTGGTAAAAGCCCAGAAGCTGAACGTCAACAAGAAGGTTCTTGATGATAAGAAGCTCGCGCTGGAAACCCTCGCCGATGCCATCCTGTTCGCCTCCTACGATAAAGGGATAGACCTTTACTCGATTGAAGAACTCTGCGCCCAGGTAGAAATCGAATGCGCCGAGATGTTCAAAGGTTATCCCGGCGCCCGCATTCGCCTCAAGGCAATCGGCGGCGGCGGCGGCAAAGGACAGCGAATTCTCGGTGCTGGCCTGCTGATGACCAAAAACCCGACCGACAAGCAGATCAAAGCCGCTGCCGCCGATGCACCGGGGATGGTTCGCGAGATTCTTAACGAAGTCAAAACCAACGGCGTCGGCGACAATAAGAACATCCTGATTGAGTTGAATATCGAACAGACCCGGCACAATGAAATCCAGCTGCTCGGCAACGGCCAGTGGGCCATCGCCCTGGGCGGCCGCGATTGCTCGCTGCAGATGCATGAGCAGAAGCTGCTGGAAATCTCGGTGACCCAGGAAGCGCTGACCGCAGAGATCGCCAAAGCCAAAAAAGCCGGCCGTCATGCCCAGGTCAAGGCGCTTGAATCGGATCTGAAAGTCCTCAAGCGGATGGAAGAAGAGTCCGAGCGCTTCGGTACCGCTGTCGGCCTCGACTCCGCTTCGACCTTCGAGTGCATCGTCGATGGCGAGCGACACTACTTCATGGAAGTCAACACCCGGATTCAGGTTGAGCATCGCGTCACCGAACTGGTCTACAGCCTCAAGTTCGTCAATCCGAAAAACAAGAACGATTTCTTCATCGTCGAGTCGCTGGTTGAAGCCATGGCCCTGCTCGCCGAGCACAAAGAACGCCTGCCGCGCCCCGAACGGATTGCCCGCTTCGGCGCCTCAGCTGAAGCCCGCCTCAACGCGACCGACTGCTCGCTGTCACCAAGTGCCGGCGGTTACATCCGCTACTGGTCAAAGCCGATCGAAGGCGAAATCCGCGACGATCAGGGGATCTGCATTCCCAATCCAGACACCGGGCAATTCATGCGTTATCACCTGGCTGGCGCCTACGATTCGAACATCGCCCTGCTGCTGACCAAAGATGATGATCGCCTCGCCAGCTATGAACAGCTGTCGAAAGTGCTGCGCCGCACCGTGCTGCGCGGCAGCAACCTGGCGACCAACCTCGAATTCCACTACGGCCTGGTCAACTGGTTCATCGGCAACAATGTCATGGCCAAACCGACCACCCGCTTCGTCGTGCCTTATCTGACGCTGGTCGGCAAGCTGAAGGAAGAAGCACAGAAGATCGATGTCGTCTACGCCTTCATCGCCATGAAAAAGCACTACGGGGCATTTTTCGCAGAGAATCCGGCAGCAGCCAGAGCCGCGTCGGAGTCCCTCGACCGCAAAGGCACCCTGTTGACCCGGCCGATCGAAATGCTGCTGAAAGATCCGCATATGCTTTCCGGCTGGTTGAGTCTGAACAAAACCAACTTCAAGATCGAAGGCGGCAAGGTCGTCTGGCTGCGCAATCCGCTGGTGGTGCTGCAGGAGACCTACGAGTACCTGAACATGACCTGGCGGGCGGATGCGCCTTCGGCTGAAGTCATCTGGACCCATGACCGCGACCTGCTTGAAAGCGCCTTGGCCTTCTACGCCGAACTACGCGAGAAGTTCGGTTTCAGCAAAGACGAATATCTCAAGCTGGATGGCATCCTCGGCAAAGCACAGCCACAGGGTGGCTACAGCAAAGAAACCTGGGCAGAAATTCAGGCCGCCCACGTCGGTTTCGAGCTGGGCAACGAGCTGCTCGGACTGTTGGCACTGGTGGCAGAGCGGACCAGCTTCTACGACCTTAAAGTCGAGGATGACCTCGAGGTCACCATCCCTGAGTATCTGCATGATCCGGAACTGCAG
Source organism: Malonomonas sp. (assembly GCA_036526255.1). Classification (GTDB taxonomy): domain Bacteria; phylum Desulfobacterota; class Desulfuromonadia; order Desulfuromonadales; family Geopsychrobacteraceae; genus Malonomonas. The sequence goes on along the minus strand of DATCYW010000080.1, from coordinate 49,058 downwards.
GCCGCAATGAAAAAAGTTCTGGTTCCGCCACCGGCAACCAAAGCCGACGAGATCGTCACCCCGGGTGGCGGCATGTACTACGGCCAGGAAGCACCGGGGCTGCCACCTTTCGTCAGCGAAGGGATGCATTTTGAAAAAGGCCAGCCGCTCTTCATCCTTGAAGTCATGAAGATGTTCAACAAGGTACCGGCGCCGTTCGCAGGCACCATCGACAAGATTGTCATCGAAGGTGGTGATGGCACCATCGTCCAGAAAGGGCAGACGCTGTTCAAGGTCACCCCGGATGAGAAGTTCGTCGAGGTCGACCCCAAGGCACTGGCCAAACAGAAACAGGCCGTGACCATCGAGTACCTGCAGGCGGTCCTCTAACTGTTTTCTGTTTTGATGTAAGTTTCAAGGGCCCCGGTTTTTCCGGGGCCTTTTATTTCTGCCCTCCCCGCCATCCGCTTGAATCTCCAAGTTGATCATCTATGCTTTGACTTCTACCACAGCTGACATTTCAGCTATGGTCCGCACAGATAGCTGTTTTCTCTTGACGCCATCCACAGAGGTTGCTAATAAAGCATTCGTTAATTCCCTATCATTTTACTAGCCAACACAGGAGCACGGCATGACAGCGCAAACAGCTTCATCCGTAACTGGAAACACCACATCCGAACAGAATTTACGTTTTTCGCTGATCGACAAATCGCTGAAAAAATGTCAATTCCAGCAGGATGCTCTGATCGAGGTGCTGCATGCGGCGCAGGAGACCTTCGGTCATCTGGACGAAGAGATCCTTGATTACGTTTCGCTGCAGCTCAAGCTGCCGCCAAGCTGGGTCTACGGCGTCGCCACTTTTTACAATTTTTTCAGCCTCGACCCTCAGGGTGAACATGTCTGCGTGGTCTGTATGGGCACCGCCTGCTATGTCAAAGGTGCCGGCGAAATTGTCACCAGCCTGGAAGCAGAATTCGGCGTCAAGGCCGGCTGCACAACCGAAGACGGCAAGCTGACCTTGCTAACTGCGCGCTGTCTCGGTAACTGCAGCCTGGCACCGATGCTGACCCTCGACGGTAAAGTGCATGGCAAGGAAAATTCCGCAGCGACCATTGCTGCCATCAACGCCAAAGCGGCCATGCTAGAAGCAGTTGAGAAGGAGGGTGCATGAACCCGACCGCATTGATTGAACAGGCTGAACAGGAACAGCAGCGGCAGCAGCAACTGCAACTGCGGTTATTTCTCTGTTACAGCACCCCCTGCCTTTCTGCCGGCGCTGAAAATGTCAAACTGGCGCTGGAAGAAGAGATCAAACAGCTTGGGGGAAAAACCGAACTGGAAGTGGTCACGACCGGCTGCATGGGCCCCTGCAGCCGTGGTCCGCTGCTGCGCGTTGTCAGCCATGGAGATGAGCAGACCTACGAAAAAGTGAGTCCGGAGCAGGCCAGGGAGATTTTACGTCACAGCGTTGCAGCTGAGCCGGTTGAAACACCAGCCCTGCCGGCAGACCTGCCCTTCTTTGCCCGCCAGACGAAAATCGTGCTGGAGAACAATGGCTGGATCGATCCGGAGAAGATTGAACACTGCATCGCCCGTGACGGTTACGCCGCACTCGCGCATGTACTGCACGAAATGACCCCGGAAGAGGTCTGCAACGAAATCAAAAAAAGCGGCCTGCGCGGCCGCGGCGGCGGCGGTTACCCCACTGGCGTGAAGTGGAACCTGGTGCGCAAGTCACCCGCTGCCCGTAAATACATTGTCGCCAATGGCGACGAGGGGGATCCGGGCGCTTACATGGACCGCACCATCATGGAGTCGGATCCGCACCGGGTCCTCGAAGGGATGGCCATCGCCGGCTACGCGGTCGGTGCCGAACAAGGTTACATCTACGTTCGCGGCGAGTATCCCCTGGCAGCGGCGCGGTTGTTAAAAGCGATCAAAGACGCCGAACGCCGTGGCCTGCTCGGCAGCCGGGTCCTCGACAGCAGTTTCAACTTCCGCATCGACCTGCGGATCGGCGCCGGGGCTTTTGTCTGCGGAGAAGAGACGGCGCTGATGACCTCGATTATGGGTCGCCGCGGCCAGCCGGTCCCCCGTCCGCCCTATCCTGCCCAGAGCGGCCTCTGGGGTTATCCGACCCTGATCAACAACGTCGAATCTTACGCCAACGTCGCCCCGATTGTACGTCAGGGGGCCGACTGGTTTGCCTCTTTCGGCACCGAAAAAAGCAAAGGCACCAAAGTCTTCGCGCTCTGTGGCGAAGTGGTCAATTCGGGGCTGATTGAAGTGCCGATGGGCATCAGCCTGCGCGACATCGTGTTTGATATCGGCGGTGGCCTGCCCGACGGCGGCAAGTTCAAAGCCGCCCAGACCGGCGGACCGAGCGGCGGCTGCATTCCGGCCGCACATCTGGACACGCCGGTCGATTACGAAAGTCTCAAGGAACTTGGTTCGATTATGGGCTCTGGCGGTTTGATCGTCATGAACGAAACCAGCTGCATGCCCGACGTAGCAAAATTCTTTATGGAATTCTGCATGGACGAAAGCTGCGGCAAGTGCGTCCCCTGCCGCGTCGGCACTGTCGAAATGTATGAACTGCTGCAGCGGATCACCGACGGCAGCGCCATGCTGACCGATCTGGAAAATCTCGAAGAGCTCTGCCATCTGGTGCAGGAGACCAGCCTCTGCGGCCTGGGTATGACGGCACCCAACCCGGTGCTCAATACCCTGCATTACTACCGCGATGAGTATCTGGCCCACATCCAGGAGAACCGCTGCCCGGCCGGGGTCTGCCAACTGGACCAGATTCCGCTGCTGAAACTACCGGAGCACGCCGCAGAACTTGCCGTCTTCAAGGAGGAACGCTGATGCCGGTTATTACTCTGACAATCAACGATGAACTGGTCAGTGCCCGCTCCGGTCAATCGATTCTCGAAGCCTGCCGCGATCAGGGGATCAAACTGCCGACCCTCTGTCATCTGGACGGACTCAGCGCGCGCGGCGGCTGTCGTCTCTGCCTGGTCGCCGTAGCGGGAAGTCCGCGCCTGCTGCCGGCCTGCACCACCGAAGCCCTGGAAAACATGGTGGTCATCACCCACAACGACAAAATCGACCGTTATCGACGGATGATTCTTGAACTGACCTTTGCCGAACGCAATCATACCTGCGCGGTCTGTGTCAGCAATGAAAACTGCGAACTGCAGAGCATTGCCGCCGAACTGGGGATGGATCACGTCCGCTATGACTATCTGAACCCAGAACTGCACCTTGACACCAGCCACGAGCGCTACGGCGTCGATCACAATCGTTGCCTGCTCTGCCTGCGCTGCGTCCGGGTCTGCGACGAAGTCGAAGGCGCGCATACCTGGGATGTCAAGGGGCGCGGCATCAAGAGCCAGGTGATCACCGACCTCAACCGCCCCTGGGGGGCGAGTGAAAGCTGCACGGAATGCGGCAAATGCGTCGAGGTCTGCCCGACCGGCGCACTGTTCGACAAAGGTGCCTCCGTCGGCGAGATGAAAAAGGAAGCCCGCTTTCTGCGGCGGATTCTCGATGGTCGTGAAAAACGTCAATGGCGGCGCTAATCCGCTGGAAAGATACTGATCATGAGTGAACAACCGAAAAAAATCCGCCTGGCCACAGCCTGGCTGGGCGGCTGCTCTGGCTGCCATATGAGTTTTCTCGATCTGGATGAACTGCTGATCGAACTGGTCGAGAAAGTGGATATCGTCTACGGGCCGCTGGTCGACTGCAAAGAATTTCCGCAGGATGTCGATATCTGCCTGGTCGAAGGCGCGGTCACCAACGTCGAGAACCTTGAACTGGCGCGCAGCATCCGTAATAACAGCAAGCTGGTGATCAGTTTCGGCGACTGCGCCGTCACCGGCAACGTGACCAGCATGCGCAACCGGATACCAGTCAAGGATCTGCTGACCGCTGTCTACCACGAAGCGCAGGCGCCGATCGGTGCCGAGTCGCTGAAGTTTCTGCCGGCATTACTGAAAAAGGCGCTGCCGCTGCATCAGGCGATCAAGGTCGACATTTATCTGCCCGGCTGCCCGCCGGCGCCGGAGCGGATCGCCACCGCGATCACCGCCCTGCTCGACAAGCAACCCGTCAATCTGCCGCCGGAAATGCGCACCTTCGGCTAGGAGTTAAAATGTCCCGAACAGTTACCATCGAACCGGTTACCCGGATAGAAGGCCACGCAAAGATCACCATCGAACTGGATGATGCCGGCAAGGTTGCCGACAGTCGTTTTCATGTCACCGAGTTCCGCGGCTTTGAGAAGTTCTGCATCGGCCGCAGCTTCTGGGAGATGCCCGGCATCACCGCCCGCGTCTGCGGCATCTGTCCGGTCAGCCACCTGCTGGCGTCAAGTAAAGCCGGGGATGCCATCCTCGGCGTGCGCACACCGGCCACGGCAGTCGCCCTGCGACGGCTGATGAATCACGGCCAGCTAGTGCAAAGCCACGCACTGAGTTTCTTTCTGCTCTCCGGCCCCGACCTGGTCCTGGGGATGGACGCCGACCCGGCACAGCGCAACATGGTCGGACTGATCGCCGCCAACCCGGATCTGGTGCGCAGAGGCGTCCGCCTGCGTGCCTTCGGGCAACAGCTGATCCGCTCGCTGGGTGACCGCAGCATTCATCCCTCCTGGGCCGTCCCAGGCGGCGTGCGCAAATCACTCTCTGACGAACAGCGCAGTGATACTCTCAAACAGCTGCCAGAGATGTACGCAACCGTCGAAATCGCCCTCGACCTGATGAAGGATGTGCTGGATAAATACCGTGACGAACTGGACGCCTACGGCGACTTTCCCAGTCTGTTCATGGGGCTGGTCTCGGCGGATGGGGGGCTGGAGCACTACGACGGCAAGCTGCGGGTGATCGACAGTGACGGCAAAATTCTGGAGAACGGGGCAAATCCGGAGAACTATCAGGAACTGATTGGCGAAGCTGAGCAGAACTGGAGTTATCTGAAATTTCCCTACTACAAACCGCTCGGCCCCGAAGCCGGCATGTACCGGGTTGGCCCGCTGGCCCGGCTGAATGTCTGCGATTTTGCCGGTACGCCGAAGGCCGACCGCGAACTGCGCCAGTTCCGCCACTATGGCGGCCACGGCAAACCGGTCAGCGGCAGTTTTTATTATCATTACGCCCGGCTGATCGAGATTCTCTTTTCGCTGGAACGAATTGAAGAGATCCTGGCTGATGAAATTCTCATCGACCATCACATCCGCAGTCAGGCCGGGGTCAATCAGAACATCGGCATCGGCGTCAGTGAAGCACCGCGCGGGACGCTGTTTCACCACTATAAAGTCGATGACAACGGCATCCTCGAAGATGTCAATCTGATCATCGCCACCGGCCAGAATAACCTGGCGATGAACCGTACGGTGCGTCAGCTGGCCGAGCGTTTTCTTAGCGGCGACAAACTTGATCAGGGGCTGCTCAACCGGTTGGAACACGGCATCCGCGTCTACGACCCCTGCCTGAGCTGTTCAACCCACGCCGCAGGGCAACTGCCGCTGCAGGTGCAGCTGCGCTCCGCGAAAGGCGAACTGCTCGACCAGGCCTAACGCAAATCGGTCATTGGGCAGCGCAACAGCGACTGCCCAAGATCACTGACGGGCGGTCTGACCAAGTGCCAGCGCCGCGTAAATCCGCGCGGCCGCTTCAACTTCGGCCAGGCTGGTCTGTTCTTCAGCGGTGTGTGCGACTTCCAGCGAGCCGGGGCCGATAATCACCGGCTTGCTGCCGGCCTGATAGAACAGGTTGCCGTCCGAATGGGAACGAAACGGCACAAAATCCAGCGGCAGGTTCAACCGCGGGCAGACCTCTTCCAGAACCTCCATCAGCCAGTTCTGCGTCTCCAGCTGATAACCACTTGCTTCAAATTCAAAGCTTGCCTCCAGATCGAGATCCTTGATGGCCTGGCGCGCCTTGCCCAAGGACTTCTCCATTTCACGACGCACCTCACCCGGATCGACCGCCGGTGACAGGTGGATATCGATCATCGCTTCGCAACGATCCGGGACCACAAATCCGGCCCGGGCAGAACTCATCTCGCGGATTGAATAAACCAGCTGGGAGGCTTTTTTATCGAACAGCGGCGAGCGTTCAATCTGCAACAACACCCGCAGCATCGATTCGATGGCGTTATGTCCCAGTTCCGGCAGTGACGAATGGATGCGCCGCCCCTGGGTCACCAGCGACACTTCCATATAACCAAAGTGACTGAACGCCGGTAGCATCGAGGTCGGCTCACCGATCACCACCCACTCCGGGCAGAGTTCCTGCAGAAAGCGCGCGCTGCCGTCACCGTTCTCCTCCTCGCCAACCACCAGCAGCAGACCAAGCGAAGGGCGCTGCTCTTCAGGCAGCGTCGCCAGCGCCAGCCAGGCCTCAACCATTGCCGCGCAGCCGCCTTTCATGTCAGCGGTGCCCAGACCACGCACTACGCCCCACTCTTCAACGGCGGCATATTCGTCGATATCCCAGGCGGCGACCGTATCAACATGGCCGACCAGATAGAGCGATGGCTCCCCCTTCCCCATGGTAGAAACCAGGTTGTAACGCTCGTCTTCGACGACCTGGCGACGGACCGGAATGCCGGTCACTGACAGACGCTCTTCGAGGTAGAGCTGGATATCCTCTTCCTTGCCGGCTGGTGAATAGATATCAACCATCTCTATCAGGATGTCGCGCAGCCGCTGCGGGTCGATGGCATCCCAGACCTGTTCGAGAATTTCGCTCATCTTCAGACTTTCTTGCGCTTGCGGCGCGGACGGGAAAGGTTGAGGGTCATGTAGACATGCTTCTGGATGTTATTGAAGCCCTGCTTCTTGAAAAATGCGATCCCGCCCTTGTTGTCGGCATCGGTATCGATGACCATCATCCGCACCCCCTGATCAAGCATGCGCTGCTTGATTTCGGCGAACAGCTTATGACCGGCGCCACCCTTCTGCAAGCCGGGACGAACACCGATCCAGACCAGGTAGCCGTATTTCCAGGCCGAGTTCTGCTTCTCTACTGTGGTGCCAAGGGCAAAACCGACGATCTCTCCAGCCAGTTCCGCCACCAGACAGAGTTCGGTATCGGAATTGAATAACGTAGTAATTTCGTATTCATCCCAGGTCCGATACATGCTCTGGGAAAACTCAGAGGTAAAAAGTTTTTCGCCGAGATGAAAAACCGCCGCCATATCATCAATTGTCATTTCGCGGATGTCGAGTTGGTCGTCTGGAGCCTGTGTCATAAATCACCGCTGGTAAAATTGTTGAACGAATCGACTCTGGCATAGAGCGGAAAAAAACATATATACGCCAGCAAGGGACAAAAATAACACAGAAAAGGACCTCTCAAACACCCTCTGGGCATTTTTACCTCGGACCGGTGATCTTGAACTTACTTTGCAGATAACAGCCCCTGCAGCAGCATCCCGCAACAGACCTGTTAAAATGCCTTCAAGGTGTCACTGGCACAGCAACCACCACCCAGATCAAACATTATTTTATTGACACCAAACAACGGCAAACATAGCATAGTCGAAACTTGCAGCGTGGAGGTACAGATGGAGCAGAGCAACTCTCCGGCAACCGATTCTCACAACCTCGGCAACCGGGTTCGTGAGCTGCGGCAGAAACGACGCTATACACTGCAAGACCTTTCGGCCAAGACCGGCCTGCCGAAACCACTGCTGGAACAACTGGAAAACGACCAGCACAACCCGCCGGTCGCCAGCCTGTTTAAAATTGCCAAAGCCCTCGATGTCGATATTTCCTACTTCTTTCAATCAGAAGACCAGGAGATCAAAGTCGCCGTGACCCATCCGGAACAGCGGATCACCTCGGTCAAACGCGGCCATCAGCAGGACGGGGAGGTCGGTTATTCCTATCAATCCCTGGAAGTTCACAAACCTAACAAGGTGATGCAGCCACTGCTGGTCAGCTTCGATGTCATGGAAAAAAGTGAGATGGTCTTCGTCTGTCATGAGGGGCAGGAGTGCGTCTATCTGCTCTCCGGCGAACTGGAATTTCGCACCCCGGAAGAAGTCCACAACCTGAAGCAGGGGGATTGCCTCTACTTCGATTCAGATGTTCCGCACGCTTTCCGCAGCCTTGGTGAGGAACCGGCCCAGGCCCTGATCGTCGTCTCCAACGCCAGACTGGAGTAGAGCCGTGATTGAGATCCGCTTTCATGGGCGCGGCGGGCAGGGAGCTGTCGTCGCCTCAACCATTCTGGCTGTCGCCTGCTTCATCGAAGGCAAATACTGTCAGGCCTTCCCGGCCTTCGGTGTCGAACGACGCGGCGCTCCGGTGGAAGCCTATCTAAGAGTCGATTCGGACAAAATTCAGTTGCGCACCAACGTCTACACCCCCGACCATGTGCTGGTGCTCGACCCGACCCTGATCGAAGCGGTCGATGTGGTGCGCGGACTCAAACCGGGCGGCACCCTGCTGCTGAATACCGAAAAGGGTGCAGAGAACTTTTCACACTTCAACAACATCTCGCTGGCAACTATCGACGCCAGCCGCATCGCCACCAGTCATAAACTCGGCTCCCGCACCCACCCGATCGTCAACACCTCAGTTCTGGGTGCCTTTGTCCGCGCCACCGGGCTGATTTCCATCGACGCGCTCTGTGCGGCAATCGCGCAGGAAGTTCCGGCCTATCAGCAGGAGAACCAGGCCGCCGCCCGCGAAGCCTTCGACAGTCTGCAGTTTGTACGCTTCGCTGCCAGTGCCGGAGGTGCGTCATGAGCCCGCTCAACTTCAAGGGTGCTGCGGACATGCCGGCATTTTCGCGATCTGCCGACACCATGGAGTGGAACCACACCGGCAACTGGCGCTTTTTGCGCCCACGCTATCTCGACAAAGATGCCCCCTGCAGTGAAGCCTGTCCGGCCGCCGAAGATATCCCGCTGATTGAGCTGCTGGCCGCCCGCGGCGATATTGCCGGGGCCTGGCAGCGGATCCGTGAGGAGAACCCCTTCCCGGCCATCTGCGGTCGGGTCTGTTTTCACCCCTGCGAAAAAGCCTGCAACCGTGGCGAATACGATGATCCGGTCGGGATCAACAGCCTGGAACGGCATATCGCCGACAGCGCCCGCCGGCAGAAACTGACGCCTCTGCAGCCCAAGGTTGCAGAGACCGGTCAGCGGGTAGCGGTCATCGGTGCCGGACCGGGCGGATTGACCGCCGCCTGGCAGCTGCGCCGCCTCGGGCACAGCGTCGAATTGTTCGATGCCCGCCAGGAACCGGGCGGCATGCTGCGTTATGCCATCCCCACCTATCGGCTGCCCACTGATGTACTGAACTGGGAAATCGGGCTGATTCTCGAACAGGGCGTCCGCTTTCACCCCGGTCGCGTTCTCGGCGGCAATCTGGGTTGGGATGAGCTGAGCCAATTTTCCGCCGTTTTCATCGCCACCGGAGCCTGGACACCGAACCCCCTCGGTATCAGCGGCGAACAGCTGGCTGACGACGGACTGAAATTTCTCGAGGAAGTCCGTGAAGGGCGCACGCCTCAGGTTTCCGGCCCGGTCGCGGTGATCGGCGGCGGCAATACCGCCATGGATGTCGCCCGTACCCTGCTGCGCCTCGGTGCCGAACCGACCATCTATTACCGGCGACGGCTGGAAGATCTGCCGGCGCTGGCGGAAGAAGTGAAAGAAGTCAGCGAAGAAGGGATCGCGATCTGCCCGTTGCTCTCGCCGCACCAGATCAGCGGTACCGCCGGTGATCTGCAGCTGTCGCTGCTGCCGATGCAGGTGCTGGACGATCCTGATGAAAGCTCTGGCCGGGCGCGCGTCGGCACCGCCGACAAACCGGCTGAGCTGCGACAGGTGACGACGGTTTATGCTGCCATCGGCTTCAATGATTCGCCCGGCTTACCGGTCGGCACGACTGAACCGCTCGGGACCTGGCTGCGCCGACTGAAAACGGATGAAGCACCAGAGACGACCATCCTGCTCGGCGGTGACCTGGTCAACACAAACCGTACAGTAATTACCGCCATCGCCTCGGGCAAAGCAGCTGCCATCGCCATTGATGCGGCACTGAAGAAGCAAATTATCAGCGAACAGCTCAATGCCGCGCAAATTGGCGGGAAAGGAGCAATCTCGCTGAACCGCCTGCAGGGGGGCGACCGCAGCGAGCGGCAGCGGCATGTGGTCGGGTTCGCCGAGCTCAACACCATCTACTTCCGCTACGCAGGCCGCACCGAGCGACCGGGGCTGACCCTGAAGGAAAGACAGACCAGCTTTGATGAAGTGCAGATGCGCATCTCCACCGCGATGGCGATGGCCGAAGCGGAGCGCTGCTTCCGTTGCGGGCTGTGCGACCAGTGCGACAATTGCTACCTGTTCTGCCCTGACATGTCGGTGATTCGCGAAAAAGATGGCGAGGGGCGGCACATCAATTTCGATTACTGCAAAGGGTGCGGAGTCTGCGTAGTCGAGTGTCCGCGCAATGCCATGCTGCTGGAGGAGGAACCGCGATGAAAAAAGTCATCGAAGGCAGCCATGCGGTCAGTCACGCGGTCGCGCTCGCCAAAGTTAAAGTGATCAGCGCCTATCCGATCACGCCGCAGACCCATATTGTCGAAATGCTCGCCGAACTGGTTGCCAGCGGCGAACTTGACGCGCGCTACATCCGGGTCGAATCCGAACATTCGGCCATGGCTGCGGTGATCGGCTCCGCTTCGGCCGGGGTTCGTTCGTTTACCGCCAGCTCCAGCCACGGACTGGCGTTGATGCACGAGATGCTGCACTGGACTGCCGGTGCGCGACTGCCGATTGTCATGGCCGAGGTCAACCGGGCGCTCGGCGCGCCCTGGAACATCTGGGCCGACCAGACCGACAGTCTCGCTCAGCGGGATACCGGCTGGCTGCAGTTCTACTGCGAAGATGTGCAGGAGGTGCTCGATTCGATCATCCTCGCCTACCGGCTGGCCGAACAGATCAGCCTGCCGGTCATGGTCGTTTTCGACGCCTTCTTCCTTTCCCACACCTACGAACAGGTCGATGTTCCGGAACAGGCTCAGGTCGACAGCTTTCTGCCCCCTTGGCAACCGGCAGATTTTTTGGATCCATTAAATCCGCGGGCCTTCAACCAGATGGCCAGCCCGGAATTCTACATGGAGTTCCGCTATAAAATTCAGCAGGCGATGGAGCAGGCGCTTGAGATCTACCCGCAGATTGACGCTGAATTCAACGCCATGTTCGGGCGCTCCTATCCGCTGGTCGAGCTCTGTCCGGCCATCGCTGGCGAAACGGCACCCCTGGCGCTGGTCACCAGTGGCTCAATGACCGGCACCGCCCGGGTGACGCAACGGGAATTGCGGGCACAGGGAATCCTCTTCGATCTGATTAAAGTCCGCAGTTTTCGCCCATTTCCCACGCAGCAGATTCGCGACCTGCTCGGTAACTACTCGAAGGTGGCGGTCATCGACCGCAATATTTCCCTCGGCAGTGGCGGTATTTTTGCCAACGAGATTGCCGGCGCTCTGTCCAGCATGGAACAACGGCCGACAGTTTATCCATTTGTCGCCGGGCTTGGTGGACGCGATGTCACCCAGACATCGATTACCGAAATGATCCAGCGCGCATTGGGGAGCACTCCGCCAGAGGATATCCTCTGGTCCGGGCTGAAAGCCTGATAAGTGACGGGAGACAGTTAATGCCAATCGAACTACCGGCAAAAGAATCAGTCTACCCTGGACATCTGGCCTGTCCGGGCTGTGGTGCGGTGATCGCCATGCGGTTTGTCTTAAAAGGGCTGGGCGAAAAGGTGATCATGGCGATTCCGGCCTGCTGCTGGTCGATTATCGCCGGCCCCTTCCCGTTCACGGCGCTGAAAGTTCCGATCCTGCACACCGCTTTTGAAACCGGCGGTGCGGTCGCCAGTGGCATCCGCGCGGCGCTGGATGTCAAAGGGGACGAAGAAACCCAGGTCGTCACCTGGGCCGGTGACGGAGGCACCTTCGATATCGGCCTGCAGGCACTCTCCGGCGCGGCTGAGCGCAACGAAAACATTCTCTATATCTGCTACGACAACGAAGCCTACATGAACACCGGCGTGCAGAGTTCCGGCGCGACCCCTTTAGGCAGCTGGACCACCACCACGCCAAGCAATATGCCGAAACAAACGCGCAAAAAAGACATCATGCAGATCATGGCGGCGCATCGGATCCCCTACGCCGCAACGGCATCGATCGCCTACCCTGAAGATCTGGTGCGCAAAATCCAGAAAGCGGCCGGAATCAAAGGAACCCGTTTTATCCACATCTACGCACCCTGCCCAACCGGCTGGAAGGTTCCGAGTGAGATAAGCGTTCGTCTGGCCCGATTGGTGGTGCAGACCCGTATTTTCCCTCTTTACGAAGTCGAAGACGGCATCCGCTACAATATCACTGAGGATACGGTCGGCTATCTGATCGACGAATACTACAAAAGCCAGGGGCGCTTCAAACATCTGAAACGCGAACAGCTTGACCAGATCCAAGATCAGGTTGACCAGCAGTGGCAGCGGCTAAAAAGCCTGTCAAAACTCTAAGCGGACAAAAAGGGAAGACACTTCAGGACCAGGCTAAGGGAGAAGAATTCACCCTCTTGACGCAGGATAAAGTTTCGCATAAATTTAGCTTCCACTCAGAAAAACGGAGACTTTTTTATGCGACTATGGCCACTCTGGACACTACTGCTCTCTTTTGTCACCTTGCTGACGCTTTACGGATTTAACGGCGGCAGCTGAGATAACGGATTCTACTTTAAAAAAAGGGCGGTGCCGATTGGCACCGCCCTTTTTTACGCAAACTGAGTTTCTCAGACTTTAGCCGACCAGTGACCATGCAGGTTGCAATATTCACGTGCGGTCATTGACGAAGCAGACACATTGAAGGTCGCAACGGGGGCTTCACCGGGATTGAGGTGCTGACGATAAACCTTGCCATCGGCAATCAGCTCGATCCACTCAATGTAATGGGCCTCTTCCATCGGATGTGCAACACTGCCGACCTTGACCGTGACACTGCCGGCAGCAACCTCAATAACCGGAAGATGTTTCTCGGTTGCCGCTTCAGTGGTGTTCTCAGTCAGCAAGTCCATACTTTTGCCGCAACAAACCAGAGTGCCGCCAGCAGCATGCATCACTTCAACGATATTTCCGCACAAGGAGCACTTGTAAACTTCGAGACGCTTTGACATTGTAAAATCCTCCATATTAAGTCGGTTGAGCCCAGCAAACCTCATTAAAAACTTGCATGCACAAAGCTGGACTAAAGAATAAGTGCACACCGCCATAACTAAATCAATTGGTAAAGATAGCACCTTTCTGCGACTTTTCCATCCCACAAAAATTTTAACAATTTTTTAGCTGATTTTTGACAGCTGATTATCTATAGTGAGCTTAACAACTTTGATTCTCTGCCCTGCATGTGAGGTCAGAACGACCACTCGGAATAACAGTTTTTTCGGGATCGTCTCAGAGATCCGGTGTGCAAGCCTACCTTAGAGTAGGACGCCTGATGGATCTACAAATGATCCCACCTCATTGGTACTCGATGTGAGTCCAATGACCCACGGCAGTGTGGAGAGTCAATTGTTTACAAAAGGCATCTATTCAAGGTGCCTTTTCTTTTTCTGATCGCCTTTACCGGTACCCCCCTATTACTCGCTGTGCTAAACTTGCGCGCTGATTCCCACTAACTTTCCAGAGAGCTTATCCCAGATGCAAGAACAGGCTGTTTGCGATTACACCCGTCTTCAGGTTGACGACAAAGAGGTTATTCTGGTCGGCACCGCTCATATTTCCCAGGAATCGGTAGACACGGTTCTGCGGACCATCGATGAACTGCTCCCGGATTGCGTCTGCGTCGAACTTGACCCTCAACGCTATCAGGCGCTGATCAATCAGAAAGGGTGGGAATCTCTCAATCTGAAAGAAGTCATCAAAAAGGGACAGATCCCTTTTCTGCTGGTCAATCTGGCCCTCTCTTCCTATCAAAAACGGATGGGGATGCAGACCGGCGTCAAACCAGGAGCCGAACTAGCTGCAGCGGCGCAGAATGCAGAAGAGCGTGGCATGGAAGTCGAGTTGGTGGACCGGAATATCCGCACCACCCTGCTGAGGGTCTGGCGTAAAACCGGACTGTGGCACAAGATGAAAGTGATGGCTGCGCTGTTCGGCAGCCTGTTCGAAGAACAGAAACTGGATGAAACTGAGCTGTCGCGTTTGCGCGAAAGTGATACCCTGTCGAACATGCTGGAGGAGATGGGCAAACTACTGCCATCGGTAAAAAAGATCCTGGTCGACGAGCGTGATACGTTCATGGCCTACCACATCCGCAATGCACCCGGCGAAAAGGTGTTGGCCGTGGTTGGCGCCGCCCACCTGCCGGGAATCATCCTGCAACTACAAGGTGATGAAATCTCCCCCGAAACCATTGCGGAGATCAGCAGCATCCCGGAAAAAACAACCCTGTCGAAAATGATCCCCTGGCTGATTCCAGCGATCGTCATTATCCTGTTCGTCGGCGGATTCTTTTTCGGCAACCGTGAACAGCTGGCAAATGCAGCGGCAGCCTGGGTGCTGGCGAACGGTTTACTCTCTGCGCTGGGAGTTTTGCTGGCTTTCGGCCATCCCATAACCGCAGTCAGCGCCTTTGTCGCAGCACCGCTGACCTCGCTGAACCCGACCATCGGCGCCGGCTTTGTAACCGGGACAGTACAAGCGTTTGTCGCCGCGCCGACAGTGCGTGACATGGAACATGTCGGCGAAGACCTGATGACGATGAAGGGCTGGTGGCAAAACCGCCTGGCCCGGGTCCTGCTGGTCTTTCTGTTCTCTTCGATCGGCTCGGCGATCGGCACCTTTGTCGCGCTTGGCTGGTTGAAGGACCTGCTCTGAGCGGCACAAATCGGATCACTGTCAACAGCAGACAAATCTGTTATAAACATATAAAACGGCATGGCCGGCTAACATCAAACCAATGAGGTAAGCAATGCAAGACTGGCAGAATGGCCCCAGTGGGGACGAACTGGAAAAAAAGATAATTGAAATCAGGGACCAGTTTAAAAAGAAGTTCGATATGCAAAAAGGCCTAATACCGGCGCTCGTTCTGATTCTGGTATTGGTCATAGGTGGCTACAGCAGTTTTTATGAAGTCGATACCGAAGAGACCGGAGTCGTCCTGCGCTTTGGCCAGTTCTCCAGCTTTGCCGAACCGGGACTGAACTTCAAAATTCCCTTCGGCATCGAACAGGTCTACCTGGTACCGACCGGACGCGTACTGAAAGAAGAATTCGGCTACCGAACGGTTCAACCTGGCACCCGCTCGACCTTCAGTAAAGGCGGGATGGAGGAAGAGTCGCTGACCCTGACCGGCGACCTTAACGTGAGTGATGTCGAATGGATCGTTCAGTTTCAGGTTATCGACCCTTTTAAATACATCTTCAAAATCAAGGATCCGGTCGGCACCGTGCGGGATATTTCCGAAGCCATGGTCCGTCGGGCAATCGGTAACGCCAACGTCACCCAGGTCCTGACCACCGCTCGCGAAGAGCTGGCCGGGCAGATCCAGCAGAACCTGCAGGCGACCCTGAACCAGTACGATATCGGCATCCGGATTGTTACCGTCAAGTTTCAGGACGTGACCCCGCCTGATCCGGTCAAGGATGCTTTTAACGAGGTCAACGAATCCGAGCAGCAAAAAGAGAGTCTGATTTTCCAGGCCCGTGAACAGTTCAATCGAGAAGTTCCTCGCGCCCGTGGTGAGGCCAAGCGTGCACTACAGGAAGCCGAAGGTTATGCTGTGGAACGGATCAACAAGGCTCGCGGTGAAACCAATCGATTTTTAGCCCTGCTGACCGAATACAGAAAAGCACCGGAGGTCACCCGCCGTCGCATCCACCTGGAAACGATGGAAGAAATACTGCCCCGACTGGAAGAAACCTACATTATGGACGATAAAAACATCAGCGCTCTGCCGTTGCTACCATTACGCAAGTCTATGGAAGGAGGGGCCAAATGAAAGCGCCCGTTATAGTTGCCCTGATTTTTGTCACCTTCCTGCTGGCCCGTGGTGGTCTCTACGTGGTCAACGAAGCCGAGCAGGCGATTGTCACCCAGTTCGGCAAGCCGGTTGGCGAGGTCGTCAATCGCGGCCTGCATTTCAAGCTGCCCTTTGCCCAAAATGTCAACCGCTTCGAAAAACGGATTCTGAAGTGGGATGGCGCGCCGAACCAGATTCCGACCAAGGACAAAAAGTTCATCTGGATCGATACTACGGCCCGCTGGCGGATCGTCGATCCGTTGCTGTTCTACACCAGCGTCGCCACCGAACGAGGTGCCCAGAGTCGTCTTGACGATATTATCGATTCGGTGGTCCGCGATGCCGTCTCCGGTCGCCTTTTGGTGGAGCTGGTGCGTGGCAGTGACTACGTGGGGCAGGAGGATGAGCGCTTTGAAGTAGACGGCGTAGCCATCCCCAAGAACCAGCTGATCGGCCGTGAAGAAATCATGGCCGGAATCCTGAAGAAAGCCCAGGCCAGCACCCCTGAGTATGGGATTGAACTGATCGACGTCCAGATCAAACGGATCAACTATGTCGAGCAGGTCCGTACCCGGGTTTACGAACGGATGATCAACGAACGGAAGAAAGTCGCTGCCCAGTACCGCTCTGAAGGGGAAGGCGAAAAAGCTGAAACTCTCGGTAAGATGGAACGTGAGCTGAAGGAAATCAGTTCAGAAGCCTACCGTAAGGCGCTGGAAGTCCGCGGCGCAGCGGATGCCGAAGCGGCATCGATCTACGCCAACGCTTACAATCAGGATAAGGACTTCTATGCCTTTTTACGCACCCTAGAATCCTACAAAAAAACCATTACCAATAACGGCAAGCTGGTCATTTCTACCGATTCCGATTACTACAAATATCTGAAATCAGCAAAATAACCATAAGTTGAAGCATCCGGAAACTCCGGTAATCGTTTCAACAAAAAAACGGGTTCTCCACAGTGGGAACCCGTTTTTTTTGTTAAATCAGCAGCACTAACGTCAGCTCTTATCCGTTGGCTTAAGCAGCGACGAAGCGCTTTTTTCCATTTCATCCTTGCGAACCACCCAGTAAGAAACAGTCGCCGCCAATACCCCAGCACGGCCAAGCCGATCAGTGTCGTGTAATCCTCCTGATGATAATCGACCAGTACCAGCTTCCGGGCCAACGCCAGCAGCGCCACCAGAATGACCGCACGGACTTTGACAATCGGTGTGCCACTGGAAATTTCCGGCAACACCGTGTGATTGAATTCAAGGGCGATCAGAACCGTCATGAATGCACCGAAAACCGTGACAAACTGGTCATGTCCAAACAGGTGCAGACCGGCGGTAACGGCATGGAAAAGTTTATAACCAGCGTGGACCATCGTCATCACCACCGACATTGCGACCATCAAGGTCAATGCGGCGACCGTTAAATGCTCAAACCATTCATACGCCTTGCTACCAAAAATCTGACTTTTCATGAAATACCCCTGATAGCTGAATGCTAGAAAACCCTACAGCCTGTAAGTATGACATATTAATTCTGCCAACATAGCCTTGCCGGATCGTTTTTTCTGCGTTAATTTATCAACACTTTCCTCAACGACAGGAGTAAATCTTGGGTACTCAGTATCGACAACAAAAATTCTTCCTGCGCAATCCCTTAAGCGGGCATTCGCTGGTTCATATCCTGATCTATACCAACCTGATCCTCTTTACCCTGATGGTTCTGCACGGCACAGTCGTCGGTCTCGGTATGCGTGCGATCTTCACCCCCCCGACGACACTTCTGGTTAACTGGGGGGGACAGTTCTGGCCGCTGGTCCTCAATCATGATCAATGGTGGCGTTGCATTACCTACGCCTATACCCACGGTGGCATTATTCATCTCGGCTTCAACATGCTGGTTCTCTTTCAGGTCGGTCCGCTGCTCGAGGCTGAAATCGGCTGGACCCGCCTGTTCACGGTCTACTGCTTTGCCGCAATTATTGCCACGGTTGCCGGTCTGTTCATGCATCCGAACGTTCCAGTGGTCGGCGCATCCGGTGCCATCTTCGGAATGATCGGCTTTTCCATCAGCTTTTATCATCGCGTTGGTGGAAGTCTTGGCATCCAGCGGCGTAATTTCATGTTTCAATGGGCGGTGATGGCCTTTGTCTTCGGCTTTGTTATTGGTGCCGACAACGCCGCTCACCTGGGCGGAGCCGTCGCCGGAGCAGCACTGGGCTGGATCATGCCGATCAGTATCCGCGATCAGCGAAAAACGGCTGGTCTGTTCAAAACTGTTGCCTACCTCTGCAGCCTGCTGACCGCCATCAGCATCGCCTTCATCCCGCTGTCCATGCTGCTGAGCTGACGGAGAGAAAAGCCATGGCCAAACTGAAGATCCCAGCAACCCAAGCCATTCGCGTGCTGAAAGAACACAAAATCAAGTTCTTGCCGCGGCCCTATAAGTACGAGGATAAGGGCGGCACCAAAACCAGTTCGCGGGAACTTGGCGTCAACGAGTTTCAGATTATAAAAACACTGGTGATGGAGGATGAACAGGAGCAGCCGCTGATCATTCTGATGCACGGCAGCTGCGAAGTTTCGCTGAAACATCTGGCGCGGCAGCTGAAAGTCAAGCAAGTCACCCCCTGCCCGCCCGATAAAGCTGAGCGTCTGACCGGATACCAGACCGGCGGGATCTCACCTTTCGGCTGCAAGCAGCCGTTGCCGATCTATGTTGAAGAGTCGATTCTTAACCTGGAAAAAATCTGCATAAACGGTGGCCGGCGTGGCCTTCTGGTTGAAATTGAGCCAGCAGTCATCGTAAAGATCCTGGCACCGACACTGGTCAGCGTTGCGATCTGACCAATGATGGGAGAGCGATAGTGTCCGAATCCATTTACCAACAGGCGGCAGATTCGCTGCGGAATGCAACGGCCATCATCATTACCGCCGGTGCGGGTATGGGGGTCGATTCAGGTCTGCCGGATTTTCGCGGCGACCAGGGTTTCTGGACCGCCTACCCTATGTATCAACGACTGAATCTGAGTTTCGTACAAGCAGCCAACCCGGAGCACTTTGAGCGCGACCCTCTGTTCGGCTGGGGTTTTTACGGCCACCGGACCAACCTCTATCGCAGCACAATCCCTCATCAGGGGTTTACCCTGCTGACCAACTGGATCGAACGTCTGGCTCTCGATTATTTTGTTGTCACCTCAAACGTCGATGGTCAGTTTCAAAAAGCCGGCTTTGCCGAAGAGCGGATTCTGGAGGTTCACGGTTCTATTCATCACCTGCAATGCACCGCCCCCTGCAGTTACAATATCTGGCCGAATAATGCTGAAATCACCATCAACGAAACGACTATGCGTGCCACAACAGCGCCGCAATGCCCGCACTGCCGACGGGTTGCAAGGCCCAACATCCTGATGTTCGGCGACTATTCCTGGTTGCACCAGCGAACCGCAGCACAGGAAACTCATTTTGAAAACTTCATCGCAAAGAATCAGGCAGAGCGGCTGGTGGTTGTCGAAATGGGCGCAGGCTCAGCAATCCCAACCATCCGCAATCTCAGTGAACGTCTCGGAAGACGCCAGCATGTCCGGGTGCTACGCATCAATCCACGCGAACCGCAGATCGGCACGCCACATCTCTCTTTTGGCGATGGCGCTGTCGCAACATTGAACAAAATAGAAGCCGCCCTGCAGCAAAACGATTAACACAGCAGTAAATAAGTCAGCAGTAAACAGACCGCTTAAACCAGATTGTTATTACACTGCCCTCAGTTTTTCACCCCTTCCCTTAACAGCCAACAGCCAGGCATCATCAGACAACTCACCTCATGGTTGTTTTGTTGAAAAAAATCAATGTTGCATTTAACTTAAAACTATCTATAATGTGGCTACATTAACGATTATTTATCAACCCGAGGGGCGAAACAAGCGGATTTATCATGGCCAGAAAAAGAATGGGCGAAATCCTCCTGGAGACGGGCATCATCTCGCAGGACACCCTTGATAAGGCTTTAAGCAAGCAAAAGGGGAGCGGAAAACGCTTGGGGCAGATCCTCGAAGAGATGGATGTCGTCCTTGAAGAAGATATCGCCAAGGCTCTCGGCAAACAGTTCAACTTCCCCTATGTAAAGGGGCTGGCACGCTATCGTTTCCCCCCTGAAGTCCTCGCTCTGGTTGATGCTGAAACGGCTCTGACTAACTTCATTTTCCCGCTTAAACTTGAAGGCAGAACCCTGCACCTGGCCATGAGCAATCCGCTCGACATGGCCCTGCAGAACGATCTCTCCTTCAAAATCGGCCTGCGAATTGCGCCCTGCGTCACGACCCCAGAGGAAATCAAAGCGGCGGTTCAAAAATATTATATTAAAGAGATTGAAGCCACTGAAGAAGAGCGCGCCTGGAACATCCTGATTGTCGATGATCAGGATATCGTTCTCTCGGCTGCCGAAGCGGCCTTGAAAAAGGAAGGCTACACGGTTTACAAGGCCAGCAATGGTGCTGAAGGATTAAAAATGGCGATTCAGGTTCGCCCGCACCTGATCATTACCGACGTAATTATGCCGCGGATGGACGGGATAGAGATGTTTCGCGCCCTAAAAGGGAACCGCGGAGTGGCTGACATACCGGTCATTGCCCTCTCGGCCAAGGCATCAGCAGAAGAGGAATACCGATTACTTGAAATGGGGTTCTACGATTTTGTTCCCAAACCGATCAACCCGATCAGGCTGACCGCACGGGTCAGACGGGCCATGAAACGCAATCACGGCGCTCATCAGGAGTAGTCGTTACAGTTCCTGCAAACTCTCATCGCTGTAAGTCAGGCGCTTGATTCCAGCCTCACTGACTCGCCAGGTATTCTCGACACCAACTGCACCCAAGCCAGGGAAAACCGCTTTCGGTTCAAAAGCGAAGGTCATGTTCTCTTCCAACAGTTGATCGTTGAAGCCGCGGGCGATAAAGGGATATTCATCAACTTCGATACCGATACCGTGGCCGATAAATGAAACCTGAGCTCCGGCGCTGCCCATGAAATTATCCCGATAGCCCATCTGCACAGCAAGATCGTAGCACTGTTGATAAACCTCGCCCCAGGCAATTCCCGGGCAGGCGATAGCGAAAAGCTTTTCCTGAATTCTCAGCATATCAAAATAGGCGGTTCGCAGCTGTTCCGGCAGGCGCCCGACCGACAGGGTTCTGGTCTGATCGACCAAGTAGCCGTCAAAAGCGGTGATCAGATCGATGATGATCGGTTCTCCTGCGGCGATTTTTTTATAACTGGCACCCTGCCCGATCGCCGGAGTCAGCCCCAGGCCGCCGAGCGGGGCATCAAGATAAGCCGGAACCGCACCGTCCGCACCGGAAAAAACATGACCGTAAAAAATTTCTGAATTAAAACCGCGAAACCGGATCAAGCCTTGATGCCCCTGCTTCCGGGCGAAACACTCCAGCTCGGCAGCGACTTCGAGATCGGTTTTGCCAACAGCGATAACTTCACGCGCATGCTGGAAAACCTTATCCATAATCATCGCGCAATCTTTCATGATCGAGATTTCGTAATCGCTCTTGATCGCCCTCACCGTACGGATCAATACAGAGACATCCACCACTTCGGCGGCCGGAAAGATCTTCTGCAGGCGCTGACAGTTGAGAACCGGCAGAACGTCCAACTCCAGCCCCAGACGTTCGGGTAACAAAACACCCAATTCCTGAAGCTGAGCACTGAGGTCACGCATGCTCGACAAGGGGACAACCTGCCTCAAACCTGACTCCATACGCGCCCGACCGAAATCCTTACGCACGAAGTAAACCGGCTCAGTTTCTGCCGGAACATACATCACACCTTGCTGAATGGATCCAGTAAAGTAAAAGAGATCACTGTTCTGCAGCAACACTACGCCATCAATACCCTGCTGTCGAAGCAGGGTCTGCAATTTACTGTAACGATTTTCTAGTTCGCTGACAGGTGTAAGCCGCATAACCAATTCCTTCCTTTATTGTAGTTTTCGACCAGAGCCGAAATAGCACAGGCAAGTATTTTCGTCAAACTTTAAGCTCTCAAACGCACCTCTACTAAGGACTTTTCTGCTTGTTGTCTTTAATATATTTCATGCCAAGCAACTGTCTATTTTTTAGGCAAAGAGGAGGATTCAAGGGCTAGCGGGGAAGAGTCGCTGCTTAAAACAGGTTGTTCACAAAGCTATCCACAAAAGTTGTGTACAACCGGATCAACGTTGAGAAACAACCGACATTTTCGCTTCTATTTCAGCAGGTTATGAAACATTGATAAGTATACAGTTTAGAACAGAGAATTTCCTAAGAGAGCATATTCACAGTTCAAACAGGCCGAACCGCGCGAAAAATAGCAATAAATGTGAGCTTCTGCCCTGCCAGGAGTGCTCTGTTAAACTGTCACCGGCCTGGTGGAAAATTGGCACCGGGGGTCCCGTATAGACGGATCTGGGGCAGAAGGCTCAACATTAGCGACAACTCAATGACCTGCCTGATGAAGTATCTCTCGCACCTGCGCCCTGAACTCCTCAGACGGAGTGACAACGATGTCCTTATTACCAATTTTTGTTGTAAAGCGGGCATCATCCTGATTCTGTTCATAGGCTTTGCGCAGGTCTTCAGAGATACGGGGCAGATCCTTGGGATTGACACCATCATCTTCAACCAAAGTCTTAAAACTGTGTAGCTTGCTCCCCTCTATCCAGGCAACACCGAAATCTTTAGGTGGCTTACCGATAAAGATGTAGCTGCCATCTTCACCCGGTATCACCTCAAGCGGCTTATGTACCTTTTTGGACAAGGACTCCAGATGCTCACGGATCTTCTCAATGCGATCAGCAGCCAGACTGGATCCGTCCAGAACCGGATAGTCATTCTTTGCTCCACGAAGTTTGTCGAAAAATCCCATTCGCTCCTCCTTTCCGGCCGATGACAAACTTTCCTCAACGTTAGTATAAAATCAAAGGATTTCAAGTATTCAGGCACAGATTTAATTGAAACAACGGAAAGGTGAATAACAAATTTTGGAAATGAGAAGGAGGATGACTCTTGACGTACCTACAGATACAACAGTTTATTCCAGGGGACATGGGCAATAATCAGCGACAACTGATCCGGACGCAGCCCGATCCGCTCCATCCGCGTATTCAGGTGATCCAGCGTAACCTGCTCCAAATCAACCCCTGACATATAGACACTTGCCAGCAGATCTGCGAGATAAAGGATATGAGCCATTAACTGGTGCGCTTCCGGCGCTTGTTCCGGGCGGTGATGCGAGCTGATCGCCGCACAAAGCGAATCAGGAAACTGCCATTTTGTTGCCAGTTGCTGGCCGGCCTGCATGTGATCAATGCCGAAACGCTCACGTTCCAACTCGGTAAAATCGCTGATACGACTATACTGCTGATAGAACAGAGGCAAGGAGTCAGCGACAAAACGGTCAAGGACAACCTTGCCGATGTCGTGCAGTAACCCAGCCGTATAAGCGGTCCCGGCGTCAACCCAACCAGTAAACAGGGCAATCTCTTTGGCCGTGTGTGCCGTTGCCAGAGCATGCCGGTAAAGGCCGCCGCGCATCAGCGAGTAACCGCCCTCATGACCGCTGTAGAACATTTCAGCCGCAGTGGAGACGGCCACTTCCAGAAGATTCTTCTCGCCCAGCAGGACAATCGCCCGTTCAATCGATTCGACCGGGCTCTCAGGACTGAAGAACGCCGAGTTGCTGTAGCGCAATATTTTCGCTGCGACAACCTGGTCACGTTTGATTTCATCTGCAAGTTCGGTAACAGAATAACAGTTGTCTCTACCAAGCAGCTGGATGATTTTTAAAGCGATCTGTGGAATCGGCGTTACCGCGTCTATCGCCTG
Organism: Malonomonas sp.; assembly: GCA_036526255.1. Classification (GTDB taxonomy): domain Bacteria; phylum Desulfobacterota; class Desulfuromonadia; order Desulfuromonadales; family Geopsychrobacteraceae; genus Malonomonas. Next base: position 25,160 of record DATCYW010000080.1, on the reverse strand, counting down.
CTTAATCTCAAGGGCAGATGGCTTATTAACATCCGAACGGGGCTGGTTCGAAGGACCGCCAATAAACTGAATCGAGGTTTTCCAGCTTAAGGTATCGAGCAGCAACGACAAGGGCCGCAGGCCACCAACTTCAATAGAGGTCACCGGAATCTTTTGCTGTTGCAGAATGTCGATGGTCGCAGTTACGACCTGAGTTCCAAGAGAGAACGTATTTGCATCAGAAAGGTCTTCTACAAGATATGAGCCGCCGGCAACGGCAGCGGCCAGCCGCTCCAGACTCGCACCCGCAGCCAGCAGAGCTTCGATAAACTCAGGCAACGCAGTGCTGACGTAATAATCTCTACGGCGAACACCAACCCCCGCCGTTGGCTCAGCAAGCAGAAAGTGGGCAACTCCGCCGACCCCGGCGGACTTATCGTAGATGGCCACGCCGACCCCGGCTCCCGGAGCCGTCGTCAGGTAACCGGGGGTGGAGTTACTGATGGAATAACTGCCGGCAACAACAAATTGACAACGCGGTTCCTGAACAGGCGCGGCGAGATGATGCCAGCTGAAAAGCCGCAACAAATCGTTCTGCGCAACTGAGATAGGCAACCACGAAGTTTCCATAATCGCTACCCGTATAAGTAAGAAGGGATATTAAGCCGCCTTGCGGGCCAGATAGGACTTGACCTGCTCTTGCTGTGGCCCTGAAAGACCGGCAAAAGCCACCCCCATCCCCATTGGCAGATGAGGTCTTTTCTGCAGTTCAGAGTGGTTCAACCAAGCCACCTGCCCCTGACAGGACAAGCTCTGTTTTCCGCCGGGGAACTGCAGTCTCAACTCCAGCGAGCTACCAACCGGCAGGACCTCTTCTGTCGCGATAAACATGCCGCCGGAGCTCAGGTTAACGGAAAAGTTACTCCGCAAACGATTTGGATTCTCACCAAAATGGACCAGCATCCGAGCCGGAATTCTGGCTAGTTGTCGATCGACCAGATCAAGCATTTCACGCGCCACCGTCAACAGTTGCTGGCGTTTGACCGGGCTGTGGATGATTGCGTCACATCCGGCCTGGCGACAGAGCGACTCTGACTCATCATCGCCCGAAGCGACCACCATAATCACCGGAATCGACCGCAGAGAGGCATCCTGCTTAATCCAGCGGCACAGGTCGTCCCCCCGCGCACCGGCCAGTTGCATATCCATAAACACCAGATCGGGCTTCTGCTTCAGCATCAGTTGCATAATTTCCTGCGCACTACTGGCCATCAACAGGTCAAAACGGTCGCGATGCATGAAGGTCTTTTCCAGTTCAAGAAAAAGCTCAACATCATCGACCAGCAGAATACTCCGACGTTCCGATCCGTTATCCATAAAACCTCCGGCAGCGGCAAATAACATCAAGCATAGCAGTTTTCGGGAAAGTGGGGATAATCTGACAATTTTTTATGTTGGTAAAATACCAACAGCAAAAATCAAATAACAGCACAGTCGGTCGGATCGCCCTTCAGTTTACCCAAGGCATGCGGCAAAGCGGGCAACAGGGCTTCAAGATTTTCCCGTACTGCCTTGGGACTTCCCGGGAGGTTAATAATCATCGTCTTACCACGGACACCAACCAGCGCACGTGACAGCATGGCGTGGGGCGTTTTACGCATACTGGCCGCGCGCATCGCTTCGGCCATCCCGGGCACCTGATAATCGAGAATTCTTTCTGTTGCCTGCGGCGTTACATCGCGCGGACTCAATCCGGTACCACCGGTTGTCAGAATCAGATCAAGATGCAGATCATCCGCCCACTTGGTCAACATCAGCACGATCGTCTCTTCCTCGTCGGCGACTACCTGGTAGCGGTTTACCGTACCGAGCGAAGCAACCATTTCTCCCAGCAGGCGGCCGCTCTCATCCTCGCGCTCGCCCCGGGCGCCCTTGTCAGAAAGGGTCAGAACACCGATCCGGAACAGCTGTTCAGTCATCGGTCTCTCCTTCGGCAGGACCGCGACGCACCAGCTCCAAGATATCGCCGGCACTTACCAGCCCCTCGCGAAGCACCCGGACAAAGATCCCCTCTTTCGGCATGACACAATCGCCGGCCTGATAATAGATACTGCAGCGAGTGTGACATTCTTTGCCGATCTGGGTCACTTCCAGTTCAGCACCACTCGACAGGCGCAACAGACTGCCGATCGGTAGACTGAAAAGCTCGATGCCACTGGTGGTCAGATTTTCGGCAAAATCGCCCGGACCAACATCAAGCCCGGCAGCGCGCATTTTATCGATACTCTCCTGCGCCAGCAGACTGACCTGACGATGCCAGTCCCCGGCATGGGCATCCCCCACCAAACCGTGCTCTTTTTGCAGCTGACATTGCTCCACAGCTTTCTTTCGCTCGCCTTTATTTAAACTGGTGCAGACAGCAACAATCTTTCCCTGCGACATGGTCACTCCTAATGTTTTTTTGTCATCAGCATACGTCTTGCGTTATTAACAATTGCCTGAGAAACACCGCGGCTCTTTGACAGTTCTTTGATATCTTTCTCAGAGAGAAAGTTCATAAAGCGCATCGCCTTTTGCACCGGCGTTCGCGGATGTGTCACCAGAGCCTTCTTGACTTCATAATGTTTGACCCACTCACGGTTCAAAAGAATCATCCGGATCATGTCATCGTTGCTGCCGCGGTTTTTAGCAACCGCAATCACTTCGCCGTCGGAAATCCGGGGGTTTTTCAGCACCGCATTGCAAACCAGCTTATTGGATTCGCGTAGCAATAACGTCCGCCATTCCTTGTCACCCGTCAGCGCCATTTTAATTTTTTCGGCGACCGGCATATCAAGCAATTGCTGATATTTTGAGAGGGTTTCTTCATCTAATGTTTCGAGTTCCTCAGCAGTAAATCCGCGATCCGCTTCTCCCCCCTGCTCGTGCTCTTGCGCTTCAGACGGTTCGTTTTCAGGCTCGGGTTCCTGCTCGGGCTCGGGCACATCTTCCCAACCCAGCCGGATCTTCATCAATTTATCGGCGCTGGGGTTGTTGATGATGACCTTTTTGATCAGCGGCGCTTTGTTCAGTACGACATCATTACGCGACAGCATATCCAGCACATCACCTGAACTGTGCTGAGCAAGAAACTGCAGGGTTTTCAAGCCGACCATCGGATTGGTCAGCACCTCTTTCATCAGCAATGAGTCGCGATAACGCACGCGAACAATCAGATCAATGATCGCCGGATGCAGCTCAGGTTCACTCAGCGCCGCCAGCAGTATTTTCGCCGGCAGGGTCTTTAAGGTATTTAACGCCTCTTTTTTCAGTTCGGCATTTTCGCCGTGGTAAAAGATGAAGAGTACGGTCACCAGATTCGGACCGGACATCGGCAGAGCACCGCGTGCCGCAGCCAGCCTGACACTATGCCCGCCCCATTTGCCCATGATTTTCGCAACCTCGGCGGGAACTTTTATCTGGACCTTACCCGGTCCACTTTTCTGCTCAGTCAATAGCGTTTCCTACTCGGGGGCGATCTGGGTCTTTAATCCGGACTTGCCAATTAAATCTGCGGCCTGTCGGGCAATATCCGGAGCCGCCTGAACAGCCAGCAACAGATGGCCACTCATTTCCACATCAGTAGCGACCAGAGTCACCTTGATCCCTTTTTTGCCCAGCTGCGCTGCGTAATCGGTCGCCCGCTCGACGCTGGTAAATGATCCGACGTAGATCGCCCGTTTATCACCGTCCGGTAAAATGAATGCGTCACCGACGGCCTGTTTGATCTCCAGCAGACGCTGCCGGGCCTCGGCTTCTGGATACCGCCCTTCGAGCAACCTGGTCATGGTGACAATACCGCGCCCTTTGGTCTGCTTGGGCTCAAATCCGAGCCGTTCCAGCTGCTTGGTCGCCGCGGCCAGATCGGCTTTGCGGAGAAAAGGACCAACCAGAACCGAGTGCAGCGCCACAGGTTCAGCAGGCGCGGCAACGACAGCAACCGGAGCAGCAACGGCTTCGACAGTTTTTTTCATTTCGGCTGCTGCAACAACCGGCGCAGCGGCCTGCTCAGTGACAGCTGGTGCAGGAGACGCAGGCGGTGCGGCAACAACGACCGATTTATCTGCAGCCGGCGGAAGACTGACTACCTCTGGCGTGTCGATAACCTGCGGTTTGGATGCGGCAACCGGCTGAGGCTCAACGACGTCCTGCTTGATTGACTCTGTCTGCACCTGACGCTCCGGTATCGGCTGCTTCTTCGGCGCACTGACAGCGACAGGCTGCTGACCCTGCTGCGTTGACGAGGGGGTAGAGAGCAGAAAATATCCCCCGGCCAGAACAATCAGCAGCAACAACAGCAACCACAGATTAGAGGATCTGGCCGCGACCGGAGGCGCGACCGAACGAACCTCGCCATCGGCAATCCCGCCACCGGCTGCGTCGTCAACCGTCTCGACGGACATCTCGTCAGTCACTTTTTGCTGTTTGTCTTTTGCGAACAGGTCGTCCGGTTCTGTCATTCTGTCAGTCTCCTTGCTGGTTTTTTAAATCGGGCACCCCGTAAAATGGGTGCCCGATCTGCTCATCAGGCCTCGCCGAATTCGGCGAGGATCTTGGCCGTCTGATGTGACGGCACCTCTTCATATTTGCTGAATTCCATCGAGAACATGCCGCGATCCGAAGTCATCGAACGCAATTCGGGCGCATAACGCAACACCTCGGCCATCGGCACTTCGGCGCGGATCACCTGGGTATTGGTCTGCGGCTCAACCCCGACGACTTTGCCGCGCCTTGAGTTGAGATCACCGATAACGTCGCCCATGCAATCATCCGGCACGGTAATCTCCATCACCATGATCGGCTCGAGCAGAATCGGTTTGCAGGCTTCCATCGCCTTTTTAAACGCCATGGAACCGGCCACCTTAAAGGCCATCTCCGAGGAATCGACCGAATGGTACGAGCCGTCGTAGAGGGACACCCGGACGTCGACCACCTGATTCTTGGTCAGCACCCCATGCTTCATCGCCTCGACGATCCCTTTATCAACGGCCGGGATATAATTTCTCGGCACCGAACCGCCGACGACCTTGTCGACAAACTCGTAGCCGCTGCCACGCGGCAGAGGCTCGACCTCGATCCAGACATCCCCGAACTGACCGCGGCCGCCCGACTGTTTCTTGTATTTGCCCTGCACCTTGGTTGAGAGGCGGATGGTTTCACGGTAAGGGACTTTCGGCTCCTTGAGGATTACGTCAGCACCGTATTTGCGCTTCAGCCGTTCGACTGCGACCTCCAGGTGGATCTGCCCCATCCCCGACAGGACCATCTCTTTGGTCTCTTCGTCGCGGGTCACTCGCAAGGTCGGGTCTTCTTCCATCAACCGTTGCAGCCCGGTGTATACCTTATCCTCATCCCCCTTGTTTTTCCCTTCCAAGGCGAAAGAGATGATCGGCTTGAGCGGCACCAGCGGCTCGTACATGATCTGCGCTTTCAGGTCGCAGAGCGTATCGCCGGTGCTGGTCACCTTGAGTTTCGGTACGGCGATGATATCTCCAGCGGCGGCCAGTTGCATCGCCACCTGCTTTTTCCCTTCCATCTCGAAAATATTGCCGATCCGCTCCTTCTCATCCTTGTTCGGATTGTAAACCACGGTATCCGGCGCCAGAGTGCCGGAATAAACCCGCATCAGGCTCAGCTTGCCGGCATAAGGATCGTTGATGGTCTTGAAAACCATCGCCGAAAATGGCTCTGCTTCGTCGGGCTTACGCTCGACCGGCTCGTCGCTGTTCGGCTTGAGGCCGATCTGTACCCCCTTATCAACCGGAGACGGCAGGCAGACAGTGATGTAATCGAGCAGTTGGCGGATGCCGATATTGGCCGTGGCGCTGCCGCAGAAGACCGGGGTGAACACGCTGGTCAGGGTTCCTTCGCGCAAGCCGCGCAAAATCTCCGCCTCAGAAAGGGTCTCCCCTTCCAGGTATTTCTCCATCAGCTCATCGTCCGCCTCAGCGACCGCTTCGAGCAGCAGATCGCGCAAGCGGTTGGCTTCAGACATCAGCTCGGCTGGAATGTCAACCTCGTCGAAGGTCCCCTTCTGATCAAATTTATAGATGCGGGCGCGCATTTTAACCAGGTCGATGGTTCCCTTGAACCCGGCTTCGGCACCGATCGGCATGGTGACGATCACGCCGCGGGCGCCGAGGGACTTCTCCATGTCGTCAACCGCTTTGATGAAATCGGCGCGGTCTTTATCCATCTTGTTGACGAACGCGATCCGCGGAATTTCAAAGCTGTCGCACCAGCCCCAGATCTGTTTGGTCTGCGACTTGGTGCCGGAGATCGCCGACACGATCACGACCGCACCACCGAGCACCCGCAGGCAGCGCCGGGTGTCGTGCAAAAAATTGCTGACGCCGGGCGTATCGACAATGTGCAGACTGTAGTCGTTCCAGGTGCAGTGGTTAAGACTGGCGCTCAAGGTCGCCCGGCGCTTGATCTCCTCCTCTTCAAAATCCATCGACGAGGAGCCGTCATCGACCTTTCCCAGTTTGTCGGTCATCCCGGTGTTAAACAGGATCGCTTCAACCAGCGATGTTTTACCGGCGCTGTTATGCGCCACAATCCCCAGGTTTCTCAGTTTTTCGGTATCGTACTTTCCCATGAATCGCTCCTTTTCCAGATTAGAATGGAACCTTCAGCGGAGTTCCGCATTAAAGACCTGAATCTTCGATTCAGTGAACAGCCCTCCAAACGGGCAACCTTCGACAAGGTCGCAGACAATAGCTTACCGAGTGTTACTGGCGAAACCGGCTAAGGCCGGTTGCGTTGATACAAAATTCGCAGCCCTTCCAGGGTCAGAAAGGGTTCAACCTGATCAATCGAGTCGGTTGCTTCCGCAATCGGCCCGGCCAGACCGCCGGTGGCGATCACCCTGGCGTTTTCCGGCAGCTCTTTTTTCATTCGGCTGACGATCCCTTCGACCAGACCGACATAGCCGTAGAAGATTCCCGACTGCATGCTGTTGACAGTATTTTTCGCGATGATCTGCGGCGGCCGGCTGAATTCAACCCGCGGCAGCTTGCTGGCCCGCTCAAACAGCGCTTCGGCCGAGATACCGACGCCGGGCGAGATCGCGCCCCCCAGATAAACGCCCTCGGCAGAGATGACATCAAAGGTGGTCGCGGTACCGAAATCGACGACGATCAACGGGCAGCGACACTGTTCATAGGCCGCCACCGCATTAACGATCCGATCGGCACCGACTTCACGTGGATTGTCGTATTGAATCGGCATGCCGGTCTTCATCCCCGGACCGACCACATAGGGCGTCAAGTGAAAATACTGCCGACAGAGCTTATCCAGAATATTCTGCATTGGCGGCACGACACAGGAGACAATCACGTCGGTCAAATCGGTGAACTTAAAATCGGACAGGCGAAACAACTGATTGATCAGCATGGCGTACTCGTCAACCGTGCGGTACTTGTCGGTACCGACCCGCCAATCCTTTTTCAGTTCGTCGCCGGCGTAGATCCCGAGGACCGTGTTACTGTTACCGACATCAATCACTAGCAGCATAAAGGTTCAATCCTTAATGGTTTCATTGGTGTTTCAACCCGGCCGGACATCGCCGGCCAGAATCCGTTCGACCCGACCATCATCCAACTGCAGGCGCAGCGCGCCGTCCGTATCCAGCCCGACCACGACACCCTGCAGCAGACCGGGGTTCTGATCAACCTGCACGCGACAGTTTAACAAATCGCAGAGCGCCTCCCAGCGCCGCCGGATCGGCACAAAACCTTCGGCGAGAAATTCTTGATAATAGGCATCAATTCGCTGCAGAAAATCACGGACAAATGCAGCCCGATCGATCAGCTGGCCACGCTGCAAAAAGACCGAAGTTGCCGGATAAAGCAGCTCGGCAGGAAATTGCTCAGCGGTCATATTCAGATTGACGCCGACCCCCAGCACGACGAAATGGATCTGTTCAGTCTCAGCGTTCATCTCATTGAGCAATCCGGCGATCTTCGCCCCGCCGACCAGAATATCGTTGGGCCATTTCACCCTGGCAGTAATTTGATACAGATGATTGAGAGATTCAGCGACAGCAACAGCGGAAAGGAAAGTCAGTTGCGGTGCCTGCTGTACCGGAATCTGTGGCCGCAGCAGGATAGAACAGTAGAGGTTAACCGATGGGGGAGATTCCCAGCGCCGACCAAGCCTTCCCCGGCCGGCGCTCTGTCGGTCAGCGATGACGACCGTTCCGTCAAGCGCACCCTCTTCAGCCAGCTGACGCGCCTTGGCGTTGGTGGAATCCAACTCGTCCAAGCACAACAGTGAACGACCGACAATCTGGGTCTGCAGCCCGCGCTCCAGTTCAGCACCCAGCAGCACGTCGGGGCCGCCGAGCAGCCGATAACCGCGGGAACGCTGGGCTTCAATCTCAAAACCCAGGTCACGCAGCAGCTCCACCTGCTTCCAGACCGCAGCCCGGGAGACGTTCAGTTCGGCACTGATCTCCCGACCGGAGACAAACTCACCGAGGTTACGACGGAACAGGCTGAGTATCAGGTCGCGTGAGGTCAAAGGCACTCCAAATAAGCAGGGCGGAGGGAACGTGCTAATCGAACAACATTGAGATATCGGCCGCCTTGACCGAGTGGGTCAGCGCGCCGACAGAGATAATATTAACACCTGTCTCGGCAATGTCGCGGACGGTTTCAAGATTGACGCCACCCGAGGCTTCAACCAGCGCCCGGCCGGCGATCAGTTCTACCCCCTGCCGCATTTCGTCAAGGGTCATATTGTCGAGCATGACGATGTCCGCCCCGGCCGCCAGCGCCTCTTCAACTTCAACCAGGTTGCGAGTCTCGACTTCAATCTTCAGGGTATGCGGCAGACGCTGCCGGGCGCGTTCGATTGCGGCAGTGATGCCACCAGCGGCAGCGGAATGATTCTCTTTGATCAGGACCCCGTCGAACAGACCGATGCGATGATTGCGGCCGCCACCCATCCGCACAGAGTACTTATCGAGTGCTCGCAAGCCGGGTACGGTTTTGCGGGTATCAACGATAACCGCGCCGGTTCCAGCCACCAGCCCGACGTACTGCGCCGTCAAAGAAGCGATCCCGCACATCCGCTGCAACAGGTTAAGCGCAACCCGCTCGCCTTGTAACAACACCGAAGCCCGCCCTTTGATCCAGGCCAGCACCTCGCCGCGCCGGACCTTCTGGCCATCTTCGAGCAACTTCTCAAAATTAACATTCGGATCCAGGGTGCGGAACACGGTCGCAGCGACATCCATGCCGGCCAGGATAAAATCTTCTTTGGCGACCAGTTCAGCGCGCACCATAGTTTCGGGCGCCACAGTCACCTCGGTGGTAATATCACCCAGCCCGATATCTTCCTCTAAAGAGGTCCTGACAATCCGCTCTATTTCAAACAACATCCGTCAACTCCTATGGTCCAGCAACGTCTTTAAAATACAGCCGTAAACTGTAAAAATCGAAGTCAATCTATAGCACAGCAAAGCGTCGCCCCGCAACCGAAAACACCGGCAGGCACTGCGCAAATCTCCTTTACATTTCCGCGACTTGTGATAAAAATGAGCCTCTGCAATCAGTCATTATCATGCTGATCAAAAGGAGTCGATGAGATGCGAAGAACATGGATTATCATGATGGCAGTTCTGCCTCTGGTTCTGGGAGCCTGTGTCAGCAAAAACACCTTTCAACAGAAAGCCAACGAGGCCGACCTGCTCAGCCGGGACGTTGCACAATTGAGCGCAGTCAATGAGCTGTTACGGGCTGACAAAAACCAGCTACATGATGATCTTTCAAAGTTGAATAACCGGCTGGTCGAAGTTCTGCAGCAGAACTCGAAACTGCAGCGCGATCTGCTGGCCGCCCATGCCAACCAGGAGCGCCAGGAAGGCAACCTGAGCCGGCACCAGCAGCAGCTGGTCGATATGCAGCAGACCAATGAGCGGCTGCTAGCAACAGTTGAAGATCTGAACCAGCAGCTGGAAAAAGAGCAGATCGCCCGCGAGGCTCGGCTGGCCAAGGTCAAGAACACCTATGATCAACTGGTCGGCGCCCTCGAAGAAGAAATAAAACGCGGAGAACTGACCATCTCCAACCTCGAAGGCAAGCTGTCGGTCAACCTGCTCAATCAGATCCTCTTCGATTCAGGCAAGACCGAGATCAAGCCGGAAGGGAAAAAGGTGATGCAAAGTCTGGGTGACGTGCTGAACAAGTTCCCGGATCGGGCCCTGCAGGTCGAGGGGCACACCGACAACGTGCAGATCAGCAGCCGCCTGATCGAACGCTTCCCAACCAACTGGGAGCTTTCCACCGCCCGCGCCACCAGCGTCGTGCACTTTCTGCAGGATGTCGTCGGACTGCCGGGGGACCGGCTGGTCGCTGCCGGCTATAGCGAATATCGCCCGGTGGCCAGCAACGAGGACGAGGAAGGTCGCTCCCAGAACCGGCGTATCCAGATTCTGCTGGTGCCCTACAAGGAGCCAAGCGCAGATTAGCGCACCCCGCTTGACTCGGATGAAGCGGCTGCCGTATAACTGGCGCTCGACATTACGAAGAGTTGATCGGCCAAGGGAAGAGGGGTGAAACTCCCCCGCGGACCCGCCGCTGTGAGCGAGGACGAAGGACCAGCATGCCACTGACAAGAGTCGGGAAGGCGGTCCGGAGGATGATTCGCAAGCCAGAAGACCTGCCGATCAAACAGCCACAAACTCCCCGGGATTCAGGGAGACTGGCAAAACTGCACCGCTTCCAAAACGGATGAAGCCCGCAGACCCTCCCGGTTTGCGGGCTTTTTATTTCGCACCTGATCACTGGAGAACCCGATGCTGTGCCCTGCTCTGTACCGCCTGTTCACAGCGCTGTTATTCTGCCTGCTGCTCAGCAGCGGAGGATTTGCCATGCAGAAAGAAAAAACCGCCATCGTCGTCGCCTCCTTCGGCACCAGCTACCCGAGCGCCGTCGATGCGCTGCTGGCGATCGTCCGCGACATCGAAGCCGCCTATCCGCAAGTTCCGGTGCAGATGGCCTTTACCTCTAATATCATCCGCAAAAAGTGGCATGGCCGGGCGGAAGACAGCGCCTACCGCAGCGCGCATCCGGAGGTCCCTGAATACTTTTACCGGATCAAAAACGTCCTCGGCACTCTGGCCGATTTTCAGGATCAGGGCTACAAAAGCATTGTCGTCCAGCCGACCCTGTTGACCCACGGCGAAGAATACCTTGATGTTCAGGCTTATATAGAGGGATTACTCGCCATCGACACCATCAAAGCGAACTGGCGGCCATTTGAAAAGATCGCCCTCGGCCGGCCGTTGATGGGCACCTGGGGGGCAAAACACCCTTACCACACCGATCTGGAGAAGCTGGCCGCCGCACTGGCCGCTGACATCGAGCAGGCCGAACAGCAGAACGCGACACTGATCTACATGGGGCACGGCAACGAACATCTGTCGACCGGGCTTTACTATGAATTCGAGCTGCTGATGAACCAGCGCTACCCGCAGGTCAGAACCCTGGTCGGTTTGGTCGAAGGGCATCCGGCGTTCGCCGAAGTGGTGCAAAAGCTGCAGCAGTCCGGCAGTAAAAAAGTATTGCTCAAACCGCTGATGGTGGTCGCCGGCGATCACGCCACTAACGACATGGCCAGCGCCGAGCCAACCTCCTGGACATCGCAACTGACCACTGCCGGAATCGAAGCGCTGCCGATCATGCAGGGGCTGGGGGATAACCCCGCCGTTCGCGGTCTGTTCATCGAGCACCTGCAGGACGCCGCTACGGAGGCCGGGATTGAACTGCGCTGAAGCGCTCAGCTGCAACGACCGCCCCTGTGAAATCGAAGTTCAGGGGTTGACCCGCCGCTTCGGCAAAACGGTCGCCGTCGATGGCATCGATTTTCGCGTCGGCCGCGGCGAACTGTTCGCCTTTTTAGGACCGAACGGCGCCGGCAAGACCACCACCATCAACATGCTGACCGGCCTGCTCAAGCCGGATGCCGGCGAGGTCCGCTATCACGGTGAACGCTTCGACCCGCGCAGCCTCTCGATCAAGCGGCTGATCGGCGTGGTGCCGCAGCACAACAACCTCGACCGTGAGCTGACTGCCGCCGAAAACCTGCTGATTCACGGCCGACTGTTCGGCATGAGCGGCAAACAGCTGCAGCAGCGCATCGAGACCTGTCTCGAATTCGCCGACCTGACTGCCAAACGCGACACCCCGGCCGGCAAGCTCTCCGGCGGCATGAAACGCAAGCTGGTGATCGCCCGCGCCCTGCTCCATCAACCGGAAATCCTGTTCATGGATGAGCCGACCGTCGGCCTCGACCCGCACAGTCGCCGCAAGATGTGGGCGTTTCTGCGCCGCATCAATCAGGAACAGCAGTGCACGGTATTTCTGACCACCCACTATATCGAAGAGGCCGAAGCTTTGGCCGACCGGGTGCTGATCATCGATCAGGCAAAAATCATCGCCTGCGGCACTCCGGAAGCACTGAAAATATCGGCCGGCAACATTGTTCTCGACATCTATAACGAGGATGATATCCAGAACGAATTCTTCAACGACCGCCCGACGGCGCTGCAACGGCTGGAACAGCTCGACACCTCGGTGCGCATCCGTGAAACCACCCTGGAAGACGTCTTTCTGCAATTGACCGGCAAAAGGCTGGAGCCATGATGCTGCACGGCGTACGCGCCATCTACCTGCGCGAAACCCTGATCCTGCGTCGCAAGCTGATCAAGACGCTGCTGGCCTCGGCGGTCTCTCCGGCGTTGTTCCTGCTCGCCTTCGGTTACGGGGTCGGCCGCGGCGCCCAGGTCGGTGGCGTCGACTATCTGGCCTTTCTGCTGCCGGGGCTTTTGACCATGAGCAGCATGAATCAGGCCTACGGCATCGCCACCGAGATCAACATCTCCCGTTTCTACTTCAAGGTGTTCGAAGAGTACCTGCTGGCGCCGCTGCAGCGCTGGCAGATCATCGTCGGCGAAACCTGCTACGGCATCACCAAGGGGCTGATTCCAGTTTTCATCATCGGCATTTACAGCCTGCTCTGTGGCGTCAGCCTGCGTTTCGGCCTGCCGTTTCTGCTCGCGCTGCTGCTGCATCTGGCGATCTTCGCCCTGCTTGGCTTTATTGCCGCGATGATCGTCAAGAGCCACAGCGATCAGGCGACCATCAACGCCTTTCTGATGACGCCGATGATGTTCCTTTCCGGCACTTTTTTTCCGGTCGAGCAGATGCCGCTGGCGATCCGCATTGTCGCAAGCATTTTTCCGCTGACCTATTCGACCCAGCTGATCCGCGCCACCCTGACGCCAGGAGCTGATGTCAACTCCGCACTCTTCGGGGTACTGGCCGGCATTCTGCTGCTGTTGTTTTTTATCGCCAAGTGGATTGTCGCCAAGGTTGAGACATGAAGAAGCTGCTGCTGATCATCTTTGCCCTGGCGCTGGTCGGTTCCTGCCTGATCGGTTCGACGGCGATTAATCCGTTTAACGCCTCACCGGTGGAAAAGGACATCCTGCTCAGCTTGCGGCTGCCGCGGGTGCTGTTTTCGGCGGTGATCGGCGCGATGCTCGGCCTCTCGGGGAGCGTCTACCAGCTGACCCTTAAAAACCCGCTGGCCGACAGCTTCACCACTGGCGCGGCCAGCTCTTCAGCCCTGGGGGCGGTGCTGGCGATCGCCTTCGGTTTGCCGGTGGCGCTGGTGCCGATCACCGCCCTGGCGACCGGCTTGATCGGGCTGATGACTGTCTATCGGTTGTCGAAAACCAACGGCGTCATCAATCCGGTGACGATGATTCTGGCCGGAGTGGTGATGAACATCGTCGCCTCCGCGGTGATCAGCTTCGCCAAGTATTTTTTTGAGGATTCCCTCTCTTCCATTGTCTTCTGGCTGATGGGCGGCTTCTTCGTCGTCGACTGGAGCAAGCTGCTGCTCTGCACAGCGGTGCTGGTCATCGCCTACCTGCTGTTTACCACCAAAGCCCTGCAGCTGAACCTGCTGGCGCTGGATGAACATTCGGCGCAGAGCCTCGGCGTCAACGTCGACCGGCTGCGCACCCTCTCCTTCGTCGTCGCGACCGCGCTGGTCGCGGTGGCGGTCAGTCACACCGGCATCATCGGTTTTGTCGGCCTGATCGTGCCGCATGTTGCCCGCAGCCTGTTCGGCAGCGACATGCAGAAGAACATGTTTTTTTCCGCGCTGCTCGGTGCGCTGCTGCTGGTGCTGGCCGACGCCGGGGCCCGGACCATCATCCCCGGCGGCGCCGAACTGCCGGTCGGCATCATCACCGCGCTGCTCGGCGGCGTCTTCTTTCTCTACCTGCTGCAGACCCGCCGCGAGAGGTTCTGGCATGGCTAAGCTGCGGGTCGAAAATCTGCGTTTTAGCCGCGGTGAGTTTCTGCTGCAACTGGATGAGTTGTGCGTACAGCCGGGCGAAAAGGTCGCCATCCTCGGTGAAAACGGCAGCGGCAAGAGCACCCTGCTGCAACTGCTCTGCGGCGTGCTGCACGGCCAGGGCAAGGTCATTTACAACGACCGTTTGCTGCAGAACATCCCTTTCGCCGAACGCGCCCATCTGTTTTCGCTGCTGCCGCAGTTTTCCGAAGTGATCTTCCCCTTCAGTGTCGAAGAAGTGGTGCTGTTCGGCCGCTTTCCCCATACCCAGGGGAACAGCTTCAGCGCCGCGGATAAACAGCTGAGTGAACAGCAGCTGGCAAAGCTCGACCTGCTGCAGCTGCGTAAGCGACAGTTCAATCAGCTCTCCGGCGGCGAGAAACGCCGGGTGATGCTTGCACGGGTACTCAACCAGCAGGCACCGATCATCTATCTGGATGAACCGAACGCCAGCCTCGACATCCGCCACACGCTGGAGATTTTCGAGTTATTGAACCAACGACCGGAGACAGTCATCTCGCCGGTGCACGACATCAACCTGGCGGAGCGTTTCTTTGACCGCTTTCTGCTGCTCAAACAGGGCAAACTGCTGGCCGACGTCAGTCGCGACCAATTGACCCCAGAATTACTAACGGAGACTTATGATGTTGAAGTTACTCGCGGCGCTGCTGCTTTTACTTTCTGCCACCAGTAGTTTTGCTGCAGAGCGGATCGTCGTACTCGCACCGGCGGCGGCGGATATCATCGAAAAGCTTGACGCGGCAGCACTGGTGGTCGGCAAAACCCGCAGCGTCGAGGAATTTCCGCAAGCCACACAGGTCGGTTCGCACATCCGGCCAAACCTGGAGATTGTCACATCGCTGCAGCCCGACCTGCTGATAATCTCCTCCAACAAGTTTTTCTCTGAGGAGATGGCTGCTGCGTTAGAGGTCGCGGTTTTTTATTACAGCCCGGATACGCTGGATGAAATTCTTGAGCAGACGCGAAAACTGGCGGCTCTGATCGGAAGGGATACGCAGGCGCTGCAGCTGATTGAAACACTGCAGCAGAAGTTGAAGCTGGTGGAGCCGGTCAATCCGGCGCCGAGAGTGATGTACGAAATCACCGAGGCACCATTGACCATCGCCGGCACCGGCAACATCCTTGCGGATGTCATCACCGCCGCCGGTGGCCAGTTTGTCAGCGGCGGCGAACGCAAGCTGCTGCGCTTTAACCCCGAAGCGGTGCTGGCCCTGCAGCCGGAGATTTACCTCTGGCAGGTCGGACCGATGAACCAGAACCCGAGCCCACCTGCCGAGCGCGGCCAATATGCGTTGCTGAAAGCCGATTTTCTGCAGGTCGACCAGCTCGAGTATTCGCGGGCCAACAGCAAAAGCTTTGACAAGGTACTGGAACTGAACCGTTATTTCCGAGAAAGAAACTAGCCCTATGCACGCCCAACCCGGACATTTCTACGCTGTCGGCATCGGCCCAGGCGCCCCCGATCTGCTGACCATCCGCGCCATGCGCATCATCGAGTCGGCCGACATCATCCTCACCCCGCAGGCCAAGGGGACCAACCGCTCGCTGGCTTTAAATGCCATTGAACCCTACCTGCAAAACCAGGAGGTGATGACGGTCAATTACCCGATGCAGCGCAACGGCAACGATACCCGCGAGCGCTGGAATGGAGTCGCTAAAGAGGTGCTGGGAAAACTGCGACAGGGCAAATCGGTGGCGATGATCACCATCGGCGATCCGCTGATCTTCGCCACCACCAGCTACCTGCTCTACGGCTTGAGCGACGGGCTGGAAAAGCAGAAAATCCACATGATTCCAGGCATCAGCGCTTTCCAGATCGGCGCCAGCCGCTTTCATGACCCGCTGACCCTGCAGGAGGATCGGCTGACGCTGATGTCGGCGACCGATCTGGACGCAGTTGAAAATGCCCTTGACCACTGCGAGACGCTTGTACTCTATAAAGCTGGCGGAGTGATTAACGAACTGCTGGCACTGCTGAAGAAACGCCGGCTGCTGGCGGCAAGCAAGCTGGTCAGCTGCGCTGAACAGGGGGATGGGGAGTTGCTGGTAAACAATCTGGAAAACTGGACACCCGGCGAACTGAACTACATGACGACAATGATCATTCGGATTGGCAGTCGGGACTGGCAGGCGTAGCAACCAGCGCGGTACGTTCATCGACAATCACACGGTTGCGCCCCTGCTGCTTGGCCAGATGAAGGGCCGCGTCGACCCGCTTGAGCAGCGAATCGATACTGTCGCCGGCACGAAACTGGGCAACGCCGAGACTGATGGTGATATGGCCAGCATCGGCGAACAGTTCCTGTTCGACCTCAATTCTGATCCGCTCGGCCAGCAGCGCCGCTTCGTTTAAAAATGTCGCCGGCAGCAGAATCAGAAACTCTTCCCCGCCCCAGCGAATCAGCAGATCGGCGTGACGGACCAATCCCCGCACCACCCGACACAGATGCTGCAGAACCTGGTCGCCGACACTGTGGCTGAAGTTATCATTGACCTGCTTGAAAAAATCGACGTCGAACATAATCACCGAGAAGAGCCGCTGACCAGCTTGCGCCAGCTGATGCTCCTGAAGCACCGCTTCATCAAATTTGCGCCGGTTGTATGTTTCTGTCAATGAATCGGTCACCGCCAACTTCTCGACTTGACTCAGCGCGGCACTGAGCTGCACGGCCAGATCCCCAACGTCGTTGAGTGCCTCATTCAGCTCACGGGTGCGCTCCTCAACCTTCACCTCCAGTTCGTCTCTGGCTTCCCTGGTTGCCGATTCAGCCTGCCGCCGCCGCTGGTTCTCTTCGCCAATCTGGATAATTAAACCGAGAAAACGCTTGAAAAAACGCATCAGGTACGCGACCCGCTCTTGAGAGACAATCGGCACCGTGCCCAGCGCAGCCAGGTAATCTGTCAGATTGTAGCCATAATGGATGGCTTGACGACGAAAAAAATCTTGGTCGGCGGGTTGGTGCAGAAACTGTCCCATGAAGAAAACACCAAGCGATTTGCCCTCAAGAAGAATCGGAAAGGCAACCTCGACCAGTCCATGCGGGCACTCGTAACTGAGATAATCATCCCCCTGCAGATGCGGTTGAACTTTCTCATCACTCTGCAGACAGGCCTTGTGGCTCAAAGGGTGGGCACGATGAAAATCTGTGCAGATCTTCTGCCAGCCGATCTGCACCAGCCACCGGTTATCACTGTCCATAATTCCTACCGGTACGCCGACCGCTTCGTAAAAAAAACGCATCAACTCGCGAAGCTCTTCGATATCAATGATGTCCCTTAGATAATCAACCATAAAACTCCGGACTTAAGATAAAATCGAAGCGAACAATACGTCTCAACAAAAAGCATGCATTAGATGCGGAAAAAGAAGCTACGGCAGGATACTTCTTAATTAATAACAGACCAAAGATGTAAAGCAACTAACCTTGCTAAAAAACCCTTACCCCTTAAAGAAACAGCGTTTCTTGCTAAAATGGTTTATACTTAAACGCCTGAAACAACCAGCCCGTTCAAGGAGAGCTGCATTGAAAACCGTTCTCGCGACATTGCTGGCGTTATTGATTGCGGTACCATGCTATGCAGCGCCGGCAGACGACCTGATCTTGATCACCGAGGAATACCCGCCACTTAATTTCACCGAATACGGTCTGCACCGCGGCATCGCCACCGACCTGCTGGTTGAAATGCTGGCCGCGACCGGATCACTGAAAAGCCACAAAGACATCGCCTCACTCCCCTGGGCACGCGGCTACCAGATGGTGCGTAAGCAGAAAAACCTGCTGCTGTTCAGCATGACCAGAACCAGTTCCCGTGAATCACAGTTTCATTGGGTCGGCCCGATTTTGCAGTCAGAGATCGTCCTGCTGGCGCGCAAAGAATCGCAATTGAAGTTGGATAACCTGCAACAGCTGCAGGATAGAAATTTGAAAGTCGGCGTGGTGCTGGATGACGTCGGCCATCTACTTCTGACAGAGCAGAACGTCAGCAACCGCCAGATCTACCCCTTGAATCAGGGCGTACAACTGGCAAAAATGCTGGCCGAAAAAAGGTTCGATCTGATCGCCTATGACGCTCTGGTCAGTCGTTGGAACCTGAGTAAGCTCGGCTTCGACCCTGAGGATTACGAAGTTGTTTACAGCCTGCAGAAAGCCAACTACTACTTTGCACTCAACCTGGAAACTGACCCGACACTAGTTACCAGGCTACAGAAAGAGCTCGACCGCCTGACCGCAAGCGGCCGACTGCAAACCATCATCAAAGGCTACCTGAATTGATCGTAGCCCCTTCCGACGAAACAGCGTTAGAGCAGCTGCTGCACAGCTATCGGCAACGAATCGCAGAGATCGACCGCTGGTTTGACCGTTGCACCGCTCATTATCCGACGCAGATCGAATGCGGAAAAGGCTGCAGCGCCTGCTGCCGCGCCCTGTTCGAAATCAGCCTGCTCGATGCCGCCCTGCTGCAACAAGGCTTTCAGCAACTCGACAAACAGATCCAGCAGCAGGTTCTGGCCAAAGCGAATAGCCGACTGTCACAACTGCAGCAAAGCTGGCCAGAGCTGCAACATCCCTACATCCTCAACCAGCTGCCACATAACGAGTGGGAAGAGATGCCAGAGGACGACCCAACCCCCTGCCCACTGCTCGATGACAGCGGCGGTTGCATGATCTATCAGCATCGCCCCCTCCTCTGTCGGCTGCACGGCCTGCCGAATATCGACAGCTCCGGTGAAATATTTCAAGCAGACTACTGTAACCTCAATTTCCCCGAAACCGATGCCACCGAGATTGAGCAACTACGCCACCCCTTTCGGGATCTCTACAGTCACGAATTCGACCTGCTCGGTGAGTTTTCTGAACTCATACTCGGCCATCGCGATCTGGAAATCGACACCTTCATCCCCTTGGCACTGTTGATCGATTTCAACCGACTCAAATCAGGTAAACAACAGTGAATAACCTTTAGATTGACAGAATACTGATATCACACGTAAATTGTGCTCATTAATAAATTCGGGAGGGGTCTCGTGCAAATAGCAGATACTATAAAAAAAGCCGTGGAACGCAATCAGCGCTGCCCGGCTTTTTGTTTGTCATCAGAATAGAAAATCAGCGATCAAGCGGACTCAACACCCCCTGCCCACCGCGGTTGATCACATGCGTATAAATCATCGTCGTCGAAACATCGACATGCCCCAGCAACTCCTGAATGGTGCGGATATCCGTGCCCGCCTCAAGCAGATGAGTCGCAAAAGAATGACGAAAAGTATGACAACTGGCCAGTTTAGGAATTGCGGCGCTCTGCAACGCCTGCTTAACCGCCTTCTGAACAGATGATTCAGCCAGATGATGACGCCGCACAACGCCGCTGCGTGGATCCGTAGCACGCAAAGTCGAAGGAAAAGCATACTGCCAGCGCCATTCACGACCGGCATGCGGGTATTTTTTGGCTAACGCGTAGGGCAGATAAACATCACCCAGCCCTGCAGCGAGGTCCTGCGTATGGATAGACTGAACCTTCTGCAATTGCCTTTGCAGCGAAGGGATCAATGACTTGGGCAGCATCGTCACCCGATCTTTTTTCCCTTTACCGTCGCGGACATTGATCTGGCCCAGTGAAAAATCAATATCCTGGACACGTAACCGCAGCCCCTCCATCAAACGCAAGCCGGAGCCGTAAAGCAGGGAACAGATGAGCCACTTGTCACCATGCAGAAAATTAAGCAGCTTTTGCGTTTCTTCACGAGAAAGAACAACCGGCAAACGCTTTGGCTTTTTCGCCCGCTGGATGTCATCAAGCCAGCCGAGCTCAATTTTCAGGACATGTCGGTAAAGAAACAACAAAGCAGAGAGGGCCTGCCCCTGCGTCGCGGCAGCAACATTTTTTCGCGCTGCCAGATAGGTCAGAAAAGACTCAACCTCAACGTCGCCCATGTCCTGCGGATGACGCTTGTTATGAAAAAGGATAAATCGCCGAATCCACTGCGTGTACGCCTCTTCAGTACGGATACTGTAATGACGAAGACGAATAGCATCACGAACCTGATCCATCAACCGCGGCTTAACAGAAATGTCGGACATAGCCCCCCTCCCCAGTTCGGCATTTGTCATTTTAAATATGGCTAAATTTGAAAGATAAACTACTATATACAAAGGTTTTTCGATTACAACAAAATTTGAGTTCGGCGTTCAAACGCCGAAATTGATACGTCTATATCCCGTTAGAAAGCCAAATCAATATGAACGAATTTTCCTTCGAAGAAACTATTCTGCTATCTGAAGAAGAGTACGTTGATATTTTTGGCGTAATACCTAAATCAAGAAAAACATTCATGCGTTTTTGCATGCTGGCGGTTGGAGTAATTTGTTTATTTTTTCCCTTTACCCAACTTCTTGGAATTTTCCTACTTGGTATGGCTTTCGTGTCAGTAGTCATGAACCGTAATTTGCCTGGCATGTCGAAACAAACATACAAAGCCAAACCTTATTATCACCAGCCAGTTACATATGGAATCACTCAAAATAAACTTTGGGCGAACTTCGAAAATTTCAATATATCCAGCGCGTGGGAGAATCTGGCCGTTTGGCAACTTCAAGGCAAATGGGTGCGCTTATCTCCACATGGGTTGCCTCCGATAATTTTCAAAAAAGAATCATTGGAAAAGGCAGGCATCCTTGAAACTGTCTTGCAGAAGGCAAAACAGTTTGGCGTTGAATTTAATAGCCCTGAAGCAAAAAGAGCTTTCTAACAAGCAAATCAAGCGGATGGAATGGGGCTGAGTGCTTCCCGAAAAACAAAATCAAATTGCGGTAGTAGGCCGAACCTTTGCGTCGCCACCGCTTATCGCGAACCGTTAGGTGAATAAATATGAAGAAACTGACAATACGTTGGCAGAGACTCGTTGACGAGGCTGGTCGAACTTGTGATCGCTGCTCCAACACTGAAGGTTCAGTTGAAGAATCGTTCACTAAACTGAAGAAAGCATTATCTGCGTTGGGTATTGAGGTTGAGTTAAAAAAAGAGAGACTTTCCCAATCAACATTCAAAAAAGACCCTCTCCAATCAAACCGAATCATGATTAGCGAAAAGCCACTCGAAGATTGGATCGGGGCCACTGTTGGCAAAAGTCAATGTTGTACAGTTTGCGGAGAATCCGAGTGTCGGACTATCTCTACCGAGCAAAACACATTTGAAACAATACCTGAAAATATAATTATACGGGCGGGGCTATTAGCTGCTGCGGACCTTATAACCAGCTGAAATCACCTAACAATCGAATCAACCGGACGGAAAATACGTCTGTTTTAAATTGAAAAGCAAAACCAAATTTCGGTGGGTCACGCAAGTACGCGTCGCCGCCGGTTATCATGAACCGTTGGGCGTTCATAATACTAATGCAAGGGATTACATGTCACACACACGCACAGTTGCCCTGACATCACTAGCCATGATTGCGTTTGCGGGGAATTCACTACTGTGCCGTATTGCACTAAAAAGTACCCAGATAGACGCCGCGACCTTTACGACAATCAGACTGATCTCCGGCGCGATCATTCTTTGGCTGGTGGCAGGAATGAGGAGCAATACCCATAACGGCAGAGGCAGCTGGGTGTCATCATTTGCTTTGTTTACCTACGCTGCCGGGTTTTCGTTTGCCTATGTGAGTTTACCCACGGCAACTGGTGCCTTGTTGCTTTTTGGTGCAGTTCAGGCAACGATGATTGGTTATGGATTATTGGTTGGGGAGCGCCTTCTCAGGCGACAAATCGTTGGCCTTGTGCTTTCTTTAGGCGGGATTGTTGGTCTATTGCTACCTGGGCTCTCAGCCCCGCCATTGCTGGGTTCCGTCTTGATGTTGGGCGCCGGTATAGCATGGGGCATCTATTCTGTACGCGGGAAAGGTGCGGGTGATCCGACGAGAGTAACGGCGGGAAATTTCCTGCGTACTGTTCCTATCGCGGCAGCACTGAGTGTGTTTACCTTTAATAGCAACTCCCTGGATGCCGCCGGATTCTGGTATGCGGTATCGTCAGGCGCTCTGGCGTCTGGAATAGGGTATGCAATCTGGTACGCTGTAGTGCCTACTTTGAAAGCAACGAACGCTTCGACTGTGCAGCTTAGCGTTCCGGCCATTGCGGCCTTAGGGGGTATCGCTTTCCTCGGTGAGCCCATAACTTGGCGCTTAGCTTTGACCTCTGTCGCAATTCTAGGTGGAATTACGCTCGTAGTTCTGGAGAAAAAGCAAAGCAATGGCGCCCAACCATGCAATCAACCGGACGGGAAATACGTCTGTGCTAAATTGAAAAGCAAAATCTAAAATTGCGGTGGTGTTCGAGCATTTCGTCGCCGCCGGTTATCATGAACCGTTACTGCGACACGAAGTCGCATTAATTGACTGTCTGGCGGTGATTTTCCACCCGCTGACCAGACCCCGCATTTCCCTGCGGGTACCCTACGGAAGCGTGCCGCCATATTGTCTTTATGGGGTGCGGAGCCTTCCGGACAACGTACCGAATCCCAAAATGGGAGGGGCCAAAGCCGCGAGGCAGAGGCTCTCCGGGTAGCCTCAAACCGGGTGAGGGCTAGGGTTCTAAGCGATAAGGTCAACATAAGTGAATGTCCGTTGGCACCGTAATTCGTGAACAAGCCTAAGAGGCTGACAGGCTTGAACCAAAAGGTGAGCAGTCAAGATGGGGTTTCTGACGGTCGCCCCACGGGGATGTTGTACTGCCGGTGTATAGGACAGACCTAAGTCGCTTGTTTTATCGTCAATAGTGTGGAACGTGGCAAACCCGCACTCTCCGCCATCGGTTGCAATGAACCGGTGGCAGGCGCAAGACTCGCTGTCGGAAGTGTGGGCATGGGATGTCGGAAAAAGCGAAGGCCACCTCTGTAATGGAGGGGATACGGGTTGCAACATTATCCGGCCCGAAAGGGAGCTGACGTCCGACGGGTGCTCCGTCGTGAGATAGCTTGGAGAACCGATAGCGTGAAGGAAAGCAAATGACGGTAACTTCGGTTGCTGGTGCACCTTCAGCCTGCTTGCCGGATTGGGACAAGATCAACTGGGTCGATATTCACAAACAGGTGTATCGGCTGCAGGTGCGTATCGCGAAGGCTGTGCGGGAAAAGCGTTGGGGGAAGGTCGCCGCCTTGCAACATCTGCTGACCCACTCTCTAGCGGCGAAACTCTGGGCCGTCAGACGAGTCGTTACCAACAAAGGCAAGAATACGCCGGGGATCGACGGGAAACTCTGGAGAACCTCTCGGCGCAGGATCAATGCAATCCGCTCACTGCGGCAGCGGGGTTATCGACCGCAACCGCTGCGGCGGGCTTATGTCCCTAAATCCAACGGTAAAATGCGACCGCTGGGCATCCCGACGATGACCGACAGAGCCATGCAGGCACTTTATGCGCTGGCTCTGGACCCGATCGCCGAGATGATGGCTGATGTGAACTCGTACGGGTTTCGCAAGAAACGTTCAATCGCCGACGCCATCGGTCAGTGCGTCCTCTCACTCTGTCGGAAGCATTCGCCGCAATGGATCTGGGAAACCGACATAAGAGCGTGCTTCGACCAGATTAGCCACGAATGGCTACTCGCCAATATCCCGATGAATAAACGGATACTGCGGGGCTGGTTGAAATGCGGCTACCTGGAAAAAGACGCTTTCTTTGCAACGGAAGCAGGAACACCACAGGGCGGCATCATCTCACCACTGCTGGCCAACATGGCCCTCGATGGGCTGGAATCGGTGATTGAAGCCGTGCACCCGAAACGAGGGGCCAAAGTCAACATGGTGCGCTATGCCGACGACCTGATCATCACCGGGGCTACGCCAGCCCTGTTGAACGAAAAAGTCATCCCGGTGGTGACCGACTTTTTGGCGAAACGTGGTCTGACCCTCTCTGAGGAGAAGACCCGTCTGTGCCACATCAACGACGGCTTTGACTTCCTTGGGGTCAACATCAGGAAATATGAGCAGAAACTGCTGATCAAACCTGCACCGCAAAAGGTGCGGAGTTTCCTGTGTGAACTCAAGGGATTCATCAAAAGCTGTGTTGCATTGCCGACTGATATCTTTATCCGCAGGCTCAATAGTAAGTTAAGGGGCTGGGCGAAGAGTTATCGACAGGTAGTGGCGAAAAAGGTCTTTGGCTGGGTAGACTACTGCGTTTATCATTATCTGCGAAAATGGATGCGCCATCGTCACCGCAACAAAACCGATGCTTGGTTGAAGCGACACTACTTCACCCGCATCGGCACACGTTCGGAGTTTTATGCGATGAGCACCAACAGCCAAGGTGAACAACAACGGCTGTCTCTGTTTAAAACTGCAGATCTGCCGATCAAGCGACACAACAAGGTCACAGGGGCAGCGACCCCGTACGATCCGGATTGGTCAGACTATTTTAAGCGAAGAGCCACACAAAGAATGGCCCAACGTATGTCCGACCGCCGGTTCCTGTCAACCTGTACTTTGCAAGGTCAGACTTGTTAGAGCAGTGCCGTAGTGGCACCGCTCTAAGCTGGTAACAACACAACCGGGTCGCACCGCGGCCTTAGCGAGGGCTTGAGCCGTGTGCGGTGAAAGTCGCACGCACGGTTCTTAGAGAGCCCGGGGCTGGTAACAGCCCTTGGGCTACTCGGCGCCATAGGAAAAAATAAATGCCAATTCAGTACGACATAATTGAGAGCAAAAAAATCATTATGGCCGTTGGCTCTGGGATCGTGACGGCACAA
>DATCYW010000079.1:0-81444 GCA_036526255.1 Malonomonas sp. | reverse complement strand
TGATGCCCTCCTACGAAAGCAGGAAGGTATCAACCCACGTTGCCGGGGTGAATTCAAATCGAAAACGGAACAGTTATGTCAAAGAACTATTATTCTCAACGACTTACATCGTTGCGTTATTTTTTAACCGGACAGTAGTGTTATAAGTTCATTAGTATCAAGCGATTTCACATTGTCAACCTATCTGGTCATAAATTCTCATGCCGAGGTCAACTCACTCCCCCTCACGATCAAATGCCTTCACCAGATCAATCCGCGAAACCAGCCCGACCGGGTGGTTTTCTGGGTTGACAACGATAACGCGTTTGATTTTTTTATCCAGCAGCAGTTCAGACAGCTCGCGCAGGGAAGCGTCTTCCTGGGTTGTGATGGCCGGACAGGTCATAATCTCTGAGACCTTTTCGCCGGGAGTTTTTTTCGCCTGGGCGCTTGGATGGATAACGTTGGCCAGCATGTCGACCAGATGCGGTTCCTGGTGAATTTCAGAGAAAATAATGTCCGACTCTGAAACCACACCGATCACCCGGTTTTTCGCATCGACCACCGGGAAGCCGCTCAGCCCACGGGTAATCATAATCGACCGGACTTCACGCAGGCTGGTATCCGGCGTCACGGTGACCACTTCGCGCACCATGATGTCCCTGGCGGTCAGACCTTCCTCTGCCTTCTCTTCGACCAGCGGCGGGGCTTCGGGATGGCGCAGCTTGCCGCTGTCCAGAGCGACCACTGCACGAATTGCCAGGGTGTAGATCAGACAACCCAGCGCCCAGATCCCACCCCCAACCAGAACTTCGGTGCCAGATGGCATGTATTCGTAGATTTCATGCAGGGTGTCGGGGATAAAGCCGGGCACGATCAGTCCCATCCCTTTTTCGATCCAGATGCCGACGAAGATCAGCACGCAGGCGATATTCAGGGTGATGAAATTTTTGCGGGTTTTCGGCATCAGAAAGATGACAAATCCAACGAGATTGAAACTCATCGCCGCCCAGATCCAGGGCACCAGCCGGTTATGACCATGCAGTCCCTGCAGCATGTACTTCATCGGCGCAAGGTGACTGGTGTTTGAATAGTATTCCTTGAAAATCTCGGCGCCGAGTAGAAACAGGTTGATCGCCATGGCATAGGCGATGATTTCGGCCAGTTTCAGGATTGCCCGGTCGCTGACCTTGAAATCGAGCATCCGCCGCAGCAACTGAAAGACGATGATCATCAAGGCCGGGCCGGCGCAGAAGGCCGAGGCCAGAAAGCGCGGCGCCAGAATCGACGCGTTCCAGAACGGTCTGGCCGGCAGGCCGTTGTAAAGAAAAGCGGTGACTGTATGGATTCCGACCGCCCAGGGGATCGACAGCAGGATCAGCGGGATGACGATCTTCGTGTTCGGTTCCCTGCCAAAGTAGGTGCAGGAGCCGATGTAAGTGGTGATCGCCAGATTGAGAAACAGGTAGCCATTCAGCACCAGCACATCCCAGGCCAGCACCGAGGACGGAAAATTCAGCTTGCCCAGGCCGACAATCATGTGCCAGATCCGGTCGGGGCGGCCGATATCGACCAGCACGAACAACATCGCCATAATCACTGCGGTGACCGCGAGCAGTTCGCCGAAGGCGACAATCCGTTTGATCGATTTAAAATGATAGAGATAGGCGGGGATAACCAGCAGAACCGCCGCCGCCGCGACACCAACCAGAAAGGTGAAGTTGGAGATATAGAACCCCCAGGAGACCTGGTCGTTCATATTGGAGACCTGCATCCCCTGCGTCAATTGCCTGATGTAAGCCGACCCGCCCAGCAGAATCACGAGGGTCAAAGAAGCCATCCAGAGATAAAACATTTTTCCGCCAACAAACATCACTTCGAACAGGCCGTTGAAAAAGGCCTGAAATTCTTTTCTGACATGACTGACGGATAAACCCATGACTGCCTCGCTTCTGGCGAAAACCTGTAGGGGCTGCTCAGCCGGTATTGCGCAGACCAGCGGCGATGCAACTGATGGTGGTCGCCAGCGCATAGTTGAGCTCTTCGCTCTCTTCGCCGGCTCTTTTTCTGCGCAGCAGCTCAATCTGAATCAAACAGACCGGGTCAACATAAGGGGTGCGGACGCGGAGCGAACTGACCAGGTCGGGGTTGGTCTGCAGCAACCGCTCCTGGCCGGTCACCTGCAGAATCATCCGTCGGGTGCGCTCGAATTCATCGACCAGCATGGCAAAGACCCGCTCACGCAGCGCGGTATCGGGAACCAGCCCGGCATAGCAGCGCGCCAGCGGCAGATCGACCTTGGCGAGGGCCATTTCGACGTTACGCACCATGTCGAAAAAGAACGGGAAGCGACGCATCATGGTGCGCAATAACTGCGTCTCGGTTTCGCCCTTGGCGGCAAACTGCTCAAAGGCGCTGCCGACGCCGAACCAACCCGGCAGCAGCAGACGACTCTGAATCCAGCCGAACGCCCAAGGGATAGCGCGCAGATCATCAAGGCTGCGGTTCTGGCCGCGGCGGGACGGGCGTGAACCGATCTTCGCCAGTTCAAACTCAAGCACCGGCGTGGCCTGCTCAAAGTACGGAAGGATGTCGGGGTTACCGGCGATCTGCTTGCGGTAACAGGCAAAGGCATCCGCGCTCATCTGCCCCATCGCCTGCTCCCAATCCGGATCGACGGCGGTCTCGACCAGTCCGGTCTGCGTCAGGGCCTCCAGCGACGCAGCGACCATCAGTTCGAGGTTGCGCTTGGCCAGTTCAGGGGCTGAGTATTTGAAATTAATCACCTCCCCCTGCTCGGTCAGCTTGAAGGCACCGCCAAAAGCACCGGGAGGTTGCGCGATCAACGCCCGATGAGTTGGGCCGCCACCACGCCCGACCGTGCCGCCGCGACCGTGAAACAGACGCAGCTTTACGTTACAGTCGGCGGCCACTTGATGCAGGGCACGGTGTGTCTGGTAGATTTCCCAGGAGCTGGTCAGCATGCCGCCGTCCTTGTTCGAATCCGAATAGCCGAGCATCACCTCCTGTGAGCGTTGCCAGGAATCGAGGTAGCGGGCGTACTCACTGCTCGACCAGAGTTCCCGGCAAATCTCCGGAGCGTTGCGCAAGTCGTTGATCGACTCGAACAGCGGCACCGGCATCAGCCCGGGGTCCTGTCGTTCGGGGCGACCGGCAGCTGAAATCCCGCAGGTTTCCAGCAACCAGAGCAACGACAGGTGATCCTGCACCGAACTGGCGCCGCTGATAACATAGCTGCAGAGCGCCTGCGGCTGGCTGGTTTCTTTTAAAGCGGCAATACCGCGCAAGGTTTCAAGCAGTTCAACCGTCTGCACCGAAAGGGTGCCCGGCAAGGGTTCCTGCGGATTGGCGGCATGGCGGGCGCCGGCGGCCAATTCTACCAGGGCGTTGGCATGGACTCTGGCGTGCTGCCGGATATCCAGCGTATGCAGATGAAAACCGAAGGTTCTGACCCGCCGCAACAGCGGTTCGACCAGCCGCATCGCCAGTTCCTGACCGCCGTTGGCGTTCAAGCTGTGGCTGAGGATTTCCAGATCGGCGTGCAGAGCATCCGGATGCGGATAGGCTTGTGCATCGGCGCTGTCAAGCAGCGTGCTGCGCAGCCGGCTGCGGATGATACTGATAAATTGCCGATAGAGTTCGCTGGCCGGCAGGTTGCCGGCAGCTTTGGCGGCCGCGGGATACGCGGCGATGCTCTGGCGCAGGGCAACGCGCAGCTGATCGGACACCGCGACCCGAAACGTCGAGGGGGTGAGCAGCTTGCGCAGTTCTTCGAGGCTGGACAGGTAATCGGTCAGGATCAGTTCGCTCGCCTTCTGCAGCGCTTCGCGGGTGCTGTCGATGCTGACGAAGGGGTTGCCGTCGCGGTCACCGCCAATCCATGACCCAAAACGGACCAGCGTCGGCAGCTGGTCCGGACGGAGGTCGCGCTGGTAGATGTCGTAAAAATCCTTGCTGATTTCCTGGTAGAGCGCCGTAATGGCAGGCAGCAAAGCTGACCGATAGTGGTCGAGCCCCATGGCGATTTCGTCCCTGACCGTCGGTTTCTGCCGCCGCACTTCGTCACTCTGCCAGAGACCGGTGATCTCGCTCATAATCGCCGCCTGCCCCTCGGCAACCTGGCTGTCGGGCAACGGCAGCTGATCAAACTTCTGCAGCTCGCCGGCGATGCGGCGCCGCTTGGTCAACACCACCCGCCTTGCGACCTCGGTCGGGTGGGCGGTGAAGACCGGCACCACCTGTACTTTTTGCAGCCAATCAAGCGCCTGATCGGCGTCAATCCCCGCCTGCCGCATCCGCAGCAGGGTGGCACGCATCAGCCCCGGCTTGTCTTTACTGCCGGTCACTAGGTGGGCGCGGCTTCGGCGCTGGCGATGCAGGGTCTCAGCCAGATTGGTCAGTTCAAAAAAAGTCGCGAAGGCCTTGGTAATCTGCAGACCGTCGGCAACGCCCAACCCGGCGATCAGCACAGCTGCCTGCAGCAGCAGATCCTCTTCCTGCTGCTGTCCGGCCGCGTGTGCAGCAAAGCCGTCCGCCAGCTCACGGTGACGGATTGACAGTTTGCGCAGCTGCTCTTCCACATCGAACAGCTGTTCGCCGGCCTGCTGTTTGATCACCATGCCGAGCAGTCGCCCCAGGGAACGCACATCCCGCCGCAACGGCAGGTCTTTGGCCTGCGGATCAGCTGAGATCAGTTCCTGCAGCCGGGCAGCCTGATCAGGCGCACTCCAGAACAACTCGCCGTTGGTCATCGGTCACTCCTTTTGACTCAGAGTCGGGTAGAAATAAATTCCGGAAACAGCGCCGGTGAACGGGCAAGGTTTGAAATCCGCAGATTTTTCAGCTCCTGCTGGAACCGGCTCACATGACCTAGGGTCGGCTGCCCCGGACTGTCGTGCATCCGCTTGGCCGCCGCCAGTCCGGCCCGCCGGCCGAACACGAAAATATCCAGCAGCGAGTTGCCCATGCAGCGGTTGTGACCATGAATCCCGCCGGCCGCCTCGCCGGCCACGAACAGGCCGGGAACCTTGCTCTCGGCTTTCTCATCGATGACCACCCCGCCGTTCTGATAGTGCAGGGTCGGGTAAATCAACAGCGGCTGTTTGGTGATGTTAATCCCGATACGCAGCATCTGCTTGTAGAGATGCGGCAGCTTTTTGCGCAGAAATCCATCCCCCTTAGCTTCTTCCAGTTGCGGGGTGTCGAGCCAGACCCCCTGTTGTCCGCCCGGCGTACGAACTCCTCGCCCTTGCCTGCATTCATTGATGATCGCCGAGGAGCAAAGATCGCGGGTTTCCAGTTCAGGGATAAAGCGTTCGCCGCGGTTGTTGCGCAGCTGCCCACCGTGGCTACGGACCGCCTCGCTGACCAGCATGCCGACCATGTGCTGTGGAAACACCAGCCCGGTCGGATGGTACTGGAAAGAATCCAGATCGACCAGCTCGACGCCGGCCCGGTAAGCCAGGGCGACAGCGTCACCGGTGGCGCCGAAGTTGTTCGAGGTCGGATAACCCTGCACGTGCAGCCGGCCGCTGCCACCGGTCGCCAGCACCACCGCCTTGGCGGAGACAGTCATATAGCGCTTGATCGGCAGCTGAAAGAGTACCGCGCCGTTGCACTCACCGAACTTGCTGGTGGTCAATTCGACCGCCGGCGAAAACTCCATCAGTTCGATGTTCGGATGGCAGCGGATTTCGTCCTTAAGCGCCTTGAGGATATTCAGTCCGGTAAAGTCACCCACCGAGAGGATTCGCGGTGCGCTTAAGCCCCCCGCCTTACGGGTTGAGAAGTTGCCTTTGTCATCCCGATCGAAATCGACCCCCAGCTTGCGCAACCATTCGACGATTCGCGGGCCGTCCTCAACCATGGTCCGTACCAGACTTGGCCTGGCGACCGATTTGCCGGCCAGCATGGTGTCGGCGAAATGCCGCAGGGTCGAATCGCCGTCAGCCACCGAAGCCTGCATTCCCCCCAGGGCCATGATGGTATTAGAATTTCCGACCCCCAGCTTGGTCGCCAGCAGCACCTTGGCCCCCATTGAGGCGGCACTCAAGGCGGCGATCAGCCCGGCGCCGCCGCTGCCGAGCACTAGCACATCGGTGCTGCGGGTCGGGTTCAGGTCGAGATCGGCGTAATCAAGATCGCTGGCGGCTTCAAGCTGATCGGCAATTTCGTGAGCGACCCGCGTACCGCGACTGGCACCGACGCGCAGATGCCGGAAAGCCGCGGACTGCAGATCCGGATGATTGTCGCGCAGCAACTTGCCGCGCTCCTCTTCGCTCTGCAGCGGCGGACCCAGACACTCGGTACGGGCGGCGGGCAGATTCTCTATCGATTGAACCAGTTCAGGTGGGTACATGCTCAGTCCTTTCCTGCGGGCTGCACAATCTGCCGGCAGAGCTCCTCAAGTTCAGCGCCGGTTTTCCCATGCACCTGCGCCCAGCCCGACTCGTCCCTGAAATTATCCTGCTCGACCAGACGGCGACTCAGGTTGCCCGGTGCCTCCTGGCTGCACCCCCAGGCCCGCTGCAGAAACTGGCCGACAAAGTGTGGCGCGATCCCGCGCGGACAGCGCGAGGCGCAGAGCCCGCACATGATGCAGGCGCGCATCCCTTTGGCGACGCTGGCATAATCCCCCTGAATGGCGTCCTGCATCACCTTGGCGACAACGATCCATTCGGGGCAGACATTGCACCCCTTGCAGTTGTCGCAGCTGTGCAGTTCCGGATAAAGATCGGCCAGACGTGTCGCCGGATCGGCCAGCGCGGGCTTGTCGTGCAGCGCCCGCCGCGAGGGGAAAAACGGCAGCATGATCACGTTCATCTGCGGCTGCACCAGGGTCTGGCAGCCGAGCCCGAACTTGACCCGCCGCCCCCCCTCTTCCATGTAGGCGATGGTGCAGGCGCCGCACAGCCCGGACAGGCAGCCGATGCCGCGCTTGACGTCATGCCCGGTATCCCAGAGCGCCTCAATGACCGTCACTCCGGCCGGTACCTGGGTTTTGCGCCCCTCCAGTTCGATGGTGATCAGTTGCGGTGTTTTGCTCATAAGTTCAACCCTTCAGTCATCAGCAACGGCGCTGCTTCAAGCAAGATAGTGCAGTTCCGAGTTGGGGGTCCGACAGTCCATGTCGGTACCACGGCTGAGGTGATCGGCGATCTCGGCGGCGATGCCCGGCATCCGGCCATAAAGGAACAGGCGGAAGACGGCATCCTGCATCTTTTCAGCGTCGACCGCGCCGGTCTGCAGCTGCGGCCAGAACAGTTCGAGCGAAAGGGTCGCCAGCACCGCGTCGACATTGACGCAGAAGACGTTACGGGTGGCGCCGACGTTATAAAGCTCCTGCACCAGATGATGATAGAACTCAAGAAAAGGGTTTTTGATCCCCTGTTGTTGAAGCAGTTCACTGATCCGCACTTCACGCGGGTCGACGTTGACCGGCTTGCCTTTGAAGACCGGATGGTTGATGCAGGGGATCGGTGCCGGCGGGGTAATCCCGCGCAGGCTGCGCTTCTGCTCCAGGTAGTTGCGGGCGCACTCGGTCGCCAGCTGCTGCAGCCAGGGGCCGCGCTCGGCTTCGGGCAACTGGTAGGGATCCTGCCCCTTGAAAACCTCAAGCAGATAGGCGATGGCGCGGAAACCGTTGCCGCCGTGAGCCAGACCGGTGTTGGTCATGAATCCGGCGTAGGCAGTGGCGACACCGTTGCCGGCGCTGACGCTCTCTTTCGCCCCCATCGAGCTCAGGGTGCCCGGGCCGTTACTGACCGTCAGATTGAGCAGCGCGTTCAGCTCGAAGCGCTCGGCGCTGTTGCGCGTCGGCCGGCCGAACAGACTGCGGAACTGAGTTTCGACAAAGTCCTGCTCGAAAGCGGCCTCAGACTGCTCCGGCCAGAGCGGGGTGACCGCGCCGGCTGCGACGACCAGACTGTGCATGGCCAGATGGATGCCGAGTTCCACCGCCGTTGAGCGTGGAATCCGCCGGTTCTTCAGCGCCGGCCAGGCCCAGCCGAGCAGAATAGCGCTGGCCAACAGACGCATCGGGTTGCTGCGCTGGTCCTGCTGCTGTTCGCGGGCGCTGTACTCTTTAGCAAACCGGGTCAATAGCGTCTCGCCGCCGCAGGAGCTAAGCAGCGACTGGCAATAATCGGCCCAGCGGCTGTCCTGTTCTGTGACTTGTCCTTGCGGCAGTTCGAGAGCATTCAGCCCCTGCTGCAGCAGCTCGTCGTCCGGCGCGGCATTGGCCGTGCTGACGTGGAAGAACTGATCGATCAGACTGTGGCTGATGCTGACCAGCTCCTGCAGGTTCTGGTTATTGCCGGCCAGCAGCATCTCGGCCGCCAGATAGGCGTTTGGTGTACAACCGTTGTTGCGCCCGAAATCGGCGACCGGCAGACTGCGCTGTTCGGCCTGCAGGGTCAGCCAGTTATAGAGGGCGTTTGCCAGCGGCGCCGCCTGCTCAGGCAGATCGCAACGCAGCAGCGCAAACAGACAGGATGCGGAAAACGGCTTTTCAACCAGGTCGAGAATCGGCCGGCCGTAGAGTTCGGTCTGCTGGGTTTCTTCCACGACGCGGGTGGCGCTGGAGGAGTTACGCATCGATTCGCGCCCCAGCGTGGCGCCGACCTGCCGGTTGGCCTCGGCCAGCTGCAGGTCATAAGGGGATGGCGGCGGCACCGGGCTCAGGCGGAGCGACTCCGGCAGCTCAAGCCCCTGATGGTTGACCATCCAGGGTTTCAGCGAGAGGTCGCCTTGCGGCGGGAAGTCGGAGGCTTCACCGAACTGGGCCATCACCGCCTTAACTGCGGCAGGCAGATCCTGAATGGTCTCGACCCGCACGCCACGCCGGCTGACCTGCGGGTGACTGGTGGAAAACGCCGAGACGCCGAAATAATCGTCAAACCAGCCTTCTTTGGCAAAGGCGTCATCGCTGCCGCCGGCCATGGCACCGGCATGGCCGCAGGGGCGCATCAACCGACTTTTCCAGCGGCCGGTCACGCAGACGACGATCGGCTTGCTGATTTTCAGTTCACCCGAGGCGATCCAGTCGAGCGCCTGCTTTTCGTAATAACCGCCCGGTTCAACGTAGACCACCACCGCTTTGGTGCGCGGATCGTTTTCGGCGCAGTAAAGAAACTCGGCCAAGGCGAACTGGATATACAGGTCCTTGCCGCTGCTGAAGATGGTCGAAGTACCGAAACCGCTGGTTTTCAGATATTCGGCCATGGTGGTGCAGAAGTTGCCGGAGTTGCTGTAGATGGCAATACTCCCCTTTTTCAGGCAACCGGCCGGGTTGTCGCCGCCGACCGCGCCGCCGATCCGCACCTGGTCCCAGGAGTTGGCGATCCCCAGCGAGTTGGCGCCGAGCACATCCACCTGGCGGTTCTGAGCGACATAGCGGATCAACCGCGAGTCGTTGACCGAGACTTTTTCAGTGACGATGAAGATCCGCTTGAGCAGCGGGTTATGCACGCAGAGCTCTGAAACCGCATGACTGACCGCCGCCGGCGGCAGGTAGATGACGCCGGTGTCGAACTGATGGCCATGCCGCATCACTTCGGCAACACTGCCGTAAACCGGGATCGGTCCGCTGTCGGTCTCCAGCACTTCACCGACGCTGCCGTACTGCACACCGGCGACCACGTTGTTGCCGCTGAAGACATGCGACAGCGGCGTCACCTGGCTGCTCTCGGTGCCAAGGATGTTCATTACGCAGACCCGTGAATGGCTGTTGGCCAGCTCGTGCAGGCTCTGCGCACCGACAAAGTAAGGGAATGGCATCTGGTTCGTCATGCGTGACCTCCTGCCGGAACGCGACCCGGACGACTACGATGGGGGTTCTCTTCCAGCCAGCGATCGAGATCAAGTGCATACTGGATGACACTGACCATGCTGCTGTCATAGCCGAAAAACGAATAAGGAATCTGCAGGCGATCGAGAATGTCGCGGGCATAGGTCAACCCCTCAACCAGTCGCGGGCCGCCGCGGCCGACCACCACGTGAATATCCGGGTTCAGATGAATCGCTTCGCGCAGCGCGTCGAACATCCCTTTGAAGGTGTTGAAGATATCTGTATTATTGGCGCGGCCGCCGATGATCAGCAGCACCCGGGTCTGCGGCAGCCAGTGACGCATTGAGATCTCGGCGATCGCCTTCATCTTGGCGTAGGGCGGGTTACCGCCGAAGTCGGTTGAAAGAATGGTGCGGTCGCCGAGAACCTCGGTCGCGACGCTGTTGGCGCCGCCGCCGAACATGAACGGCAGGATGGTTCCTTGCGGGTTGATTTCGACCACGTCGCTCTGCCCCTGATGGGTGCGCAGCACGTTGATCTCAGCCTCGAAGCGGGAGAGCTCGGTGGAGAATACCTCTTCGGGAAAACCGAGCCGTCGCCAGGCCGGGTTGTCCTGATCGAAGGCGGCTTTGATATCACAGGCGACCGGCAGATAGCGCTCGCCGACCAGCGCCATGCGGATCGGGTTCAGCTCGAGGACCGTCAGGCCGTAGTTGGCGTAGAGCTGCCAGAGCTTCGGCAGGTGCTGCACCAGCGGGCTGATGTACTGCGCCGGGCACTTGAGTTCTTGCAGGGCATCGTTGATATGAAAAGCCTTCAGGCCGGTGGCCGGATTGAAGCTGATAACTTTTTTCCGCTCGGGGGGGATGTCTTCGACCTCGACACCACCGTCGGTGGTCAGGGTCAGCACCGGACTGCGGTATTCGGTCGAGGCGCTGATGTTGACGTAGATCTCGACATCCGATGGAACAAACCCCTCAAAGGTGACGCCGTTGGCCTGAACCTTGTGATTGCCCTGCTCATGGATGGCGAAATAAAGGTCTTTTTTCGCGACCATCGCTTCGAAGGCGTTATCGACAATCCGGATCAGTCCGGCCTTGCCCTTCTTGCCGATGCCACCCAAAAAGACCGGCTTGACGACGCATTTACCTCCGTGGCGCTGGATCAGGCCGGTCACCTCATCCAGAGAAGCGCTGGCACGCAGGGTTTCGGCAACCGGAAAATCAACCAGCTTCAAGAGTTGATGACCATACTTCATGCCAGTGATCTGCATCGCGAGGCTCCTCTCAGGATTAAATTTTTATCCGACGGCAATCGGCTGACTGCTGCCGGGACTGTTCTGTGGCTGTTCCCGGTTCGAGGCAGGCGAGCAGACTTCGATAGGCCGCCTCATGCTCCTGCTCGCCATCGATCTCCCGGTATTTGAGGCCGTTCTGGCGAATTCTGGCGAGGATCGGCGGGGCTGTTTCGGCAAACTGGCGCAACCGCTCATCGACAATCTCTTCGGTGTCGCTGACCCGCTTTTCCAGTACCGCGCGGTGCTGCAGGATTCTTTGTTTGACCACCGCGTCACTGACCCGCACGTAAATCACCGTTAAGTTTGAGCGCAGCTGATAATGGGCAAAGATGGAACAGAGGTTTTGCAGGTCGTCGAGGCTGCGCGGGGTCCAGTCGAGCAGAAAGCCTGTCTCGCGTACACGCGGATCGGCGAGCTCCCGCGCCAGAATTTCACCAACCAGTTTGGCCGGCAGCAGCATATTCAACAGGTAGGGACGAACCTGATTCCCCAGATCTGTACCTTCGGCGGCTTCAACGCGAGCGATGTTGCCGATGGCGATCAACCGCAGGCCCAGCTCTCTGGAGAGCCGGTGGGTCAGGGTCGATTTACCGGCCCCCGGCTTGCCGATAACAATCAGCATGTGCGGAAGAGATGCCGGAGAGTTGAGATTCGGCGTGATGGCCATGATGTCCCCTCTTTGCAAAGCGAGAACTCTTTTTCAGCATTGTTCGGAACAAACAAGCCCTACCGTCCAACAGGACACAACAGAGTTCTATTGCTACAAGCGTGCCAACAATCACATTAAAGTTTTATGAGTGGCTGGAATTACAGGATAATTACAGAAGTCTCAATACATGTTATCAATCTATCAGAGGTGGCGATTTTTTCATCTCGACCAGGCAATAAGCTGGCGGCGGTCTGCGACTGCACGAATTTACAGCTTTTGATTTTGGTCATTTTTATCTGCGCCTGGATAAAACTATAATCAGCGGTAAACATTCATTAAATCCAAAAGAGGAACAGATGGACCTGCCAGAAGAGTTAAAACATAAAACCATCGGCGCCATGCTTGCGGAACATCCGCAACTGGTTGAAATTCTGAAGCGCTATAAAATCGACTGCGTCGCCTGCGGCAGCACTTCGTGCCTGTTTAAGAACGTTATTGCAACTCATGCCTACGACCCGAAACAGGCCGCCATGCTGGAAGATGAGATCAACGCCTATCTGAACATTACGATTCGGTAACAGCCGGGAAAGAACTTGCTGCGCTAATCTGCTGAGCGGCGAGGGAATGTCACCTTTTAGTGACATCCGTTTTCGCAACAATCAGCGGCAGAATCGGTCGAACCGGTTGGGATCACGGATTTAACCCGCAGCTGCAACTCGAACAGACACTGGATTTTTGCTGCAAAGACGTTAGGATTAAACAGAATGTTACCAATTCGAAACAGCGAGGTTGAGAAATGGAGCCAAAACCTGACGTACTGAACGCAATTCTCTCAAATATGAACGAGGGCGTGATCTTCATCGACAGTAACCACGTTATCCAGTTCTGCAATCAGGCGGCGGAAAAGATCCGTAAGGTCAAAGCCGACCGTATCGTCGGCCGCTCGATTTTCGACATCCATCCGCACCGCGCCCACCCGCAACTCAGCGAGATGCTGATCAACATGAAGACCGGCGCGCTGCCGGCCAGCCACCGCATCGTGCATGCCCAGAACCGCTATTTCGATAATTCCTACTCTTCCATCAGGGACGAGCAGGGCAAGTTCCTCGGTACCCTGATGGTCAGCCGTGACATCACCGATCAGCAGCGCCTGGCCGAAGAGGTCAATCAACTGAAGAATGTGCTGGCGATCAAGGAGAAAGGGCCGCCGCTGGTGTTCAAGAGCCCGGCCATCCAGCGGGTTCTCGCCAACCTCGAATCGGTCGCCCCGCTCGATTCAACGGTTCTGCTGACCGGCGAAAGCGGCACCGGCAAAGAGTGCATCGTTGATTTGATCCATCAGTTAAGCCATCGCAGCTCAAAACCGCTGATCAAGGTCAACTGTGGCGCGCTGCCGGAAAGCCTGATCGAATCCGAACTGTTCGGTCACGCCAAAGGCGCTTTTACCGGGGCTTATGCGGAGAATAAGGGCAAGTTCGTTTCGGCGGACGGCGGTACGCTTTTTCTTGATGAAATCGGCGACCTGCCGCTCGCCGCACAGGTGAAGCTGTTGCGGGTAATCCAGGATAAGATTGTTCAGCCGGTCGGCAAGCAGAAAGAGATTGAGGTGGATGTGCGGATTGTTGCGGCGACCAACTGTGACCTGACCAAGGCCGTCGAAGAAAAACGCTTCCGCGAAGATCTGTTCTACCGGCTCAACGTCATTTCCATCAATATCCCGCCACTGCGTGAGCGACAGGAGGATATCATCCCACTGGCAGAAGGGTTCCTCAAATTCTATGCGCGCAAGATGAAAAAACCGCTGCAGCAGCTGTCGGCGCCGGTCAAAGAAATTCTGTTAAATCACCCGCTGCCGGGGAATGTGCGCCAGCTGAAGCACGCCATGGAGCGCGCCATCGCCCTGAGCAAAGGGGATATGCTGCTCCCCTCCGACCTGCCGGACAACATGGTGGCAAAAGGACAACCGACAGAGGTCGGCCTGACCCTCGGACAGGGGAATCTGAAAGAACTGCTGGGGCGCTACGAAAAAGAATTTATCCTGCAAGCCCTGTCCTTCAATGAAGGTAAAAAGATTCCCACCGCCGAAACCCTGGGGATTTCGAGAAAAACCCTCTGGGAAAAGATGCAGCGCTATCATATCGACGAGGCTGCCGGCGCGTAGCAACAAATACAACCGAACCAACGACTGACCCGCGCTGAGGGGTCAGTCGTTGGAAAATCCCCTACATTTAATAAAGGCGGCCTGAGCGCTTTACGGCACGTTGGGAATCGCAGTCACTTCTTCTTTGTGATTTTGCAGGTAGTAGTTCTGCTCGTCCTTGCCGGTGATGTAATAGTCGGGCATCAGCGGAATCTTTCCGATGTTGGTGGCGATGACATGCATCGGCTGGGCAAGCCCGGTGGTGTGACCACGCAAAGCGTCGCGGATCAGTTCAGCGCCCTTTTCCACCGGCGTTCGAAAATGGTCGATACCGGGGGCAGGCTCGCAATAGAACACATAGTAGGGCTTGATCCGCACCCGCAGTAATTTCTGATGCAGCTCGCGGAACGTCTCGACATCATCGTTGATCCCCTTCAGCAGCACCGCCTGATTGCCGACATTCACCCCGCATGACAACAGCTCAAACACCGCCTTGGCGGTTTCTTCGGTAATTTCATCAGGATGATTGCACTGGGTGTTTACCCAGATCGGCACCCGGTGATATTTACCTAACACCTTTTTCAGCCCCGGCGTGATCCGTTGCGGCAGCACAATCGGCAAGCGGGTGCCGAAGCGGATCATCTGAATATGCGGCAGTTCGCGTAGTTTGCTGATCAGATACTCCAGCTGCTCATCAGAAAGCAGAAAGGGATCGCCGCCGGTGATCAGAACATCGCGCACCTCGGGGTGTTCGGCAATCCACTGCAACCCTTCATCAACATTGAAATCAAGTTTTAGATCACCATCGACCACCAGTTCCTTGCGGAAGCAGTGCCGGCAGTAGATGCCGCAGGTCTGGGTGACAGTGAAAGCGACCCGGTCACGGTACTGACGGGCGATACTGTCGGGGCGCGGCTCTTTGGTCGTGCGGTTTTCCTTCCAGAGCAGATAATCCTGCAGGCCGAAGCGGTTGTCGTGCTCATGACGCGAAGGGATCACCTGGCGCCGCAGCGGGCAGTTGGGGTCATTCTTATCCATCAGCGATGCAAAATGGGGGGTAGTGCCCCAGGTGGTCTGCGTCTCGGAGAGAATTTTCTCTTCCTCGGCGGTGAGATTGATGTACTGCTTGAGCCGTTCGATACTGTTCACAAAGTCTTTAACCTGGTCTTGCCACTCACCGGTCATGGGAGCTCCTTCGCGGGTTGAGGTTGTGCCGAAGCACGTCCAGGTCCCACAACGGAAAACGCTCAGATTGCTTCAACAAAAAGCACCTGCGGCAGGCATGACAATAGCGATAAATACGGAAAGAAGTGACTTCAGTCGCGTAGAAAGGTCTTGGGGAACAGCCAGCAGAGTGCTGAAAAAGGTGATTATTTATTTATAAAGAGGCAGGGCCACCCGCACCCGTATCACGACGGAACGTCGCAATCCAGTGCTGCCCTGTAGGATGAGGGTTCGATCCGTCCATGCCTGGGGCATGAACAGTCCACCTCATTTGCGGGTCTATGGCCGGAACATCCGCTGAGGACGTCGCCATGAACCGGGGGACCATAACACAATAAATTCTGCGCAGCAAACCCGGCTTGAAAAACCCGATATCAGAGATTTTTCCTGCGTGGCGACGCCTAAGGGACGAACACGGGTTCGCCACGCTCGAGAGTCGCGATGATCATCCGGGCGATCTCCGGTCGCATGAACCAGTCCGGCGGCAGCTTCTTCTGGATCAGCATATTAATCGACTCGCTGCCGCTGATCTGCTTCAGCTCTTCGTTGACGGTTGCAGTCCTTTCCAGATAAGTCCCCAGCCGCTGGCAATAACCGACCTCGTTGAAAAAGACCGGCTCGATCCCAAGATTGTCAAACTGGCTGAAGATTTCCTGCGCCGCAAAAGGCGGATAGAGGTCATTGAAACCGGCATGATCCCAGCCGACGATAAAGTGGCTGCAGCCGTAATTTTTACGACAGAGCGCGGTAAAAACCGCCTCACGCGGGCCGGCGTAGCGGGAAAAGGTCGAAAACACGCCGAGCACCACCCGGTTGGTCGGCAGGTATTTTTCCAGCAACAATTCGTAGCTGTCGACGATCACCTTGGCCTGAAAATCGCCCGACTTCTTCTTGCCGCTGGCCGGATGGATCAGCAAGCCGTCGCAACCGTATTTCTCCA
Source organism: Malonomonas sp. (assembly GCA_036526255.1). Classification (GTDB taxonomy): domain Bacteria; phylum Desulfobacterota; class Desulfuromonadia; order Desulfuromonadales; family Geopsychrobacteraceae; genus Malonomonas. Next base: position 65,407 of record DATCYW010000079.1, on the reverse strand, counting down.
GCGCCCGCAGCATCAGGAACTCATGGGCGCGATGGGCGACATTGCGGGTATGCATGCCGACCACCTTCGCCCACCCCAGCGCAGAAAAAATATCACGCACCTGCCGCGGGGTCAGATGCAACCGCGAAACCCGCGACTGCGGCCGCTGATACAGCTCGATCGCGCCACCGACCAGATAGTCGCCAGCCCGCTCCAGGCGCTGCACACCAGGGTGTCCAGCGTCCGTAGTGCCGTAAACCTTGCGGGCATAAGTCTCTTTACAGAACGGATAGACATCTTCCACCGCAATGCTGCCGTAAACCCTGCCATCCCGCGCCGAAGCGATCAGCGCCTTGCCGCCGGGCGAAAGCTGCTGCCTGGTCTCGTCATCGACCGCCAGAATGATCGGCAGCGGCCAGGGCGTACCGTTCGCCAGATGCATGCGATCGAGCACCGCCTGAAAGTCCCGCTCGTTCATGAAGCCGGTCAGCGGACTGAAGGTGCCGATGCCGATCTGCCCCAGGTCGACCAACGCCTCGACCCCGACCTTGATCACCGGCAGCCCGTCGGTCGACGCCGGCGCACTGACCAGCCGGTCAACCAGCTCCCCACCGTGAGGAGCCGGCAGGCCGCTGCAGATCTCCGGCTGCAGCAGATAGTTTTTATCGGCGAGAAAAGACAGGTCGATGCTGCGCGAGCTGAAACCGCTCCTTGCCTGCGCGTGTGACAACGCCAGCTGTCCCTGATTGATCAGGCTCTGCAGCATGTTGACTGTTTCGACCGGATAGCGGCCGACCGCCGTTTCGCTGGTCAGCACGAAGCCGCCGACGCCGTCGAGCACCGTGTTGACGATGTCGTTCACCTCGGCGCGGGTCGGTTTCAGCTCGGTGGCCATCGTCTCCAGCAGGTTTGACGCCACAAAAGCGGTCTTGCCGGCCTGATTGGTCAGTTCGATCAGATATTTCTGGGCCAGAGAAATTTTCTCAATCGGAATCTCCCGGCTCAGATCGCCGCGGTCGATCAGAATCCCATCCACATAGGGGAGGATTTTCTCGACATTGCGCACCCCGGCCGCCGTCTCGATTTTGGCGTAAGCGACCGCGTCCGGTAGAATCTCGCGGAACTGCCGGACATCGCTTGCGCTGTTCATAAACGAAAGGGTGAAATGCTTGATGCCGATCTGTTTCGCCAGCTCGAATGCCTGCAGATCTTTCGCGGAAAACGGCGGCAGGCTGGTCGTCTGCCGGCTGCAGTGCACCCCTTTTCGACTGCCGACCTTCCCTTCGATAATCACCCGGGCCTCGATGTAGCCTAACCGCTGCAGCATCGAAACATCTTCCACGCGCAGCTGCACCGAGTTGAAATCGATCGCAATAAGGTCGCCGGGATAAATATGCGCAGCAATCGTCAAGGGGGTCAGATAGAAGTTTTTCTGATCGCAGCTGATTTCTGTGGAATGAATCCGCACGATGTCATTCAGGTGAAAGTTGAGCGTCCCGCTCTCCACGATCCCGGTGCGAATCTGCGAGCCCTCGGTATCGATGGCAATCGGAATCGAAAACTGCTTGAGAATCTCCAGATAGAGCGGCAACTTGTCAATATCGATATGCGACATGTTGAGACGCACCAGTGAAACATTGCGTACTTCCAGACAACGCAGCACCCGCTGGTTCAAAGATGTCGGCCCGACAGTACAGATGATTTGCACATTTTTCCGCTTCACGGCATCCCTCCTGCAGTTCATTGTTTACAATTTGTGGGTCTCAGGCAGGCTGTTTGCAACATGACGACCAAGCGATGGAATTAATGAGTTTTTCAGCCCGACCATAGGATAAACAACCTAAATGACGCGAAATCCTGTTACCGAAGTGAAACGGTTCCTGCAAACGGTTACTGTTCTGAAGCATAACCAGAGGTTCTGCGCTGGCAAGCAGCAGGAAAACATAAATTTTGCACTCGTCTAAAACCAACTGAATTCCCTCATCAAATAGCCCTTGAAAGGCGGGAAGATTTCCCTATAATAAGTCGCTATGCAGATACCGCACACCGATACATATCCGGATGTCACCGGAGTCATCCTGGCCGGGGGCAAAAGCCGCCGCATGGGCACCGACAAAGCGCAGCTGGAACTCTCCGGACAGTCACTGTTCGAGCGTTCACTGCAGCTGCTGCAGAGCTTTTTCAGCCGGATTATCATCGCCGGCGACCGCCCCGACCTGGTCCGCCCCGGAATCCCGGCGATCGCCGATCTCTACCCCGGCAGCGCGCTGGGCGGGCTGCACACCGGCCTGAAAACCGCGACCACCGACTGGATTTTCGTCGCCCCCTGCGACATGCCCTTTCCGGATGCGCGGATCGTCGCCGCCCTGCTGCAGAACCGTCAGGGAGTTGATGCCGTGGTGCCGCGAACCGCGTCCGGTTACGAACCGGTCTTCGCCCTCTACCATAAAAATTGCCTGCCGCAGATGGAAGCGATGCTGCAGCAGAACCAGTTCCGTATCTACGATTTCTATCAGCGCATCGCCATCCGCTATCTTGAACCGCCACAGCTGCCGGACGGCTGGCAGCGCTCGCTGATCAACATCAACACCCCAGAACAGCTGGCCCAGATCAAAAAGGAGAGCCAATGACCCCGCCTGTCGTCTCAATTGTCGCCAAAAGCGGTACCGGAAAAACCACCCTGCTGGAGAAACTGATCACTGAAATGAAACGGCGCGGCTACCGGGTTGGCGCGGTCAAGCATGACGCCCACAGCTTCAGCATCGACCACGAAGGGAAGGATTCCTGGCGACTGACCGCGGCCGGTGCCGACACCACGCTGCTCACCTCGCCGGAGAAGGTCGCCATGGTCAAACAGAATCAGGGCAGCGAGCCGCTGCTGACCGAGACCATCGCCAATTATTGCAGCGATCTGGATATCGTCCTGACCGAAGGCTTCAAGCGCAGCAGCATGCCGAAGATCGAGGTGCACCGCCGCGAGCGCAGCGAGAAGCTGCTCTGCCGCGGCGAGGAGCACGACCCCTGCCTGTTCGCCGTTGCCAGCGACAGTCCGCTGGAGCTGGATGTGCCGGTTTACGACATCAATGATGCCGACGGCCTGTGCGATCTGATTGTGGCGAAATTTCTGCCATGAGTAATTTTTCCGTCCGCTCCAAGGTCTGGCTGGAACATAACGGCCAGCCATTTCTGGGCGACGGTCGCTACCGGCTGCTATGCGCGGTGAATCAGAGCGGTTCGATCAACGCCGCCGCCCGCGAGTTGGGCATCTCCTATCGCAAGGCCTGGTCGCAGCTGCAGGCGATGGAGGAATCCGCCCCCTTCCCGCTGCTCGAGCGGCGCATCGGCGGCAAAGCTGGCGGCGCAACCTCATTGACGGCAGCTGCGCTGGAATTGTTGCAGGGGTTTCGTCAGTTGCGCGCACAGGTGAACAAGGACGCAGATAGCTGTTTTGCGAAAGTCTTCGCCGTAAAGGAGTAAGCCGTTGGCGTATTGTCGGCCATTTTTACACCTTATCTGCGCAGTTGGCCTGCTGGTGCTGCTCAGCGTTTCCCCGGCGCTGAGCGCTGAAGTGCCAAGCATTGCGGCGGCGGCTGACCTCAAGTTCGCGCTGAGCGAGATAGCCACGGAATTTCTGATCGAAACCGGTCGATCGCTGAAGCTGACGTTCGGCTCGTCGGGCAATTTTACCCATCAGATCGAGCAGGGGGCGCCATTTGAGCTGTTCCTTTCGGCCGATGAGAATTACATTTTCCGGCTTGCAGAGCGGGGCCTGACGCGGGACCGCGGTCTGCCTTACGCGATCGGCCGGGTCGGACTTTTCGTGCCGCACGGCTCGCCCCTGAGAGCAGATGTAGAACTAAAGGATCTGTCAGCGACAGTTGCCGCTGGCCGAATCAAACGCTTCGCCATCGCCAACCCGGATCATGCGCCATACGGCCGCGCCGCGCAGGCGGTCCTGAAAACAGCAGGGCTCTGGGAGCAACTCGAGCCGCGTCTGGTACTGGGTGAAAACGCCGCGCAGGCGATGCAGTTTGCCGCTTCAGGCGCCAGCCAAGGGGGGATTGTTCCCCTTTCGCTGGCTCTGGTGCCACAGATCGCCGCGCTCGGAGACTTTGCGCTGCTGCCCGCCGAGTGGCACGCCACAGAACCCTTACACCAGCGCATGGTTCTGCTGCGTTCGGCTGGGACAACGGCCGAAGCGTTCTACAACTACCTGCAACAGGCGGCAGCGCGGGAAATTTTTCAGCGCTACGGCTTCAGCCTTTCCGAGAACAAGGTCGAGTGATGGATTGGACTGCCGTCATCCTCTCAGTCAAACTGGCCCTGGTGACCCAGCTGTTTCTGCTGCCGCCGGCGATTCTCTGCGCCCGCTGGCTGGCCCTGACCTCGTTTCGCGGTAAAGCCTGGATCGAAGGGCTGCTGGCCCTGCCGCTGGTGCTGCCGCCAACCGTCATCGGTTACTACCTGCTGGTGGCGATGGGGGGCAATTCATTTCTCGGCCGCTGGTTCGAAGAACTGCTCGGCCAGCCGCTGGCATTCAGCTTCAGCGGGCTGGTGATCGCATCCGCGCTGGTCAATATCCCCTTTGCGGTACAGCCCGCGCAACGCGCTTTCGAGGCCATCTCGCTGGAGGTGCATGAAGCCGCCAAATGTTGTGGACTGACCTTCTGGCAGACCTTTCACCGCATCGAACTGCCGCTGGCCTGGCCGGGCATCCTTTCGGCGATGATGATGACCTTCGCCCACACCCTGGGGGAATTCGGCGTCGTGCTGATGGTCGGCGGCAACATCCCCGGCGAAACCCAGACCCTGGCCATATCAATTTATGACCGGGTGCAATCCTTCGACTTTTCTGCGGCCGGGACCATGTCGCTGCTGCTGCTGGTCATCTCGCTGGTAACCATCGCGGTCAGTTACGGCATGGTCGAGCGGCTGATGCGAAGACGGCGGTCACCATGAGCCTTTTTCTCGAATTACGCCATAACGGCCCGCAGCTGGATTTTTCCGCCGAAATCCCCAAGGGGCAGATCACCGCGCTGGTCGGCCCTTCCGGCAGCGGCAAGACCTCGATCATCAGAGCCATTGCCGGCCTGCTGAAACTCAAACATGCGCGGATTTCCCTTGCTGGCGAAGCCTGGGACACCGAGCGAGCACATCTTCCCACCCGTGAACGTTCTATCGGCCTGGTGCCGCAGCATCACGGGCTGTTCCCACACTTAAGCGTCATGGGGAACGTCGAAACCGCGCTATCCCATCTACCCTCCCAGCAGAAACGCCATAGGGCGACCGAATGCATCCGCCTGGCTCAGGTCGAGGGGCTCGAAGGGCGGCATCCGCATGAACTCTCCGGCGGGCAACGTCAGCGGGTCGCCCTCGCCCGGGCGATTGCACGTAATCCGCAGGTGCTGCTGCTGGATGAGCCTTTTTCGGCGATCGATCGCGGAACCCGCAAGCATCTGTATCTGGAGCTGCGGCGACTGCATAACCAGCTTGGCAACACCGTCCTGCTAGTCACCCACGACCTGGATGAGGCTGCCCAGTTGGCCTCTCACCTGCTGTTGATCGACCATGGCCAGCTGCTGCAGGCCGGAGAAACAACCAAAGTGCTGACCCGACCGCGCAACGAACAGGCCGCGCAGCTGCTCGATATTCCGAATGTGTTTTCCGCGTCGCTGGAAAAAACCCCTGCGGGGCTAGCAGAGTTACGCTGGGGTCCCCATCGCCTGCAGATCGCTGCGACCGATCGGACACCAGCCGGCAGAGTCAAATTTGCCGTGCTGCCGCAAAACATCCTGCTGGTCAAAACCGATAAACCCTGGGGGAGCCATCTGGAAAACCCGATCCCGACGCAAGTGCAGGATGTCGTTGCGCTAGGCGGGGAAGTGCTGGTTTCGCTGCAGGTCAAGGGGCTGAATGAGGTCCAGCTGCAGATGCGGCTGCCGGAACGGGCACTGCGGCGCTATCCGATCACCAGCGGCAGCGAAGTGACGGTCTGCCTGCGCTCAAGCGACATCATCCTGCTTGAGTAATTATTCAAGAAATTTCAGCTTGGAATAGAAATATCAACCATGAAGGAGAACATCTGATGATCAGCTATGATCAAGCCCTTGAGACCGTCTTGAGCACGGTCAAAGCCCTGCCGCCGGTGCGCCTGCCGCTGGCCGAAGCGGTCGGGATGGTGCTGGCCAGTCCGGCTGAAGCCCGCTGGGATATGCCACTCTGGGACAATTCGGCAATGGACGGCTTTGCCTGCGCGGCCGCATCCCTTGACACGACAAAGGGCCTGCCGATTGTCGGTGCCGCTTATGCCGGCCATCCATTTAACGGCCAACTGCCGTCGGGCGCGGCGATTCGTATTACCACTGGCGCGCCGCTGCCGGATGGGGCCGAGACGGTCATCCCGCAGGAAGATACCTGCGAGACTGACAATCAGGTGACGATGCTGAAACCGGTAAAAAAGTGCCAGCATGTCCGTTATCGGGGGGAGGAATATCGTCAGGGGGAGCTGCTGCTCGAAAGCGGTGAAGTGCTGCATTCGGGCGCTATCGGCCTGTTGGCCGGCGCCGGAGTGGCACAGGTTGAGGTCTATCCGCGGCCGACCGTCGCAATCTTTTCCACCGGCGATGAACTGGTCGAACTGGGGCAGCAGCCGGGACCGGGGCAGATCATCAACTCAAACCTGCTGTTTCTGCAGGCGCGGCTGCGTGAGTGCGGCTGCATCCCGCTGTCACTGGGCATCGGTGAAGATCAGTCGGAAAACCTTGATGAAATTCTCGACCGGGCCATGGCTGCTGACCTGATCATCTCAACCGGCGGGGTTTCGGTGGGAGAAAAGGATCTGGTTCAGCAGACCCTGGTCGAGCGTGGTTTCGAGCGTAAATTCTGGCAGGTCGCCATCAAGCCGGGCAAGCCGGTGCTGTTCGGTGAGCTGGGCGGTAAACCCTGCTTCGGCCTACCGGGCAATCCGGCCGCCACCGCCGCCACCTTTGAACTGTTTGTCCTGCCGGCGCTGCGTGCGCTCAGCGGCCAGTGGCCGCAGCGCCCGGAAAAAAGAACCGCCACCCTGCGCGACGACGTCAAGGCTGGCGGCAAGCGGCAGCTGTTTCTCTGGGTCCACTGTCACTGGCAGGATGGCAGCTACCAGGTCGAGATTCCGCAACGTCAGGGATCCGGTCAGGCGCGCAGCGTTGCCGGCAACAACGCCCTGCTGGCCGTGCCGATCGGCGCAGAAGCCATCGCCAGCGGCGAACAGGTCGAAGTAATCCTGCTCGGCCGCTGATGATATGCAGGGGTCAAGGGAGCACGCAGCGGAAAGTCCCCTGCAACATGGTTTTCAGGCAACCGTTGCATGAGGTGCAGGTCGATTTTGCGCTGGCGCCACTCTGTAATTTATTCGGCAGGTCAGGTTCGCGGATCAGCGGCCGGCTGAGAGAAATGTAGTCGGCCTGTCCGGTCCGCAGCAGGCCGGTCGCAACATGCAGACTGCGGATGCCGCCGACGGCAATCACCGGACATTTGACCCGCTGGCGGATGGTGCGTGCCAGAACCACGTTGTAGGCCATTTCATCCCCCGAAGGGTGCCCCGCGCGGATTGGCGCCAGATCACCGGAGGCGGGTGTGCCGGCGCTGATCTCGATGGCGGCGACTCCGGCATCGTCAAGCATCCGCGCCACCGCCAGCGACTCGTCGATCTCAAGACCGCCAGGCAGATTGTCGCTGCCGTTCAACTTGACCAGCAACGGGAAATCTTTACTGAGGGCCGGCTGGATCGCCGCAACAATTTCCAGCAGGAAGCGGCTGCGGCCATTCAAATCGCCGCCGTACTCATCAGAGCGTTGATTGCACAGCGGCGAAAGAAACTGATTGATCAGGTAGCCGTGTGCGGCATGCAGCTGGATGGCATCACAACCCGCCTGCTTGGCACGAACAGCAGCAGCGACAAAACCGGCGACGGTTCTGTCGATATCCGCCTTGGTCATCTCTTGTGGCAATTCAGGGTACTGGGCGAGCTTGACCGCCGAAGGGGCCAGCGGCCGCTGACCGCAAATCTTGCTGCGCCCCTGCCCGCCGGTGTGCCCCAGCTGCAGACAGAAGAGCCCGCCCTCCTGATGGATTGCATCAGCCAGCGCGGTCAACCCGTCGAGCTGCTCATCAGATGCTGCCCCCAGGCCGGTTTGAAGCAGCTTACCCTCACTTAGCACATAACTGATCCCACTGATCAATAGACCGCAGCCACCGGCAGCCAGCTTACGATAAAGGTCGATCAGCGGCGCGGTCGCCTTCCCGTCGCCAGCACAGAGCCCTTCGAGGGTCGCGGAGCGAATCAACCGGTTGCGCAGCTCTAGTCCCTGCAGCCGGTGCGGGGTAAACAGTGTGGTTTGTTCGTTTGTCATAACAATCTCCATTACAAGTTCAATCGTTGCTGCCGGGCGCCGGTCAGTATCTTTTGCAGTACTACTCCCGACTTTTGCCAGTCAACGTACTGCGCTCAGAAAATAAGTGCAATAGCAACAGATTGGTATTTTTCGTTGCCGGTGAAGGGGTTCTAAAAGACCGGCCGAGAGAAAACTGTAACGGCTGTGGTCGTTTGACAAGGGTTAATCTAACGATAGAATCGACTGTACAAACGTCAACTTGCAGAACGCTAATGAACTACTAATGCCTGATTTGCCATAGCCAATGTCAGCGAAACGCTACTGAAATCACCGGCGATCCACCCGCAAAAGCTGCCGGGTCACGCCGCCCTACTACCCACAAAGGAGTGCATCATGGGGTTCTTCAGTAAAATTCTCGATAAACTTGGTATCGGCAGCGCAAACGCCGCAGAGCCGTCAGTAACCAGCGCACCGGCAAGTAAGGAGGCCGCGCCGGCGGCAGCGCCTGCACCGAAGCCAGTCGCCCTTGTTGATGTTGTTGCACAATTGGAGAAGAGTGCGGCAGCGAATCCGCAGAAGCTGAACTGGCGGACGTCTATTGTCGACCTGCTGAAGCTCCTCGATATCGACAGCAGTTATTCGGCGCGCAAAGAGTTGGCCAAAGAACTGGACTGCCCTGCCGAGTTGATGAAGGAGTCGGCAAAGATGAACGTCTGGCTGCACAAGACTGTGCTCGCGCGCATCGCCGCCAATGGCGGCAACGTGCCCAAAGATCTTCTCGACTGAACAGCAGCACAATTATCTATCCAGGGAGATTGCATGCAGATCAACGATATTCTCGCCCAGATGGGCGGTCTCAAGTCGGTAGCGCAGGAGCTTGGCGTCAGTGAAAGTCAGGCTGAAAGCGGCGCGGCTGCGCTTATTCCGGCAATTCTCGGTGGCGTGAAAAAGCAGGCGCAAAAACAACCCACCGGTATTGACGGGCTCGGTGGCATGTTTGAACAACTCGGCGGAGGCAGCCTGCTCGACGACGTGATGTCTTCGCAGCCAACCAACCTGAATCGCGGCAATGATGTTCTCGGTCAGATATTCGGCTCCAAGGATGTCAGTCGCGCGGTCGCCCAGAACGCATCTGCCCAGTCGGGGCTTGACTCGGGCCTGCTCAAGAAGATGCTGCCGATGCTGGCAATGATGGTCACAGGCTATATGACAAAGCAGGGTGCTACGGCGACTTCGGTGCAACCAGCGACTGAAAGTGGCGGACTCGGTGGTCTCGGCGGCCTGCTGGGGAACCTGCTCGGCGGCCAGTCAACAGGGAGTGGTTCATCCGGACTCGCATCGATGATCGACATGGACGGCGACGGTAATTCACTCGACGACATCCTGCGGATGGTTAAAAAGACCCTGGGCTAGGTTGGCAAACCCGCAGGGAAATAACTCCAATCATGCTTCTGCAAAAAAACCGTGACAACAACGCCCGACCTGGGTTCCAGGCGGGCGTTTTCACTTTCGACATATTTCCGGAACAACTGCCAAGCCAGATTTAACATCTCTTTTACAGTTCCTTCATAACCGTGAAACATTCATCAATTATCCTCCTGCACATAAATCATTCGACAACGGAGGAAACAAGATGAAAAAACTGCTCATGGTTCTGTTAACAACATTGCTGCTGCCAATCGCCGCCAGCGCCGCGACAACGGTCAACGGCGCCGGCGCATCGTTCCCCTATCCGGTTTATTCTGCCTGGGCTTTTCAGTATCAGAAGGATACCGGCACGAAAATCAATTATCAGTCGATCGGTTCCGGTGGTGGCGTTCGCCAGATCAGTAACCGGACGGTCGATTTCGGCGCTTCGGATGCCCCGGTCGAGCCTGAAGTGTTGCAGGAGAAAGGGCTACTGCAGTTTCCGGCAGTGATCGGCGGCGTGGTGCCGATCGTCAATATTGAGGGGATAAAAAGCGGCCAGCTGAAACTGACGGCCGATATCATGGCGCGGATTTTCCTTGGCGAAATTACCGCCTGGAATGATCCGGAGATTGTCGAACTGAATCCGGGGTTTAATCTTCCAGCTGGCGACATCACGGTGGTGCAGCGCGCTGACGGTTCCGGTACCACGGCGATCTTCACCAGCTATCTCTCGCAGGTCAGTAAAAGCTGGAAAGAAAAGGTCGGCGCCGGCAAGTCGGTCAACTGGCCGGTCGGCATCGGTGGCAAGGGGAACGAAGGGGTCAGCAACTACGTCAAGCGGGTGAAAAACGCCATCGGCTACGTTGAATTTGCTTACGCCAAGCAGAACAAACTGGCCGATGTCACCCTGCAGAACCACGAGGGTCAATACGTCAGCGCTTCTTTCGACAGCTTCAAGGCGGCGGCCTCCTTCGCCAAGTGGGAGCAGAAAAACGGCTATTACCTGTGGCTGGTCAATGCTCCGGGCAAAGACTCCTGGCCGATCGCCGGCGCCACCTTTATTCTGCTGGCCAACGACAAGCCAGAAGCCAACCAGCAGGCAATCAAGTTTTACGACTGGGCATTTAACAACGGTGATGCCACTGCGACCCAGCTGGTCTATGTGCCGCTGCCGCAGAACCTGAAAGATGACATCCGCAGCTATTGGAAAAACAACGGGCTGTAATGACAGCAGCAAAGCTAAAAAGAGCGGGACGATCCACGGATTGTCCCGCTCTTTTTTTGCCACTGTAAATTTTACATCTATTTAACAGCTTCCTGATGGTTCTCACACAATACCCGGTTAGATTACACACAAACTAACAACGGATAAATCATGGCAAGCAATATTAAACGCGAACAGACGCTCGACAGGATCTTCTCCTGGACGACCTTTTCAGCAGCTTTTCTGGTGCTGGCGATTATCGTCAGTATCTTTATTTCGCTGTTTCGGGAATCTCTGACGGCGATTGATACCTTCGGCTTTTTCGGCTTCATCAGCAGCACGGCCTGGGACCCGGTGCGTGAAGTTTTCGGTGCGGCCACAACCCTCTACGGTACGCTGGTGACCACCCTGCTGGCGCTGCTGATGGCGGTTCCGGTCTCGCTGGGGATTGCCATTTTCATCACCGAACTCTGTCCGAAAGTTTTCAAGCCGATCTTCAGCACCGCCATTGAGCTGCTGGCCGCCATCCCGAGCATTATCTACGGCATGTGGGGCCTGTTCACCTTTGCCCCGCTGATGGGGGAATACGTTGAGCCCTTTCTGCAGCGGATCTTTGCACCGATTCCGCTGCTTGGCCAACTGTTCAGCGGGGTGCCACTGGGGATCGACATTCTGACCACCAGCGTCATCCTCAGCATCATGATCACCCCGTTTATTGCCAGCATTGTGCGTGACACCTTCGCCTTGACTCCGGTGCAGCTGAAAGAATCGGCCTACGGCATCGGCGCCACCCGCTGGGAAGTGATCAAGGACGTGATGATCCCCTACTCTAAAACCGGGATCTTCGGCAGCATCATTATCGCCATGGGGCGGGCGCTTGGAGAAACCATGGCGGTCGCCTTCGTGCTGGGCAACAAGCACGCTATCGCCACCTCGCTGTTCGACGCATCGGCGACCATTACTGTCACGCTGGCCAACGAGTTCACCGAGGCCGACAGCGACCTCTATCTCTCCTCGCTGTTTTATCTGGCGCTGATCCTGCTGGGGATGAATTTCCTGCTGCTGGCCATCGCCAAAACCTTTCTGGCCCGCAAGGGTAAAAAATGAATCGCATGACGGAAATCAACAAGCGCAAAATCGTCAACCTGCTGGCCTTAAGTCTTGCCTGCGCTGCAGCGGCACTCGGTCTGTTCTGGCTGATTTTCATTCTGGCGGATGTGCTGCGTCACGGCATCGCCTACATCACGCCGGGGCTGTTCCTGAATGAAGCCACCCCGCCGGGGATGGCCGGGGGTGGACTGAAACACGCCTTTATCGGCCAACTGCTGATTACCGCCGGCGCGGTTCTGATCGGGATTCCGCTGGGGGTACTGGGCGGCACCTATCTCGCCGAATATGGTCGCCACCGGCGGATCGGGCGCTTTATCAGCACCCTTTCGGATATTATGATCAGCGTGCCGTCCATCGTCATCGGCACCTTCGTTTACGCCATCTTCGTCAAGCCAATCGGCCATTTCAGCGGTTATGCCGGAGCGCTGGCGTTGGCGATTATCATGATTCCCGTTGTCCTGCGCACCACCGAGGAGATGATCTCGCTGGTCCCCTGGGAGATCCGCGAAGCGGCCTTTGCGCTGGGCGCGCCCTATTACAAGGTCATCCTGCAGGTCGTTTACCGCGGCGCCGCCACCGGCATCTTTACCGGAATTCTGTTGGCGATCGCGCGGATTGCCGGGGAAACCGCCCCGCTGCTTTTCACGTCGTTCAACAACATGTTTTTGACCACCAACATGAATGAACCGATGCCATCGCTGACCGTCACCATTTATCAGTATGCCATGGGCCCCTACGACGACTGGCATGAAATGGCCTGGGCCGCGTCCTTTGTCATCACACTGTTCATTCTGGGTTTAACCATTTTAGGCCGGCTGATTATCCGCTGGAAATACAAGCATTGAGGTTACCGATGTCCGACCCGATCATGACTGTGAATAACTTGAACTTTTACTACCAGGGGAATGTCCACGCAGTAAAAAACATGAGCCTGGATATTCAACGCCATCAGGTCACCGCCCTGATCGGCCCCTCCGGTTGCGGAAAAACCACTTTTCTGCGCTGCTTCAACCGCATGCACGATCTTTATCCCGGCCATCGGCATGAGGGGGAGATTCTGTTCGAGGGGGGGAATCTGCTGGAGCGCAAAGACATCACCGAGCTGCGCAGCCGGATCGGCATGGTGTTTCAGAAACCGACCCCCTTTCCGATGAGTATTTTTGATAACATTGCCTACGGCCTGAAGCTCAAGGGGATAAAAAACCGTGCGGAGTTGGCAGACCGGGTCGAACAGGCACTCAAACAGGCGGCACTCTGGGAAGAAGCTAAAGATCGCCTGAAACAATCGGCCAACGGCCTGTCCGGCGGTCAGCAGCAACGGCTAGTAATCGCCCGGGCGCTGGCGGTTGAACCGGATGTGCTGCTGTTCGACGAGCCGACCTCGGCCCTCGACCCGATTTCGACCAGCAAAATCGAAGAGTTGATGGTCGAATTGAAGCAGGCGGTGACCATCCTCATCGTTACCCACAACATGCAGCAGGCCGCGCGCATCTCCGACCAGACAGCCTTTATGTATATGGGTGAATTGATAGAGGTTGACCAGACCGAGACAATGTTCACCAATCCAAGAAAGAGCTTGACGGAAGAATATATAACCGGAAGATTTGGTTGACGGTTTCAGCTCTGGCGGTCAGCAAAAAGAGAAAATAGCTATTTTCACGCTAGAAAAGACGGGATCACCATGAAAAAAGCCGATCAGGAATACATCCAGTTAAAAACCATGCTGGCCAGCATGTGCCAGATTACCACTTCGATGCTGCAGGACGCCGCCAACGCTCTGGTGCTGCGCGACTCGGCGCTGGCAGACAGCGTGATCGAGCGGGACGATCAGGTTGACGCCCTGGACACGAGCATTGATGAACACTGCCTGAAGATGCTGGCACTCTATGAGCCCAAGGCGTTCGACCTGCGCGTTGTCGTTACCGCGTTGCGGATCATCGTCGACCTGGAGCGGGTCGGCGACCATTGTACCAGCATCGCCAAGGAAGTGAAGCAACTGAACCAGTCAGCGCCGGTCAAGCCCTATATCGACCTGCCGAAGATGGCCAACGAGGCGACCAGCATGATTCAGGACGCCATCACCGCCTTCTTTAAAAAAGATATTGCAGCGGCTAAAGCGATCATCCGCCGCGACGACCTTGTTGATCAACTGGATAAAAAAATAACCCAGGAACTGCTTGGCTTTATCAACGAAGATAAGAGTATCAGCCGGAACATTATTTCGTTACTGTTTATCACCCGCAGCATCGAACGGATCGCCGATTACGCGACCAATATCGCCGAAATGATCATCTTCATGGCGACCGGTGAAATCGTCAAACACCGCCCGACGGATAAGGTTACCGATGGCTAAAATACTTCTGGTCGAAGATGAAGAGTCGTTACGCGAGATCGTCACCTTCAACGTGCAGAACGCCGGACACAGCGTCGTCGGCACCGATAACGCCAACGACGCGCTGATGGCGCTGGAAGACTTTCTACCCGACCTGATCCTGCTGGATATCATGCTGCCGGGCTTAAAGGGCGATCAGTTCTTGTCGCTGCTCCGAGCCAATCCAAAGTTCGCCATGCTCCCGGTGATTGTCATCTCGGCCAAAAGCAGCGAGGAGGATATCGTTCGCCTTCTCGAAGCCGGGGCCGACGATTATCTGACCAAGCCATTCAGTATGAAGGTGCTGCTCGCCAAGATCATGGTGGTGCTGAAACGCTTGCAGCTCGATGACAATGGCGAATTCGTCAACTATGCGGGAATTTCCGTTGATGAAGTCAAACACAAAGTGTTTGTTGCCGGACGGGAGATCGCGCTGACCAACAAGGAGTTTGAACTGCTGCTGCTGTTCGTCAAACATCCGCGCCGTGTCTTTACCCGTAATCAGTTACTGACAACGATCTGGGGCTACGACGCCGACGTCTACACCCGAACCGTCGATTCCCATATCTCGACCCTGCGTAAAAAACTTGGCGATGCGGGTCAGATCATCAAATCGATTGCCAAAATCGGCTACAAGGCAGAATAGATGCGCTCTTTCGTCAAAGTCTTTCTGGTTCTGTTCATCCCTCTCTTTATCGCCCTGCTGCTGACCTTTTACTTCAGCCACAACCTGCTGATCAGTACGGCCCGGCAGGAGCTGCTGGCAGAAATGAAAAACAAGTGGGTGATACTGGCACAGCAAAGCCCGGATCTCGCTCTCACAACTGAGCAGAGCCATGCCCGGCTGGCAGAGATGACCCGGCAGACGTCGTTGCGCGTCACCCTGGTCAACCGTGAGGGGAAGGTGCTGCTCGACTCGCTGGTGCCGTACAGTAATATCGGCGAGATGGAAAACCATAAGAGCCGCCCGGAGATCAAGGGCGCCATCTACAACGGCGAGGGGTTCTCCAGCCGTTACAGCAGCACGACCGACCTGTCGATGTTCTACTTCGCCAGGCCCCTTCCCGACCACCGGGTGCTGCGCCTGGCCTATCCGGAAACCTATGTAAAATCATTGCAGCAGAAGTTCACCCAACAAGCCATGCTGGCGTTTGCCTGCCTGAGTCTGGTGGTGTTATTTCTGGCGCTCTATTTTGCCCGCCGGGTGTCGCTGCCGGTACAGAAGCTGAACTACATCGCCGACACTATCGAATCGGGAAAAACTCATGTCCATTTCCCCCAGTTCAAAGATCCGACCATGGCAAAAATCGCCGGGCTGATTTACCGCATCTATTCGGGGATGCAGAAGAAAAATCAGGAACTGGCCCGCGACCAGCAGAAGCTCAGTCATATTTTCACCAACATGGATCAGGGGGTGTTACTGCTCGACAAAGAGAACCGGATCCTGCACACCAACCCCTGGCTGGAAAAAGAATTTGCGATCCAGTTCAGCGTCGGCAGCAGCTTGTTTCAGGCCACCGACGATATCCACCTGATAAATTTCTTCAGCGCGATTCTGGATCAGCAGTTTGAATCAGTCAGGATCCCGTTTCAGAAGCAAGTCTTCGACGTCAGTATCAAGCAGGTACAGGAACAGAAGCTGCTGTTGTTCCGCAACGTGACCCGGCAGGTTGAATATGAAGCGTTCAAGACCGAGCTGACCGGAAATATCTCACACGAGCTGAAGACACCTCTGGCGATGATCATGGGGTACGCCGAAACCCTGCGCGACACGCCAGCGATTGATGAAGCGACCAGGGGGCGCTTTCTGAACAATATCTACAACTCGTCGGTCCGGCTGAATCATCTCATCAACGATATTATCGAACTGCACAAACTGGAATCGGTCGGCGGCGAATTTACCGTTGAAACAGCCACCGCGCTCAGCGAGGTCGCGACCGACATCAGCTCATTTTACCTGGAGACCGGCAGTAAATCCCTGCGGATTGAGGCAGATGCTGCCGATGTCGGCATTCTTCCGGAGCACCTGCAAAGCATTCTGACCAACCTGATTGACAACGCCCTCAAATACTCCACGGGCGAACAGGTCACTGCCGGCATGCGCCGTAAGGGGGAAGAGCTGATTATCAGCGTAGACGACCAGGGTCCGTTGATCGCTGAAACCGAACGCGAACGAATCTTCGAGCGGTTCTATACCTGCTCTCAATCACGCAACAAACAGCGCTCCGGCACCGGCCTGGGCCTGTCCATCATCAAACATATCGCAAATCTCTACGCAGGCTCGGTGCGGGTCGAAAGCAACCCGGAGGGGGGCAACCGCTTTATTGTCCGATTGCAGGAAAAACCGGTTTTACCGGAAGCAGAATGAAAAAGAATCGAGGCCGTGACTGGGCCAGACAGAAGAAGGCGTTAGCCTAATGAGGGTGGGAAGATCTGGTAGAGGTAGCCGGTGATCCGCCCGAACATATCGAAGAACAACAGGACGCCGGCGATCATCAGCAGGACTCCGGTCGCGATCTCGATTACGCGGATATGCTTCTTGAAGCGATTGAAAAAGCCGAGAAAACTTTGAAACAGCAGGCCGGAAATCAAAAAAGGCACCCCGAGGCCGACCGAGTAAACAGCCAGCAGCGCGACGCCCTGACCGACACCTCCGGAGCTGCTGGCGGCGATCGCCAGAATCGCCCCAAGAATCGGACCGATACAGGGGGTCCAGCCGGCGGCAAAAGCGATGCCAACGACTGTAGTACCGAGAAATCCGGCGGGCTTGGCCCGAAGTTGCACCCGCTTCTCGCCCAGCAACACTCCAAAATGAAACAGTCCGCTCAGATGGAGTCCGAACAGGAAGATCAGCACCCCGCCAACCTTCTGTACGACCCCCAGCCAATCGCGTAGATTCCCCTGAAATGATGAAGAGGCAAGCCCGGCAATGGCCCCAAGGGTAATAAAAACCAGAGAAAATCCGGCAATAAACGCCAGCGAATGCAACACAACCGTCAAGCGAACCTTGGAGACTGACTCTGCTTCTTTCAGTTCAGCAAAGGAGAGTCCTGAAATATAGGTCAGATACGAAGGAATCAGCGGCAGGACACAAGGGGAGAAAAAGGAGAGCAGCCCGGCAGAGAAAGCGATCCAGATGGTGATGTCAGTTCCAACTTCCATGTCATCTCCAGCTACTTGAATCAGCCGTTAAGCAAAAAATTGATCTTTTTCACCAGTGGTTTGGACATCCAGTCGCGTCCGCCGATCAACCTGTCGACCACGACCCCGTTACGGTCAATCAACAAGGTTTCCGGAAAACGAAAGACCTGGTAGAGATTCTGCACCTCAGCTTTGCGATCGAGCAGAATCGGAAAACTGTAAGGGGTCTGGTTCAAAAAGCTGGTGACGGCCTGAAAACCGTTATCCTCGACGTTTACCGCCAGCATCACCAGCCCCTGATCCTTGAACTGCTGGTGGAGTCGTTCCATCGACGGCATTTCTTCACGGCAGGGAGGACACCAAGTGGCCCAGAAGTTCAATAGTACCACCTTTCCCTTTAACTGCGCCAGAGTCACCTTCTGCCCCTGCATGTCGGCCAGGGTGAAGTCGGGTGCCGGCTGGCCGATATACTTGCCCCCTTTTGGCGGCGCAGACTTATCCTGCTCGCCACATCCGGCCAGAAGCAGTGGAAGAACAAGGGCCAGGAGCAACAGCCCCTTCTTTATTATGGCATGCATCAGAAAATCCTTTGAAGCGGTTCAAGGCGCAGGACGCTGCGGACACGTTACGAATCCGTCATGAGTTCAAGTGTCGCATTCTTCGCGTCATCACGGCAAGTAAAGCGATCAAGATGGTTGAATAGAGTACTTCTCCAGACGATAAAGCAGCGTGTGCCGGGGGATCCGTAAAAAAGCCGCCGCCTTGGTTTTGTTGCCGTCACAGCGCTTGAGGGCAATTTCGACCGCTTCCTGCTCGAGAGCTTCGAGAGAATAGCCATCTTCCGGCAAATTAAGCACCCGGTTGGCCCGCGCCGGCGAGCGACCGATCCGTAGCGGTAGATCAGCCAGTTCGAGCACATCTCCCTGACGGAGAATCAGCATCTGCTCGACAACATTCTCCAGTTCGCGCACATTCCCCGGCCAGCTGTATTTCTGCAGATGTTCAAGCACCTCGTCTGAAAAACGAACCTTGACCCCGGCCTGTTTTTTTTTCAGGAAAAAATCGAGCAGCAAAGGGATATCATCTTTGCGTTCTCGGAGCGGCGGGATCTCCATCGGCACGACGGCCAGCCGATAAAAGAGGTCTTCACGAAATTCTCCGCTCAGCATCGCCTCTTCAAGATTGCGGTTGGTCGCGGCGACAATCCGCACATCAACCTTTTCCGGGACGCCGCCAACCGGTTCAATCTCCTGCTCCTGCAAGGCACGCAGCAGTTTTGGCTGTAGATCCAGCGGCAGCTCGCCAATCTCATCAAGAAAAAGGGTGCCGCCGTTGGCTAACGAAAACTTGCCGCTGCGATCTTTCACCGCGCCGGTAAAGGATCCCTTGATGTGACCAAACAGCTCGCTTTCAATCAGATCCTTGGGGATCGCCGCGCAGTTCACCGCAACAAAAGTGCCGTCTGCGCGCTCGGAACCGCTATGCAGGGCCTTGGCAATCACCTCTTTGCCAGTGCCGCTCTCGCCAGAGATCAACACTGAAGCCTGACTGGCGGCGACCTTTGCCACCCGCAGTAACAGGTTCTGCATCGACTTTGACTGACCGACAATCTGATTGTTGCTACTCTGCCCGCTCAAGGCGTCTTTCAGGCGGATGTTTTCCCGACGCAAATTACCAAAAGCAAAGGCCTTTGAAACGGTAAGACTTAACTGATCACGACTGAAGGGTTTGGTCAGATAATCGTAAGCGCCGGATTTCATTGCTGTGACCGCCTTTTCCACCGAACTGAAGGCGGTCACGATGATCACCAGCGTTTGCGGCTCAAGTTGCAGAATCTGCTCCAGCACCTCATAACCGCTGATGCCCGGCATCTGCACGTCGGTAATTACCAGCGTCGGGCGATGCCGCTTAAACAGTGCCAACCCTTCGCTGCCGTCAGCAGCTGTGAGCACATCATAACCTGCTTCCTGCAGATTAAATTCGGTGACCCGCCGCAGAGAAACATCATCGTCGATCAGGAGAATTTGTTTAGCCATCAGCTTCCTCGTCAGGACAGGGGTGGTCAACAGGCTGCAGAACCAAAGTGAATTCGGCGCCACCTTCGGGATGATTGCGGACACTGATCTGACCGCGGTGATTCTGCACGATCCGATAAGTTATCGCCAAGCCCAGCCCGGTCCCTTCAGTTTTCGTGGTAAAGAACGGATTGAAGATCCGATCCAGATCCTCGGCCGGAATACCCGGCCCACTATCGTGAAAACGCAGATAAATTCGATCGTCACACAGCTCGCACGCGATTCGCAGCTGACCTCCCGGTGCCATCGCCTGAAAAGCATTCAACACCAGATTAAGAAAAACCTGCTTGAATTGCCCCGCGTCCCCGATCGCCGCCGGCAGCGGCAGCTCATCACAACTAACGCTGACCTGATGCTTGGCTGCCTGTTGCTGACTTAACTGCAGAACCTCCTGAAGGACCAGATCCGGCCTAAAGTCGTTACGTTCGTCAGTACCCGAGCGGGCAAAATTAAGAAAGTCTTCGAGCACCTGATTCAACCGATCCACCTCCGCTATTAGAATTCTGGTGAACTCTGCGTAGCGATTTTCAGGCGGGAATGCGTCACGTAAAATCTCTGCAGTACCACGGATTGAAGCCAGTGGATTGCGGATTTCGTGAGCCATCCCAGCGGACAGTTCACCCAGCGCGGTCAGACGATCCGCCCGGCGCAACTGGTCCTCTATCTCTAGAATCAGATCAGCCTGCTCTCGCAACTTGGCATAACTGACCGCCAGATTCTCGGCGGTTTTCTCGCTGTGTAACCGTTGGGCATGCTCTTTCGAAGAGAGAAACCCGGTCAGAAATCCGATGGTGTTGTAAAGCAGAATCTCCAGATACTGCTCGAGATGAATCGAAGGCAGATGACCCCACTGAAAAAGCACGTGTGGCGCGTAAAGAACAGAGACCAGCAACGCGATGCCGACTCCGCCACGCAACAAGAACCAGATGCCGCCAAGAACGATAGGCACATAATAGAGACGCCGGTAAATTCCGTGATTATGGGAGTGTTCTGTCCCGGTCAGATAGTGCAGCGATGTTATTACTGCAACCAGCAACAGCAGTAAAAGCAACCTGACGAGTTGCTTACGATCAGAGAATAGATTCCCCAGTATTTCCATGTAACATAACCCACAGACTAACACATAAATTTACGGTGACTATCCAACGACAGACTGTTGAATATTCTACGAAAGCTCAGCATCCGTGTCCAGTTAATTGTCTATCTAACTGATATTTTTAGTTTTTCAAATTTGGCACAGGTATTGATATACAAGAGAGCATCGAAACAAAATAACTTGTCGCCTAAAAGGAGTAAGCCATGAAAAAAACCACCTCAATCGCAATCGCCAGTATTTTTGCCGCCACAGCACTGTTTGCCGCTGGCTCAACCC
This sequence comes from Malonomonas sp., assembly GCA_036526255.1. Taxonomy (GTDB): domain Bacteria; phylum Desulfobacterota; class Desulfuromonadia; order Desulfuromonadales; family Geopsychrobacteraceae; genus Malonomonas. The sequence goes on along the minus strand of DATCYW010000079.1, from coordinate 44,370 downwards.
ATCTCAATGACAAAGAACTCGGCATCGGCGAGTATAATGATCACGCTTTCAACAGCCCGCGCCTGGATGACAGAGAACTGGGTATCGGTGAGTACGGTGACCACGCCCTTAACGACAGTCCGCGCCTGGACGACAAAGAACTGGGCATCGGTGAGTACGGCGATCACGCTTAACTCAAATATGCTAAAAAAATGAACACACATTCATAAGCAGGAATCACTGCCACGAATGACAGAAGGGACCTCCAAAAGGGGTCCCTTTTGCATTATCGACAGGATGGACAGTCCGGTTTTTCTGAGCTATGCTGCCTCAGCCTCGGAGAACCCATGTCACAACTTCTCAATACTATTACGATTGTTCTGCCGGTCTTTCTGGTCATCGGTCTCGGTCACCTGTTACGACGGTTGAAGCTGTTTGACGCGGTCTTTGTTCAGCAGACCAATCGCCTGGTTTACGTGGTTTTTCTGCCGCTGCTGCTGTTCTACAAAATTGGCAAAGCAGACTTTGCCAGCTATTTCAACGGCCCGCTGGTGATCTCGTCGTCGCTGGCGATTGTTATCGTTTTTCTGCTGACTTACAGCTACACGGGGCTGCGGAATTACCCGGCACCTCAACGCGGCAGCTTCTGTCAGGGCGCGTTTCGCGGCAACCTGGCTTACGTCGGGCTGGCGATCTGCCTGAACGCTTATGGCGATGATGGCCTGACCAGGGCGGGTATTCTGATGGGATTTCTGGTGCCGGTGCTCAATCTGTTCGCTATCCTTGCGCTACTGCTGCCACAACAGCGACAGGCGGGTGAAAAAGGTCCCAACTGGCTGGCGCAGATTGCTTTGAATCCGCTGATTATAGCCTCTTTTCTCGGTATCATCTGGAGCTACTGGGCGTTGCCGATCCCGTTGATTATCGACCGGGCGCTCGGCATCACCTCGGGACTGACGCTGCCCTTGGCACTGTTGGCGATCGGCGGCTCGTTTTCTTTGCAGCGCCTCAAAGGGGATCTGCGCCTGGCTGGTCTTTCCAGCAGCGTTAAACTGCTGCTGTTACCACTGATTGCGGCGGCGCTGCTGAAACTGTTCGGCGTCACCGGGACAGACTTCGGCATCGGCATCCTGCTGGCTGGCACTCCGGCGGCAACGGCGACCTACATCATGGCTGATCAGATGAAGGCGGACGCTGAACTGGCCGGTTCGATCGTGATGCTCTCAACACTGGCTTCGGCTTTCAGCTATACGCTGATCCTGTTGCTGCTGGGCGGCGCTGCTCTCCATTAAACAACTGAAAGTTGACCATGAAAGAAAATTATCAGGCGTTTCTACTCGGCAACAGCTTCCGGATTCACCCGCCTCAGGCTGCCTTGCCGAGCGACTCGCGCATCAACCTGAGCATGGATCGGGGTGCATTCGGTTCGGGGGAACATGAAACCACGGAAAGCTGCATAGAGATTCTGGAAAACCACCCGTTCAACGGCAAGGAAAAGATTCTCGACCTGGGCAGCGGAACCGGTATTCTGTCGATCGCCGCGCTGCTGCTTGGCGGCGGGCAGGCCTGGTGTGTCGATATCGAACAAGAAGCGGTGAACAGTTGCCGGATCAACGGTCAACTGAATGCCGTTGCGGATAAGATCAACCATTTTTGTGGCACCCTGGAGCAGTTTCCTGAAAAGAATTTCGATCTAATTCTGGCAAACATCTACGGAGACATCCTGCTCGATGTAGCGGAGAATCTGGTCGCTAAGGCGCAACCTGGCGCGAGATTGCTGCTTTCGGGGATCTTGTGGGAGTATAACTTTGATGTCCGCCAGAGATATCAGCGACTCGGTTGCCGGCTCATAAAAAACCGGATGCTTGAAGAATTCAGCACGGTCCTGATGGAAAAGGAGTAATCAGGAAATTTCATTCCAGAGGACGCTACGGTTACGGCCGGCACCTTTGGCATGATAGAGCGCCTGGTCAGCACAACTGACCAGCTTTTCAATACTATTGGCATCCCGCGGGAACGCGGAAATCCCCAAAGAAATACTAACGGCGACCCGCTTGCCCTGAACAATCAGCTCCATCCCCTCAACCAGCCTGCGCAGGCGCTCGGCCACCTTCCAGGCACCATCCTCGTCAGCGTCTTCCAGCAAGATGGCAAATTCTTCGCCGCCGGTACGGGCCGCCAGATCGACGGCACGCACCACCCGATCAAACAGCTTGGATACCTGCCGCAATACCTCGTCACCCACCGGATGTCCGAAACTGTCGTTAATTTTCTTAAAGTGGTCAATGTCACAGAGGATCAGATAAAGAGACCCTGAACGCCGCCTGGCCCGATCCAGCATTGCTTCGAAGCCACGCTGATAGGCACGTCGGTTGGCAATCCCGGTTAGAGCATCAACGGTCGCCAACTGGTTGATCTGTTCGTGCGAGTTAGCTAGGTCGATCTTGATGGCGATCTGGGTAGCAATCAGTTCAAGCATTTCCCGGCAGCTTCGACTGAAGACACCTGACTGACGTGCTGCAACAGTTAAGGCACCATTGGCCTGGCCATCCTCCTGACAGAGAGGGACAATCATCAATGAACGGTAATCGGCGAACAGGTGAGCCTCGCTGAAGACTGGCGAGGTGCCATGATAATCGGCATTTTCCGGCAATGTTCGCGCATATTTCAGAACCTGGCCGACGACCCCCTGCCCCAATGGAAAGGACTTGTTCGCCAACAGCTCGGCCTTCTCTCCTTCGACGTATGTCACCCGGTGTTGCTCTTCATCAACCAGATTGATTGCCAGAAAATCCGCGGGAACGACGCTGCGGATCGCCTCAGCGGCAGCCGCAAAGGCCGATTGCAAGCCCAAGGATGCGTTAAGCTTACGCACACCATGGAAAGCGCGCAGATAAGCATGCCGATCGCGATCACAGATAAACCACTGGCGCGCACGACTGACACTGGACATCAGCAATTCTGAGCAGAGCTCCACCTGATGGCGTTCCTCAATAGTCCAGCATTCGCTCGACTCACGGTCCACACAGAGGATACCGAAACCATCGACAAGTGCCACGTCGTTGCTCGGCACAAACAGCCGCAGCGCCATAAAGCTACCGACGCCCTTGTTGCTGCGATAATAAGGGATGGCCGGCGACGACTCACGGACCGGAGCCAGCAGTAATTCAGAACATTCCTTGAGCGCGCCGGTGACACCGACACCGAGTTGATAGGGGCCGGAGTTGATACGATCAGTATGACTGGAGCAGGCGTAGAGGCCCAGCTGGTCGCTGGCAGGACCAATCCAGAGCAGCGCAGCGGTTTTAAGCTTAAGGCCAAGGCGCAGCTGATTAAGCTGCCGTTGGCAATCGTCCTGAAGCTGTGTGACGATCGATTGCCGATTGGGCACTGCGGTCGGACCAATCAGTGCGGATGCTAGCGGCAGATCCGCAAAGCTTTGCTCGTCTTTGTTGGATAATTGTTGCGGGATCGCCTGATTGACGAATCGGCTTATCCAGTTTTTCATTAATTAATGCCCCTGCCATGCAAAATACCGCAGTTATGAGCCCTTAGCGGCGACAGCTTAACATGTGCTAACAACAAATTGCAGGTTGTATTTAACTCAGGATAAAAAAAAGGCGGACCCGAAGGTCCGCCAATAGAAACTGTAGAAAGTGGTAAATCAGCACATCGATTTGATGTATTCGCGGTTGAGGGTCGCGATGAATTTAACGTTAATCCCTTTCGGGCAGGCTTCCTGACACTCGTAGTGATTGGTGCAGTTACCAAAACCCTCGTCGAGCAGAGCCTTGGTCATGCTTTTCACCCGAGCTTTGGCCTCTCCAATGCCCTGCGGCAGAACCGCAAGCTGCGCAACCTTGGCGCTGGTAAAGAGCATTGCCGAGCTGTTCGGACAAGAAGCAACGCAGGCACCACAACCGATACACTCGGCAGCGTCCATGGCGTAATCAGCAACCGGCTTCGGGATCAGCAGGGCGTTACCATCGGGAACACCACCGGTGTGACAGGACGTATAACCACCGGCCTGCATGATGACCTCAAGAGCATTCCGATCAACGATCAGGTCTTTATGAATCGGGAACGCCTTGGCGCGCCACGGCTCGATAAAGATTTCGTCGCCGTCCTTGAATGAACGCATGTGCAACTGGCAGACCGTGGTCCGCTCTTGACCGCCGTGCGGTTTGCCGTTGATGACCTGCGAACACATCCCGCAAATACCTTCGCGACAATCGTGATCGAATGCGATCGGGTCTTTACCAGCTTTGATCAGGTCCTCGTTGACATCGTCGAGCATTTCGAGAAAAGACTGATCTTCACTGACATTATTCGCTTTGTAAGTTTCAAGCTTTCCTTTAGCCTCCGGCCCCTTCTGGCGCCATACATGCAATGTCAGGTTCATTATTTGTAACTCCTCACGGCAAGTTTGACGTTTTCGAACTTCAGGGGCTCTTTGTGCAGCTCAGGCTCGTTGCCGACACCCTTGAATTCCCAGGCAGCTGCGTAGGCGAAGTTCTCATCATCACGCATTGCTTCACCGTCTGCGGTCTGGTGCTCTGTCCGGAAGTGACCGCCACAGGATTCCTCGCGATGCAGGGCATCCTTGGCGAAGACTTCGGCAAACTCGAGGAAGTCGGCCAGACGGCCGGCATTTTCGAGCTGCTGATTAAGCTCGCCAGCTTCGCCGGTGACGTTAACATTGTTCCAGAATTCGTCACGAATTTCCGGAATCCGCTTGAGGGCGTTCTTGAGGCTGGCATCGCTACGCGCCATACCGACATCTTCCCACATGACCGAACCAAGTTCACGGTGCAGTTCGCTGACAGTTTTCTTGCCTTTGATCTTGAGAAGCTTGGTATTTTGCCCTTCAACCTCTTCGACCGAACGCTTGAACTCAGCGTGATCGGTCTTGACGGTTCCCGGAGTAACACCCGCCAGGTAGCCAGCGATGGTGTAAGGAATGACGAAGTAACCGTCAGCCAGACCCTGCATCAGCGCTGACGCACCGAGACGGTTGGCACCGTGAACCGAGAAGTTGGCTTCACCCAGAACAAACAGTCCGGGGATATTGCTCATGCAGTTATAATCAACCCAGAGACCACCCATGGAGTAGTGCGGGGCCGGATAGATACGCATCGGCTGCTTGTAGGCGTTCTCGTCGGTGATTTTCTCGTACATTTCAAACAAGTTGCCGTAACGCTCAGCGATGGTTGCCTGACCGACGCGATCAATCGCGCTCTGGTAATCGAGATAGACACCACGCTTGCCGGGTCCGACACCACGCTCGTCGTCACACTGCTCTTTTGCGGCACGTGATGCGATATCCCGTGGAGCGAGGTTACCAAAGGAGGGGTACTTCCGCTCCAGGTAGTAATCGCGATCCTCTTCGGGGATGGTGTGAGCCGGTTTGTCACAATCTTCTTTTTTCTTCGGGACCCAGCAACGACCATCATTCCGCAAGGACTCGGACATCAACGTCAGTTTTGACTGTTTGTCACCATGCTGCGGGATACAGGTCGGGTGGATCTGGGTGTAGCAGGGATTAGCGAAGTAAGCGCCTTTTTGAGCTGCTTTCCAGGCGGCCGTAACACTACAACCCATGGCGTTGGTCGACAGGTAGAAAACGTTGACATAACCGCCGGTCGCCAGAATAACCGCATCGCCCCAGTGGGACTCAATCTTGCCGGTGATCAGGTTGCGGACAGTGATCCCTTTGGCAACGCCATCGACCACAACCAGGTCAACCATTTCAGTGCGCTGATGCAGTTTGACGGTGCCGGCTTTTACCTGCCGGGAGAGTGCCGAATAAGCACCGAGCAGCAACTGCTGTCCGGTTTGACCACGGGCGTAAAAAGTCCGGGAGACCTGAGCGCCACCGAAGGAACGGTTGTCGAGGTAACCGGCGTAGTCACGGGCAAATGGAACACCCTGGGCGACACACTGATCGATGATGTTGTTCGACACCTGGGCCAGACGCCATACGTCAGCCTCACGGGCGCGGAAGTCGCCACCCTTGATGGTGTCATAAAACAGACGGTAGATGGAGTCACCGTCATTCGGGTAGTTTTTCGCAGCGTTGATGCCGCCCTGAGCTGCAATCGAGTGGGCGCGACGAGCGCTGTCCTGATAGCAGAAGGCTTCTACGTTGTAGCCCAGTTCGCCTAACGAGGCAGCGCCAGCGCCACCAGCGAGACCGGTACCAACAACCAGAATCTTGAATTTACGCTTATTGGAGGGATTGACCAGCTTCATGTCGAAGCGGTGCTTGTCCCAAGATTTTTCGATTGGTCCTGTGGGTGCTTTTCCGTCGAGAATCACAATAAACCCCCTAAATCTTTACGATATTGAAGAGGAAAGCCAATGGGATGGCGATGTACGCCAGGCCAAAAAAGACGGCTACCAGTTTGCCAATGTAAGCGACCTTGTCCTGACTCGGACCATTATTCAGACCAAGAGTCTGAACGAAGCTTTGCAAACCGTGACTCAAGTGCAGAAACAGAGCACACATGGCAATGACATAGACAATGGAGACGAACGCGCTGTTGAAGCTATGCCCAACCATGGCAAAAACGTTCGGACGACCGTTGACCTCAGGCAGAAGCATCGACACGGCATCAGTGTGAACAACTTGCACGGTAAAGTGCAACAAATGATAAAGCAGGAAAACCAGCAGAATCAGACCGGTGTAGATCATCGACTCGGCAGCGAAAGTGGTCTTCAACCGCTTCTTGATTGCATAAGCTTCAGGAGAAGCAGAGCTGTTCTCCATCGTCAGTTTGATGCCGAAAGCGATATGCACACTGAACAGGCCAAGCATGATCAGTCGGAAAATCCAGACGATCGGCCCAAGACTGTGCAGCTTTTCAGCATAAATGTTGATTGCTTCGGAACCGGCAAACACCGACAGGTTCCCGAGCAGGTGGACAGTAATGAAACCGGCCAACATCATGCCGGTCACTGCCATCAATAGTTTTCTTCCCACAGAGCTTGTTAACAAATGCATAGTTTCATATCCCTCGAGAATGTGAATTGATTGCTCATCAAAGATAGCCTCCTTGACCCAATCACGAGTGCCTACGGACGGCTCAAGGTCCGGCACGACGCTCCTTTTGAAACTGAGCCATCTCTCTCCCTGGCGGTTCCCGCCAGCCTCCTTTCCTCCTTTTCATGAATTTAATCCTTTCGGCAGCTGGTCGAAGTCAATACATTCAACACCACTAAGCACGATCGGCTAACGTCAAATCGTATACTGTATACTAAAAATTGCCGTAAATTTAAACAAAAAAAGCCTTAAATAGAAGAATTCTAATCAAGCGGGAGCACGTCTGCATTATAAGTTCGTACGTTGTACGCAACATAAAAAAAGAGACCGGAAAGGTCTCCCTTTCCGGTCTCTTAGTAGCGTACTACTTCAGAGCCTGGATTTTTTCCAGACCCTGACGCAAGATGGCCAATTTTTCTTCAGCGGCCGTCCGCTTGCCGCGATCCTTCGCCAGAACTTCCGGCGGCGCATTGGCAACAAACTTTTCGTTGGAAAGTTTTTTACGGAAAAACTCGACATCCTTTTCCTGCTTCTGGATCTCTTTTTCCAAACGTGCCGCTTCCTCTGCGACATTCACCAGGTCTGCCAGGGGCAGCAACACTTCCACGTCACCGGCGACCTGAGTTGAAGCCTGCTGCGGATGCTCGATACCAATCCCGAACTCGAGCGTTTCAACGCGCGCCAACGACTTGATATAAGCCTGCCCGGCCTCAATCGCCTGCACCGACGCCGCAGACTTGCAATCCAGCACAACCCTGATCCGTTTGCCCGGCGGCAGATCCAGCTCACCACGAACATTGCGAATCGCGCGGATCACCTCCATCAGCAAATCCATTCTGGCGACTGCTGCTGCATCAACAGTTACGACACCAGCTAGCGGATAATCTGCCTGCATGATCGATACACAGGGACGCTTGCCCGGTAGAGTCTGCCAGATTTCTTCAGTGACAAAGGGCAACAGTGGATGCAGTAATCGCAGCAGCCCTTCCAGCACCGTATAAAGGACCGTCTGTGCACGCTGGCGTGCAGCGGCATCCTCGCCGTAGAGGTCATCCTTGCTCAATTCGACGTACCAGTCACAGAACTCGTGCCAGGTAAATGAATAGAGGCTGCTCGCGACGTCATTAAACTTGTAGTCGGCCAACCCCTGATTAACCTCGGTAGCGGTTCTGCCGAAACGGTCGAGAATCCACTGATCAGCCAGGGTTAACTTGCAGGCAGACAGGTCCGCCTGCGCGGGATCGAAATCCTCCAGATTCATCAGCGCAAAGCGACTGGCGTTCCAGAGTTTGTTGACGAAGTTTCGATAGCCACCGATCCGCTCGGTGGACAGTTTGATGTCGCGCCCCATGGCGGCAAAAGCACAAAGGGTAAAACGGAAGGCATCGGCACCATATTCGTCGACAATGATCAACGGATCGATGACATTCCCCTTACTCTTGCTCATCTTCTGCCCCTGAGCGTCGCGCACCAGGGCATGAATATAAACCTCTTTAAACGGCACCTGATCCATGAACTTGATGCCCATCATCATCATCCGCGCCACCCAGAAAAACAGGATATCAAAGCCGGTCACCAAACAACTGGTCGGATAAAACTTCTGCAGCGTTGCGGTCTGATCCGGCCAGCCCATGGTTGAAAACGGCCAGAGCGCCGAAGAGAACCAGGTGTCGAGGACATCGGTTTCCTGACGGACATTGCTGCTGCCGCAATGCTTGCAGGCACTGGCATCATCCAGCGCGACGGTAATTTCATCGCAGTCATCGCAGAACCAGGCTGGAATCCGGTGCCCCCACCAGATCTGCCGACTGATACACCAGTCCTGAATGTTGTACATCCATTCGTAGTAAGTTTTTTCCCACTGGGTCGGCAGAATCTTGGTTACACCAGTTTCGACGGCCTTGATCGCCTCAGCGGCGAGCGGCTTGACGGCGACATACCACTGCTTGCTCATATAGGGTTCGATGACCGCCCGGCAACGATAGCACTCGCCAACGGCATTGGCGTAATCGGCAACCTTTTCCAGTAAACCCTGCGTCTGCAGATCAGCGACGATGTTCTTGCGCGCCGCTGACCGCTCCTGCCCCTGATAAGCGCCGCCATTTTCATTGATCACGCCGGACTCATCGAGAACGTTGATGAACTCCAGACTGTGACGTTTACCGATTTCGAAGTCGTTGAAATCGTGGGCCGGGGTTATTTTAACCGCACCGGAACCAAACTCCATATCGACATAATCATCGGCAATAATCGGAATCTCACGATTGACCAGCGGCAGCAGCACGGTTTTGCCGATCAGATCCTGATAACGCTCATCCTCAGGATTCACGGCAACGGCTGTGTCGCCAAGCATGGTTTCAGGGCGGGTGGTCGCCACAACCAAATAGCGATCGGTCCCTGTCACCGGGTAGCGCAGGTGCCAGAGATTGCCCTGCTTGTCTTCGTGCTCGACTTCCAGGTCGGAAAGAGCGGTATGGCAACGCGGACACCAGTTAATCAAACGGTTGTCGCGATAGATCAGCTTATCTTCGTAAAGACGGACAAAAACCTCGCGAACCGCCTTGGACAGGCCTTCATCCATCGTGAAACGCTCGCGCTGCCAGTCGCAGGAGGCGCCGATCCGCTTCAACTGATTGATGATCTGTCCGCCCGATTCTTCGCGCCATTGCCAGACCCGCTCGACAAAGGCATCCCGCCCCAGCGCGTGGCGATCGTTCCCTTCGGCAGCCAGCTGTTTTTCCACCACGTTCTGGGTGGCAATTCCGGCGTGATCGGTTCCCGGCATCCAGAGGACCTCATGGCCAGTCATCCGCTTCCAGCGACAGAGAATATCCTGCAGGGTATTATTGAGGGCGTGCCCCATGTGCAAAACGCCGGTGACGTTGGGCGGCGGGATAACGATTGAATAGTGCGGCTTGGAGGAATTTTCATCAGCGTGAAAATCACCACGTTGCTCCCAGACATCAAACCACTTCTGCTCAACCTGAGCCGGGTCGTAACCTTTTGGCAGTTCTTTCTTCATGACAGACGGGTCCTTTATCGATCAATTTTATGGACGTAATAACAGGTATCCGGGGGACAATAAAGGGGGGAGGCGAGGAAGTCAAGACCTCCCTACCTCCCCCCTTTAGAAGAAGTAAACTGATGGATTCTATCTATGCGTCGGCGTGCTTGATCTTACGGATCTCTTCGCGGATCATCGTTTCTGCCAGATCAGGAACGACCTCCCAGGCGATCTGCTGCAACATCTCGCTGGCCAGCTTTTCGATAATCGGTCCGGCGACCCTGGCGACGACCTCTCTTAGATCTTCCTCTGAAAGCTGTCGCAGCTGCTGCTCGACCTGCTCAATCTCTGCCTCCGGCGACAAACTTGCTGCCGCTACGGCCGCTGCGACCGATACACCACCAACTTCAGCGGCAACCTCGGTCGACACGTCTGCGACTGCCGACTCTTCGGTTTCTGACGCATCAAAATAAAAGCCGTCATCCTCTTCAACATCCGATGCAGCCAGCGCATCTTGTGAGGCCACTCCATCATCAGCTGAAAACTGCTCCTCAAACGGCTCGGCAGAGAACTCCGCAACCTCTTCAGATGTTTCCAATTCAGTCGATGGTGCTGCGGCCTCTTCGGCAAACGGCTCCTCTTGGGCACTGAAGCCTTGATCGGCGACAACCTCGTCTTCGAGCTCGACCAACTCAGGTTCCGCTGCAACAAATCCATCGACTTCAAGAGATTCCGGCTCGTCAGCAATTGCGTCTTCGCCATCAAGAAGATCAGGCTCCCCGGCACCTACCGCCTCGTTCAGCAGCTCGGGCTCATCAACACTGGTTTCCACTTCGTATGGCGCTTGTTCAGTAACACCATCAGTGGCGACGTCATACAGCCCTGAAACCTCAGCACGATCATCCTCTATCAGAGGTTCCTCATCAAGAATATCTTCATCCGCCAGATCGAGAATCTCTTCTTCGTCGCCTTCCTCCAACACAAAAGAAGTTTCTTCTGCAGCAGCTTCGCTGGCAGCGAACATCGGCATATCCGAAGTCGCCATCTCTGTCGCTAGCGGTTCTTCAACGGCCAATTCTTCGACATCAGCCGTTTCGTCAGACAGATGGAGAGGCTCAAGCTCCTCAAAACCAACATCAGACGCGGCAAAGGACGGTGCCTCCATCACTTCATCCTGCAATCCATACGATTCTTTGACGCTGTCACCTGGAAGCGAATATGACTCTGCAGATTCAGCAGATTCAAGCTCCAGTGGTTCCAACTCAACAGGCTCCAGCTCAGCAGCCTCAAGCTCCAGTGGTTCCAATTCAGCAGGCTCCAGCTCAGCAGCCTCAAGCTCCAGTGGTTCCAATTCAGCAGGCCCCAGCTCAGCAGCCTCAAGCTCCAGTGGTTCCAATTCAGCAGGCTCGAGCTCCATGGGCTCCTCTGTTACCCTGGAATCCTTCGCACTGAACGCTGCTTCGTCGCTAACAGTTTCATCCGACGCTGCAGATGAATCTTCGTCAGCGAAACCAAAAGCAGGTTCTGACTCTACAGGTGCCGCGGTCACGGCCTGATAAGTATCTTCAGACACAAAGGTCTCAACAACCTCTTCGGCGTCAGTTGGCACTTCTTCAGCAGCAACAAAAGAAGGCCTTACCGCCTCTTCAACCGCTGGCGACAGATCATCTTCTTCAAAGGAAATCGCATCCCATATGTCATCGGCGGACTCTTCTGGCTGCGCTGCTGCGTCATCCACATCAATCTCATCCAGCCCCAGCACTGCTTCGTCTACGACTGGAGCAGCGGCAGCTGCGTCCAAGCCTTCATCGTATGCCGGCAGGGCAAAATCAGCAGTCGGCTCCTCAACAGCTTCAACAGCAGCAAAAGCTGGCGCAGAAGCCGCCCCAGCGACACGAACCGGTTCAGTCTCCAGCAGTTGTGCAACCTTGTTAAGCAGAGCCTGCGACTCAAAGGGCTTGGTCAACCAGCCGTCGGCACCGACGCTTTGCGCCCGCTGCTCATCAAAATGATCAAAGGTGCCTGGCAGCAACATGACCGACGTGGCTGAGAGTCGTGGGTCTGACTTGATCGCCTGACAGAGCTCAAAACCATCCTTTCCGGGCATGGAAATATCGGCAATCACCAGGTCAGGAAATTCCTCGAGCGCCTTGGTAAATGCATCATCACCGTTATCGGTTACCAGAAGCTGGTAGTCTTCTGTTTCGAAGATTATACCGATGACTTTCTGTATCGTAATACTGTCATCGGCCAGCAGCAGTTTTTTCGTCATTGATATCTCCTCGCAGGCCTGTAGAAGGCTCTATTCACCAGGATTACTGGGTCAAATCGATTGCCAAACTATCTATGTCGAGAATATGGAATACGGCTCCCTGAAAATGAAAATCTCCGGTAATTCCAGGATTTGCTTTGTCTGTTACCGTCACCAGTTCGCCGGATTCGCCAGCGACAATGCCACAGGTCTGATCTGCCGACAGCGCCAGTATGCCACATTCAGAAGCCACCAGCACCTGATAAACTGCCTGTCCGACGACTTCTACTGAACAGCCCAGCAAGCGGTCCAGGTCGAGTTGTGGGATCAACTGCTCATCCCAGACGACCACTCCTGTAACAGTCCTCGGCAACCGCGGCAGCGGATAGCAGCGCTCGCCGGACAACACTTTAAGCAAACGCGGCAATGGGATAGCGTAAGCAATGGCATGAGCACGAAACAATCCGAAACGACTCATATGGCAAGTCCGGTGGCACCGTAAAAACACTCCGGCTCAAAGCACACAACCGGTTCGCGGTCAAACAATTCAACCTGCGAATAAGAACCACCGATCGTCCCGCGCAACAGCGGCGGGATTACCAGCGGTTTGAACTTGTCCGCCTGACTGATTTCACCGACCCGATCGACCAACAACGCCCAGTTCCCTTCCGAACTGTTCAAGAGAAGCGCTGTTTTAGCAGAATACGGAATCGACGCGGGAAGATCGAAAACTAGCGCCGGGTCTATGGCAGGCACCTTGGTATTCCTGAAGCTCAGCGATCCGACAATTCCAGCATCGGTATCGGCACAAGAGGTATCAAGAAGAGCAGTGTCCGGTTCGCAGATTTCAACGATGAAAGAGAGATCCAGCGAGAACGCAACCCCGCCCAATCGAAAGATCAGCTTTCTTGCAACGGCCTGAGTCATGCCATCCCTTAACGATGGAACCTCCTGATTATCCAATAGAAACCGCGATAAAAATTAGCATGACGGGTATAGACTGTCAAGCTTTCCATAGGAAATTCCAATAAATTACAACACATCAGATGTTGCGCCAGGGCTGCGGCATAAACAGTCGATTAAACAGGGTCAGTGCAAAACGGTCTGTCATTCCGGCAATAAAGTCAGCCACCGACACTTCAAGAGCATCACCTTGAAAGCGACGACCGCCATGCTGCAGAAATAATTCTTCATTGTCGACAAAGCAAAGATAAAGCTCACGCAACACTCGAGAAGCCTTAATAAAATCCTGGTGCACAAGATCCGATTGATAGACATTTTCGAACAACCAGTGACGCAGAGCCCGAACTGCCGCATCCATTTCTGCAGAAATTCTAATTTCCAGAACATCCGTCGCAAGAGAACTTGCGATCAGATCGCGTACCATCCGATCAATGCGCGCTGAGTGCCTAAGGCCGACAACGGCGGAAATCTGCGTTGGAATATCTGCCTGGCGAATAACTCCGCCGCGAATAGCATCATCTAGATCGTGACTCAGATAGGCAATAATATCCGCCAAACGAACCACCTGCCCTTCGAGAGTCTTTGCTCGCGAATCGGCATCCGGGGTCAGCAGACCGCCCCGCCCTTTTGAGTGCTTAATAATTCCATCGCGAACCTCAAAGGTAAGGTTCAGGCCGCGGCCATCCTTCTCCAGAATATCCACAACCCGCAAACTCTGGCGTACATGGTGAAAACCACCGGGTAAAAGCTCATCAAGCACCCGCTCGCCGGCATGACCAAAAGGCGTATGACCCAAATCATGACCCAATGCGATCGCTTCAGTGAGATCTTCATTCAGACGCAAGGCACGCGCGACAGTTCTAGCAACCTGAGAAACTTCAAGCGTGTGCGTGAGGCGGGTTCGATAATGATCCCCTTCCGGAGAAAGAAAAACCTGGGTTTTGTATTTCAAGCGCCGAAAAGCTTTGCAATGCAAGATTCGATCACGATCATGCTGAAAAACAGTTCGGATAGAACATTCTTGACCAGCGAATTTACGGCCTAGAGTTCGCCGACTCTGGCAAGCCCCCGACGAAAGAAATTTTTCTTCATGCCCTTCAGTAATTTTTCTGATATCCATTCTTTTCCTCATACATCTCTTCAATAGTCGTTACTTTAAAAAAAAATCTTCACAATTAACTGAAGAACATTCTGCTAGATTACTAAAAGTGCAATAGTGATAGAAATACACATTTTTTATGTTTTAATATATTTTTAGCTCTTGCGTTGTCTCACTTTTTTCGTCTAATAATACTGACGAGACAATCGGGGGGATAAAACTTTACGTTAAAAAGAACAAAACAACCCTAACGGAGGAAATCACAGATGGCAACTATCATGGAAATGGCTGCAGAAATTATTGCTGCCCACGCTTCAACCACCCCAATGTCAAAAGATGAGTTAATCACAGAACTGAAAGAGGTTCACTCTGCACTTTCTGCACTGGAAAAAGGCGACATTGTAGCAAGTGAAGAAGTTGCCGAAGAAACACCGGCAATTTCCAGAAAAAAAGCCTTCGGTAAAGATAAAATCATCTGCATGATCTGCGGAAAAGGATTTAAAACCCTCTCCCGCCACCTGAAAACTTCACATGAAATGACCGCGTCAGAGTACCGCAAACAGTTCGACATTCCCCGCAGCCAGTCATTGGCATCAAAAAATTACTCCGAAAGCCGCCGCCAGATGGCCGTTGATCGTGGACTTGCCGACAATCTAGCAAAAGCGCGTGCCGCTCGCGGTAAAAAGAAATAAACGGAAAAATCAATAAAACTAAAAAAGGCGACTGATCAGCAGTCGCCTTTTTTAGTTTTTACTCGAGCAGGAAGGGAATGTCTGCGAGCTCGTTCCCATCAGTATCAATGACTTTGACTCGCCACTGCCCAGCCCATTGCGGCAAGAAACGCTTTGACGAATAGGTTCGCCAGTTTTCCGAAACGACCGGCAAGACCACCTCCGCCATGACATGATCACGAAAATACCAGACATGGGTAATTGAAGTTTCTGTCGTTGCGCCGAGAATCCGAGTATAACAGAAAAGCTTACCGAAATCTGCTGGATAGCTGCCAACCTGATCAACGGGCTGCTGATTTTCTATCGCTGTAGTAATCGCGGATTCGGCGACCACCAGTTCCGCCGCAAACGCAACCGAGATCCAGCAACTACCAATAAGGAGAAATAGAATAATTTTGTTCATCATCACTCCCTCACCTTCAATACCAACCCTACAGCATCACGTCGAAGCCACTTGCAGCTGCGATAAAAAACTTTTGCCATTTTCACAAGACAATGAAAAGTTTTCTGCGATTGTCGCGGCGACATCAGCAAAACAGCTCCGCAGCCCCAACTCCATTCCAGTTGCAAGCGACGGTGACCACGCCAACAGCGGAACGTATTCACGCGTATGATCGGTCCCCGGCATAGTTGGGTCACAGCCGTGATCGGCACTGATTAAAAGCAGATCATCACTTCGCATGCACGCATAAAGTTGCGGCAACCAGCTGTCAAACGCCTCTAACGCGGCAGCAAAACCTTCGGCATCGCGACGGTGCCCATAGAGCATATCAAAATCAATCAGGTTGGTCATGATCAGCCCGGCATTTATTTCCTCTAACGCTGCCAGAGTCTTCACCATCCCGTCACTGTTATGCTTGGATGAAACTGATCCGGTCAAACCACGGCCAGCGTAAAGATCTTTTATCTTTCCGACACCGTAAACCGGTAAACCGCTCTCACTCAGCCGTTCGAGCAGGATCTTTTCTGGGGGGCTCTGCGAAAAATCCCGCCGCTGTGCGGTTCGTCTGAAATTCTCCGCTGAAGTCCCGCTAAATGGGCGGGCGATCACCCGGCAGACATTATGGGATTGCAGGACGGCTTTAGCCTGCCGGCAGATAACATAAAGATCTTCTGGAGGAATAACTGATTCGTGGGCGGCAATCTGAAATACCGAATCACTGCTGGTATAGACTATCGGCCGGCCAGTCTGCAGATGCTGCTCACCCAACAAACGCAGGATATCGGTTCCACTGGCGGCAATATTGCCAAGCGGCTGCAAACCGGTGGCAGCAGTAAAGGCTTCAATAATCTCTGCAGGGAAACCGTCTGGGAAAGTTGCGAATGGATGACGCAAGACAACGCCAGCCAACTCCCAGTGCCCGGTGACGGAATCCTTGCCCGGGCTACGCTCGGCCATCCGCCCCCAGCACCCCAGAGGCGAAGCAGCCGGAGAAACCCCGTCAATCGCAGCGATCCGCCCTAAACCTAAGTGCTGCAGGTTCGGCAGAGACAACCCACCGACCGCGGTCGCAACATGTGGCAATGTTGCGGCGGTAGCGTCGCCATAATCAGCCGCGTCCGACAGTGCACCAACACCGACACCATCCAGGACAATAAGGATAACCCGCCTGAACATGTCAGCGTCCCCAACAAGCCTGCCACTGTTCAACGATCTGCACCCCGGCACTGGTGCCGACGCGCGTTGCGCCAGCGGCCAGCATCGCCTGACAGGTTTCCAGATCGCGGATCCCGCCAGCGGCCTTGACACCAATCCGGCCGGCGGCGACCTTCGCCAGCAGCCGAACATCGTCCAAACGGGCACCACTGGGACCGAAACCCGTAGAGGTTTTCACAAAAGCAGCTCCGGAACGCACCACCGTTTCAGTCGCAGACTGCATCAACTGCGGAGACAGGTAGCAACATTCGATAATCACCTTTACGGCGGCATCCCCAGCAGCCAGAACCACCTGCGCGATCTCTTCTTCTACCGCATCGAAGCGATTCTCGAGCAGCTGGCCAATCTGCACCACCATGTCAATCTCGACCACCCCTTGTGCGACCAGATCAGCTGTTTCGACCACCTTCTGGCGCAAACTGGAGTAGCCGCAGGGAAAACCGACCACGCTGCACAGCTTGACCTCAGAACCATACAACAGATCAGCCGCGCGACCGACAAACGCCGGGGGGAGACAAACCGCCGCAAAGCCGTACTCTACAGCCTCTTCACAGAGAGCTTCGATCTGGGCCTTGGTCACATCCGGCTTGAGGAGGGTCTGATCAAGAAAAGCGGCAGGATTGGTCATTGAAATACGATCAGGTCCGGTAGTTTGCGTTAATTTTGACGTATTCGAAACCAAGATCTGAGGTGTAATAGCTGGATTCGGCAACACCCTGCTGCAGATCGACAACCACACAGAACTCATCCAGCTTGAGCACTGCGGTCGCTTCTGCTTCTAACGCCGGTCCGGTTGAAAGACCATTTTTGACCACGGCAACCTGATTGAAGCTGATATTGATCCGCTCCGGATCTACGTCGATCCCAGAATATCCGACCGCAGCGATGATCCGGCCCCAGTTCGCATCTTCGCCGAAAAAAGCGGTCTTCACCAACGATGATGTCGCCACTGAACGAGCGGCGGTTTTTGCAGCCTGCTTGTCGGTCGCGCCTGTAACCTTGATCTGCACCAGCTTGGTCGCTCCTTCACCATCTCGGACGATCATTTTTGCCAGATCGAGCAGAACCCGCCCCAAGGCTTCGGTAAAACGATCCGCTTCTGGTGTACCAGCCACTATCTGCGGCGCACCACTGGCACCATTTGCCAGCAGCAGAACCATGTCGTTGGTCGAGGTGTCACCGTCGACGGTAATCGAGTTAAAGCTGTTATCAACCGCACCACGCAGCACAGATGCTAAAAATTCGCTGCTGACAGCGGCATCGGTCATGACAAATCCGAGCATGGTCGCCATGTTCGGATGAATCATCCCGGCACCTTTGGCCAAACCAAGGATGCGACATTCAGAACCCTGAACCTCGATCCGCGCTGATGCGATTTTTGCGTAGGCGTCGGTGGTCATGATCGCCTCGGCGACCCTATCTGCCTGATCTGCAGACAAGACCTCAAGCAACTTAGGCACGCCGGTCTCAAACGGAGCCAGTGGCATCTGCACACCGATCACCCCGGTCGATGCGACAGCAACCAGATCTTCTGCGATATTCAGCGCAGTCGCAATCAGACGACCAGTTGCTTGTGCGACCTGCAGACCCGGTTCGCCAGTACAGGCATTGGCATTACCGCTATTCACCAAAATCGCCTGACAGCGGCCGTTGGCAATTCGCGGTTTGGTCAGCAACAATGGTGCAGCAACGACCTTGTTCCGAGTAAAAACCCCGGCGCACTCTGCGGGCTGGTCAGTACAAATCAGCGCCAGGTCCAACTTACCGGACTTTTTAATTCCGCTGGCAACTCCGGCAAAACGATAACCGGCAGGCAGGTCGAAATGAGCCATCCTCTACCCCTTCAACTTGTTGTAGGTTTCTTCGGTGGGAAGCAGTAAGCCAAAGCAGGTGCCTTCACCCTCAACCTTTTCGAGGAAGATATCCCCCTTCATTCGGTCGATAACGACCTTGACCAGAGCCAGACCGATGCCGACACCGTGTGGCTTTTCCGTGTCAATATTCCCTAACTGAGTGTATGAATTGAAAATCGTCTCGTGCGCCTCTAGTGGCACAGTCTGACCATGATTGAAAACCTGAAGATAAACATATTCCAGACCTTCAAAATCACGGGTTTCCGCGACGACCCGCACCAGACCGCCTTCGCGGTTAAATTTGGTGGCATTGTCGATCAACGAGTTAAAGGCCATGCCGAACTTTTCCGGATCGCCGTAAACTTCTGGTAAATCATCCTGTATTTCAAGTTCTGCAACAATATGATTGGCTGTCATTGCCTTGTCATAGTACTGAAAAGCATCAGCGATCGACCATGGGACCCCGAACGATTTCCAGCGCCAGATCTCACGTTCGGACTCGATGGAGAAAAGTCTCAGCATTCCGGTGATCAGCTTATCCAGTCGCCCCCCCTCTTCGCGCACCAGCTTGAGATAATCCTTGAATTCCTGCTCGGAAAGCTTGGAGTAAAAGGTCAGAGCCAGATCGACATAGCCCATGATCGAGGTAAGCGGGGTCTTCAGTTCGTGGGAAAGGTTACAGACCAGCCGGGTTCTGGCGCGGTTCAGCCGGACCAGATCCTCGTTGGTCCGCTCAAGGGTATCAGCCTGCAGACGCAGGCTGTTAACCAGCTTGAAGTTTTCCATCGCCAGCGCAACCTGATTGGCGATGGCAACCAGCAGATTCTGATCCTCGAGATCGAAGGATTCGGCGGAGAGTTTGTTGTTGACGTTGATAACCCCGACCAGTTCATCACGGACCATAATCGGCACCGACAGCAGTGATTGGGTGCTGTAACGCTCACCGCCGACGAGGCTCTTGAAACGACTGTCCTGCTGCAGGTTGGAGATCAAGACCGGCTCGCGGGTCGCCAGAACGTGACCGGAGACACCTTCTCCGGCAGCAACCCGGACCGAACTGATGATATTTTCTGAAAGGCCGCGAGCTGACGCGATATGCAGCAGGCCATCGGGCTTGAGCAACATCAGCGAGGCCACTTCTACGCCGGCGGAATCGACGATGGAATCCAGAATCTGATCGAACAGCTCCTGCAGGTCGCCACCTGAATTAGCCGTCTCGCCGATCTGCTTGAGCAGAACCAGATCCGACATACGTCGCTGCGCCTCGACCCTGGCTTGGCTCTGGTGGACGGCATGTTCGTAGGCGGCCAGCCCCTGCTTGACCGCATCAAGAACCTCGGTTTGCGAGAATGGCTTGACCAGATAATCGAGCGCTCGCTCACGCAGCACCTGACGGGCCACATCAAAATCCTGCTGCCCGGAGATCATAATCACCTGAACCTCAGGAGTATGTTGCTTGATCATCCGTAAAACTTCGACGCCATGCACATCCGGCAGTGAAACATCGCAAAACACCAGCGCGACATCTTCGCGGTCGAGAATTTCAGGGACATTGCTCCCTTTTTCCGACCGCAACACAGCATACCCCTGGCCTTCCAGAATATCCTGTAACAGATCCAGGATCAGGGGAACATCATCGACCAGAAGAATTGCTGGCTTTTGCAGCTGATCATTTTTTGTCATAGATTTTTTCGCCTGTAGAAAATCTACTTACCGCAGCATTTCTTGTACTTTTTACCACTGCCACAGGAACAGGGGTCGTTCCGTCCAACCTTGTCTTCATCGCGGGTATTCGGTTTACGAACCTGATCTTCGCCCCCTGCCCGATTCAATGTCAACTGTTGGCGGCGTTGTTGCGCCTCCATCTGCTCAACATCTTCTTCACGCGTCAGCTGAACACGATAGAGTTTCTGCAGAACTTCCTGCCGAATCCGCCCCATCATCGCCATAAACAGACCATAGGCTTCACGTTTATATTCTTCCTTGGGGTTCTTCTGCCCATAGCCGCGCAGACCAATCCCTTCTTTGAGATGGTCGATTGAAAGCAGGTGATCTTTCCACTGCGAATCGATGGTCTGCAGCAACAGGTAGCGCATCAGCTGCAGCATGATTGGCGGAGTAAAGTCTTCTTCTTTGGCCAGCAGCCGCCCTTCAGCCTGCGCTTTTAACAGCTGCTCCAGTTCTGAGCGGGTTGTTTTCTGCAGATCGAGCGAGCTCAGGTCCGGCAGAAAAGCGAACTGATTACCAAAATCTTCGTTCAGGCGCTCCCAGTCCCACTCGCTGGCCGAAGTTTTCTCCGGGCAGAAGGAGGCGATCATATCCTCAATAGTTTCGCTGGCGATGCCATCGACGGTCTCTTTCAGATTTTCACCGCTGAGAACTTCGCGACGCTGCGTGTAGATCACTTCGCGCTGGCGGTTCATGACATCGTCATATTCTATCAGATGCTTGCGGATTTCGAAGTTATGAGCCTCGACCTTTTTCTGCGCATTTTCAATAGCTTTGCTGATAATCCCGTGTTCGATCGGCTCGCCTTCGGGGATTTTCAGTTTTTCCATGACATAAGCAACCCGCTGCGAACCGAAAATCCGCAGCAGATCATCCTCCAGGCTCAAGTAAAAATGACTCTTGCCCGGATCGCCCTGACGGCCTGAACGGCCCCGCAACTGATTGTCAATACGGCGGGATTCATGCCGTTCGGTACCGAGGATATAAAAGCCGCCGGCGTCGAGGACTTCCTGCCGTTCAGCCTTACAGCTGACCTCGAAGCGCGGCAGCGCCTCAAGGTAGGCGGCTTCAGGATCTTCAGCGCTGGCCGCTTCGGCGCGCGCCATCATTTCAGGATTACCGCCCAGCACAATATCGGTACCGCGTCCGGCCATGTTGGTCGCGATGGTTACAGCACCTTTGCGCCCAGCCTGTGCCACGATCATGGCTTCACGTTCGTGCTGCTTGGCGTTTAGTACATTGTGCGGGACCCCGCGTTTTTTCAGCTGTGCAGCAAGAATTTCTGACTTTTCAATCGAGATCGTGCCGACCAGAACCGGCTGACCGAGCTTATGGCATTCGACGATATCCTCGATGACCGCGAGGAATTTCTCTTTCTCAGTCTTGTAGATCACATCGGCTTTATCGATCCGTTGCATCGGGCGATTGGTCGGAATGACCACAACCTCAAGCTTATAGATCTGACCGAATTCGACTGCCTCTGTATCAGCGGTACCGGTCATCCCGGACAGTTTTTCGTACATCCGGAAATAATTCTGAAAGGTGATGGTCGCCAGCGTCTGGTTTTCGCTTTCGATTTTCACCCCTTCCTTTGCTTCCACCGCCTGATGCAGACCATCGCTCCAACGACGGCCCGGCATTAAGCGCCCGGTAAATTCATCGACGATCTGAACTTCGCCGTCCTTGACGACGTAATCGACATCCCGCTTGAACAGGGCATGAGCCTTGAGAGCCTGATTGACATGGTGCAGCAGTTCAATGTTTTTCGGCTCATACAGGTTATCAACCTTCAGCAGTTTCTCGACTTTCAACACGCCATCTTCAGTCAGCGCTGCCGATTTTGCCTTTTCATCGACCGTGAACTCGCCGGTGTGCCGCTTGGTCGCCTGGCCGATCGCGCCATCACGCTCTTCGATCGTCTCGCCCTTTTTGAGCAGCGGGATGATCTGGTTGACCATATTATAAAGCTCACTGGATGCTTCGCTGGGGCCGGAAATAATCAGCGGGGTTCTGGCTTCGTCAATCAGGATCGAGTCGACCTCATCGACGATGGCATAGTGCAATGGGCGCTGGGCGTAATCCTTGAGATCGAACTTCATATTATCCCGCAGATAATCAAAGCCGAACTCATTGTTGGTGCCGTAGGTGATATCCGCATTATAGGCGGCTTTGCGCTGAACATCGGTGAGACCGTGAACGATGCAACCGACCGACAGCCCCAGATACTGGTAAAGCTGCCCCATCCATGCAGCATCACGACTTGCCAGGTAATCGTTCACAGTGACCACGTGAACGCCTTTTTCAGTCAACGCATTCAGATAAGTCGGCAAGGTGGCCACCAGGGTTTTACCTTCGCCGGTTTTCATTTCGGCAATCTTGCCGGAATGCAGCACCATGCCACCGATCAACTGGACATCAAAATGGCGCATCCCCAAAACCCGCTTACTGGCCTCACGGACGACAGCGAATGCTTCAGGCAACAGCTGATCTAATGTTTCTCCGTCGCTAAATCGCTGACGGAATTCAATCGTTTTCGCCTTCAACTGATCCTCTGAAAGCGCCTCGAACTCTGCCTCGAGAGAATTGATTTTTTCGACCTGGACCTGAAGTCTTTTCAACTCGCGTTCATTCTTACTGCCCACAATTTTTTTAACTAAACTACGGATCATATTTATGGAACTCCAGAGATCGTGCAGCATGGCTGCTACGTTTTTCGGATGAAGGGTGTGTGGATAATTTCAAAACAGCTTCTGGTTAATTAGGCCGGCGCCATACTAGCACACAGAAAGCAGACCGAACAAGCCTGAACAGCTGAAAAACATTGTATTTAACTGAGGTTACAAAGAGATTCCGCACCCCTGTCAGCAAGTGTTGACACCAGATAAAAGACTGAAACCAGCAGAGGAGAAAAAGGATTAACCGCAAAGAGACTATAAAGGAAACTGCTAGAGGAATTTACGCGGATCTATCGGCACACCGTTGAGGAGGACTTCATAATGCAGATGCGATCCGGTGGAGCGGCCGGTATTACCAACTTCGGCAATCCGCTCACCCCGCACGACGCGCTGCCCTGACTTCACCAGGATGCGCGAATTATGGGCGAACAGGGTCCGATAACCGTAGCCGTGATCGAGAACAACCATCTTCCCATAAGCCGGCAGATATTCGACCCGCGCAACAACCCCATCAGCTGTTGCCGTAACCGGCGTACCGATATTGGCTGCAATATCAAGCCCTTCATGAATGCGACTCTTGCCGTTCCCAGAGAGATCCCGCATTCCGAACGACGATGTCAGCCACCCCTTGGTCGGCCAGCCGCCGGGCGTTGCACGACTTAAAGAGACCTGATCGTTCAGTAGATTGCGGACCTCTTCCTGACTCTGGCGGCGCAGATCTATTGCCAGCTGCAGGAAATCGATGCGCTGCTGAACAAGATCGAGGCTTTCATCATTGATCGCTTCAGGCATCCCGCCCATAGCAACCGGAATCGTTTGTGGCGAACGGTCCAGATTGGCCAACTGCCTGACTCGCGCCTCATTTTCGGTAAGTAGAAACATTTCGTGCTGCAGATCGCCAAGGCCAGCCGTCAGGCGCTGCAAATCCAGACGCTGCTGGGCATTTTCATTACGCAGCCGGCCCAACTCGGCCAGATCAACAGCGGTCTCCTGATATGCGTAAAGAAGGTAGAAAAACAATCCGGATAAAAGACAGCACAAAGCCACTGCAGTGGACAGCGCCCAGCGTGAAAGGCGAACCTTGCGAACCTTGGTACTCCCCTCAGGGAGAATCATGATGGTAAAACGTCTGGCCAAATTTAGTCCCTTGATTGTCAGGATAAAAAAAGATTCTATATCACCAAGAATGCAGCAGTGTCCAGCTTTAGGTTTTCAGCTTCTCGAACTGCTCTTTTTGCACTGCAAGGAGCGCAGCAATCTTTTCCTTATCCCCGGCAACAATCGCCAACTCCAACTGTCGGCAGTTGTCTTTTACGGCACTGACGCGCCCTCTGACAGCACCGACCGTCTGACTGACCGTTTCAGCAAAGTCCTGCAAAGTATCTTCAGTACGCAACTGCACCTTAGTGGTCAGATCGCCGCTTTCAATTGCCCGCAAATCACGCTCAATGCGATAAATAGGCCCAGCAATTTTTTGTGGCAGAAACATGGCCAGAAAAATCCCGACACAGAGACTGACTGCCGATGCGGCAGCAATGACCGGCAGCAACAAGTCGCTGACCCGGCG
Organism: Malonomonas sp.; assembly: GCA_036526255.1. Classification (GTDB taxonomy): domain Bacteria; phylum Desulfobacterota; class Desulfuromonadia; order Desulfuromonadales; family Geopsychrobacteraceae; genus Malonomonas. Next base: position 19,821 of record DATCYW010000079.1, on the reverse strand, counting down.
AATCTTTACATGCGCATCAAAAAAAGAGTCAATGACTTCCTGACGGGCATAAAAGTACAGAACAACCGCCGCAATCACCGCACTCAATACGACCGCAACCAGAACCTGCTTCAACAACCAGCGCTGAAACTCATGCTTGACCTTCAGGTTCAGTTTTTTGCGATCCTTAAATGACGGTTTACTATCCATCTACACCCCCATACTCTAACGTTAACAACTGTCTAATAATCCTTATGACAACCGCGGCACAAATCGGCCTTACCTGACTTCAATAGACGATATTCGTTACCCGAGGCATGATTGGCATGGCATGACATACAACTGATTTTGCCATCGGGAAGCAATGGATACTCTTTAGGAATAACCATACCGACACGTGGCCGCACATTGATCGGGTGAGAATATTCCTCACGAACGCCCTGATGACATGCCTTACAGACGGTGACATTGGTATCGAACGAGCTTTTCAAGATCGGGTGTGAAAAGTTCTCGGTCGACGCAACCTGCCGCTCTACGGTGTTCAGAGTCTGCTCTATGTTTTCAGCGCCCAAGGACAAAGAAACTGGCCGATCCGCCTTGACCACCAACAGGTAGTCATCTTTAACCCGAAACAACTCCCACCGCAAATCAATATCGCCTGAGAGTGTGCTCTTGTCACTGTAGTAAGCATCCTCGGACAAAAAAGATTCAGCAGTCGAAAATTCCAAGACCGGCGAGCGGGTTTCATTACCATGCAAATCATGAGAAATAATTTGATATTGGTAAACCTTATCCGCGTCTAGACCGAGCAGCACCTGAGAATGACGACGGGCCAGACGACGATCGTTGATGACCGAGCGCAGATCCTTAACCCCGTAGTGCAGGGTAGCATCTGTATACTCATCAGTCTCCCACTGCAAGGTAGCAGTCGTACTGATTCCTCGGCGAACATCAGCAACGCTTATCCCCGATTGCTGCGGGGCCTGATTATCATTCAGCTTCTGCGGCAAGCGACCACTGTCTGGAAGTTTAACCTCCTGCACTGGACTGCGCATTCGGCCATCCGTTGCCCTGAGATACAGGCCAGAGGTCAGCTTATCAGTCGGCAGCCGCAGCCAATGTTCCTGCTCCCTGCCGGAGACAGTCTGAAACCAGCGGATTTTTTCCTGCTTTTTCTTTGCAATAGACAGGGGAGTTTTTTTCAAAGGAGCAGTGACACTTTGACCAGCAACATGGCACTGACCACAGTCTCCTTGCAGAAAAGGGTGATGAACGTAACGACCACTGCGCCCCTTTTGCGCAACCTCTTCATGACAAACAAGGCAGGGATTTTCTGCCGCCATACTCGTAAAAGGCAGCAACAAACAATATGAAAGGATTACCATTCCCTTGAAGTTCAATGAAATCTCCATCAGGCGCCAGGTTGCTTGTCACCCAACAACAGGAATCCACCTCAGCAACAACACACAGGCGCAACAAACATAAACTTTTTGCAATCTAGCAGAGTCGACGTAGCACGGCAACTCTAAAGCCGAAATGGTTTTTAAGAAAAAAAGGTCGACCCGAAGGCCGACCTTTTACTACATCTCAACCAACTGACAGTATTAGATACCGTCTTTAGTCGTGTGACAGCGGAAACAACCGGTACCGGCAGCAGCAGTGACAGTACCAGCGTTCATCACGCCGTAATCCCAACGCAGCAGGTCAGGCTGGTCAGAACCATGTGCACGGTGACAAGAGACACAGGTGACAATCTTCTCACTGGCGTAGCTGGTTGCATCGTTGACAGCAGCAGGCAGAGTGCTCAGCGCAACAGGTGCTTCAACGTTATAGACATAGGCAGCGTATTCACCACCGACAGCAACCATGTTGATATCGGTCGGGTGACGAACCCAAGGGCTGCTCATATTGCCACCACCGATGTCAACACCGGAGTGGAACTTGCCGTGACACTGAGCACAGAGCGAACTAATGGTGTCAGTTGGATTAGGCGTAGTCGTGGTCCGTGCTGCACCATAGTAGACGTTGTGATCGGTCGCAGAAACTGTTTGCTCCCAGTCATCATCCTCGCCACCCTTGATCCCTAACAGGAAGCGGTAGCTGTTTCCGACGGTCGTAGCAGTCGTAAGATTGCCACCGGCATTGTCATGGTGGGCACCCTTAACAGCATTAAACACGTCACCAGTGGTATGGTCACCATGGCAACCATTGGTACCAGCACAGGTCAATTGAGTCGACCAGGCGTTGACACCACCGTTAATATCGGTATTGATGGTCTCATCAAAGCCCGGAGGCTGCTCATTCAACGCAACGTCAACCGCGATTCCAAGGTCAGAAACGTTGTGACCGGTGCTGTCCATGGTCTTGACCCAGTTAAAAGAACCACCTGCCGGCATGGTGGCGATCGTTGTCGCATCAACCTGCGGTATCGCCAGATTTCCGATGCCGTTACCACCGGTATTGACTGTGGCATCGGCGTGACAACCGCCACAGGTGCCGGCGCGCAACAGGGTGCTGTTAGGAGTTGCGCTACCGTCGAAGGTCATCGCAGCCCCGTTCTGGCTGTTGTGCATGGTGTGACAGCTGACACAGGCCCCGGTCAAAGCAAAAGCATTAGCTGCAACAAGCAGTAGCGCTGTGCTTATCAGGGTGACAAAAACCTTGCTCATTTTCATTTTTACGCCTCCTCTAAAATGGAATGGATTAATACTTCTTGACCTTGTGCGTTTTAGCTTGGCACTTCGGTCGACCTTAAAGCTCCGATAAATTACTCAACACCGTCTTTTGCTGTGTGGCAGGCAAAACAACCGCAATCAGTATTTTCTATATTGGTCTGACAGGTATCGTAGTCCCAGCGCAGCATATCCGGATACGGCGAACCATGCGGACGGTGACAGGAAATACAGGTGACCAACTGCGTAGACCCCACACCAGCGGCGCTGATTGTTTCATAAGCAACTGGAGCCAGAGCCGTATACGAATATTTTCCATACTCAGTACCAGCCCCAGGCAGAACAACGTCAGACGGATGACGGACCCAAGCACCCGATGCATTAGTCAGACCAGTCAAACCAGTGTCAGCAGCAGGATGATGAAAATTGCTATGACAACCAGTACAGTACATACCTATGCTGTTCCCGGAAATACTTCCAAGCCCGGCAGAGGTCTGCCCCTGTGCACCTTTGTAAACATTGTGACTGGCGGGATTCTGTTCCCAGTTTGAATCCTCAACGCCCACCACTCCATCAAGAAGAAGCAGAAGAGCGTTACGCTGAGCAGTCCCTGGGTCACGAGCAACTACCATCTGTGCACCAGAAAGAAAGCGATACCAACCATCCCCCCCCCTGGTTACAGCACCATCAGCGGCGTTATTGCCGTTTTCAACATGGTGAGCCGCAAAGTGACATGCCTTACAACCGGAACTTTCGCTCGCGAGGGTTCCGTGGCAATCACGACAAAGACCGGTAGGAACAAACTGAGAGCCGGGTGCGGCACTCAGAAAACTGTCCCTATTTGCCGCTTCAGTATTTCCGCGCAACCCGTAGACATTGTGCCCCTTAGTGTCATCTCCGGCGGCAACCCAGTAAAAGTTACCTCCGGCGAGAACTGAACTTGTCGACCCATTCGGCGGATAAGTCGGCGCAGCAGCAGTCAATACAATCGGTACCTTCGACTTATTGCCATTACCGAGCATGATAATGGTTTCATTGCCATTGGCATTGGTGTGACAGCCAAGGCAATCGGCGTTCAGCAAATTGACCTGAGCAGTTGTTACCCCACCAGCAGCAACGGCAACCGAAGTACCATTCTGGCTGTTGTGCATCGTGTGGCAGTTCACACAATCGCCAGTAACGGCCGCCAGGGACACGCCTGCCGTTAGCCCGAACACCGCCAGAACTGCCAATGGAACCAGTACAACCCTTTTCAGCAATTTCATTACGCCTCCTTTGTTTGCCTGCCTCGCATCGCGAGTCGAGAGCATTGAGCACTACCATCTATAATGGTCGGCGATATTATAATTAAATCAAGCCCTCAATGCCAATTAAATTAACATAATGATATCCAATAACTCGACTGTCGCAACAGACCAAACAGACACCCAAGAGATAGCAGCTTCCATACCATGTCTAAAATAAAATTCCCAGATATGTAACAACCAATGAAGACTCAAGAAAATAATTCTTTCAGTAATTTACAGACGTTAGCCATAACTAATTACAGACAACACACATCGCAGGCTCCGCCATTTGCCGACATCTCAAGCGAAATAACGTGCATGGACCACGAGCACAAAGTCAACAACCCTACGAAAAATACTTATTCATACAGATGAGAATGGCAATCAGCACCAGCCTATTCGAGAACAGCCAATGAAGTGGGTGCGCCACCAAGAGGAATCGACTTGATATTTTTTTCAGAGATCCGGTCAACGACGGTTAACTGATGACTGCTGCTATTAGCGACATACAACAGGTGCTTGCGTTGTGAATGAACCCACTCCATCGGTTCCGGCCCGGCGGGTATTCTGCGGATAGCAACATTCTGACCAGCATGAAGAGCACTCAGGCTTGCCTCTCCAGAGTTACTGACATAGGCATTATGTTGATCGATTGCCTGCAGGTACTCAGGCTGAAAACCGACCGTGAACCTTAACTGTTGTTTTCCGGACCGCGGGTCGAACACAGCAACCGACTGTGTCCCCTGCTCAGCCACGTAAAGTGACCGATTGAAAAACATCAGACTGACAGGCCGCATTCCGACCGGTATTCTGCGCTGTATCTGCAGGCTGCTGGCATCCAGCACGAAGACCTGCTGCGTATTCGGCGAGACCACTGCCAGAGCCTGCAAGCCATCGACGTAATAAATCAGACGCTGAGGCTTGTGCCCGACAAGCACCCGAGAAACGAGCGCACCGCCAACAAGATCAACCTTTAACACCTCACCGGAAGCAGCATCAGAGACAAAGGCAAAAACCCCATCTGTGGAGAGCGCCATATGCTGCGGCGCAACGGCTCCAGGCAAGGAGATCTGATCAACGAGCCGTCCGTTCAGGCAATCATAAACAAAAATAGCCCGCTTGCCGCTACTGAGGATATACAGCCGACGCTGGTGTAAACGAATCTCGGCGAGCGGCCCAGGAACCCCGAAAGAGGCCACCACCTCATTGATATCCATCCGTACAATATAAAGAGTCTCCAGCTCCTTACAGGCGACATAAAGCAACTCTCCACCGAGAGGTTGCCCCTGCCCCCAGGCCACGAACCGGCTCACCAATATTTTACTGCCGGGATTTTCATCGACCAGTTGCCAGTCGACAAACAGGCACTTACTGTCACCGGCACGCAACTCCAGCGGCTCCGGTAACGTCAGAATGAACTGCTGCGACTCATCGCTCCCTGGCAACCCGCTGACCTTCAGGCGCAAGCGCCGGTGTTCGCCAAGCGGTGCAAGCGCGGCCCCGAGCAACTGCTGCTGTCCTTTCAACTGCCGGTAATCGATCCCCTCTGCCTGCAGGCCGAGCCCAAGCCAGGCACCATCAGCTTCAATCGCCAGCTCATCAATTTTGATCTGCCCAGCCACCTCAGCGGTCCCTGAACTACTCAGGTAAACCGTCAACAATGCCTGTCCGGCCTGCGCTTTAACAGTGCGCAGCGGCGTTGTTTTTGGGGCTGCACCACAGGCGGCCAGCAAAAGCACGAACAAGAGAAGGAGTCTTTTTAAGAACATCATTTTCCCCAATGCATAGATATCTGACGGTGATGTCTGATCAGTTTTTCGCGGTGTGACAGAGGACGCAGCCATCGCCGCGGCTGCCGGCATAATCCCAGCGCAGCAGCTTAATATATGGCGAACCGTGGGCACGGTGGCAGGAGACACAGGTAATAACAGCATCACTGCCCTGCAGCGCAATATTACCTAGCGGGGCATTTACCGAGGTACTACCGAGCGGCACCGCTGTTTGATAGGTGCGTGTGAGACCACCGTAAGCACGATATTCAGATCCCATCGCAGTATTGGACAAGTCATAGTTGACCGGGTGTTTGGTCCAGATATTAAGCCCGGCCTGCTGGTGGAAGGTTCCGTGACAGCGGATACAGAGTGAACTGATCGTTGAATTGTCGTCTACCTGATCAAGCGCCTTGTACTGATTGTGTGCCGTAGCCGTTGGCGTAAGCTCCCATTCCGGATCTTCGAAGCCGGCAACTCCGACCAGCATCCGATAACTGTCCGCGGCCGCGGTTCCCGGAGCAGTGATAGCTCCCTTGAGGTCGGCGTGATGCCCACCACGGATTGCGGTTTCAGCAGCAGACTCGCTGTGACTGCCATGACAGCCATAGACTCCGGCGCAGGTGACCTGCTGCCCGGCCGGCCAGTTGCCACCAGCCGGTACGCTGCCATCAGCGGCCGCGTTAAGTCCATCAAACCCGGGCGGGCTCGACAGGCTCGCGTCTGGAGCTGTCAGACCGACGACATTGTGCCCCCTCGAATCACCCAGCGCCTGAGCAACCCAGTAAAAACTCCCACCGGCCAGAGTGTTAGTATTCGCCTCGGTGCCGGTCGCACCATAGACCGGTGCAGCCGATGACATCACATAAGGCATGCTGCCGGGGGCATTGCTACCAGAATGGCAGCCAACACAGTCCGTGACAAGCAGCGCACTGTAGGGGCCGGCATCTCCCCAACTGCTGAGCGCCTGACCTCCTTGACTGTGGTGCATGGTATGACAGTCGGAGCAGCGGATTCCGGCCTTGAGCGCAAAAACTGGAGTCGCCCACAGCAGCAAACAAAACAACAGTGCCAACAATTGAAAGTATCCACGAAATGATACGTCCCGATTGCCCGTTACCGCCCTGCCTGTCTGCTGTAAATTCTTCATACTGCTCCGCTTCAGCGCTCCTATCGCGTCAGAATATCGACCCGCGAATTCCCCTCGTCAACAATGCACAGCCGCTGCTCCCAGTCGAACAGCAGGTCCTTGGCGTACCAGAGCTGCCCGTGGCGCTTGCCTTTACCAAGAAAGTTAAAGCGCTTATCCCCCTGTGGTCCAAAAACCTCGACCGTCCCGGCATGGCGATCCAGCAGATAGAACTGCCCGGCACTGTCAACTTCCAATGCGACCGGGAACTGCAGCCCTTCGAAGGCAACAACCTGCGCAAGCGCGCCACTTCCTGAAAAACGGTAAATTTTGCGTGACAGGCCATCAAGGGCGAACAGCTCACGCCCTTTGAGTTTAAAATCGACAAAACCACGGAAGTCTTTATCGCCAGCGTAAGTCTGAACCACCTGCAGACGATCATCAAGCTGTAATATCGCGCCACGCCGCTGATCAAGGACAAACAAGCGGTCCTCAGCGTCAACCGCAACCTTGGCCGGCGTCATCCCCTTGCCATCCGGATAGGTCGGTTGATAACGCTGCACCTGCTGCTGGCGTGGGTTAATATAAAGCAGTTCGTTGCTGCCGCGATTCACCACCCAGAGAATACCCGTGGAGGTACGCGCTAATGACACCGGCGCCTTGAGTTCGCCGCCAGCATTGAATGCCGCGAGAAACTTACCTTCAGCATCAAACGAAACCAGCTGTCCCTGCTCTGCATCAACCACATAATAACGATTGCTGCTGCTATCGATCGACAAGGCACTCGGCAGTTTGATCTTGACCCCAGAATCAGCGGCGGGCAGTTGCCGCAGATAGCTCCAGGGGCCTGCCGCACCCACCGTCTGAACGCTGCCAAGACCAAGCAGCAGCACAACAGCAACAACTCTCAAGCGTGCATATAACATCAGTCGTTCTCCCATCAATAGCTCTGGTGACACTGGACGCAGAGACCACGCTCGCCGCTGCCGCGCAGGTAGTAGCGGTACATGCTGCCATCGTTGGCGTTGTGGCAAGTCAGACAGTCCATCGGCTGTCCGTTGCGCGGGTCAAGGGCATCATCCCCGATCGGATGAGTGAACCCCTTGTGCTGTTCGTGGCACTCGGCGCAGACATTGTTGCCATTGATCAGCATCGCCACGCCATCGCTGCCGTGCAGCTGGTGGCAGTCGGAACACTGATTCCAACCGCCATGACCGTGCAGATTTTTTTCACGTCGTTCGAAAGTATCGGCGTGACAGTCGCGGCACAGGGTGCCGACATTTGCCGGCAGCAGTCCCGGCAGATCGCCAACATGCGGATCGTGACAAGCGACACAGGGATTGCCATTGCCGGCGATCCCTAGGTGGTTATGCACCTTGTTGAAGCTGTCAAGGACCTGCTTGTGACAATTCAGGCAGACTTCAACCCCCATCGTACTGCTATGGCAGGTCTTGCATTTACCCTCGGCAAACGGCTTATGGCTGATGCTGCGCAAGAGGATACGACTGTCACCACCGTGCGGATGGTGGCAGGAGAGACAATCGACCTGCCGCAGGTCCATATCAAGATGCTTGCCCTGCAGTGCCTTGGTCGAACTGTGGCAACCGAAACAGAGCGCGCTGCCGGTCTCTTTCAATAACCGCTGGTCGCTACCGCCATGCGGGGCATGGCAGGCATTGCACTGCCCCTTGCTGAACGGTGGATGGGAAACCTTATAGCTCTTCTGCGCATCGGCATGACAGTCGAAACAGAGTGCGCCGCCAGCTTTTTTCAGCAGGTTGCCCTGCTCGCTGGCGTGCGGGTCATGACAAGCACTGCACTGTCCGTCGCGAACCGGGGCATGCAGCATCGGACTGTCGGCAACCGTCTTGGCGACCTCTTTGTGGCAAGTGAAACAGAGCTCGGTCTCTTTGCCTAGTAACAATTTTTCATGTCGTGACACATGCGGCCCATGACAGGACAGGCAGGCCTTTTTGGCAACCGGTGCGTGCACCACCCGCCCTTTAAAATCCGTGGGATTGTGACACTCGAAACAGTCAACCGCAAAACTGAGCACCGGCAAAATCAGCAGACACAGCAGCAGGCTTGATATCTTCAGTAACTGTTTGATTCTGCTCATCACTGGATACCCCCTTTGTGGCAGGAGGCGCATTTACCATCAGCAAAAGGCGCATGTTTTATCGGCAGCGTCAAGGACGCGTCCGGACCACCATGCGGGTCATGACACCCCATGCAACTCTGGGTACCGGGAGCAATCCCGCTATGGCTTTTGGCCAGAGTCACCCCATCCACCGCGTGACAGGCACTGCAGACAGTAGCATCGGCTTGCTTGGCGGTGCTGAGCTGTGGCGCGTGAACATTATGGCAGGCGTCGCACTGCCCCGCGACGGCCGGGGAATGACCAACCCCGGCCTGCCAGTACTGATCGACATTGTGACAGCCCAGGCAGAGATCCGGCTGCGATTTGATCAGGAAGCTGTTTTCATTGTTGCCATGGGCGTGATGGCAGACAGAACAGTTCTGATGCCCCCCCGGCGTCCCCGGCGGCGGTTGACGGTCACGGTGACAGCTCACACAGAGTTCACCCGCGTCTTGCGCCAGCAGAAACGGCAGGCTGCTGCCGTGTGAATTGTGGCAAAGCTCGCAGCGTCCTTCGGCAAACGGCTGATGCCGGTTCGGCAGCGCCCGTTCCGTTTCGATGGTGCCGTGGCATTTGCCACAGGCTTCAGCGCCCTGACCGAGCAGCAGCGCCTTGTTCTGCCCACCGTGCGGAGCGTGGCAGCTGGAGCAGTTGCCGACAACAAAGGGGCGGTGCAGATTCGCCAACCCCAGGTCTTCACCAACCTGCGTGTGGCATTCAGCACAGAGGCGCCGCTGCGGCATAACCAGCACCCCGTCGTGCTGACTCTCGTGCGACAGGTGACAGGTCAGACACTCCCCCTCGCGGGCCGGATTATGATTGACACTGTTTCGCTTGGCCTGTTCGGCATGACAGTCAAGGCACAGTTTGTTGCCCGGCTTACGCAACAATGCTGACTCTCCGGCAGCCGGCAGGTGAGGAGCATGACAGGCCAGGCAGTCTCCTGTACCGGCTGGGGTATGGACGCTACCCGACTGCTGCAATTCCAGCTTGGGACCGAAGAACTTGAAACTGTGGCACTCGAAGCAGAGGTTTTGCGGGTTCTGATTGGCGATCCCGACAAAATCGCTGGCGTGCGGATCGTGACAGGCGAAGCAGTTGCCGTCAGCCACCGGGGCATGCAGCTTTGTCCCTTTGAAATCGCGCTGCTGCTGCGTGTGACAACTATAGCAGAGCGCGGCCGATTTATCGGCGACGGCAAAGGGCTGCGCCACATCGGGTTTGGCATGACAGCCTTGACAGTTGCGCTGCGTCATCGGCTGGTGAGTAAATGCCTTGAGCAGCTTGGCATTATCCGCCGAATGGACGCTGTGACAGGTGGAACAACCATCGGTCACCGGGTAACCACCGTGAGCCGCGGTAAAAGAACTGCTGCTGAGCTTATGGCACCCCTGGCACAACTCCCCTTCATTCTTGATCAGCAACTGGTCAACCGTGGAGCCATGGGTTTCATGACAGGTGCTGCACCCCTGCGCCAGCGGCGGATGAACAAACTTGCGTTGAAAAGCAGCCCGATCATGACAATCGAAACAGAGCTGTTCCAGCGGCTTGTTCAGCAGCTTGGCTTCTGGGGCGTTATGATGCTGGTGACAGGCAGCGCAGTCGCCCTGCTGGACCGGGCTGTGCAGCTGGGTTTTAAGCGACAGTTCGCGGGCAAACGGCTGGTGACAGCTGAAGCAGAGCTGCGCCCCTTCGACCTTCAGGTAAGCCCCGCCGATCAAACCGTGCTTTCGGTGACAGCCGGCGCAATCACCGCTTTTTACCGGCTTGTGCACCACCCCTTCGTTGTAGAGGTTGCGATATTCCTCATGACAGTCGAGACAGGACTTGCCCCCTTTGGTCGGCGCCGCCCCGGGCGTACAGGACTGCAGACAGCCGATCAGCAGCGCCGCCAGAACCAACGTTATCAGACTCAGCGATCGTTTAGGATGCATGTTTTACGCTCTCCTCCTGCAACTGTTTACGTAACGCTTTCCAGGCCGACTTGTTCTGTTTGATCGTAGAGCGTTCGCGCAGTTGTCCGATATAACCGGCTCGAATCTCATCAAAACGCCTCTTTTCCAGAGTCTTCTGAATCATCTCGCTGACCGCCTCAAGGGGAACCATCTGCGTCTCGGCGCTGCGCACGACTTTAATGAAATGAGTGTTATCCCCTTCGTTCACGGTCGCGATCTGCCCTGATGCGAGCGACTTCACCGCAGCCTGAATCTCTGCCGGCAACTGCCCGAGTGGCTGCTTTTCAATTTTCACCCCGGCCGGAGAAATCGGCTCCATGATAGTGAAAAAATCTTTCCCCTGCTTGAGCTGCTGGCTGATCTTTTTGGCCAGCTCACTTTCGTTGGTCGTGACGCTGGCATACTCAATCATCCCTTCCTGCGAAAATTCTGCAGCGTTCTCCTGATAGAAGTTTGCGATATCCTGCTCGCTGACCTTCACTTCGGGGCGCACAACAGTCTCCTCAAATTCCTTGACCAGGCGGTACTGAGAATAAAAATCAAAAATATATTTCAATGGCGGAACCTGCTCGTAGTGCCGGGCCAGCGAATCTTTTTCGGTCAGGGTCTGCACCAGAATATCGTCGACTATCCGTTGCTTCGATTCAGCAAAAGCTTCGGCCTGACGTTTGGCGTGACCGCGGGTTTCCTGGGTCTTCTGAATTGAGGCGTAAACAAAAGAAGCCGGTATGTTGAAGGTATCAATACTGATAGCGATTTTTTCCTCGTCCCCGGCCGGCGGGCCATCCGGGCCGATCGCTGCGATCAGCTCGCGGTCGATCACCACCTCGTACTGCTTCATCAATCGTTCGAGCAACTCCTGAGTCAACTGATACTCCTGACGTTTGAGACTCTTGCGGATCAACGCCTGTTTAACCGATTCAAAATCCTCTTCGGTCCCCTCCTGACGATCCAATACCTTGATGAAATACCAGGCATGCCCGAAGGGTACCGGCCCGGCAATCTGGCCGGCCTGGAGTTCCAGGACCGATCCACGCAGCTCCTCAGGAATCCGGGTGTAGCGCATCGGGCCGGTCGATTGCAGCTGCTCGGCAACCGTTTTGAGCCCGGCCGAGGCAGCGAGTTTTTCAAACGGCACGCCAGCTTCCCTGAACCCCTGAATAACGTTGGCCTGCTCTTCATCCTGTACGGCGATCATCTGCAAATTGAGGACCGGCGTGTAGTCTTTAACATATTCAGTCCACAGCTCGTCTCTGCCCGGGATCTGCTTCTTGGCGTCGATCTCTTCGCTTTTCAACTGCATCAGGGCGCGAACCTTGAGAAACACCAGCAACTTCTGCTTGTAGCTGGGATTCTCGGTCAACTGCATATCCTTCGCTTCCTGCGCAAGCAGCATGAAATCGATGTAATCATCCAGCGACTCATGCACAGCCATCCCCGGGTCCTGCCATTCACTCCACCAGTGCCGGTAATCTTCTTCGGTCAATCTGGTGTCATTGATTTCTACCAGATAATCACTTTCACCCCAGAAAGCCAGACCAGCGGACGCCGACAGACAAACCGCTAGCAGCACCAGCGACAGAACAAAACCAATTTTCATTTTCTTCATTGACATCCTACTCCCTTAAGCTTCCAGTCATTGATGATTTCCTGCGACATTTTCTGCAGCACTCCGCTGGTGGTTGTGACCAGTCCGAAATGCATGATTTTACGATAGTCATCCCCCCAGCGCTGATGCACCGTGCTCAGCAACAGGCGATCGTTGCGCAGGTCGTGAAGGTCGACCTGCAAGGCGACAAATGGCACCAGGTCACTGCCGCGTCGACTGTCCATCCCCATCTCGACCACACGTCCAAGCACCACAACATCGACCGACAGCTGGTCCGCCAAGGCGTCGTAGAGGGACTTGTGCAGCAAGGTTCCAGGCAACAACCGCTGCCGCAGCCGAAACAGGCCAACATCCCCTTCAGCAACGACATTGAAATGGCCGCTGCTGACCAGCGCCGAATTGAACAGCCGGTAGGCAAGCAGATCGGCCTCAGGTTTGGTTGTCCAGTTATCGAAGGGCAAAACCGCCAGACTGCAGACCCGGGTGTCGGCTCCTGCGGTAACCCGCGTCTGCAAAGCCGGACGACCGGCGCAGGCCGAGAGCATCAGCAACAGACAGAGCAATAATATTTTCGTCAATTTCTGCTTTATCATCAGAAGTCCGGCACCCAGGATTCAGCCTTCTGTTCCTTGATGGTCTTTTCCATTTCGACGATCGGCAGCTTCTGCCGCTTGACCTGCAGACGGTTACCCAGCAGATCTTCGCCCTGCAGCGACAGCTGGACGTACAGCTCACCCGCGATCGGTTTGAACTCGATAGCCACCGGCAAGTGCTGCCCCTGCGTCTTGATCAGCTTTTCACCACCGAGCGATTGCAGGTCAGCCTCCCAGGCGGTGATCGGAAATTCAAAGCTCCCCTCCGAAGAAAGATTCAAAAACGCTTTACCCTCTGAGTGGGTTATCCGCGCCTGTATCTTCGGCGCAGAAGCCTGTAGCACCAGGGTCTGGCTGGCACTCGACTTGTTCCCCGCCAGATCCCAGATGTGCAGCGAGACCTCATAGGTGCCGTTGGACATCATGAAACCGTCAGAGCTGCGCCCCTCCCAGATCATCCGCTCCGGGATATCCCCTTCGTACTCTTCATAGACCCGACTGTCCCCCTGCTCGCCGACAATCTCAAGTGCCCAGCCGGCCAGTGGTCGAACATCCGCAACCCGCGGCAGGATCAGGACATGATCCCGCACCGCCAGTCGTTGCCCGACGGGTATCCCTTTTTTGACCTCCATCGTCAAGCCCGGAGGTGAGTTGATGACGTCATAACTGGCAACTCGTTGCACCTTCTGCACCGTCTGCTCGCGACCCCACTCGATCCGCAGATCGACCGGGTAGCTGCCATCAGCACTGGGCGCGAACCATTTTCCGTGATAGCTGTCGCTGCGCCGGTCATACTGCAGGTAACTTTTTCCGGCGGCACTTTCTGCGGCGATCAGGGTTGGTCGCTGACCGAGGAAACGGATCTTCAGGGTCGCTTCAAGCGGTTGCCCCCCCTGGACATAGCCGGGCGACAACGACAGGCCCAGCAGCTGATAATCGCGGCGTTCCGAGACTTCTGCTGCGTAGGCAAATTTTGCCAGCGGCGCCAGCATCTCTTTTAACAGCGGCCGGGCCAGATCGGTTGAGGTCTCCGGTTGCCCGATGCCGAGCGCCCGCACCTGCTCGCGGATACTGGTTGCTTCTGAAGCAGCCCAGACCGGATTGCCATCGGCGGTATCCAGGGCGGTGAAAGAGATCCCAATCGAAGCATCCGCGGCATCCAGTTCGGCGATGGTTCCGATCAGCACCAGTGGACTGTCAAACTCGCTGCCGATCTTCTTCACCAGGTAACTGTCTAGATACTGATAGGTGCGCACCTTGTTACCGGCCATGAACAGCATGACATCGTTGCGTGAGACCAGTTCCACCCCAAGCTGTTTCAAGGTTGTCTCAACCGCTTTGGTGAACGTGAAATTGACCCCGTTGGCCCCCTTACTGAGGTCGGCCATCGGCATCAGGACGATTTTTTGCGCACTGGCCGGAAAACTGCTTAACAGCAGAAACAAAACCAGGGCGACGAGCAGCGTCGCTGATTTATGCAGATGCGCAAACACGGGCAACGCTTACTCCGCCGACAGGGTTGACAACAGTCTCTGGGCCAGAGCGAAGCTGACCTGATTGACATCTTTACTGGCGAAACCGAACAGTCGGTCCAGCGTCCGATAGCCGCTCTCGCTGCCACTGGTCTGCCAGATGATCTGACCGGTCTTGACATCAACCAGCCGCAACGTTGCGGCGATGACCGGATAAGAATAGCTGCCGTTCTGGACTGAACTGAAATCTTCAACCGCGCCGGCCAGATAGGCCTGAACATTCAACTCCTGACCGAGCCGCTGTGCGGTCACCTGATCGAGGGTTTCCTGTTCCTTCTGCACCAGCTCCTCACGCAGAAACCGCCGGGTTTCCCCTTTTTCGACGACTTCGAAAAGTCCGCGACTGAGAATTTCTGTTGTGATGACATCACTGAACCGCTGTCCGGCAAACTTGATTTCGGTGTTGTTTTCAAACGGCAGCACCACGACCCGCTTGACATAACCTAACCCGAGACTCTCCGCTGCATAATGCTTGGGGGCCGTCGCGCAGCCACTGAACAACAGAAGTCCGAACGCCAGAATCACAAAGCCATATTTACCCACGATATCCACCTTCCCCTTCATGGTTCCCCGCGTAAAAACCGGGGAGTTTTCCGGAAAACCTAAAAGACACTATCTGCCATCAGAAAATCATGTTCAACGCTGAATTCATGTTCCAGCTGTTCCCTTCGTCGGCAGTCTGATAATTTCCCGACGTCTGCAGGGAGAGGCTGCGGCTGATCAGCCAGCTCAGCAACGCATTGTACTGCTGACTGGTCTCATCGCCAAAATTAAAAGAGAAGCCGAACTGGGATTGCAGCTTTTTGCTCCAGAGCCAGCTTGAGTTAGCGCTGAACACTGAGCTGTCGTCCTCCACCTCGGCGTCATAGCTGAAATTCAGCAGCAGCATATCAGACGGACGATAGCCCAGCGTAAATCCATAACTGGTGGTACGACCATCTTCGCCGCTGTTGGATTCTGACTCGCTGTAATTGATGTTGCTGTTCACATCGACCCGGGGCGTAAAATAGGCTGTCGTATTCAAGGTCAGTCCGTAACCACTGGTTTCAATGCCGGTGCCCGGCTCTTCACTCTGCGTCCAGGTAGCCGACAAGCTGGCAGACAGGTCGGGATAGATGCTGGCGTTCAGCGAAGAACTGAGTGAATCGCTGATGCTGTTCTGGCCATCATCCGTTTCCGTCTCCGAGTGGGTATAGCCCAGCGAAAAGTTCAGGGTCGACAGCGGCCGAACCGACATCGACGCCGAATAGGAGCGGTTCTGCCGTCCGGGAACGTTATCCGCCTCGTCGCTGTCCTCACTGACGCTGAAAGAAAAACCGAGCTTCTCCGTCGGCGTGTAACTGCTGCTGAGCGAGTGACTGAACTGAACCGAATCACCGGCATCCTGCAGGTTCTCGACCCGGCGCAGATTATAGGAGAGACTCCAGTTGTCAGTGACCCGCACCGTCGTGCTGAACTGAGTCTGCAGGTTTTTGCTTTCGCGTGAAACAACGACCAGGTCCGTCGCTGCAACCCGCTCCTCCTGCGCCTCGATTTCAGTGACGTTTATCGGGGTTGCCGCCGTCAGGTTCACATCTGAGACAACCTTCAGGTAAGCAGCCGTAACGCCGGCCACCAGATCGATGATGACGACCGTGCGACCATTCTCGGTGGTATAGGATGCCGCCAGGTTCGGTACCAGCGTCCAGACATTACCGAAATCACTGCGATAGACCTTCCAGGGTTTGATAAGACCCTGCAGGCCGATCAAGGTCGTGGTTAACTGATCATCCTCCATCACCACCCGCAGCCGGGTCACTCTCTGACCGTTCGCCCAGAGACCTATATTCTGGGCGGTGGTGGTCGAGAACAGATCGATTCCGGTCGAAGTATTCAGGTCGCCATCGACAAGATCGGCTTTGTTGAGCAAGGTAGCGAGTTCAGGGGTGTCGTCCAGTCCATAAAGACCAACCAGCGCGGTCGCGTCGATAAAAAACGCGTTTCCGGCGCCGACGCGATTTTCAGTCGTATTTTCCGTTATCTGAAACTGCTGCGAGGCAGAGACCGAAACCCGCCCCTGCAAAAAGCTCTGTTCATAACCGATTTGCGCGGTCTGATCGAGGGCTTCGCTTTCGCTGTTCAGCAGGTTGTCCGAAGATTTCGAATGGCGCACATCGTAGAGCAGATCGATATGCTCAAAAGAATATTCGACACTCGCACCGAGGGTCGTTGCATCATTGTCGGTCTGCTTGGGGGCGCTGTCGTCCGTCGCTGTGCTCTTGTTAAAATAAAGCCGTAGGTTCGGCCAGTCCTCTAACTGACTGTTCAGGTTCAGGCCAAAGGAATCGCTGCTTCTGGTCGGCGCGCCGTCCTGACCGGTCTGTGATTCAGAGGCGTTCAGATTGAGTGAAAAAAGATCGTTGCGCAAATCCAGCGACAGGGTTGGATTAAGCGATGTGCTGTCGGCACCGGCCGAGGGATGATTCTCGCTGTAGCGAACCGCCCCGGAAAACTGCATCGCCGCGCTCACCTCCTTGCTGTAGGTCAGGTTATAGCTTTCATGAAAGCGGCTGCTTTCTCCGGCGTCACCGCCATTTTCCTGGTAGTTCCAGCTGCTGGAAAAACCGAACGGATCGCCTGCTTGTGCCGGCGCACAAAACCACAGACCAAGCGGCAGCACGGCAAACAGACAGATCAGTAAAAAATGTGGGCGAACGACCGACGACATCAGATAATAAATCCAGTCAGAAAATCAATTCACAAGGTTGTGTGGCCCGACGTGACAGGTCACGCAGTCCGGAAACTTTTCGTGCATGCCAGAGACATGCGGCCTGAAATGACAGGTCTCGCACTTCGGCACCCGCTTGTGCTGGCTTTTGTGACAATAGACACAGAGCAGCAGACGATGTTTGGTCGTGGTCTGCTTAAGCTGTTCCCCTTGCTGAACGTGGCAACTGGCGCAGTGCTCCGACCCCAGATTGTTCATATAGACCACCTTCAGCGGCGAATGCGGCTGGTGACACATACGACAGTCCCGGTACTCCTGACCGGACAGGTGCGGCTCATGGCAGCTCAAGCAGTCGAGAAACTTGCCGTGCTGTTGATGACAGGCCTTGCAGTCGAGTACCGAGTGGTTGCTCTGATATTCCAACAGTTCAGCGGCCGGGTCCGGGTGGCAGGTCTGACAGGCCGGAGCAACCCGCGGGACATCCTGATAACTGACCTGCAGAGGGGTATGCGGAGGATGACAGCCCAGACAGCCTTCTACGGCAAAATGGTTGCGTTGCTTCACGTCATGACAGAGGGCGCAGGCAGGGATGGCATTGACCCCACGCGGCGGATGTTCGCGATGACAATCGACACAGCTCACCGCATCCCGGTGCTTGCCGCCGTTGTCGGCGATCAGTTGCAGCTCCCTGACATGACACTTCTGGCAGTCGCTGATCTGCAGAGGCGGCGCCTCAACGGCCCAGCAACCGGCAGCCAGCGACAACAGCAGGATAAAAGTCGACGCAACAGATCGGATGATCTTCATAACCCTCAGTTCCATCACGCCCCCCCCGCCGTACGTTTTGTTCGTGAATCTGGATGACATTGCAGGCAGACTTTGGCGATCCGTGTTGTATGGCATTTAACGCAGTAATCGACGGGTGGTGTCGTCTGCGGCGCTGGTTTCGCAGCCACCTTGGCGGCCTTGACTTGGCGCTGCGGCGAACTCTCAGCGGATTTCGCAACAGTTTTTTTCAGTACGACCGGGACAACCGCAGCAGGCTCACCCGGTTGCTGCTCAGGTGCCTCAACCGGATCCGGCAGGGGTGGTTCCGCCAGCGGCGCAGGCACGTCTTCGATTTTATCGACCGGCGGCTGACCAGACCAGTCGGGCAAAACGACAGAGGGAAAAATCTTTTCTGTCGGCACTTCCAGCGAAGCGGGCAGGCCAGTGTCAGGTTCCGACAACCCGGTCGCGGTGGTTGCAGCCTCCCCGGCAGCCTCTGCGCGAGGAACTTTCAACTCGAGCGGCTTACCGCGGGTCTTGAGGATCGCCGGCAGCTGCTCTTCAGCACGGATTTTCTCTGCCGCTTCATAGGCTTCAAGCGGGTCGAGATAAGGGCCGACAAACACCTGATGCCAGGTTCCACTTTTCCCCAGATAGAGCGTTTGAACCTGAGCCGGATAACCTTTGCGAGCCAACTGCAACTGCTGGTCTTCAGCATTCTTCAACTGTTGAGCCAACCCGGTCACAACCACATAATCACCATCCAACGCAGTTTCCAGCGGTTGCTTGAGGCTACGGATACGGATCACATCGGCAATCTCCGGCTCGACGACAACTTCGACAGTCTCTTGCGCCCCGACAACTTCGCTGCCAGCAACACGCCGGTCGGTTGGCAGGTCCGGACGGCTCTCGGTGCCATAACCGCGATTGCTGATAAATTCGAAGACCTGCAGGCGATGATTAAAGGTATCCGCCACGATGATCCGCCCCTGCCCGTCAACGACCAGATCGCTCGGATAATAGAACCAACCGCGCCCCCCTCCCATGCCGCCAACCTCAAACAGGTATTCGCCGGCCATCGAGTAGATTGACATGGTGTGGCGCTGATAATCGACCAGGTAAACCTGCCGCCTGAGGTCGTCAACGGCAATCCCGCGCGGCCGCGACAGTTTGCCTGGTTCACCACCCTTTTCACCGAATTTATAGAGAAATTTTTCTGCCGGGCTGTAGACAAACACCCGTCCCATCGCCTCACTGAGAAAATAAAGCCGTCCGTCGAGGCCGACATCGAGGGCGAGAATCGGCGCTTTCTCCTGAACCTCGAGAACTTCATCTTTAGGTTCAATCCAATGCAGAAACTCACCACTGCTGTTGAGAACCATGACCCCGGTGCCATTCATCCCGACAACATAAAGGCGACCGTTGTTGCCAACCGCCAGAGCCAGCGGAGAGAAAAGTTCGAAATCTGGGAAAAAGATCTGCCGCACCGGCATGAAGGCCATATCGAAAACGGCAATATGTGGACGCGGCTCGGTCATGCTGGCGCCAAGACAGACATACAGCAGACCATCCTTGATGTACGACTTGCTGATGCTGTTAAGGCCGCGACCGGACCCGATGGAGAGATAGGGGAAATAATCCTGGGTCAACACCACCAGCTTGTTCTTCTGCGGGCTGGTGAC
>DATCYW010000078.1:0-114424 GCA_036526255.1 Malonomonas sp. | reverse complement strand
CTGCGCGAATTGGGGCTGGCGGTGTTCATCTTCGATTATCGCGGCTACGGCCAGAGCGAAGGGAAAGCTTCGGAAGCAGGAACCTACGACGACATGCGCGGTGCGCTGGACTGGTTGCTAAAAAAAGGCTGGCCGCCGGAGCGGCTGATCTACTTCGGCCGCTCGGTCGGCGCGGGGGTCGCCCTGCAGCTGGCGCTGGAGCAACCGCCAGCGGCGCTGGTGATTGAATCCCCCTTCACCTCGATCAAGGCGATGGGGCAGCACCACTACCCGCTGCTCTGGCTGCTGGCGGGCTGGGCACTGGAGGCGCGTTACGACAACCTCAGTAAAATCGGCCAGCTGAAAGTACCGCTGCTAATCTTCCATGGCGATTCAGACGCTATCGTGCCGCAACAGATGGGGCGGCAACTGTTCGAGCAGGCGCCAGAACCGAAACAGTTCTACTCAATCCCGCGAGCCGGACATAACAACAGCTATGACGTCGGCGGGGCACAATACTGGCAAAGGTGGCGGGAATTTGCACAACCTCTTCGAGGCAACGAGACGGCGACTTTAGAATGAAGCCGTAGCACAAAAATATGCTAGGATTCGCTGAGCGTCATCCCCAGTTGCTTCGCAAACATGCACAAAAGGCTCAACATGGAAGAGATGAAAACCCACTTTGATGCCATTGTTATCGGCAGTGGACCCGGTGGCGAAGGGGCTTCGATCAAGCTGGCCAAGTCTGGCAAGTCGGTCGCTGTGGTCGAAAAGTATTCGCTGGTCGGCGGTGGCTGCACGCACCTCGGGACGATCCCGAGCAAAACCTTCATTCATGTCGCGGCGCAGTATGCCAAAGAGCAGAAGAGTCGCCTGTTCGCGCGCGGGCTGCAACAGCACAAGGTGACTGCAGCGGAGCTGCTGGACGCGGTAAATCTGGTGGTCGATCAGCAGGTGCGCGATCGCGAGGGATTTTATCAGCGCAACGACGTCAAGGTGATCGAAGGCATGGCGCACTTTGTCGATCCACACCGGATCGAAGTGACCGACGAATCAGGCACGGCGCGCCGCTACACGGCGGACAATTATGTGATTGCGGCCGGCTCTCACCCCTATCGCCCGGAAGACATCGATTTCAACAACAGGCGGGTGGTCGACAGCGATACCATCCTGCAGCTGACAGAGCTGCCTGCCACTCTGACGGTGTACGGCGCCGGTGTGATCGGCTGTGAATACGCCTCGGTGTTTCGCGAGCTCGGGGTGAAGGTCAACCTGGTCAACACGCGCGAACGACTGCTCGAATATCTGGATGAAGAGATCAGCAACGCACTCAGCTATCACATGCGTGACGAGCAGGGGATCCTGATCCGGCAACATGAAGAGTATCAACAGGTCGAGGCAAATGCAGACGGCGTTGTGCTGCAGCTAAAGACCGGCAAGGTCATAAAATCCGACCTGCTGCTGTGGGCCAACGGCCGCACCGGTAATTCAGCCGGATTGGGTCTTGAGGCGCTGGGTATCGCCGTTGACCACCGTGGCAACATTGCGGTTAACGATGTCTATCAGACCGCCCTGCCGCACATCTATGCGGTCGGTGACATTGTCGGCTTCCCCAACCTGGCGAGTGCCGCCTACGATCAGGGCCGCTTCGCCGGGACTCACATCGCAGAAGGGCGCTGCGACGAGCGGCTGGTCAGCGATATCCCGAGCGGCATCTACACGACGCCGGAGATCGGCTGCATCGGCCAGACCGAGCAGGAACTGACCAGGCAACACATCCCCTATGAAGTGGGGCACTCTTTTTTCCGCCACCTGGCCCGCGGACAGATCTCGGCCCATAAGGCCGGCATGCTCAAACTGCTCTTCCACCGGGAGACGCTGGAAATTCTCGGCATCCACTGTTTCGGCCATAACGCAGCGGACATCCTCCACATCGGGCAGGCAATCATGGCGCAACCGGTGCCCTACAACAGTATCAAGTATTTCATCAATACCACCTTCAACTACCCGACCATGGCGGAGGCCTATCGGGTCGCCGCGCTGAACGGCTACAACCGGCTTTAAG
The DNA here is from genome assembly GCA_036526255.1 of Malonomonas sp. GTDB lineage: Bacteria > Desulfobacterota > Desulfuromonadia > Desulfuromonadales > Geopsychrobacteraceae > Malonomonas. The sequence goes on along the minus strand of DATCYW010000078.1, from coordinate 112,380 downwards.
CCGTGCTAGCAATCGCCGCTCATGAAACTGCTATTTTTCCAGGAGCACAACCGTGACAAATAACGATATCTTACGCCGGATCCGCTTTATTTTCGATTTTAACGATAGCAAAATGATGGCTCTGTTCGGCCTGGCAGAGCTGCAGGTAACGCGGGAACAGATCAGTGCCTGGCTGAAAAAGGAGGAGGACCCGGCACATCAGAAATGCAGCGACAAGCAACTGGCGACCTTCCTGAATGGTTTGATTATCGATAAGCGTGGCAAAAAGCCAGGGGGGCAACCTGAACCAGAGTCGCGTTTGAATAACAATATCATTTTCCGAAAACTGAAAATTGCCCTGAACCTGCAGGCGGAAGAGATTTTGGAGATTATGACGCTGGCTCAGGGGCGGATTAGCAAGCACGAACTGAGTGCGTTTTTCCGCACGCCGGAGCATAAACACTTTCGCGACTGCAATGATCAGATCTTGCGCAATTTTCTCAAGGGCGCGCAGTTGAAATATCGCGGTGATTACGCTGAGTCGGGTTCGGTGGAAAGTCCATCAGCGTAAGTTTCAGCTGGCATTTTTGAAAAAATTTCGACAGAAAAATGCCATCAGCCCCTGCAAACTTACGTTTGCAGGGGCTGATGGGTTTACAGTGATAACGGATCGACGAAACGATCAGTAGTTTTTGATATAGGTGTTGATTTCCCAGTCGGTGACTGCAGTCCGGTAGTCATCCCACTCTTTCTGCTTACCCTGAATATACTTTGTGAGGATATGCTCGCCGAGGGCCTCTTTGGCAATCGGGTTCTGCTTGAGCAGATCGATCGCTTCTTTCAAGCTACCCGGCAGACTGTCAATACCGGCTGCGTCTTTTTCCTCCAGGGTCATCTTGAAGATATCGGCGTTGACCGCAGGCGGAGCCGCCATCTTGTTCTTCACCCCGTCGAGGCCAGAGTTCAGCATCATGGCAAAGGCCAGGTAGGGGTTACAGGTCGGATCGGGACAACGGACTTCGGTCCGTGTTCCCATGCCACGGGAGGCCGGAATACGGATCATTGCCGAGCGGTTCGAAGCGGACCAGGCGACATAAACCGGCGCCTCGTAGCCCGGCACCAGCCGCTTGTACGAGTTGACCAGCGGGTTGGTGACCGCGGTGAAGCCGCGGGCATTCTTCGAAATTCCGGCGATGTACTGGTAAGCGATTTCGCTGAGCTTCAACGGGCCGTTCTCATCAAAGAAGGCATTCTTGCCATCGAGGGTAAAGAGCGACTGGTTGGTGTGCATGCCGGAACCGTTGATGCCGAAAACCGGCTTGGGCATGAAGGTGGCGTGAAAACCGTGCTTGTCGGCAATTGAACGCACAACCCACTTGAAGGTCACGGTGTTGTCGGCGGCCTTCAAAGCATCCGCATACTTGAAGTTGATTTCATGCTGCCCTTCGGCAACTTCGTGGTGCGAGGCTTCCACTTCGAAGCGCATCGATTCGAGGGTGTCGATGATCTCACGGCGGCAGTTGATGCCGGTGTCATCCGGATCGACCTCAAAATAACCGGCAACGTCGTTGGTCTTGGTGCTCATGTTGCCCTGCGCATCCTTCTGAAACAGAAAGAATTCGCACTCGGTGCCAACATTCATGGTGTAGCCGAGCTGTTTGGCGTCGGCCAGCACGCGCTTCAAGTTAACCCGCGGGCAGCCCTCAAAGGGGGTACCGTCGGCCTTGTGCACGTCGCAGATAATCCGCGCGGCGTTGACGCCGTTCTTGTTCCGCCAAGGGAGAACGACGAAGGTGTCATAGTCGGGCTTCAGGTACATGTCCGACTCGTTGATGCGGACAAAGCCGTCAATCGACGAGCCGTCAAACATCATCATGCCGTCCAACGCCTTTTCGATCTGGCTCAAGGGGATGGAGATATTCTTCATAAAGCCGAAGATATCGACAAACTGCAGCCGGAAGAAGTTAACGTTCTGCTCTTTGATGATCTGCATAATTTCACTGCGTGTCATTTTTAAACCTCCTATTCGTTGAACCTGCATTGATACGACAAGGGATCAGGGCGAGTTCGCGACTCACCACTGATTGATTATTTACCGATTTTCCAGTTGGCTGCGATTGCTACTGAGACTATCGAGACCAAAAGAACGCTTTTTGAGGCAGGAAGGGCAGTATACTCTATCGATCGATTTGCTGATAGGGGGTATTTTAATCTTCTCGAACTCATGAATAGGCGGAAAAATGAACGTTCAATCCCACCTAGTCTATAGCCATTTCCAACAGGCCAACACAAAAATTATCAGCAGAACGATGACCAGATTCATGTAAGCCATGGCATAGAAAAGCTTCTGTGGCGGGGTCATGCCGGGGATTTCGGCACTGCGCAGTTGACCGACTTTGGGCAGACCGAACACCTTGTTCTCACCATGCGGCGCCTGACTGAGCACCTCGGTCAGATCGCAGCCGGCCTGATGGCGCCCCATGTGGGTGCCGTTTTTCCACAGCCGGCTGTTGCTGGCATCATAGATTTCACCCTGATAGGCAAAATAGGCCGGTCGCCCTTCCTTGCCATCATAGCCGGCAAGTTCGGTTAACGACAGGTTGCCACCCTCAGTTGTGGTTACCGCTGCCTGCTTACTACGCAAACGCGGGCCAAGAAAAAACACCGCAAACATCGCCGCACAGACCATCAGCAGGAACAGACCAATCTTGATCGACAACAGAATGCCGAATCGCGTACTGACCAGCATCTCAAGCGACGGCACCCGGTAGGCGAACAGGATCGCCCCGGTGATCGCCATTATCACCATCGACAGCAGCCCCAGCTTGACCTCGCCACGCGGCAGGCCGCGAGAGGCGTACCCCGGCTTGAGGATCAGGTGAACATAGAGGATGGTGCCGAACCAGAAGAAGCCGAACAGGATATGCAGGTAGCCGACCAGCAGTTGCAGCCAGCGGGAGGCGGAGGATTTTTGTGCCGCCGGCTCAGTCGAACCCGCGGTTGCCAAAGACAGGGCAAAACCACTCCCTGCGGTGGTCAGTTCGCCGCCACCGGACGGATCCAAGTGGCAGACGGCGCAATCCTGACCGGTGCTCGTCGCGTACTCTTCGGTGGCGAAAAGGTTGCCGGCAGTAAAGATGCTCAGCAGAAGGAGAAACAGGAGGATTCTTTTGCTGTTGGTCATGGCTGCCTCTGGTGTGGAAAAGATCGAGGAAGTATAGCCATAAAAGCAACGAAAGGAAAACAAAAGGGCTGCCCGTTGCCGGACAGCCCTTGCGGTTGCTAAGCGCCGAGGATCTGCTTGAGATCCGCTTCGGCAGTGGTGATCGGGCCGATGTTGTAGTTCTCAACCAGAAAGTTAAGCACGTTCGGGGTGATGAAGGCCGGCAATGTCGGTCCCAGCTTGATGTCCTTGATTCCCAGGTGCAGCAGGGTCAACAAGATGGCCACGGCTTTCTGCTCGTACCAGGAGAGAATCATCGACAGCGGCAGGTCGTTAACCCCGCACTCAAAAGCTTTGGCCAATGCCACCGCCACCTGAATGGCGCTGTAGGCGTCGTTGCACTGGCCGACGTCGAGCAGCCGCGGGATGCCGCCGATATCGCCCAGCTCCATCTTGTTGAAGCGGAACTTGCCGCAAGCCAGGGTGAGAATGACGGTATCCTTCGGCGCTTTTTCGGCGAACTCGGTGTAGTAGTTACGCCCCGATTTGGCACCGTCGCAACCGCCGACCAGGAAGAAGTGCTTGATGTCCCCCCCCTTGACCGCTTCGATGACCTTATCGGCGACGCCGAGGATGGCGTTGTGGCCGAAACCGGTGAGGATCTCCTGCCCCGGCTTGTCTTCGAAACCGTCCGACTCCTGAGCCTTCTTGATGACAGCCGAGAAATCCCAGCCATCGACATGCTTGACCCCCGGCCACTGCACCAACCCCCAGGTGAACAGGCGGTCGATATAGCTGGCGGCCGGCTTCTGGATGCAGTTGGTGTTGAAGATGATCGCGCCGGGGAACTGGGCGAACTCCTTGTGCTGATCCTGCCAGGCGCCGCCGAAGTTAGCGACCAGGTGGCTGTATTTCTTCAGGCCCGGATAACCATGAGCCGGGAGCATCTCGCCGTGGGTGTAGATGTTGACGCCGGTTCCTTCGGTCTGCTTGAGCAGCTCTTCAAGGAACTTCAGATCGTGACCGGAGACCAGGATCGCCTTGCCGGCCTTGGTGCCCAGCGATACCGGGGTCGGCACCGGGTGGCCATAGGCTTCGACGTGGGCCTGATTGAGCAGCTCCATGGTGACATAGTTGATCTTGCCGGCTTCCAGCGCCAGGCCGACGTTCGCCATCAGGTCGAGGCTGTCATCCAGCTGGGCGGCCAGCGCCTTGTGGGTGAAGGCATAGATTTCGTCCGACTCTTTGCCGAGGATTCTGGCGTGATCGGCGTAAGCGGCGTAGCCCTTAATACCGTAAGAGATGATCTCACGTACCGAGTGGATGTCGGCATCGACGGTAAAGTCTTTGACTCCGTGCAACTGGCCGAGCTTGACCTGCTCGTCGCGGGATGCCGGCAGCGCCCAGTCCTGTGCAGCCTGCGGGACAGCGCCGTCAAACTTACCGGCAAGCTGCTTGGCCTTGCCGCGCAGACGCACCGCTTCGACGACCAGCTTGGAGATTTCCGCGGGATCGAAATCGACGTTGGTGACGGTAGCGAACAGACCGTCGATCATGAAACGGTCGATCTCCTGATCCTTGGCGCCATTGGCGCGGGCCTTGTCGGCCCAGAAAGCGATCCCTTTCAGCGAATAGACCAGCAGGTCCTGCAGGGCCGCGACATCCGGCTGCTTGCCGCAGACACCGACGACGGAACAACCGCCGTGAGCGGCCTGCTCGCACTGGTAACAGAACATCGACATGTCAGTTGTCTCCTTTGCTTGAGGTGCCGTTGCCGGCTGCTGTTTTCCGAATCCAAAAAAATCGAGAATACCCATGAGGTTGTTACCTTTCTGTTAAATTAGCGGCCTCAGGCCGCAGCTTGTTGCTCGTATTTTTCCACCAACTGGCGGTATTTGTTTTCTAGTCCGGGCGTCTGCGCTTCGGCAGCACCGTAAGCCTGCAACATCGTCGCACGGACCTCTTCCGGCAGCACCCGTTCGGCGAGCGGGTAGAGGATGGTATCTTCTTTGTCGATATGACCGCGCAGCAGCGCCGCGTAGCCCTTGGCGTTTGCGGCGACCAGCGGAACCTGTCCCAGCTCACCGGCCAAAGCCTTTTCGGCCGCTGTTTCCAGCGCGCTGACGAAGGCGCGCCCCTGGTCGTGCTCCATCTGCATCGCTTCGATCGGCGACTGCTTCTCCGGCATACCGTTCTTGACCAGTTCGAGAAACAGGACATCTTCCTCTTTGGCATGGTGGAAGCGGTCGGCATAGTTACGGATGAAATCGACCGCATCGAGAAAAAACTGCCAGTTGCGGAACTGGCGCGCTTCCATCAGCGCGGTGTTCTTTTCCACCAGCGTGATCATCCGCAGAATCAGTTGATGCTCGTCCGCCATCACCTGGGTGACATTGGTTTTCATCAGTTTTTCCTCTGTCCGTCGATGCCGATGATGACGATCTCCAGCGGCACATCCTTGCCTGATTTTGCGACTGCCTGCTCGGCCATCATCGCCAACCCGCGGCAGCAGGGGACTTCCATGATCGGCACGGTGACCGACTGCACGTCGTTCTGGCTGATCATCGCCGCCAGCTTGTCGACATAGTTGCTGGTATCATCGAGCTTCGGACAGGCATTGACCAGAATCCGGTCCTTGATGAAATCGCGATGGAATTCAGCGTAAGCAAAGGGGGCACAGTCAGCAGCAATCAGCAGATGGGCATTCTGCAGATAAGGGGCAGAAGGCGGAACCAGATGCAGCTGAGTCGGCCACTGACGCAGCTCTGAAGTCAGTCGGCCAGTCGCTGTATTCTCTGTGGTTTCGGTTTTTTCAACGGTACGTACTTGTGAACCGGGGCAGCCGCAGCCTTGATGAGCCATGATCATTCTCCTTTATTATTGAGGTAGTCGTTAATTTCTTTTTCGATCTGCGCTTCGATCTCATCCCCTAAGGCGTGGATGCTGACCACGTCGTTGACCAGACAGATGCCAACCCCGCAGGTCACGCAGGCAATTTCGTACTTCTGCAGCACTTCGCCGATAAACGGATGCTGCTCGATGGTAGTATTGATCGGCTGATCGCCGATCCCCGCAGGTAGTTTCATTGGTTTGCTCCTTGGTTCGTTCTTGATGGCCTGACTATAGGTGACAGTCGCAAGAAAAAACATGACCTGGGTCAAGTTGACCGATTTCGTCATAATTTGATTTTCAGCGCCAGGTCGGCACGAAATCAGCGACAGCCGGGATTTGAGCTTGTTCCGGACGGCATTCAGAGAAAATTATTGCTAAACTGTTTTGGCGCTGAACTTATTTTTTTCTGTCACAGATCGAAGGAGACATGCATGGATCTGCAATTAACCGGAAAAATCGCTCTGATCATCGCATCCAGTCAAGGGCTGGGCAAAGCAACCGCCAGACAACTGGCGGCCGAAGGGGCGGATGTGATGCTCTGCAGCCGCAGTGCCGAGCAGCTGGAACGGGCCAAATACGAACTGCGCACGCACGCCAACGGCCGGGTCGAAGCCCATCCCTGCGACATCACTAAAATCGACGACATCCAGGCGCTGGTCGCCGCAACCCGCAAACGACTGGGAAAAATCGACATTCTGATCAATAACGCCGGTGGACCGCCCGGCGGCGGTTTCGAGCAACAGGATGATGACGCCTGGCAGAACGCCTTCGAACTGAACCTGCTCAGCTACGTGCGGCTGATAAGCGCCGTACTGCCCGACCTGAAACAGGCGGGTGGGCGGATCATCAACATCACCTCGTCCTCGATCAAGCAGCCGATACCCGGCCTGATTCTGTCCAACGTCTTCCGCATGGGAATCCTCGGTCTGAGCAAAAGCCTGGCCGACGAGCTTGCGCCCTTCAACATTCTGGTCAACACCGTGGCACCGGGACGGGTCGCCACCGACCGTACCGCCTACCTTGATCAACTCAAGGCCGATAAACGCGGCATCAGCAAAGAGCAGGTGATTACTGAATCGCTGCAGAACATCCCTTTGCAGCGCTACGGCGACCCCGAGGAATTCGCCAAGGTGGTCTGCTTTCTCGCTTCGGGTGCCAGCTCTTACGTTACCGGCAGCACGCTGATGGTTGACGGCGGCATGGTCAAGGGCTATTGACTGAAAATGGATGCGACACCCATTCCGAGCGCTTCAACTTGAAACTTTTTCAAACTCCAGTAAGGTTTAGCTGTTGAGGATTACGTCATAATCACAGCTGGTTAGCCGAACAGATCAGCGTTGTTCCTGCCGGTTCAGGGCTTTTAGCTATAAGCGTCACCCCCACCAACTTTTTAAGGAGGCAAGAAAATGATGCGTTTCCGGAATCTCATGTTCGTCGTTGCGGCAGTCGCCCTGCTATTCAGCTCCATCGCCACCGTTCAGGCGGCTGAAGAGCGCAGCTACCTGATGGCCACCGCCTCTACCGGCGGTACCTATTACCCGGTCGGCGTTGCCCTGTCGACGCTGATCAAGGTCAAGCTGCAGCCGACCCAGAAGATCGGCATGTCGGCGATCAGTTCGGCCGGCTCGGGCGAAAACATCAAGCTGCTGCGCGAAAACGAGGTCCAGTTTGCCATCCTGCAGGGGCTCTACGGCGCCTATGCCTGGAAGGGAACCGGCCCGATCGCTGCTGAAGGTCCGCAGAAAAATCTGCGCTCGGTATCGATGCTCTGGCAGAATGTCGAACACTTCGCCATCGCGAAAAAGTTCGCCAAAACCGGCACCGCCGCTGACTTTCTCGGCATGAAGGGGGAAACCCTGTCGCTGGGATCCAAGAACTCCGGCACCCTCGGCTCTAACACCGTACTGCTGAACAACCTCGGCGCGGACGTGGAGAAGGACTATAACTTGATCTATGTCGGCTACGGCCCCTCGGCCGACGCGATGCAAAATGGTCAGGCCGCCGGCATGAGCATTCCCGCCGGGGTACCGGCCGGTGCTATCACCAAGGCGATGGCCAACATGGGCGGTGACCTGGTGGTCGTCGATTTTACCGACGAGCAGATGGCTCAGGCCGATGGCGGCATGGAACTCTGGACCCGCTACGTGATTCCGGCTGACACCTATCCGGGACAGACCAAAGCGATCAACACCATCGCTCAGCCGAACTTCCTGTCGGTGCGCGCCGATGTCGATGAAGATGCCGTCTACCAGATCACCAAAACCATTTACGAGAACCTGGCCTTCCTCAATGCCATTCATGGCGCCACCAAGGCAATGGCGGTCGAAAAAGCGATTGCCGGATTGCCGATGCCGCTGCACCCTGGTGCCGCGAAATACTATCAGGAAGTCGGTATCCAGATTCCGGCCCGCCTGATCGCACAATAAATCACCAGGCTGATGAACCTCGCCCGGCCGCGTTGACAAATGCGGCCGGGCTTATTTAACGGCATGGAGAAAAATCAGATGACCGAACTCGAAGCAGAACCGCAAACACCGCCGACCCGACTGCTGATCATCCTTGGCGTGGCCGTCTCGCTGCTGCACATCTGGTTCAATGTCGCGACCGTGCTCTCTTCGCTCTGGCAGAACTCCCTGCACTTTGCCGGCTTCGCCCTGATGGCCGCACTGGTCTATCCGCTGAAAAGGGGTGGCGGCATCGGCTGGCGGGCGCTGGATATGCTGCTCGGATTGCTGGCCGCCGGTTCCGCACTCTATCTGATCGCCATGGAAGATGCCATTTACGCGCGCGGCGTAAGGATGGTTCCGGCCGAATGGATTGCCGGGATCATCCTGATTCTCTGTGCGTTGGAATTCACCAGGCGGGTGGCCGGCTGGTTCATTCCGGTACTGATCATCATCGCCCTCTCCTACGTCGCCTGGTGGGGCGGAGAAATCAGCGGCGTTTTCAAGTTTGCTGGACTTTCGCCCGAAACCATTCTGTTTCGCAGTATCTATGGCGATGACGCACTGTTCGGCACCATTGCCGGCATCTCCTCCAGTTACGTTTTCATGTTCATCCTGTTCGGCGCCTTCCTGCTGCAGTCCGGTGCCGGCGAGTTCGTCATCGACCTGGCCCGCGCCGTCGCCGGACGAATGGTCGGCGGCCCGGGCCTGGTGGCGGTCATGGCGTCAGGGTTGATGGGAACCATCTCCGGCTCGGCGGTCGCCAACACCGCTTCGACCGGCGTCATCACCATCCCGCTGATGAAACGCGCCGGCTTCCCGGCCAAGTTCGCCGCCGGCGTCGAAGCCGCGGCCTCCACCGGTGGTCAGCTGATGCCGCCAATCATGGGTGCCGGCGCCTTTGTCATGGCCACCTACACGCAGATCTCCTACAACACCATCGTCGTCGTCAGCATCCTGCCGGCAATCCTCTATTTTGCTGCAGTCGGCTTTTTTGTGCGGATCGAAGCGAAACGCAGCCATGTCGATGCCATGGATAACGAAGAGGTCTCGGCGATCGAGGTGTTCAAAAAAGGTGGTATCGTTTTTCTGCTGCCGATCGCGGTGCTGATCGGCCTGCTGATCTACGGCTTTACGCCGACCTATGCCGCCGGCATATCGATTGTCGCGGTGATCGTCGCCTCCTGGTTTTCGCCCAACCGCATGGGCCCGAAAGCGATCATCGAGGCGCTGGCGATGGGCGCGAAAAACATGGTGATGACCGCCATCCTGCTCTGCTCGGTCGGTTTGATCGTCAACGTGATTACCACCGCCGGGGTCGGTAACACCTTTTCACTGATGATTAACGAATGGGCCGGACACAGCCTGGTGATCGCCATCGCCCTGATCGCGCTGGCCTCGCTGGTGCTTGGCATGGGTCTGCCGGTCACCGCCGCCTACATCGTGCTCGGCACCCTTTCGGCGCCGGCCCTCTACGCGCTGATCGCAGATGGACAGCTGGTCGCCGCGCTAGCCAGCGGCCAGATCCCGGAAACCGCTAAAGCGATCTTCATGCTGGCATCACCTGAGCATATGGCCGAGATCGGCAATCCGATGACCTCTGCCGCCGCTCGGGCGATCGTCGATGCGATACCGGTCGACATGGCCGGCATGGTGCGCGAGGCGGTCCTTAGCTCACACGCGCTGACTTACGCACTGCTCTCGGCGCACCTGATCATCTTCTGGTTGAGTCAGGATTCCAACGTTACCCCACCGGTCGCCCTGGCTGCCTTTACCGGCGCAGCCATTGCCGGCACGAAACCGATGGAAACCGGCTTCCAGTCATGGAAACTGGCCAAAGGGCTCTACATCGTACCGCTGCTGTTTGCCTACACCCCCTTTATCGGCGGCTCCTGGCTCGATGATTTCACCATCTTCTTCTTTGCCCTGTTCGGCCTCTACGCCTTCGCAGCGGGGCTCGAAGGATTTATGGAAGCAAAGCTCAACCCGATTTACCGTCTGCTGACGCTGGCGACCGCGGTCGCATTACTGTGGCCGGCCCCCTGGTTTGTACATACCGCCGGGCTGCTGGTACTAATCGGTATTTTCACTATCAGCTTCAGGACGTCGCGAAGGGAAACGCGCGGAGGGCATCAAGTTCCCGGCTGATAAGAAAAAAGGCACCTTCAAGCTGAGGGTGCCTTTTTCATTTCCACAGGTTTCGAACCGCTGACTGGCGAGATTCAAAGCAAAGCAAAACTGCGCAGCAGAAAAATCCCGATGGTGCTGAAGAGCATCGAGCCCAGCGAGGTGGCGGCGATAATCGCTGCGGCCAGATGATGGTTGCCTCCCAGCGCCTGAGTCATCGGATAGCTGGCGGCGGCGGTCGGGGCGGCGCTCATCAGGTAGAGCACCCCCAGCGCTTCGCCGCGCAGGCCGATGGCGATCCCGCCTAAAGTGATCAATAGAGGAACCATCACCAGCTTGCCGGCGACCGCCCAGTAGAGCGGCTGCGAACTGTGAAATTCACGCAGACGGATCGCAGCACCAGCGCAAAGCAGCGCCAGCGGCAGAGTCATCCGTGCCAGATAGTTACCGGTATCGAGCAGGATGGTCGGCACCGACAGGCCGCTCAACGAAATGATGATCCCGGCGGCAATTGCCAGAATCAGCGGGTTCTTGCCGATGCTGATCAGGATTCTGCGTAGCGCCCCGCTATCGGTCGTCTGCTGCTGATGGCGGGTCAGAGTGATGACCGCGAGGATATTGAACAAGATGGTCAGCACCGCCAGATAAATCGACGCCGTTGCCAGCACCGACTTGCCGAAGGCACTCAGGCAGAACGCCAGCCCGACGATCCCCATGTTGCTGCGAAACGCCCCCTGCACAAAGACGCCGCGGTCAGCCGGTGCCTGCAGCAACGGACTGACCAGCCGGTCCAGCAGCAGAAACAGCAGCAGCGTTGCGGCAATCGCATAAAAGATCAGCGTGAACGGCAGATCATTACGGAAGTCGGTCTTGACCAGACCGACGAACAAAAGGCAGGGGAGCGTGACCCGAAACACCAGGTCGGATCCGATCTTCGCGAACTCCTCGGTCACCCAGCCGATCCGCTTGAACAGGATCCCCAGTCCGAGCATGCAGAAAATCGGCGCGGTGATGGTGGCGGCAAAACTCAGGTCGGCAAACATGACAGTATCCGTGGGTCGGCGTAAGGAACTGGAAATCAACTGAGCAGTTGCAGGGTCTCCTGCGCTGCGGCTTCGAGAACGCCGGCGTGCGCGGCCAGATCGAGAACCGTGATCCGCTCACGGATCGCCCGGCTGTTCATGGCGGCGAGCAGAAACTCTTCGGTCGAGAGCCGGAAATCGGCGAGGGTAAAGGGTGCGCCGGTGCGCAGGAACAGATCAACGAAATACTCTGGCGGGCGCACCTGCGCAAACAGGCGTTGCAGCGCCGGCCAATTATCCGGCAGCAGCTGATCGAAAGCGAGCAGTGCCTGACGTTTGCCGTCGAACTGTTTGGCAACCTCGGCCGCGTACGTTCCCCAGACCTGCGGAATCCGCGCGGCAGTCGCCGCATACTGCTGTTGCGCCTGTGGCAGCAGCGCGCTGCCAGCCAACTGCGCCAATCGCCGGTAGCAGGCGGTCGAGAGGATAATGCCGACGCCGACCTGCAGGCCGTGGAGTTCAGGTTCGCGACCGGTCAACGGCTCGCGCATGTCCCAGAAGTGTGAAACCAGATGTTCGCCGCCGGATGCCGGCGCGCTCGACCCGGCCAGACTCATCGCCACGCCGGAGAGCAGCAGACCATTGAACAGCCCCATCACCGCCGACTGGTCGCCGCGGCCGATCTCTTCGGGATGTTCTGAATAGCTCTTTTCGACCGATGTCATCATCGCTGCCGGCAGACCGCAGTAGCCGCCACTGAACAACAGCGATTCGCATTGCCAGTCGATGTCGGACACCACCTTGGCCAGCACGTCGCAGAAACCGGCCTGGCGCAGCTTCAAGGGTGCCTGCTGGATGACCTGCGGGATCACGTAGATACGCTTCGGCGGTGCGGCGGGCAGAGTCTGCTTGACCCCTTTGACTTTGATCGCGGCAATACTTGAGGTGTAGCCGTTCATCGATGGCGCGGTCGGCAGACTCCAGTAATCGATGCCATTGTGGTCGGCAGCGAACTTGCCGAGATCGTTGATAGTGCCGGAGCCTACGCTGATAATCAATGCCTTGTCGCGACTGGCGGCCTGCACCTGCTCAACCAGCCGATCGGTTGCCGAAGGGTTCGATTCGAGCAGAGAGAACTCCAGGTTGACCTGGCATTTCAGCAACTGTTCGCGCAGCGCAGCACCAGCCACCGCAGCGGTTTCCGGATCGCAGAGCAACAGCACCGGCTGCGAACCGTAGCAGGCGGCACAATCCTCAGCCAGCACCTGACAAGCATCGGCGCCGCGGTAAAGGGTCGCTGCCGGGGTCGGGTGCGGCTTGCCGCAGGTGCAGCCGATCAGGCCGTTTTCCGCTGAAACCACAGGAGGGTGCTGCCGCAACGGCTTGCGCATGACTATTTTTCCTTTTCAACCAGGCCCTTGACGAACCAGCGCTGCATCAGCAGCACCACCAGAATCGGCGGCAACATGACAATCAGCGCGCCGGCCATGGCGATATGCCATTCGGGGGGATCTTCCGGCGACGGCAGCAGATGATGCAGGCCGATAACCGCGGTGGTCATTTTCGGATTGGTGGTGATCAGCAACGGCCAGAGGTACTGGTTCCAGCCGTAGACAAACTCAATCACCACCAGCGCAGCGATATTGGTTTTCGACAGCGGCACGAGAATCTTCCAGAAGAAGGTCATCGGCGAGGCGCCGTCCATCTTGGCCGCTTCGCAGAGTTCTTCGGGGATGGTCAGAAAAAACTGCCGGAACAGAAAGGTGCAGGTCGCCGAAGCGGTCAACGGCAGAATCAGCCCGGCATAGCTGTCTAGCAGGCTGAACTCCAGCGACACCTCGATGTCATGTCCGGCAAACCAGCTGATGACCCCATCCAGCCCAAGAAAATTCCAGACCGACTGCAGCGGCCCGAACAGGTTCGCGGCCATTTCGTAGGTCGGCAGGATACGCACTTCGACCGGCAGCATCAGGGTACAGAAAACTGCTGCGAACGCGACAACGCGGAACCGGTAGTCGAAATAGACGATCGAAAAAGCACCGAACAGTGACACGATAATTTTGCCGAGAGTGATGCCACTGGCCATGACAAAAGAGTTAAACAGCTGGGTACCAAGATGCCCGCGTGACCAGGCTTCATTGACATTGTTGAACAGCTGGTCGCCGGGGATCATCGACATGGGAACCTGCGAAACATCCTCCAGCGGCAGGGTCGCGGCGATAATCGCATAAAGAATTGGAAAACCGACAAGCATAATGCCGAAAAGCAGCGCGACATAGGTGAAGGTGTCAAGAATCGGGGTCTTTTCAACCATCATAAGCGTCAGCCCGTGTACTGAACTTTACGTTCAACATATTTGAACTGCAGAACGGTGATCAGAATAATCAAGCCCATCAGCACCACCGATTGGGCGGAGGAGGAGCCCAGGTTCAGACCGATAAAGCCATCCTGATAAACCTTGTAGACCAGAATATTGGTCGAGCCGCCCGGCCCCCCCTGGGTTACGGCGTGAATGATGCCGAAGGATTCAAAGAAGGAGAAAATGATCGTCATGACGGTGACAAAAAACATCGTCGGCGACAGCAGTGGAAAGGTGATTGCCCAGAACCGCCGGAACGGACTGGCACCGTCCATGGCCGCAGCTTCGATCAGCGAGTGCGGAATCGCCTGCAATCCGGCGAGGAAAAAGACAAAATTGTAGCTGACGTTCTTCCAGGCACTGGCCAGCACGATCAGCAGCATGGCGTGGGAACTTTCCAGCAGCGGGTTCCAGTCGATGCCGAACCAGTCTTCGATAAATATGGCGACGACGCCGTAGGAGGGGTGCAGCAGAAATAGCCAGAGGATGCCGGAAATCGCCGGGGCGATGGCGTAGGGCCAGATCAGCAGCGTGCGGGTCAGGGTGGTGGCCTTGAGCACCCGGTTGGCCATAGTCGCCAGAAACAGGCCGAAGGTGATCGATACCAGCGCCACCGAACCGCTGAAAAACAGCGTGGTCAGCACCGATTCCAGGTAGAGCGAATCGGTAAACAGGGCAATGAAGTTATCGAACCAGACAAATTGGGTCCGAAAGCCGAAGGGGTCGCTCAGCTGAAAAGAGGCGACGATCCCCTGAATGGCCGGCCAATAGAAAAAGGTCGCCGTAACCAGAATCTGCGGCAGGATCAGCAGGTAAGGTAATTTACGAGATTTAAAATAAGAGCGTTTTTTTATCATAGTGGCAGAGATCACTCTTTCAGTGGCACCCTCAAGCTGAAGGTGCCACTGAAACGTTAATTGATAGAAAATTGCCCGCGAAGGTTACTTGTAGGTTCTCTCAAACTCGCGCAGTTTCGTGTTACTTCTGGCGACAGCACTGTCCATCGCCTGCTGCGGGGTCTTGGAATCGTTCCAGACCAGCTCGAGTTCTTCATTGATGATGTTGCGGATCTGCACAAAGTAACCAAGACGCAGACCGCGGGAATTTTTGGTCGGATCACGCCGGGTCAGCTGCTTGATGCCGACCTGCTGCAGGGGATTTTCAAGGTAGAAACCATCAGCGATCAGCTTCTCGTAAGCGGTCAGGGTGATCGGGAAATAGCCGGTCTCTTTATGCCAGAGAACCTGCGATTCGGTTCCGGCCAGGTGATTCATGAACGCCGCCACCCCGGCGTAATCCTTTTTCGGCAGCCCCTGAAAAACCCACAGCGAGGCGCCGCCGATGATGCTGTTCTGCGGCTCTTTCATCCAGCTTTCTACCGGTAGCGGAGCAGCATCCCAACTGAAATCTTTTACTTCTGATAACAGCTTGGCGATGGCGCTGACCGAATCGATGTAAACCCCGGCATTCTGAGCGATGAATTCAGCCTTGGGGCCCTGATATTTCTGACCGCCGTAGTAGAAACGCTTGTCCCCCATCCAGCTTTTCAATCGGGCGACGTGATTGACGACCTTGTCGTTGTTGATCAGCAGTTCGGTGTCCAACCCTTCATAACCGTTCGCCTTGCTGGCAAAGGGCAGATCGTGGATGGCACTGTAATTCTCTACCTGGGTCCAGGACTGCCAGGCGGTCACCAGCCCCCCTTCGACACCAGACTTAACCAGTTTGCCGGTAATCTCGCCCAACTCATCCCAGGTGATCGATTTGTCCTTTGACAGCGGCGCAATTCCGGCTTTTTTGAACAGATCGACGTTGTAGTACATAACCGGCGTCGAAGAGTTGAACGGCATCGACATCAGGTTGCCATCGGCATTCATGTAATAAGACAGCACCGGCTGCAGGTAGCGTGACCAGTCAACCTTGTAGCCTTTATCAGCCATCAACTCATGGATCGGATAGATGGCTCCCGACAGCATCATCGTCTGGGTGCCGACCTCGAAGGATTGCAGGATATGCGGCTGCTTTCCGGCCCGGACCGCCGCCACCCCGGCGTTGAGGACCTCGTCGTACTCCCCCTTGTAGGTCGCGATCACCCGGTACTCGGCCTGGGAGCTGTTAAAACTGTCGACGATCTTCTGTACCGTTTCGCCGCGCGCGCCACGCATCGCATGCCACCAGTGGATGTCGATCGGCTTCGCAAAAGCCGTCCCGGCAAAACTGATCAGCATACCCACCGCCATGACAAGCCAGAAACATTTGGTTTTCGACATACCTCATCCTCCTCACATCGGGTTAGGGATAGTGCGACAACATAAAATCTTGCCAGAAACCTCAACGCTACTGCAGACTGTCCTGCAAATTAAAAAACATTTGATGTCTAAGAGTTAAGACCAAGGGATTGCGTTCGTCAATGCGCCGATTAAAAAAAATGACCGATTCCTCTGGCAAGATTTGCATATGCGGATAAAGTTTAGCCTGACAGGATAATCCGAGCACTCATCACACAGTTAAACTACTCATTCTGGAATGTCTGGAGTCTGTTACATGGCCAATGTCATCTTACGCGACATCGTTAAGAAATACGGCAAGCTGGAGGTTGTCCATGGCGTCAACCTGCATGTCGAAGACAAGGAATTCGTCGTACTGGTCGGACCGTCCGGCTGTGGAAAATCGACCGTACTGCGGATGATCGCCGGGCTGGAAGAGATTACCGGCGGGACCATCGAAATCGCCGACCGGGTCGTCAATGAGCTGGCGCCGAAAGACCGCGATGCGGCGATGGTGTTTCAGAACTACGCCCTCTATCCGCATATGAACGTCTACAAGAATATGTCCTTCGGTTTGACCTTAAGAAAGATGCCGAAGGATGAAATTGAACAGCGGGTCAACGAAGCGGCGGGGATTCTGGAGTTGGGTGAACTGCTGCAGCGCAAGCCGCATGAACTCTCCGGCGGTCAACGGCAGCGCGTCGCCATGGGGCGCGCCATCGTCCGCCAACCAGCGGTCTACCTGTTCGACGAGCCACTTTCCAACCTCGACGCCAAGCTGCGCACCCAGATGCGGCTGGAGATCAAGCAGCTGCATCACAAGGTGCAGAACACCATCATTTATGTCACCCACGATCAGATCGAAGCAATGACCCTGGCCGACCGGATTGTCGTCATGCGCGACGGCTATATCGAACAGGTCGGCACCCCTATCGAGATCTTTCACGACCCGGTCAACGCCTTCGTCGCCAGCTTTATCGGCTCACCACCAATGAATCTGCAACCTGGGACCATCGTCGCCGATGAAAGCGGCCAGAAGGTCAAACTGAGCGAGCAGCTTGAAATTCCCATCCCGCACAAGGACAGCGCCCAGCTGAAAAACGGCCAGCAGGTGATCATGGGGATTCGAACCGAAGATCTGTATATTGCCCATCAGGATGAAAAACCGGCGGCAGGCTCAACCTTCAGCGTCACCGGCCAGGTCGAAATCGTCGAACCGCTCGGTAATGAAACCAACCTGCACATGAACCTGCTGGGGGCGAAACTGGTCTCCAGGGCCGAGGGTCGACGACATTTCAACGTCGGCGAACAGCTGCAGATGACCCTCAATCTGAATCACCTGCATCTGTTCGACGCACAAACGGAGCAATCGATCTACTAAGAATTTTGATGGTTTATTTCACCAGGGACTCCCCGACCAACAGGGCGCTGCTAATCGGAAGCATCCAGTACTTCCCGGACTTTAGCCGTCAGAGAATCGATAGATACCGGCTTTTGCAGAAAATGCACACCCGCTTCGATTACCCCCTGGCGGGAGATAATATCGGCCGAATAACCGGACATGAAAAGCACCTTCATCGCAGGGCGCAGCGGTTGCAACTTGGCGGACAATTCCCGACCATTCATCACCGGCATGATTAAATCTGTGACCAACAAATCAATCTGGCAGGGGTGGTTCTGCGCCAGGGACAGGGCCAGATCGGTTGTCGCCGCGACCAGAACCTGATAGCCGCTCTCCTTGAGCATGGCTGTCTCCATCTGCAGCAGCATCTCTTCATCTTCGACCAGCAGGATGGTTTCGGTTCCGCGGTAGTTCGGCTTTTCTGTCGCCTCCGGCGCCGCCTGTCCGGTTGCATTTACCCGGGGAAGATAGATGTTGAAGACCGTTCCATGTCCAGGTTCGGAGTAAAAGGTAATAAAGCCGTTGTTCTGTTTGATCGCACCATAGACCGTGGCCAAGCCAAGACCGGTTCCGGAACCAAGGCCTTTGGTGGTGTAGAAAGGCTCGAAGATGCGGGCCTGAACATCCTTATCCATACCGCAGCCATCGTCGCTGACAGAAAGCTGGACATAATCTCCGGGCTGAACCGCATAGGGCCGAGAAGCCGTGTATCTTTCATCAAAGGTACAATGACCGGTCTTGATGATGATATGACCGTTATCGGTGATCGCATCGCGGGCGTTAACGCAGAGGTTGGCGAGAACCTGATCCACCTGCGAGGGGTCGATACAGATCGGCCAGAGCTGCGGCGCTGGGTTCCATGTCAGCTGGATATTCTCGCCGATCAGTCGTTGCAGCATTTTCAGCATTCCGGCGACGGTCTCGTTCAGATCCAGAACCTTGGGCGCAATGGCCTGCTTGCGGGCAAAGGTCAGCAGTTGGCGCGTCAGCTCTGCGGAGTGTTTGGCCGCCTTCTGGATTTCCCTCAGGTTGGAATCGACCGGCTTGGCCTTCTCAGCCTTTTTCAGGGCAAGCTCAGTGTGGCCGAGGATAACCCCCAGCATGTTGTTGAAATCATGGGCAACACCACCCGCGAGTTGACCGATTGATTCGATTTTGCGGGCCTGCTGCAGCTGGCTTTCAAGATTTGCCCTTTCTTCTTCGGCCTGCCGCAACGTCGAGATGTCGCGCCCTACCCCCAGGACGCCAATGATATGACCATCGGCGCCGTGCATTGGCATTTTGGTCGTTAACAGCAGCGCCCGATAGCCGTCATCAGCAAAGGTGATCCATTCTTCATTGCTGGTCGGCTTGCCCGCCATCATCGCCTTGTAGTCGTTGTCACGAAAAAAATCCGCCAATTGCCGGTCGACAAAATCGTAATCGGTTTTACCGACAATATCCGCCTCTTTGGCACCAAAGAAACGTTCGAAGGTTGAATTGCAGGACAGGTAGACACCATCTGCATCTTTCAGCCAGATCAGATCGGGGATCGTGTTGAGCAGGGTGCGAAAGCGTTGCTCGCTTTGCCGCAAGGAAGATTGCCCCCGGCTCTGGGCCGCCAAAACCTGACGTACCAGAAGAAAGAGCAAGGCAGCGGTTACGACGATAAAAAGCCAGCCTTTTAGCGTCTGCAATTGAGCCAGGGAGTTTGCATCATTGGTGACAAGCAGCAGGAGTTGATCTGAGAACAGGATCCAGAGCAAACCAAAAACGGCATAAATACCGGCGACCTTAACAGCGCGGAGAGACTGCCGGCGAGCTTCTGACGAAGAAGAAGTCTCGGTTTGCATCATTAACCTGTCTGTGAAAATACTCTCTGAGGGGATATCGGGGAGTTTGACTAACATCTATCTCCCCATCCCCGGACGAATCTTAGCACTATCCAATCTTTCTCCTTTAACAACAAGACAAAGCTGACCAGAAACGAAACCAAGATTAAAACAGTCCGCAGCAGACGACACCCACGTCCGGTGCCGCCATTTGTACCAACAAGGTCCTTGCAGCGGATGGCGAAAGGTGCGACTGACGAAGTTGGCAGAGATAACTCAGCGGACCCTGTTCAGATCGCTCAAATGCGCCCTTCTTCGATGCCGTGACAGGCCACCTGCCGGCCTTCAGCCAGACTGAGCAATTGTGGAATTTCGCTGCGGCAGCGCGCGTTGGTATGAGGACAACGGGTGTGAAAAACGCAGCCGGGCGGCGGCGCCAAAGGCGAAGGCAGTTCACCGGTCAGGATAATCCGCTGCTGACGGTTCTGCGCCTTGAGGTGCGGGGTCGAGGCAAGCAGGGCACGGGTATAGGGGTGCTGCGGGTTCTGGAAGATCTGTTCCGCTTCGCCATATTCGGCGACCCGGCCAAGGTACATCACCATGACGTCATCGGCGATATGCCGCACCACCGACAGATCGTGGGAGATGAACAGAAAGGCCAGATTCATCTCCTGCTGAATGTCCATCAGCAGATTCAGCACCTGAGCCTGAACCGACACATCGAGGGCCGAAACCGGTTCGTCGGCAACCACCAGCTTGGGTTCCAGCATCAGCGCCCGCGCCACGGCGATCCGTTGACGCTGACCGCCGGAGAACATGTGCGGATAGCGCTGGTAGTGTTCGGGGCGCAAACCGACCTTGCCCATCATCGCCCGCACCCGCTCTTCCCGTTCGGCTTTCGTCAGAGAGGTATTAATGACCAGCGGTTCGCCGATGATGCTGCCGACCTTTTTGCGTGGATTCAGCGAACCGAAGGGGTTCTGAAAGATCATCTGCACCCGTTGCCGCGCCTCTTTCAATTGCGGATCGGTGATCTTGACCAGATCGAAACCATCGAACTGCAACTCGCCGCTGGTCGCCCGCTCAATCATTGTCACCTGCCGCGCCAGCGTCGATTTGCCGCAGCCCGACTCCCCGACGACCGCCAGGGTCTTGCCGGCGGCGACCTGAAAACAGACCCCGTCGAGCGCCTTGACCAGCGCGTGGGGTTTGAACAGCCCCTGCGAGACTTCGTAGAAACGGGTCAGGTTTGTGGCTTTAAGTAACGGTTGCGGTTCATTCATCCCTGCGCTCTTCCTTCATCATCCAGTGGCGTGTGACAACGCACCTGACGGCCATCAGCCAGAGTTTCCAACACTGGTGCTTCACTGCGGCAACGCTGATTGGCAAACTTGCAGCGCGGATTAAGCAGACAGCCGCTCGGCCGATCAAACTGCCCCGGCACCACGCCGGGAATGGTCTGCAAACGGGCGTGCCCGACCGAACGCTCCGGCAGCGCTTCAAGCAATGCGGCGGTGTAAGGGTGACGAGGAGTGTCAAATATCGCCGGAACCGGGCCGGTTTCGACCACCTGGCCGGCATACATCACCACCACCCGCTGGGCGGCTTCTGCGACCAGCGCCAGATCGTGGGTGATCAGCATCAGCGCCATATCCCCCTGCTGCTGCAGCTTTAGCAGCAGGTCGATGATCTGCGCCTGAATGGTCACGTCGAGGGCGGTGGTCGGCTCGTCGGCGATCAGCAGGCGGGGATTACAGGCAATCGCCATAGCGATCATGATCCGCTGACTCATGCCACCGGAGAGCTGATGCGGATAGGCCCGCAGTCGTGCCGCCGGATCGGGGATGCCGACCTGTTGCAGCAGTTCCAGCGCCCGCGCTTTGCGTTCGGCTTTACTCCCCCCCTCGTGAATCTTCAGCGCTTCCATGATCTGGAATCCGGCGGTGAAGCAGGGGTTGAGACTGGTCATCGGCTCCTGAAAAATCATCGCTACTTCGCGACCGGTAATCTGGCGACGCTGCTTTTCCGGCATCGCCAGCAGATCCTGGCCATCAAAATCGAGCAGCTCTGCCCGGACCCGGCCGGGCCAGTCGATCAGCCCCATGATCGCCTTGGCGGTCACCGATTTTCCTGAGCCGGACTCGCCGACAATCCCGACCACTTCGCCCTTGTCGACCCGCAGACAGACGTGGTCAACCGCTCTGAAGGGGCGTTTTTCACTGCCGAACTCGACGGTCAGATTTTCGATTTCGAGTAATGCCATTATTGTTTCATCTTCGGATCGAGGGCATCGCGCAAGCCATCCCCCATCAGGTTAAAAGCCAGCACCGTGAGCAGAATCATCAACCCCGGAAAGGTCACCACCCACCAGGCCCGCTGAATGAATTCAAGCGCGCCGGAGAGCATCGAACCCCACTCCGGACTCGGCGGCTGGGCGCCCAGGCCGATAAAGCCGAGCGCGGCAGCGTCGAGGATGGCATTGGAAAAGCCGAGCGAGGCCTGCACAATCAGCGGCGCCATGCAGTTGGGCAGAATGGTGATGAACATCAGTCGCCAGACCCCGGCGCCGGACACCCGTGACGCGGTGACGTAATCCTTGGAGCTTTCAGCGATCACCGAAGCGCGGGTGATGCGCACATAGTGCGGCAGATAGGTGATGGCGATGGCGATCGCCGCGTTGATCAGCCCCGGCCCCAGAATGGTGACAATCGCCAGCGCCAGCAGCAGGCTCGGCAGCGCCATGATGATGTCCATGGCGCGCATGATCAGGGTGTCGGTCATCCCCCGCGCGTAGCCGGCGATCAGGCCGATCAGGGTGCCGATCAGCAGCGAGGTGGTGACCACCAGCATGCCGATGAACAGCGACATCCGTCCGCCGTGCAGCAGCCGGGTGAGGATATCGCGGCCGACCTCGTCGGTCCCCAGCGGATATTTCCAGAGGCCGCCCTGCTGCCAGGCCGGCGGGGTAAGAATCGCGTCGCGGTACTGCTCAAAGGGGCTGTGCGGAGTCAGCTGGTTGGCGAACAGCGCTGCCAGCAGCACTCCCAGAATAAAGCAGAAGCCGATCAAGGCGCCGCGATTTTCGCAGAAATAGCCCCAGAATTCCCGCCAGGGGCCGGGTGGCGCAGCATCCAGCTCCGCTGTCTGAACCAGTTCACTCATCCTCAGCTCCTATCAGCGGTTATGGCGGATACGTGGATTGACCACGCCGTAGAAAATATCGACCGTCAGGTTGACGAAGATCACCAGGCAGGCAACCAGCAGAATCCCCCCCTGCACCGACGGATAGTCGCGGCGGTGGATCGAATCGAGCAGCCACTTGCCGATCCCCGGCCAGGAGAAGATCGTTTCGGTCAGAATCGCCCCGGCCATCAGCACCCCGACCTGCAGACCGATGACGGTAATGACCGGAATCAGCGCGTTGCGCAGTGCGTGGACGCAGACCACCAGCGGCATCGCCAGCCCTTTGGCGCGCGCCACCTGTACGTAATCTTCGCGCAGCACTTCGAGCATCGCCGAGCGGGTCATGCGCGCGATCACCGCCAGCGGGATGGTCGCCAGTACGATGGAGGGCAGAATCAGATGCTGCAGCGCAGAAATCAGCGCCCCTTTTTCATCAGAAAGAAACGCGTCGATCAGCATGAAGCCGCTGACCTCATCGACCCAGAACAGCGCCGAAATCCGCCCGGAAACCGGCGTCCAGCCCAGCTTGACCGAAAACAGCAGAATCAGCAGCAGTCCCCACCAGAAGATCGGCATTGAGTAGCCGGTCAACGACATCCCCATCACCGTGTAGTCGGTTGCCTTGCCGCGCCGCACTGCGGCGATGATCCCGGCCGGCAGGCCGATCAGTACGGCAATGATGATGGCGCAGGTGCCCAGCTCCAGCGTCGCCGGAAACAGGGTGAAAAACTCGCGCAGCACCGGCTCGCGGGTGACCAGCGAGGTCCCCAGATCACCCTGAAAGATGCCGGTCAGATAGTTCCAGTACTGCACCAGCAGCGGCTTGTCGAGCCCCATATCGGCCAGCAGCTGGGCATGCCGAACCGGGTCGACACCGCGCTCGCCGGCCATCAGTTCGACCGGGTCGCCGGGGATCAGCCGGATCAGGGCAAAGGTCAGCAGGGTGACCCCGAGAAAGGTCGGGATCACCACGCTGATCCGCTTGAGAATAAAACTGAACATAATCACCTGTCATGAAAAGGCCGGGAAGGGCGCGCCCCTCCCGGCCTGGGTCGTTCTGTTCTGTCGGTTATTTCAGATCGACACCGTAGAAAATATGTCCACCTAAGGGGTCGATCTTGTAGTTGAGCACGTTCTTGCTGAGCGGCTCGAAAACGACCGAGTGGGCGATGGTCGCCCAGGGAGCCTGCTCCTTGAAGACGATCTGCGCCTGCTCGTAGAGCTTGGTGCGCTGCTGCGGATCGGCGACCTGTTTTGCCTGTTGAATCAGGTCTTCGAACGGCTGGTAACACCACTGGGCGCGGTTGGAACCGCCGACGCCGTCACAACCGAGCAGCACGGCGAGGAAGTTGTCCGGATCGCCGTTGTCGCCGGTCCAGCCGAGCAGGATGGCGCCGTCACGGTCCTTGTCCTTGGAGCGCTTCAGGTACTCGCCCCACTCATAAGAAACGATCTCGGCCTTGACGCCGATTTTCGCCCAGTCGGCCTGAATGACTTCGGCCATGCGCCGGGCGTTCGGGTTGTACGGACGCTGCACCGGCATCGCCCAGATCTTCATCTCGAAGCCGTTCGGATAACCGGCCTCAGCGAGCAGTTTTTTCGCCAGTTCCAGGTCAAAAGCATCATCAACAGTCGCCTGATTGTACGACCAGATGGTCGGCGGCAGCGGATTTTTCGCTGGCTTGCCGGCACCCTGGAAGACAGTGTCGATAATCGCCGCTTTGTTGATGCCGTGGTTCAGCGCCTTACGCACCTTGGCATTATCAAACGGCTTCACCAGCGCGTTGTAAGCGAGGTAGCCGACGTTGAGCCCTTCCTGCTGCATCAGGTTGATACTGGTATCAGCCTGCATCGCCGCCAGGTCGGCCGGGTTCGGATAAGGCATGATCTGGCATTCGCCAGCCTTCAGCTTGGCATAACGTACCGAGGCGTCAGGAGTGATGGCGAAGACCAGCTTGTCGATCGGCGCTTTGCCTTTCCAGTAGTTCGGATTGGCGGTGTAACGGATCTGGGCGTCCTTCTTGTAGCCGGCAAAAGCAAAGGGACCGGTCGCGATCGGCCATTGGTCGACCTTCTCCGGGGTGCCGGCTTTCAGCATCGCATCAGCGTACTCAGCCGACTGGATCACTGCGAAGTCCATCGCCAGGTTAGCCAGCATCGGCGCTTCCGGACGGTTCAGATTGAATTTGACGGTATAATCATCGACCTTCTCGATGCTGCTGAGCAGGTCGGGCATCGACATGCCGTTGAAATACTCGTAGCTGCCGCCGGAGATTTTATGGAAAGGGTGTTCGGCTTTCCACTGGCGCTCGAAGGTGAAAATCACGTCATCGGCGTTCATGTCACGGCTCGGCGTAAAATGCTCGGCAGCGTGAAACTTGACCCCTTTGCGCAGCTTGAAGGTGTAGGTCTTGCCATCGGCGGAGACATCCCAGCTCTCGGCCATGCCGGGTTCGATGGTGGTGGTGCCGCGGACAAAGTGGGTCAGCCCTTCAAAGACATTTTTCGACGTCGCGTCGAAGGTGGTTCCTGCGGTGTAGAAGACCGGATTGAACCCCTCCGGGCTTCCTTCGGAACAGTAGACCAGAGTTTTTGCCTGGGCCGTCGTCGCCAGCGCCATCAGCGCCAGAACCGGAACCAGTCGTGCCATGAACCTTTTCATGCCGTGCCTCCTGAAGATGAAAGTTAGAGATCGAATGACGCGCAAGCAAAGCAGTAAACAATTGTTTTGCGCGATGAAACTATAACCGATTCGGTTGCATGTCAAGGGCGTCTTACCCTCTGGCGCCAGCGCAATTTCATGAAAAGAGGATTTTCAGTGTAACAGGGAAACCACGAACAACAATCGCTGCTGAGTGCTTTTCAAGCAGTGTGATAAACTTCCAGAGGATTTTCTTTTTCTCTTGTCGCTGGAGGAACTTTTGATGCCACGCTGGAAAAAATATACGCTGATCACCATCGGTACCATTCTTGGTCTGCTGCTGTTGTCTATGCTGGTCGTTCCCTGGCAGATCAAAGCGCAGGGGAGCAAGTGGTTCGCTGAAAACACCAGCCGCACGCTGACGATTGAAAAGGCTTTTTTCAACCCCTTCAGCCTGTCCCTCGAGATCGAAGGGCTCAAGCTGACCGAACAGAACAGCGAGCAGAGCTTCGTTACCTTCAAGCGACTGATGCTCTCCGGCAGCGGCCGCTCGCTGATCGATCTGGCGCTGATCCTCGACCGGGTCGAACTGGACGGTCTCTTCGTCAACATCGAACTGCTCGGCAAGCAGGAGTTCAACTTCTCCGACTTTACCCGGCTGGGGGGGGAAACTCCGGCTGCCACAGCGGCTGAACCGGGGGAACCTCTCGAATTCTCGCTCAACAATATCGTTATCAGCGACGGCTCGGTCGATTTCACCGACCAGACCTCAGAGAAAAAATCGCAGCATCAGATCCGTGAACTGAGCCTGAGCATCCCGGTTATCGGCAACATCCCCTATCTGGTCGAGACCTATGTCGAACCACAACTGCGGCTGCTGCTTAACGGCTCTGAGCTGCGCGCCAAAGGCCAGCTGAAACCTTTTCACCAGTCGCTGGAAACCTCACTATCTCTGACTTTGACCGGAATCGACCTGAGCTTTTACGCCCTTCACTCACCACTCCCCTTGCCGGTCGAACTGAAATCGGGGATTCTCGACAGCCAGATCGACCTGCGCTACCGCGTCTCAGCCAACAAAGTTCCGCAACTGCTGCTCGGCGGCGAACTGGCCTTGACCGACATCGATATCCGCGAGCCGAACGGCAACAACCTGTTCCTGCTGCCGACCCTGATCCTCGACCTCGATCAGGCGGACCTGCTGCAACAGCAGTTCAGCCTCAACTCGTTGGAGATCTGGCAGCCGCAACTGTTTGTCTCACGTGACAACCAAGGCTTGGTGAACCTGCTGCAACTGCAGCCGCAACAGGCTGAAGCGCAGCCGGCCGCTGCCGCAGACCAGGCCACCGAGCCGGCGGCGCTGCCGCTGCTGAAAATCGCCAAACTGGTGGTCTATGACGGGACCCTGCATTATCAGGATGATTACCCGGCCGGCGGCTTTGCGGAAACGATTGAAGGGATCAACCTGCAGCTCGACGGCCTCTCGACCCACCCGGAGCAGCTGACCGCACTCGATTTCAAACTGCAGACGGCGCGGGGGATGAGCTTTTCGCTGGCGGGGCAGTTCGGGTTGAATCCGCTCTCCGCCGAACTCGACCTGCTGCTCAACGGGCTGCAACTGAAGCCACACTACCCCTATCTGACCGACCTGCTGACCCTGCCGCCGGAGGGCAGTCTGAACCTGGCCACGCACCTTCAGCTCGGCCCGCAGGTCAGCCTCAAGCTGGAGCAGTTGCAGCTGGGTCTGCACCAGCTGCAGATCCCTTTCACCGATCAGGACCACTTCAACCTCAACGAGCTGAGCATCACCGGCGCCTCTTTCGATCTGGAACAGCTGCTGCTGCAACTCGGCAGCATCAAGCTCAGCGACGCCACGCTGCAGGCGCGGCGCAACGCCGACGGCAGCCTGTCACCGCTGGCGCTGCTGCGCGATAAGGACAAAAGTCCGGCCGAACCGGCGGCGGGCCCGGTGACAGTGACGCTCCCCTGGCAGAAACATGCGTTGAAGATCGATACGGATAAATTCAGGCTGCAGCTTGACCGTATTGCGCTGGAGCAGTTCGCGCTGCAGTTTACCGACGCCAGCCTGGCAAAAACACCGCAGCTGAAGATCGACCGGCTGGATGCCAGCCTGGAGAACCTGACCTATCCGAAATCGGCTCAGAGTCCGTTTAAACTGGACGCCAGAATCGGCCGCAAGGGGACTGTTGCCCTCGCCGGCAAGCTGGCACACAGCCCGATACGGCTGCAGGCGCAAACCGACATCAAGGCGCTGCCGCTGACTCTGCTCAACGACTTTCTGCCGGAACAGGTCAAGGTCAGCCTGCGCGACGGCAAACTCTACACCAACCTCTTCGTCAAGCTGGCTGAACAGCCGGACCAGTTGACCGGCAGCTTCAGTGGGCGCGTTAATATCAGCGACTTCAACCTGCGCGATCCTTTAACCGACGGCGAACTACTGGCCTGGGAGAGCCTCGCGCTGCAAGAGATCGAAGGGCAGATCCAACCCTTCTCGCTGCTGATCAAAGAGGTCTCTTTGAGCAACTATCTGGCCAACATCCTCATCGACAAGGATGGCCGGGTGAACCTGACCAGCGTCACCGCCAAAGAAACTCAAACGGTCGAAGCGGCGCCGGGAGAGCAGCCGTTGGTGGTGGAGGTGATTGAAGAAGAGAGCGGGCCGCCGGCCGACATCCGCATCGACGCTTTGACCCTGCAGGGGGGGACCGTCTCCTTCACCGACCGGCACCTGCCGAGCACCTTCGCCACGACCATGTATCAGCTGGGCGGCCGGGTGACCGGGCTGGCTTCGGCGGAGGAGATGCAGGCCGACGTCGATCTGCGCGGCCAGCTGGAGAACCATTCACCGCTGTCGATCAGCGGCAAACTCAACCCCTTGAGCAAAGATCTTTTCGCCGACCTGACGATCCGTTTTGAGGATATCGACCTGACGCCGATGACCCCTTATTCCGGAACCTATCTCGGTTACGTTATCGATAAGGGGAAACTTAATCTTGATCTCAGCTACCATATCGAGCACCAGAACATCAAAGCCAGAAACAAGGTCATGATCGATCAGTTCACCTTCGGCGATTCGGTCAAAAGCGAGCAGGCAACCTCCCTGCCGGTCTCACTGGCGATCGCGCTGCTTAAAGACCAGAACGGTGAAATCCATCTGGATGTGCCGATCTCCGGCAACCTGAACGATCCCAGCTTCAGTATCGCCGGAACCATCTTCACCATCCTCAAGAACCTGCTGGTCAAGGCGGCGACTTCCCCCTTCTCGCTACTGGCGTCGCTGGCCGGCGGCGGTGACGATTTCACCAATGTCACCTTCGCCAGCGGCATCGCCCGGCTCAGTGACGCAGAACGGCAGAAGCTGAGCAAGCTGTCGGCAATGCTCGCCAAACGGCCATCTCTGACCCTGGAGATCAGCGGCTTCGTCGACCAGGCGCAGGACCCCGAAGCCTACCGCCAGGAGCAACTGCGGCGAATGCTGGTCGCGGCCAAATGGCAACAGCTGCAGGAGGATGGCAAAGCGCCTGAAAGCCCCGAGCAGCTGGAAATAACCACTGAAGAATACCCGGAGCTGCTGACCAGCGTCTACGAAAACGCCGAGTTCCCGCGGCCGCGCAACTTTATCGGCCTGCTGAAAAGCCTGCCGGTCGAGGAGATGGAAAAACTGCTGCTGAGTAACGTGATTGTCGGCGAAGAGGAGCTGGCCGAGCTAGCCAAGCAGCGCGCCTTTCGGGTCAGGGACGCGCTGGTCGCCGAGAATGAGGCGATCAAAGCGCAGATTTTCCTGATGAAAACCGACATCTACCAAACTCCAAAAGAGGGCACGGCCAGTCGGGTCGAATTCAACATCAGCACCAAATGAGCTATTTCAGACTCTGCGCATATCTGCTGTTGTTGCTCTGCCCGCTGAGCGCAGCAGCCGAACTCCAGCTGTCAGGACAGCTGACCCAAGGGGGGCTGGTGCGTGGCCAGGCGGAACCCGGCAGCAAGGTTTATTTTGGTGAACAACGACTGAAACTGAACGAAAGTGGTCAGTTCATCTTCGGTTTCGGCCGCGATGTCGGCGCCCGCCAGAGCCTGACCCTGATCGCACCGGATGGGCTGGTGACCACCGAAGAGCTGCAGATCAATCAACGCAGTTACCAGATTCAGCGGATCGACGGAATCAGCAAAAACATGATGGCGCCGAGCGCCGAAGAGTTGCAGCGGATCGCCGGCGAAGCCAAACAGGCCCGGCAAGCCCGGCAGCACGACAGCGACCTGCCACACTTTACAGAAAATTTCATCTGGCCGGCCAAAGGCCGGATCAGCGGGGTTTACGGCAGCCAGCGGATTCTCAACGGCGAACCGCGCCGCCCCCACTTCGGCATCGACATCGCCGCGCCGACCGGCACCCCGGTTGTCGCCCCGGCCGGCGGCACCGTGACCCTGGCGCATCCAGGGATGTTTTTCTCCGGCACCACCCTGATCATCGATCATGGTCACGGGCTATCATCCAGCTTTCTGCATCTGGAGAAGATTCTGGTGTCTGAAGGGGAAACGGTCCGGCAGGGGCAGCAGATCGCCACCATCGGCGCGACCGGTCGGGTAACCGGCCCCCACCTTGACTGGCGGCTCAACTGGTTTGAACACCGCCTCGACCCGGCGCTGCTGGTCCCGGCAATGGCACAGGAATAAGCGGAATTTTTTTCTTGCCATTGCCGCATGCAGTAATGTTAATTAAAGAAAAGCCGAAGAGGGGGGAAATAAATGGTCGACAAGCCCGCAGAGAGAGACGCTCCAGGGCAGCAAAGAAGGGCGAAAAGCACCGGAACTGTCAGCAAGCTGAACGGCGCCAACAAACAACTGCCAGGCAATCTGGACTGCCTGCCGCTGCCGCTGCTCGGCATCAATCTGGATAAACGCATCTGTCTCTATAACCGGGCGGCGGTCACCCTGCTGGGTCTCTGCGAACAACAGTTGCTGGGTAAGTCGCTGCCGCAGCTGCTGCCTGAGTTTTCGCAGCTGGCTGACGCGCTGGACCAGGTTCTTACGACCGGCACCTGCGTTCACCTGGGACGCTTCCCCTGGCGGCGGGCCGAGCCGTCGAGGCTGTTCGAGCTCAGCCTCTATCCCGGCAGCGAAGAACTGGTTGCCGGCGCGCTGCTGCGCATCGACGATGTCACCGAGCAGGCCCAACGGGAAGAGTTCTTCATCCTGCAGGAGAAGCTGGAGTCGATCAGCAACCTGGCGACCGGCGTTTCCCACGAGATCAACAACCCGCTCGCCAGTATCCTGCAGAACCTGCAGGTCATGCGCAACCGCTTGCACCCCAACCTGCCAAAGAATATCGAGCTGGCGGCAGAATGCGGCTTCGACATCGACCATCTCGACCAGTACATTGAGCAGCGGGGCATCCACGCCATTCTTAATGCCGCCATCGAAGCGGGGAAGAAAGCCGCCGACGTGGTGCAGAACATGCTCAACTTCAGCCACAAAGACAACAGCGATTTTCAGTACCACAACATCAGCACACTGCTTGACAAAGCGGCCGAACTGGCAACCGGTAGCATCAACCGCAATCAGGGGATCGATTTCCGGAAAATCGAGCTGGTCCGTCAGTACGATCAGGAGCTGCCGGCCTGTTACTGCAGCCCGGGGCAGCTGCAGCAGGTTTTTCTGCACCTGCTCAATGCCGGCGCCAATGCGCTAAGTAAGCGGCTGCATTTCTGGGAAAAGCACAGGGCGACATTGCCCAGTGAAGAAAAACCCCGGCTGATTCTGCGGTTGAAAAAGCGGGAGAAGGCTCTGCTCTGCGAGATTGAAGATAACGGTTGCGGGATGGAAGAAGAGCTGCGCAAGCGGATCTTTGAGCCGTTCTACGCAACCCGCAAGCCCGGCATCGGCACCGGACTCGGCATGTCGACCTGCTATTTTATTATCTGCAAAAACCACGGCGGCCGCATGAGCGTCAACTCGCGCCCCGATCTCGGCAGCAGATTTACCCTGGAACTGCCGCTGCACCCGCCGAATAATCCGCCGTTTCAGTAAATCTTCCGCCGCGAAAAGGTCGAGCCCAGCACGCTAAAGGTGTTCTCGACAATAAAGAGTGCGTAGTTGTCGGCGGTAAAAACAATCTCCTCCAGCCGTTTCAGCTGGATATTGTTGATCACCACCATCAGCACGGTCTTTTCCTGTTTGTGATAAGCGCCGATCGCCGGCAGCATGGTCGTGCCGATCTTCAGGTGGGTCATCACCTGATCGGCGATTTCATCCGGCTTCTCCGAGACGATGAAGGTCAATTTGCGCTGATTGAACATCGACAAACAATAATCGACGGCCGCAGAACAGACGAACACGGCGATCATTGAAGCGATCACCAGATCGTTGTCCAGACTGACAAAACTCAGCGAAAAGAGCAGCAGGTTAAAACCGAAGTAGACCTTGCCGACGCCGATATTGAATTTCTGGTTGAGGATCACCGCGACCACGTCGAGGCCGCCGTTGGACCCCAACGACCGCAACACCATGCCGGCACCGACGCCGAGCAACATGCCGAACACCAGCGCGGCATAGAGTTGGGTACTGATGTGAATCTGAAAATCGATCAGCTGATAGTAAAAGGCGATCAGACCCATCGCCAGGGCGCTGTACCAGAGGAAACGGCGTGAAATAAAGATGTAGCCGAGGATAAACATCGGCACGTTCAACAACAGGTAGAGCAGGCCGGGGTCGAGAAAATCGGTTTTATAATAGATCAGCGAACCAACGCCGAACAGTCCGCCGGGAACGAAATTATGCGGGATGGCAATGGCCTTCAGGGCGATCGCCTGAATCAGGGTGCCGATAGCGATCAGACCGCAGTTCCAGAAGATCGAATAGACGAATTTGCTTTTCTCTTCGGTCATGTCTCATCCTTTATAGAACCCGCACTTGCGGAACATTGATACGAACGCCGTAACCTGCGCCACCAAGTGAAACATGTCAACCGATGATTCACAAGCTCTACCGGGCTTTGTTTTTCTGAGCCAGCAAAGTCAGCTCTGTCGTTAATAAAATCTGCCTTTGAGTAAAGAAAATACCCTGAGCCTTTCTTCACTCTATGCTGTAAAGTATTTGTTTTATGGGGAGGTGCGACAATGCAGGACGATGACGATCTCAACCAGACCGAACGTCAGGAATTTTCACTGCTGCGTCGGCAAGCAACAGAACTGCAAAAGCAGAACCAGCAGCTGACCCGGCAACTGCTTGAGCAGACACAGGACGCCGCCAGTCAGTACCCCCTGCTGAGCATTGAGCGGGTCGATCAGGTCATCGACCAGAGCAGCGACCTTGAAGAACTGATGGAACAGCTGCTGAAGACCACCCTGGCGATCTTCGGCTGCGACCGGGCCTGGCTGATCTACCCCTGCGATCCGGCCGCGGCGACCTGGCAAGTGATGATGGAGTGTACCACGGCAGAGTATCCCGGCGCCCTGGCATTGAAAACCGACCTGCCGATGACCCCGGAAGCCCGGGACGCCTTTCAGCACGCGCGGGACTCGCGGCACCCGGTCTGTTACGACCAGAAGAGCCCGCTGTCGCTGCCGGCAGAATTAGCCGAACAGTTTTCGATCCAGTCACAGCTGATCCTGGCGATCCATCCGCGCAGCGGAAAACCCTGGCTGTTCGGTATGCATCAATGCTCTCACCCCCGGGTCTGGACGGCCGGCGAATGCCAGCTGTTTGAAACCATCGGCCGCCGCCTGCCGGATGGCTTCAGCACCTTTCTGACCACCCGCCAGCTGCAGGAGAGCGAGCTGAAATACCGCGGCCTGGTGGCAAACCTTCCCGGCGTCGTTTATCGCAGTCGCAATGATGAAAACTGGACAAAAACCTACCTGAGCGACGCCATCCAGGAGCTCAGTGGTTATCCGGCAACAGATTTCATCAACAACCAGGTGCGTTCGTTTACCAGCATCATCCATACGGATGACCTCGCCCAGGTCAGAGTAAAGATTCAGCAGAGCACCGGCCAAAAACTGCCCTACGAACTTGAATACCGTCTGCAGACCAGCAGCGGAGAAGTCCGCTGGGTCCATGAGCGAGGCAAGGCCATCTTCAACCAGCAGGATGAAGTGCAGTATCTCGACGGTTTCATTTATGACATAACGGCGAAAAAAGCCGCCGAAAGCGAAATTGAACGACTTGAGGCCGCGCTGCGCAAAGCCGAAAAACTGAACACCGGACAGTGAAACAACTTATGACCGCGCGCTTCAGACCGGAGCCGTTACCGGCAGCTTAATCAGCCCGCCCGCCAGATATTTTCAGCGCACGCCCCTTTCCCGCGACCCCGCTCTCAGGGTACCCTGTCAGCTTTCCCCTTTGCACAGGTTGAAGCATGGCCAGATTTGAACTGAAATCCGATTACCAACCGTGCGGCGACCAGCCGCAGGCGATCAAGGAGCTGGTTGAAGGGATCGAACGTGGCGACCGGCATCAGGTGCTGCTCGGCGTCACCGGCTCGGGCAAGACCTTCACCATGGCGAATATCGTCAACCAGCTGCAGCGCCCGACGCTGGTGCTGGCGCACAACAAAACCCTGGCGGCGCAGCTGTACGGCGAGTTCAAAGAGCTGTTTCCCAACAACGCCGTCGAATACTTCGTCAGCTATTACGATTATTACCAACCGGAAGCCTACGTCCCATCGACCGACACCTTCATCGAAAAGGACAGCTCGATCAACGAGGTGATCGACAAGCTGCGCCACAGCGCCACCCGCAGCCTGCTGACCCGCCGCGACGTGCTGATCGTCGCCTCGGTCAGCTGCATCTACGGCCTCGGTTCGCCGGAAGCCTACTACGGCATGCTGGTCAACCTGCAGGTCGGGATGGAGCTGGACCGCAATCAGTTTTTGAAAAATCTGGTCGAAATCCAGTACGAGCGCAACGACATCGATTTTCATCGCGGCACCTTCCGGGTGCGCGGCGACAGCGTCGAGGTGTTCCCCGCCTACGAAGAGAAACGCGCCCTGCGGATCGAGTTTTTCGGCGACGAGATCGACGCCATCAGCGAAATCGATCCGCTGCGCGGCCAGGTGATCGACCGTTTAGAGCGCACCGGCATCTTCCCGGCCAGCCACTACGTCGCCACCAAACCGACCCTTGAGCGGGCGATCAAGGAAATTCAGGATGAATTGCAGCTGCGCATCCAGTACTTCAAAGAGCGCAACATGCTGCTCGAGGCGCAGCGCATTGAACAGCGCACGATGTTCGACATCGAGATGATCGAGGAGATGGGCTACTGCCAGGGGATCGAGAACTACTCGCGCTTTCTCGACGGCCGCAAGCCGGGTGAACCGCCGGCGACGCTGCTTTCTTACCTGCCGGACGACGCGCTGATGTTCATCGACGAAAGCCACGTCAGCGTCAGCCAGGTTGGCGCCATGTACCGCGGCGACCGCTCGCGCAAGGAGACCCTGACCAACTACGGCTTCCGCATGCCGAGCGCGCTCGATAACCGGCCGCTGATGTTCGAAGAGTTCGTCGCCCGCCAGCCGGCCACCGTCTATGTTTCCGCCACCCCCGCCGATTACGAAATGCAGAAAGCCGACGGCGTGTTCGTCGAGCAGGTGATCCGGCCGACCGGACTGGTCGACCCGCCGATCGAAATCCGCCCGGCCACCAATCAGGTCGATGATCTGCTCGAAGAGATCCGCACCACCACCGCCAGCGGCGAGCGGGTGCTGGTCACCACCCTGACCAAACGAATGGCCGAAGACCTGACCGGCTACCTGCAGGAACTCGGCATCCGCGTCAACTACATGCATTCGGACATCGACACCATTGAGCGGATGCAGATCATCCGTAGCTTACGCTCAGGCGAGATCGACGTGCTGGTCGGCATCAACCTGCTGCGCGAAGGGCTGGATATCCCCGAGGTTTCGCTGGTGACCATCCTTGACGCCGACAAAGAAGGCTTTCTGCGCTCGGCCCGTTCGCTGATCCAGACCTGCGGCCGCGCCGCGCGCAACGTCAACGGCCGGGTGATCATGTACGCCGACAAGCTGACGAAATCGATGCAGGCCTGCCTGGATGAGACCGAACGTCGCCGCGAAAAACAGCTGGCCTACAACCTGGAACACGGCATCACGCCACAGACGATCAAGAAATCGCTGCGCTCGATCCTCGAAGACCTTTCGGCCAAGGATTACGTTGATCTGCGCCATGTAGCCGAAGACCTCGCCGAATACGGCAATCCGGAAGAGCTGCGCAAACAGATCGTCGAACTCAAGACGCAGATGCTGGCCGCGGCGGCCGATCTTGATTTCGAAGCCGCGGCCCGGCTGCGCGATCAGATGCTGGCGCTGGAAAAGACCGAACTGGCGCTGCGCAGTTAAACAAATCCCCCTCCCGCAAACCGCTCTCTGTCCAGATACGCTATACTTGCCTTTCAAGTGTTGTAACCCGCCCGGAACCTGAAGGAGGCGCTATGAGAATATTACTGATGCTGTTCATCGTCAGCGGCTTGCTGTTTGTTCCGCCGGTGTTTGCCGACAAAGGCAAGCCAGCCAAGGAGCAGACCCAAAAGCACCAAATGAAGACAAAAAGCAAAGTTGCCGACGCTGATCGTATGGACCTGAAAACAAAAGAGAAGAACAAGCCAGAGAAACCAGAGAAACCAGAGAAACCAAAAGATCTGGAGACGGCAGACGAGCAGCCGAAAGGGCTGGAAAAACAGCGCGAAAAGAAGGCCGCACAAGAACAGAAAGAACTCGGAAAAGGTTCTGAGCAGGGGCAGCAATCGCGTGAAAACCGCAGAAAATGGTGGAAGTTCTGGGGCGACGAACAAAGCTCGCCTCCAGCCCCCGGCTACTGACCCGCGACACAATTAATGATGAATTGACCGCCGATTGACCCACAGGGATCTCCTTTTCAAGGTTCGGGGCGTCACTATGGAATCAGGCAATTCAAACAGCGAAAACCACCTCTGCCGAGCCTGTCGGCAGCCGCTGGCGGAGCAGGCGACCAAGTGCCAGCACTGCGGAGAAGCGCAGGTCAAAACCTTTTCGCTGGAACAGCAGATTAAAAGGGTGGTCGGCTGGATCGGTTTTCTGACCGCCTTCCTCAGTCTCTTTTTCATGTTGAAAGAGGGATACTACTATATCGAACAGCGCCAGCAGCAGCGCGAACTGTTCGCCGCGCATATGCGGGTCGCGCAGCAGTTTCTTCAGCGCGACAACCTCGAATACGCCGAAGTCAGTCTGACCAAGGCATTGAAGCTTAATCCCGGTGATAAGCAGTTGCGTCTGCAGTATTTTCTGCTGCGCGCGCAGATTTTGCTGCGCGATGCCGATGCGACTAATCCCGCCACAGAACTGATCCCCGAACTGGTCACCGATGGTTTCAGCCTGCTCGAAAACAGCTTTGCGACGACAGACCAGGCCCAGCTGCTGGTTTCTCTGGCGCGGCTGCTGCAGTACGACCAGCGCTGGCAAAATCCAACGGCAATCACCGAACTGTTCGCCAAAGCGCGTCAGCTGGCACCGGGCAGCGCCAAAGTTGCCTACTGGTCCGGTGAATGGCTGCTGTCCCAACAGCCGCCTGAACCCTCCGGCTTCAAGCTGATTGTCGCGGCGGCAGAAAAAGAGCCGCAGAATGCTCTCTATCTTTATTCGCTCGGCTATTATCAGGCGAAACAGGGGGATTACCGGGGAGCACTCGACAATTTCAGACAAGCGATTGAAGTCGCACCGCTGCAGACCGAACAGCTGCAGAGGCAAGCGGCAATCAATGCGCGCTATGCGTTGCGCCGGGCGCTGAACGACGCCGCTGAGCAGCAGGAGATCACCGGGCCAGAGTTCTTCGGCATGAGCCTTGACGAACGCATCGCCATTATTGAATTTGCCCTAGAGCTCTCCGGCAGCGACCGGCCGCTGCTGTTGCTGGCCAGCCGTCTCTTTCACCAGGTCGGCGCCAACCAACGGGCCGAAGAGTTGCTGCGGCAACGGCTCGGCAGCTACACAGAACGAACCGACAGCGAACTGCTCGAACTGCTGCTCGCCATCCTTGAGGCCCAACAGAAATCGGTCGAGGCGCAGCAGGTTCGCGACATCCTTGCGAGCCAGCAGGAGCGGGCAACCTTTGAGGAGATCCTCGAAGCCGGGCTGGACGGGCAACATCGCTACAAGGTCGGTCTACGGCTGGCGAAAGAAAACCCTGCTGGCGGGGTCGAAGTTCTCAAGGTTTACGCCGGCTACCCCTTTGCCAAGGCGGGGCTGCTGCCCGGTGATCACCTGCTTGAGTTCGCCCACCGCGAGGTCATCAACCTGAGATCGGTCTGGGCGCCGATCACCGACTTTGCGCCGGGAACCGACGTGCCGCTGAAAATCCTGCGTGACGGACAGGAGCTGATGTTAACGGTGGTGATTGAGTGAACAATGAGGCTGTCGATTTGGGTGGCTGTAATTATTGCTGGATGGCGGTATAATAGTGGCGTAGGACGTTTTAGATTCGCTAACCCCAGCAAAGGAGGTTGCCTATCGAAACAGAATCCGATCCGATGACAGGTAGTTTTCAGACACCGGCGAGCAGCAAGCGCCGGAAGAGCCCGTGATAAGGGACATCAAACAGAGTCAGAAGGCCCGCGCGACAAGTGGCGGGCCTTTCACTTGAGAAAATACTTTCAACACCCCAGCCCAGCGCACTGGAGATCCCCCCATGCAGAATACCGATAAAATCAAAGTGGTGGTCGAGTCCGGCAAAAACCTAGAGGTGACCGTCACCAGCAGAAAAGCCGAGGCCATCTGGATTCTGATTGGTGAGGGGGAACACAGCAGCAAATGCAAACTGGAACCGACCCGCAATGAACTGGCCTACGCCGGCAGCATCATGGGGCGCGAAATCATCTACCAGCGCAGCGTCAAAGAGGTTCGGGAGGAGCTTGCCCGCAGTGGCCAGGAAGACACTTCACAGCGCTGGAGGAAGTAACGTGCAAGCCAAGGAATTACTGCAGCGGCTGAAAGCCAAAAATCCGCCAACCACCCTCGATGTCCGCACCGGGTTTGAATTTCGCAGCGGCCATATCCCCGGGGCGATTCATGCGCCGATGTGGAAGATGATGTTCCGGCTGGTAACGCTGCCCGAAGACAAAGCGACCGAGCTGGTCTTGACCTGTGAGCATGGCCCCCGCGCGCAGGTGATGCAGGGACTGTTAAAGCGGCGCGGCTACTCGAAAGTCGTGCTGCTTGACGGACACATGGCCGGCTGGCGTAAGGCCGGGCTGAAAACTGAAAAGTAAAGCTGATTGGGGGCAGACCAGCGGCCTGCCCCCAATCAGCTTGCATCCCTCATCAATCCTTCATCTTTTTAATCACCACGGTCGCGACCGGGTTATGCCAGTCCATGTTGGCCGCGCTCAGATCACCCACGCCATGGATTCCGTTGTGCACATGCACGAACCCTTCGGCACCCATAGTCACCCGCGCGTTGCCACTGTCAGCAGCACAGGGCGGGCCGGGAAGATCCGAACAGAGCTCGGTGTTGGCCTCGCTGCCGGCATCGTAGGCGACGGCGGTCAGACTTTTCATCCGGTCATGGGGAAGCCGGGTGCCATTGACGGCGACAAAAGCATCGTTGGTTGACGCCAGCATGCCGACCAGACTCAGATAGCGGTATTGGCCCTTGGCGTCGATCATAAGCGTCATCGATTGCCCCGGCAGAATCCCTCCGCCAGCGACCCGATAATCAAAAACCTCGTCGTGGGTCCCGAGCATCGCCTCTAACGGCATAGTATTGCCACCCTCCGCCACCGCAACCAGACCATCGCCCGCGGGATGACCGATCATAAACAGCCGGAAATCGCTGTTATGGCTGATCACCACCGGCGGGGTCAGTATCTGCTTCTTGGTCAGGTTGGTGATGGTGACGCTGTAAGTCTTACCCTTGTCGTTGTCATTGTCACCATCCGCCAGCGCCACCCCGGCCGTCATGATACCGAATAACAGTGTCAAACCAATCGTCAGAACCGTTCTTAAGCTTGCCATTTCTTCCTCCTTTACTGCGTGGTTTCCCCAGCTGCGTTCGCAGGGGTTTTCCCTTCCGGCACGGGTCAATGCAGACCAATCCAAAACGAGGCCTGCTATTTCTGTTTCATTGCTGAGCAGGATAACAAAGACAGATCAAGGGCAGATAAAGGCTGGTTAAAGATTGGGTAAAGATTGACGGGGTTTGGTAAACAAGCGGAAATCAGGCGGAAAGCGGCAGGCGCACCCAGATGCGGGTCAGGCCGGCGGCGCTTTCGGCACCGACCTGGCCGCCGTGGGCTTCGATCAGCTCTTTGACGATCGACAGGCCGATCCCGGCGCCGCCCTGCTCGCGTGAACGGGAGCGGTCAGCACGGAAGAAACGCTCGAAGATAAACGGCAGGTCGGCGGCGCTGATCCCGGCGCCGCTGTTGCAGATGGCAATCTCAACCATGGCGTCCAGCTGGCGGCAACGGATGCTCACCTGCCCAGCAGCCGGAGTATAGCGCCAGGCGTTTTCCAGCAGATTGCGCAGCGCCTGCAGTAGCTTGTCCAGATCGGCGAACACCACCAGATCGCGCGGCACGATCTCAACCCGCAGCTCCAGCTGCTTGGCCGCAAAGCGCGGCGTGAACAGGCTGCGCAGCTGCTCGATCAGGGTGGCGACCGACAGTTCGCGGCGCTGCAGAAACGCCTGGGCGGATTGCGCCTTGGTCAGCTGTTGCAGGTCATCGACCAGATGCACCAGGCGCAGGATTTCATTTTCGAGCATGCGGAAGGTCGCCTGCGACGGCGGCACCACCCGGTCGCTCAGCCCTTCCAGGTAACCGCGCAGGTTAGTCAGCGGCGTGCGCAGCTCGTGGGCGACATCGGTGACCATGTTTTTGCGCAGCTGCTCCAGCTGCTCGAGGCTGTCGGCCATCTTGTTGAAAGCCAGCCCGAGCTGGCCGACCTCGTCGCTGGAGACCACCTCGACCCGGCTGTGAAAGTTACCCGCCGCCAGCTCCTGCGAAATCCGCGTCATCTGCGAGAGCGGCCGCAACACCCGGCGGGTCATCAGAAAACTTAGCAGCAACGCCAGCGCCAGCGCCGCCAGTGCGGCCCAGAGCAGGTAACGGTGCACCGCCTCGATAAACATCTGGTGACTCTCGGTCGGCGTGATCGCGTAATTTTCCATCAACCGCATGAAATAGGTCGCGGCCAGATTGTCGATCGCCAGCCAGACCACCAGAATGGTGACGCCGATAACCGGCACGACATTCAGCAGCAGCTTCCAGAGCAGTCGGTTTTTCACTTAATCACCAGCCTTTTCGGCAAAGCGATAACCGAAACCGCGGACGGTTTCGATAAACACCGGCTGCCCTGGGTCAGGTTCAATCTTCTGCCGCAGCTTGTTGACATGTACGTCAATCACCCGGTCGACCACCGCTTCTTCATGATCGTAGAAATGGCGCAGCAGCTCACTGCGACTGAAAACCCGCCCGGGCGAGGTCATCAGGGTGCGCAGCAGTTTATATTCCGAGCTGGTCAGATTGATCGGCACACCGCCACGACTGACCTTGTGCTTCTCCGGGTCGAGCAACAGATTGCCCTGCTGCAGAATCGTATTGGCGCTGACCGGCAGTGGTTGTACCCGGCGCAGGATCGCCTTGACCCGTTCGACCAACTCCCGCGGACTGAACGGTTTGACCACGTAATCATCAGCACCCAACGAAAAACCGAGCACCCGGTCGATCTCCTCCTCGCGCGCGGTCAGCAACAGAATCGGCACCGTCGATTCGCTGCGCAGGCGGCGGCAGATCTCCAGACCGTCGATCCCCGGCAGCATCAGATCAAGGATCACCAGTTGCGGCTTTTGCTGCCGGGCGGTCTGCAGACCTTTGTCGCCATCATGCTCAACCAGAGTGACAAAACCCTCCCGCTGCAGGTAGGTTTCCACCAGACTGGCGGTATTATGATCATCCTCGACAATCAGAATGGTGCGGCGGTCATCGGTCATAGCAGCCTATCTCCACAAAAAGCGGAATCTTTCTCTGAGCTTAGCGATTGGTTTACTATTCTAGCCTGATTTCGGCGGTTTTTGCCAGACAGTCGATTCTTTCTGCTGCGGATTGCCGATCTGACGAAAAAACAGGGACTTACCTTTGACATCCAGACGTGTTATATAGGGCGTCTTTCAAAACCACAGGGACCGATCCCGTGGTTTTTCCTTTTGGAGTCAAGTAATGATTATCGACTGGTATCCCGGTCATATGAAGCGGGCACGGGCCCAGATCATCGAAGTGCTGCCGACCATCGATCTGGTGATCGAGGTGCTCGACGCGCGCCTGCCAGCCAGCAGCGCCAACCCGCTGCTGGAGCGCCTGCGCGGGCAGAAACCCTGCATCAAGGTGCTGAATAAAAACGACTTGGCCGACCCGACCGTGACCAAGGCCTGGGTCAACTTTTTTGAGAAACAGCAGGGGGTCAAGGCGATCCCGCTGGAAGCCAAGGACCGGCGCGATGTCGGCCTGCTGCCGAAACTCTGCCGCAAACTGGTGCCGACCAGAGGCGGCAAGGGGCAGAAGCCGCTGCGAGTGATGATCGTCGGCATCCCGAACGTCGGCAAATCGACCCTGATCAACACCATGGCGGGAAAGAAGATGGCGCGGGTCGGCGACAAACCGGCCATCACTACCTGCCCGCAGCAGATCGATCTACGCAACGGCATCCGCCTCTCTGACACGCCGGGGCTGCTCTGGCCGGTGATGGATGACCAGCGCGGCGCCTGCCGGCTGGCCGCCAGCGGCGCGATCGGCGATAATGCCTTTGACACCACCGCCGTCTCGCTGGCCACCATCGACTATCTGACCGGACGCTATCCCGCCCTGCTGCTGGCACGTTATAATCTGACCGAGCTGCCGGAGACGCCGCTGGCGGTCGCCGAAGAGATCGGTCGCCGCAGGGGCTGCCTGGTCGCTGGCGGCGAGGTCGACCTGCACCGCGCCGCGGAGCTGTTTTTACGTGAGCTGCGCGCCGGCAAACTGGGCCGCATCAGCTTGGAGCGGCCGGGCGAATGGGCCGCCGTGACCATCAGTGCGGATGACGATGGGCCGCAGCTTTAACTGTCACGGCTGCGGGCACTGCTGCCTGCAGCTGATCGATGCCTACAACGGCTGCGTCAGTGACGCCGATCTGCAGCGTTGGCAGCAGCTGGGGCGCACCGACATTCTGGCCTGGGTGAAAACCCTTGAGCTGGGGCCGGGCAATCAGCTGCACACCGCCTGGATCGATCCGGACAGCGGCGATGACGTTGAACGCTGCCCCTGGTTGCTCGACAGAATCGACCGCAAAGGCCACCTGTGCGGCATTGACAAGATTAAACCGGACCACTGCCGGGCCTATCCGGAGCATCGGAAGCACGCGCTGGAAACCGGCTGTAACGGCTACACGCCAAGTGAGAAAGAGTAACCCTATGAAACAGAAATCGTTGGAAAAAGACCTGTTTGTCGCCGACATCGCCTTCGAAGCCGAAGAGGAGGATCTGCTGAAGCTGTTCGCCGTCTGCGGCACAGTGCGCGCAATCCACATGATGACCGATCAGCGAACCGGCAAATTTAAAGGCTGCGCCTTCATCAAGATGTCGACCGCCGCCGAAGCCAAGGATGCCCTGCACATGCTCGACGGCACCCGGCTGATCAACCGCTGTATCAGCGTCAGCGCCGCGCAGCCGAAAAAAGTCGCCGAACCGGCGCCGGAGACCACCGCCAAGGCCCCGCGAGCACGGCGGCCGCGCGGTCAGGGGCTGAAACGGCAACGCTGATCAATTGTTGCCCAAGCGCAGAGGCTGGAATTTACTGCAGTCACCAGCTGTCCCCGCAGCCATGACCGGGTAGCCCGTACGCCCCTGATCCTGGCTTAAGACGTTGACCACTTTAATTTACTTATGTCATCCTCTTTCTGGACGCCTGCACAGGGCAGCTTGAACCTACAGACTGGCGGTTGCCCCTTGCGTGCTCTGCTACCGCTCCCCAACGATTTAGGACCAATTATGACAAACCATATTGGCATGCCACCTGCTCAGGGTCTTTATGACCCCGCCAACGAACACGACAACTGTGGTGTCGGCTTTATCGCCAACATCAAAGGCCGTAAAAGCCATAGTATCGTCAAACGTGGCGTTGAGATCCTCTGCAACTTAACCCACCGCGGCGCAGTCGGTGCGGACCCGCTGGATGGCGACGGCGCGGGCTTGATGATTCAGATGCCGGATGCCTACTACCGCGAGGTCTGTGACTTTGACCTCCCACCAGCGGGCGAATTTGGCGCCGGCCTGATTTTCCTGCCACGGGACAGCGCTTGCCGTACCGAATGCATTGCGGTTCTGAATCGTGAACTGCTCAGGGTTGGTTGCAGCATTCTCGGTTGGCGCGAAATAAAGACGGATAGCAGTGCGATCGGCCGCAACGCCCGCTCCGTGGAGCCGCAGGTGATGCAGGTTTTTGTCGGTCGCGGCGACGTCGAGGCCCAGCAACTCGATCTGATGCTCTTTCTCGCGCGCAAGCGGGCGGAAAACACCATTCGTGATGGCAAGCTGGCCGGTCAGGAGATGTTCTACGTCTGCTCGCTCTCCAGCCGCACCATCCTCTACAAAGGGATGCTGCTCTCCGAACAGCTGAATACCTTTTTCCCCGAACTGGAAGATGACCGTCTGGTCAGCGCCATTGCCTTTGTGCACCAGCGCTACAGTACCAACACCTTCCCGACCTGGGATCTGGCCCAGCCGTTCCGCTACGTGGCCCACAATGGCGAGATCAATACCCTGCGCGGCAATATCAACCGGATGCGCGCCCGTACCGCCCTGTTCGCGCACCTCGACCTGGCTGATGCGATCACGGACCTGGACCCGGTCATCATTGAAGGCAGCTCTGATACCGCCTGTCTCGATAACGCCCTTGAACTTCTGGTCGTGACCGGTCGCAGCCTGGCCCACTCACTGGCAATGCTGGTCCCTGAAGCTTGGGCATCAAAGGCCCATCTGCGCCCCGACGTGAAAGGTTTCTTCGAATATCACGCGACCATGATGGAGCCCTGGGATGGCCCGGCCAACATCGTCGCCTGTGACGGCAAACAGGTGGTTGCAATCCTCGACCGTAACGGCCTGCGTCCGGCCCGTTACTGGATCACCAGTGACGACGAGATCATCTATGCTTCGGAAGCGGGTGTCCTGGAGATCCCAGCCGAGAAAATTCTGCGTAAGGAGCGGCTGGCTCCCGGCAAGATGATTCTGATCGATGTCGAAACTGGCGAGTTTAAAGAAGACCACCAGATCAAAGGCGAACTTGCCGCGGCTCATCCCTACGCTGCATGGGTGCGCGAATACTTGATCCGGCTTGAAGACCTGCCTACCCCGGCGCCCAAACGGGTGCCAAGCCACAGTGAATTACGGCGGGCCCAGGGCAGCTTTGGTTACACCCTCGAAGAGATGCGGGAAATCCTGGCGCCGATGGCGGTCAATGGCCAAGAGCCAGTCGGCTCCATGGGAACCGATACTCCGGTTGCAGTGCTGTCGAAACACAGCAAGCTGCTTTACTGGTATTTCAACCAGCTGTTCGCGCAGATCACCAA
This sequence comes from Malonomonas sp., assembly GCA_036526255.1. Classification (GTDB taxonomy): domain Bacteria; phylum Desulfobacterota; class Desulfuromonadia; order Desulfuromonadales; family Geopsychrobacteraceae; genus Malonomonas. Next base: position 67,487 of record DATCYW010000078.1, on the reverse strand, counting down.
TCCGCCGATCGATCCGCTGCGCGAAGAAATCGTCATGAGCCTGACCCAGTACATCGGGCCTGCGCGCAATATTCTGATGCCTGGTCCCGAACACTGCCAGATGTTGGAGCTCGACCACCCGATCATTACCAACGATGTGTTGGAACAGTTGCGTCACAGCGACATTCAGGGGTTCCGCGGCACAACGCTCAGCACGCTGTTCGATGCCGAGCAAGGGCCCGAGGCCCTGGAACAGCGGCTGCAGGCGCTATTTACCGAGGCCGAAGCGGCGGTCGATGCGGGCCGGACCATTCTGGTTCTGTCCGATCGCGGGGTCTGTGCCGAGAAAGCACCGATTCCGGCGTTGCTGGCTCTGTCTGGAATCCATCACCACCTGATCCGGACCGGCAAGCGCAGCCAGTGTTCGCTCATCGTTGAATCCGGCGAAGCACGCGAAGTCCACCACTTTGCCCTGCTGGTCGGTTACGGGGCCGCGGCCATCAATCCCTACCTCGCTTTCGAGACGCTGCAGGACATGGTCAACCAGGGGATGCTCGCCGGCCAGGACGGTAACGCTGATGCCGACGATGAAACCGACGTTGTCTATAAGTACAGCAAAAACTATATCAAGGCGGTCGGCAAGGGGCTGCTCAAGGTCTTCTCCAAGATGGGGATCAGTACCCTGCAGAGCTACTGCAGCGCCCAGATTTTTGAGATCATCGGCCTCAATCAGGACTTTACCGCCAAATACTTCCCCGGAACCGCCAGTCGCATCGGCGGCGCGGGTTTGCATGAGGTCGCCACCGAGAGCCTGATGCGCCATCGCGTCGCTTACGCCGTGCAGCTGGATCCGAATCGCGATCTGGAGCGTGGCTCGGAATACTCCTGGCGGCGCGAGGGGGAACAGCATCTGATGAACCCGGAGGTCATCGCCCTGCTGCAGAATGCCGTGCGCTCCGGCAACCGCGAAATTTTCAAACAATACGCCAATCTGGTCAACGACCAGAGCGAGCGACTCTGCACCCTGCGTGGTCTTTTCAAGTTCAATCCCCAGAGTCAGGCGGTGCCACTGGACGAAGTCGAACCGGTCAGCGCCATCGTCAAGCGTTTCTGCACCGGTGCGATGAGCCTCGGCTCGATCTCGCCCGAAGCGCACGAAATTCTGGCTATCGCCATGAACCGCCTGGGCGGCAAGTCAAACACCGGCGAAGGGGGCGAAGACCCACGCCGCTACACTCCGGACGCGAACGGCGACCTGCGCCGCAGCGCGATCAAGCAGGTGGCTTCGGGACGTTTCGGTGTCACCCCGCATTACCTGGTGAATGCCGACGAACTGCAGATCAAGATCGCCCAGGGGGCCAAACCTGGCGAAGGCGGTCAGTTGCCGGGGCACAAGGTCAGCGACTACATCGGTGAACTGCGCTTCAGCGTTCCCGGGGTGACCCTGATTTCGCCGCCGCCGCACCATGATATCTACTCGATCGAAGACCTGGCCCAACTGATTTTCGACCTGAAAAACTGCAATCCCAAAGCCGACATTACTGTCAAGCTGGTCAGCGAAGTCGGCGTCGGCACCGTGGCAGCGGGTGTCAGCAAAGGACACGCCGAGCGCGTCATCATTGCCGGATATGACGGCGGCACCGGCGCCTCACCGACCTCTTCGATCAAACACGCCGGCATCCCCTGGGAGATCGGCCTGGCGGAGACTCAGCAGACGCTGGTGCTCAACGATTTGCGCGGTCGCATTGTCGTCCAGACCGACGGCCAGTTGCGCACCGGCCGCGATGTGGTCATTGCGGCTATCCTCGGTGCCGAAGAGTACGCCTTTGCCACCGTGGCGCTGATCACCATCGGCTGCATTATGATGCGCAAGTGCCATCTCAACACCTGTCCGGTCGGCGTCGCCACTCAGGATAAATCGTTGCGCGCCAAGTTCAACGGTAAGGCCGAGCATGTGGTCAACTACTTCACCTACCTCGCCGAAGAGGTCCGTGAAGTGATGGCCGGATTGGGCGTTCGCAGCCTGGACGAACTGATCGGTCAGACCCAGTATCTGGAGATGGATAACGCGATCAAACACTGGAAAAATCAGGGCCTGGACTTCTCACGGATTCTGACCAAACCTCAGGTTGCTGCCGAGATTGCCACCCGGCGCATCCAGGGGCAGGACCACGGCCTGGAAAAGCAACTCGACAACCAGCTGATTAAACTTGCCGCTCCGGCGCTGGAACGCAAGGAAGCGGTCCAGATTGAAATGCCAATCCGTAACTCCAACCGGACCTTCGGCACCATGCTCTCAGGCCAGATTGCCATGCAACATGGACGGGAAGGCTTGCCCGAGGGCACCATCAACATCAACTTGACCGGTATCGCCGGCCAGAGTTTCGGCTCTTTTCTCGCTCCTGGCATCGACCTGCGCCTGGTCGGTGAAGCCAACGATTACGTTGGCAAGGGGATGGCTGGCGGTCGCATCACTATCCGCCCCGACCCGAAAGCCAGCTTTGTCTGGCATGAAAATTCAATCGTCGGCAACACGGTTCTCTACGGAGCGACCGGCGGCGAGGTGTACTTCGCCGGTAAGGCCGGCGAACGCTTCTGCGTCCGCAACTCAGGCGTCACGGCGGTTGTTGAAGGCACCGGCGACCACGGCTGCGAATACATGACCGGCGGCCGGATGATCTGTCTGGGCCGCACCGGACGCAATTTCGCCGCTGGCATGTCGGGCGGGTTCGCCTACGTGCTGGACGATGACAACCGCTTCCGCCGCAGATGTAATCAAGCGATGGTCGCTCTCGAACAGATGTCCGCTGACGACGAAGATGCCCAGTGGCTGAAACAGATTATCGCCACACACTACGAGCAGACGCACTCGCCGCGAGCGGCTGAAATCCTCGCTGACTGGGACGCGCAGCTGTCACGTTTCGTTCGCGTTTTCCCCCACGAATACCGCCGGGTGCTGAATGAACGGGCAACCAAGGCTGCGAAAGTGAAGGAGGTTGTCCATGGGTGATCCACGTGGATTTATTAAGCATGGCCGTCGCGACAAGACCTTGCAAACGGTCAACGCGCGGCTGCAACATCATGACGAACACTATAACTACCCCAGCGAAGAGAAGGTCAAAACCCAGGCCGCGCGTTGCATGGATTGCGGCGTCCCCTTCTGCATGACCGGCTGTCCGCTGGGCAACCTGATCCCGGAATGGAACGATCTGGTCTATCGCGGTAAGTGGGAGCAGGCCCTGCAAGCGCTGCACGCCACCAACAACTTCCCGGAATTCACCGGACGGGTCTGTCCAGCGCCCTGCGAGACCTCATGCGTGCTCGGCATCAACGAACCCGCTGTGAATATCAAGTTGCATGAAGTGTCTATTGTCGACAAGGGTTTCGAAGAAGGCTGGATTCTGCCGTATCCACCGGCCCGGCGCAGCGGCAAGACGGTTGCGGTGATCGGCAGTGGCCCCGCCGGTCTGGCCTGCGCCCAACAGCTTAACCGTGCCGGCCATCGGGTTACCGTCATCGAAAAAACCGACCGCGCCGGCGGCTTGTTGATGTACGGCATTCCGCACTACAAACTGCGCAAAGAGAAGGTCCAGCGGCGCGTCGATCTGCTTGCCGCCGAAGGGATCGAGTTCCGCTACTCCTGCGAAGTCGGCAAGGATGTGCCTTTCACTGAAATCAAATCTTCTTACGATGCCGTCGTCATTGCCACTGGCGCAGAGGAACCGCGCGACCTCCCGGTTGAGGGGCGCGAACTGGAAGGCATTCACTTTGCGATGGAGTTTTTGCCGCAACAGAACCGCGCCAACTGGGGGGATAAAGACATCGCCGCCCTGCATCCGAAAAAGCAGGCCATCAGCGCCAAAGGGAAAAAAGTTATCGTTATCGGCGGGGGTGACACCGGCTCGGATTGCATCGGCACTTCGATGCGGCAAGGTGCAACCAGTGTGGTCAACTTCGAACTGCTCGAGCAACCCCCCGAGGAACGCAGTGCTGATAACCCCTGGCCACAGTGGTCACGGATCATGCGGGTCAGTACTTCGGTTGAGGAAATGCGCGTTCTGGGCGGGGATGTCCATTACGGGATCATGACCACCCGCTTCATCGGCAGGGACAAAACTATCACCGGACTGGAAACCGTCAAGGTTCTCTGGTCAAACGGTCGCTTGGAAAAAATCGCCGGTAGCGAACATATTTGGAAATGTGACCTGGTTCTCTTGGCGATGGGTTTTCTCGGCCCGCGCTCGGAACTGCTCAAACAGTGCGGTTGCGAAACGGATCAACGGTCCAACATCACGACCGACGCCAAGACCCGCATGAGTTCGGTTGATGGCGTCTTCGCTGCCGGTGACTGCCGCCGCGGCCAGAGTCTGGTGGTCTGGGCGATCAGTGAAGGGCGTGAGGTCGCCCGCTGCGTTGACGAGTACCTGACCGGAGCAGAAAGCTTGTTGCCCAAGGTCCGCCTTGAGGCCTTCCAATACTGATTCTTAAATAGTTGATCGTTGATAAAAAAAAGCGGGCCGGTGAAATTCACCGGCCCGCTTTTTCTGGCTGTTTAAAAAGAGTTTACTTGGCAGCGTCTTCAACCGCGGCCAAAAAAGCGTTAAGCATCGCTTCCCCTTCAGCGCCAAGCGCCTCAATGATATAGGCTTTCACCGCCGGTACCGCAGCTTCACGGAACAGGGCCTTCTCGGCCGGGGTCGGGGTATAGATTTCCATCTTCTGCGCCAGTGCCGGCAGGCCGCGCTCTGAGGCTTCGATAATCCGGCTGATGCCACGCCCGGCAACGATCGCCGACTTGGTGGCGTAGTTGACGACCTCCTGCTCTTCCTTACTCAGGCTGTCGTAGAACTTCTGGTTGATGACCCATGGATAGGGGGCAAACAGGTGGCCGGACAGGGTCAGGTATTTCTGCACTTCGTCAAACTTGGCAAACTTGATGATCGGCACCGGGTTCATCTGACCGTCGGCAACCCCGGTCTGCAGTGAGGTGTAGACTTCGGCCCAGGGGAGCGAGACCGGCTGGCCGCCGATGGCGCTGACCAGCGATTTGTGGGTCTGCAGGCCCATGGTGCGGATCTTCAGCCCCTTCATGTCGGCCGGGCTTTTGATCGGGCGCTTGGAGTTGGTGAAGGCGAAGAACCCGCCGGAGTCACCGAAGCCGAGAACCTTCAGACCGGTTTTGGCGTTGATGTCGGTCGCCAGCTTGTCACCGAACGGTCCGTCAAGCACAGCGTAGGTGGCGCTGATATTGGGGAAAGCGAAGGGGACGTCAAGTACGCCGATCAGCGGGTAGATGGAGGCCATGCCGCCGGAGGTGGCGATGGTCGACTGCACCACGCCGGCCTTGACCTGCTGCAGCACTTCATTGTCTTTGCCAAGCTGACCGCTGGAGAAAATCTGCACCTCGATCGAACCGTTGGTGCCAGCCTCGACCAGGCTCTTGAACACTCCGGCCATGGCGCCGGTGGCGTTGTCAAACGGGTCATCGCTGTTCAGGTGAGCCAACTTCAGGGTTTTCGCCGCCAGCGCCTGAACCGGCGCCGCGACCAGGGCACAACTCAACAGCAGAGCCATGCCGAGGGCCAGAGATTTCTTGGTACGCATGATGTCCTCCATTCCGAAAAAGAGTAAAAGTGGACTGCCTACAAACCCAGCAGCCTTGGGACGTAAAGGGTCAGGTCTGACCAGAACGCGATGACCAGCAGCACCAGGGTCTCGACCAGCAGAAACGGCCAGAGCGCGACACTGATCTTTTCCAGCTTTTCACCGGTCACCGACGCCAGCACGAACAGACAGGCACCGACCGGCGGCGTCATCAGCGAAATATTCAGCGCCAGCACGATCATGACCCCGGCGTGCACCGGATCCATGCCGATCTTCATCGTCAAGGGCGCCAGCACCGGCGCCAGAATGATCAGCGCGGCGTTGATGTCCATGAACATGCCGATCCCCAGCAGTAGCAGCAGGATCAGGGCGATAATCACCTGCGGGTTGCTCGACATGGAGAGGAACCAGGCGGTGATCGCCTGGGGAATCTGCATGAAGGTCAGCCACCAGCCGAGAATCGAGGCGGAGGCGATAATCAGGAACACCACGCCGGTAATCCGCGCCGTGCGGATCAGCATCTCCAGAATGTCATTGAAGCTTAGCGCGCGATAAACAAAAATCCCGACGAACAGGGCATAAAAAACCGCAATCGCCGCTGCTTCAGTCGGTGTGGTGACACCGGTCATGATGGCGCCTAAGATGATCACCGGCATGGTCAGCGCCAGAATGCTGGAGCGGAAGGCCTTGATGATCAGCAACAGGCTCGGCCGCTGCCCCGACTTCGGCAATTTCCAGCGCCGACCACAGGCGGCGATCAGCGCCATGCAGAGCAGGCAGATCAACAGGCCGGGAATAATACCGGCGGCGAACAGCCCGGCAATCGAGACACCCATCAGCGAACCGTAGATGACCATCAGGTTGGACGGCGGAATGGTCGGGCCGATGATCGATCCGGCGGCGGTGACGGCACAGGCGAAGGGGCGACTGTAGCCCTTTTTGACCATCGCCGGCACCAGGGTGTTGCCGAAGGCGGCCGCATCAGAAACCGCAGCGCCGGTCATTCCGGCAAACAGCACGGAGGCGAGCATGTTGGAGTGGGCCATGCCGCCGCGCAGGTAGCCGACCAGAGCGTCGGCAAAGGCGACGATCTTTTCGGTGATGCCGCTGCGGTTCATGATTTCACCGGCCAGAATAAAGAAGGGCATGGCCATAAAGGTGAACAGGTCAAGGCCGGCAAAAAAACGCTGCGCCGCCATGTTCATGAAGTCCATGCCGCCGACCTGAAACATGCCGATCATCCCGGCAATCCCCAGGACATAGCCGATCGGCAGACCGATCAGCATCAGGCCGAAAAAACAGCCGAGCACCATCATTGGGCGACCTCCCTGACCGTTAGCGCGGAAAAATCCCTGACTGAAACCAGCAGCATCTGCAGCGCACCCAGCGCGGCCGAGACCGGCACTGCGGCATAGGGCAGGGTCATAGTCATATTGAAGATGGTGGCGTACTGGCTGCCCCCTTCGCTGGACAGGTTAATGCCGTAATAGCAGAGGATCAGGAAGAAACCGAGCCCCAGCAGGTCGATCAGCAGCCGGGTCGCGTAATGTACCCGGCGCGGCAGCGCTTCCAGCACCAGCATCAGGCCGACATGCTCCCGGTAGTAGACCCCGCAGGAGACCGCCAGCAGCGACGCCCAGATCATCAGGTAGCGCGCCAGCTCTTCGGTCCAAGTGATCTGCAGATCGACGGCATAGCGCGATAGGATACCGACCCAGACGTCCAGCACCATCAGGACGACCAGCAGGGCGCAGAGCCGCTCGGTCAGCCAGTTAAGCCGATAACTGAAACGGCTGGATAGATTGAAAATATTCTGCATAGCGCGATATCGCTCCAAAATTGCGGGTTCGGTTTTCGCCGGGTTACCTCAGGGTCACGCCTGATTGAGCCTTAACACCTGTCCGGCCAGGTGCCGCTGCGGCTGACCACTCTCCAGCACCAGCTGGCCGTTGACCAGCAGATATTCAATCCCCAGCGGATACTGGACCGGGTCGATAAAGGTGCCGCGATCAATCACCAGCTCCGGGTCAAACAGCACCAGATCAGCGGCATAGCCCGCGGCAACCAGCCCGCGGTCCTGCAGACCGAAGACAGCTGCGGTTTTGCCGGTCATCTTGTGGATTGCCTGTTCCAGCGTGAGCGCCTGCTCCTCGCGAACATATTTGCCGAGTACCCGCGGGAACGCACCAAACGCACGCGGGTGCGGCTTGCCGCTTAACAGGCCATCGGTACAAACGTTCTGCTCGGGGCGCTGCAGAAAACGCAGGATGTGCTCCTCGGTGCCGTAGAAATCGACCATGCCGACCGCGTTCTCCTCTGCGAGCAGCAGATCAAAGACCGCGTCGTAGGGAGTTTTGCCGCGCATCCTGCCGATCTCCACCAGGTTCTTGCCGATCAGATCGGTGTTGGCCGCAGTCTTGACGCTGGTAACGAAGATCTGCTCCAGCCCGGCGAATTCGACAAAATTGTCCCAGCCCGGCAGCCCCTGTTCGATATCGGCAACCATCCGCTGCCGTTGCTGCGGATCGGCCAGTCGCTCCAGCAATTTATCGGTGCCCCCGGCGTGCGCCCAGGGCGGTAGAATCACACCGAGCATGGTACTACCGGCGACATAGGGGTATTGATCGAAGGAGACCTGCAGCCCTTCGGCCTGGGCGGCATCGAGCAGGCCGAGGACCTGATCGATCTTGCACCAGTTTTTCTTGCCGCAGACCTTGAAGTGAGAAAAATGCAATCGCACCCCCGACCGTCGGCCGATCTGGATAATCTCCTCCATCGACTCAAGGATGCTGTCCGCTTCGCTGCGCTGGTGGACGACAAAGACGCCGTCATATTCGGCAACCACCCGACACAGCTCGACGATTTCGTTGAGGTCGCTGTAAGCGCAGGGGATGTAGATCAGCCCCGATGACAGGCCGATCGCGCCGGCCTCCAGTTCGCGCCGGGTGATCATCTTCATCCGCTCCAGCTCTGCGTCGCTCGGCAGCCGGTTATCAAGCCCCATCGCCTCCATGCGAATATTGCCGTGCGGCACCAGATAGCAGACGTTGGGACCGACTCCGGTCTGTTCCAGCAGCCGCAGGTAGCCTTCGGTGGTGGCGTAACTCCAGTCGATTTCATCCGAGTCACCTTCGAGGCCGGCCAGATTCTTGCGCCAAGGACCGATGTACCCTGCCGGCAGCGGCGCCATTGAGATGCCATCCTGGCCGAAGATTTCCGTGGTGATCCCCTGCCGCAACTTGGCTTCGACGAAGGGTTGCAGCAGAATCTGCAGATCCGAATGGCTGTGGCTGTCGATAAAGCCGGGCGCGATCACCAGCCCTTCGGCGTCGATGATCCGGTCGTAACCGCTGCGGTCACAGTCGCCGACCTGCACAATCCAGCCGTCAGTCAGGGCAACGCTGCCACGAAAAGCCGGTGCACCTGTGCCATCGACAATTGTGCCGTTCTGCAGAAGGATTTTCATGCGCTACTCTCCCTTCAAAGCTGAAACCGCATCATCAGTCGGCCAACAGCGCCTGGATGATCGCGTAGTAGCCGCGAGCGGCGCCGAGCAGCTGCGCCACCTCGATATGCTCATCGATGGTATGGGCCAGATTTTCCCGCGACGGGCCAAAGCCAAGGGTCTGAATATTGGCTTCACCGGCATAGTGACTGCCGTTGGTGCAGAACGAATAATAAGTCAGCTCCGGGGTCAACCCCGCCTGCTGCAGGCCAGCCAAGGCGCGCTGGACGAAGTCATCCTGCGCTGAAAACAGCCAGCCTGGGAAAAACCGCTCTTCGGCAATCAGCGCGCCGGTATAGCATTGCTCCTCGCCGGCGACAAAACCGACCTTCGCCTTGAACTCAGGGTCAGTGGCGGCCATCTCGTCAATCACCTGCTGCAGCGGCGCCAGCACCGCTGCGCGCCCTTCGCCGACCAGCAGGCGACGGTCATAGGTAGCCCGGCAGTAGGAGGGGACCACCGAAGCGCCCGGATAGGGAGTTGATTTGATGTCTGTCAGTTCAAGGATTCCGGGGCCGAGCACCGGATGCTGGCTGGCCGGCAGCTGCCTGATCCGCTCGATCAGCCGGGCCAGCTGGTAGACGGCGTTGATCCCTTTCTGCGGATTGGCCGAATGCGCCGGTTTGCCGAAGGTTTCAACGACGATTTCGGCACGGCCGCGCTGGCCGATCTTCAGATTCAACTCCGAGGCTTCGCCGATCACCACGTAGTCCGGCCGGTAGCGCTGACTGATTTCACGCGCCGCCACCCCTTCGAAGCACTCTTCGTGCACCACCCCGGCGACATAGATGCTGCCGGCGAAATCACGGCCAGTTTCCTGGGCGAAAAAGCCCGCCGCGCAGGCCATCGCTGCGACCGCGCCCTTCATGTCCGACGCACCCCGACCGTAGATTTTCCCCTCGACCAGCTCCCCGCAGAAGGGGTCCTGCTCCCAGACCGCAGGGTCCGGCACCGGCACCGTGTCGATATGACCGTCAAGCAGGATACTTCTACCGGGGCGGTTGCCACGGATCTCGCCGACGATATTGCCATAGCGATCGACCTGGCAGTCATCGAAGCCGAGTCGTTCGAAAGCCTGCTGCAGGCAGGCAACCACGCCCTCCTCTGCGCCGGAATAGCTCTGCTGCCGGATCAGTTGCTGACAAAGTTCAATGATCTGTTGTTCGCGCGCGGGATTAAGCATAGATGAGTCGTTTCCTCCGCTGTTCAGCGACAGCGACCGATGGTAAGCAAATAACGGCCATTACTGTTGCTTTTCACTTGCCGTGCCAATCGCCTGCAACAGAATCAAACCCCGTTCTGAGCATGACGGCAGTCAGTCTGACGAGCTGAAAAAGGCGACATCCCTATCAACTTGAGAATTAATTCTCAAGTTGATAGGGATGTCAGAAAAACTAGAGCGTTTCGAGCAAGCCGGTTCTGGCGTTGAACTCTTCGATCAGTGCGTCCAGTTCTTCTGCATGCGCGGGAATGCTGCTCCAGTAGCTGTCATCGAACCACTGGTCCTGAATTTCGCGGTAGGTTTTCCCTTGCTGCTCAACCCAGGTGTAATACTTGAGGTTATGCACCCGCTTGCGCCCTTGCAGGGTCAATTCTTCCATGTGATCGGTCGACTGGCCAAGCAGGTGACGGTGGTAGGCGGCAATCGCATCCGCCTCGCTGAACTCGCCGCGCTCTTCGGTCAGCTCCTGCAGGCGGCTCTGATACATTTCCATCGAATCGGTCAGGACGGTCATGACGATGTCGTTTTCACACAGATCATAGTGCTTGGCGAACTTGATCGCCGACAGCAGGTTGGCGATACCGGAGATCCCCAGCAGGTGCAGCTGGCCGACCAGCGCCGCCGGAACCCCCTGACGGATCAGGTAGTCGTGGCCGACCTGAGTGTTAAACAGGCGGATCAGGGTGATCGGCTCTTCATCGTCGATGGCAATCACCATGTCGGTGTTCTTGACGTTGTGGACCCAGGGAACATGCTTGTCACCGATCCCTTCGATGCGGTGGTCGCCGAAGCCGTTCTCCAGCAGGGTCGGGCACTGCAGCGCCTCACAGGCGGCAATCTTGCTGCCGGGGAAGCGTTTCTTCAGATAATCACCGCTGGCGATGGTGCCGGCCGAGCCGGTGGTGTAGACGGCGCCACAGAAGCGGTCGTTCGGTCCCATCGCCTGCTCGGCGACATCGGCCATGGCATGACCGGTTACCTCGTGGTGCCAGAGGTAGTTGCCGAACTCCTCGAACTGGTTGAAAATCATCAGCTCCTGCCCAGAGTTGCGCAGCTCCCAGCACTTGTCGAAGATCTCCTTGACGTTGCTCTCGCTGCCCGGTGTCTTGATGGTTTCACCGGCAACCTTGTCCAACCAGGTAAACCGCTCCTGACTCATCCCGGCCGGGAGGATGGCGATCGATTCGCAGCCGAGCAGGTTCGAATCATAGGCACCGCCACGGCAGTAATTGCCGGTCGAGGGCCAGACTGCCTTCTGCCGGGTCGGGTCGAACTGACCGGTAACCAGCCGCGGCACCAGGCAGCCGAAGGCCGCGCCGACCTTGTGCGCGCCGGTGGGGAACCACTTGCCGACCGGCGCCAGAATCCGCGCCGAAACACCGGTCAGCTCCTTCGGAAACTCCAGATAATTGACGCCGCCGAAGCCGCCGCCGCTGGGGACCGGCTGGTTGCGCCAGGTGATCCGGAACAGGTTGACCGGATTGAGGTCCCAGAGGCCGACGCTCTTCAGACGCGCCTTGACGCTTTCCGGAATCAGCGCAGGGTTATTCTGCTGCTTCAGGGTCGGGATGATTACCTGGCGCTCGCGGGCCAGCTTGACGGTGCGTTCGAGGGTTGCCTCATTTTTGCTTAAATCGATCAACGACATGCCGCTATTCTCCTTTTTCTGTGCAAGACAAACTGTTCAAGTTGGTCATAATCCGTTTCAAATCGCCCAGGTCCGGGCTGACGTTATACGCCTGACTGCCGGCGCTCTGGACCGCCTGCATGGCGCTGGCGACATCCTTCAGACCGCTGCCGGTGTTGAGCACGACAATCCGCTCAGCGGCTGCGACCTGTCCGCTGGTAACCGCTTTGACCAGCCCGGCATAGGCGGCCGCGCCGGCTGGCTCGGCAAACACCCCGCAGCCACGTGCCAGTGCCGGAATCGCGGCGAGAATCTCCGCGTCACTGACGCTCAGATAGGCACCGCCGGTCTCGGTAACTGCGGCCAGCGCCTTGATCCGGTCGCGGGGCAGTCCGGCACTGATACTGTCAGCGACCGTCTGCGCGACGATCGGCGGCTTGTGCAGGACATCCTCGCCATTCTGCCAGGCGCTGGTCAGAAAATTGCTCCCCTGCGCCTGAATCCCCATCAGCTTCGGCAGCTTATCGATCCAGCCGAGCGCCAGCAGATCTTTTAACCCTTTGTGCAGCCCGCCGATGATACAACCGTCACCGACACTGACAAAGATCCGGTCCGGCGCCTGCCAACCGAGCTGTTCACAGATTTCGAAACTGGCGGTTTTTTTGCCTTCCGACATATAGGGATTATAGCCGGTGTTGCGATTGTACCAGCCGTACTCCCGCGCCGCCTGCAGACAGAGCTCGAAGGCCGCGTCGTAGCTTCCATCAACCAGCAGCACCGTCGCACCGTAAGCGAGCAGCTGGGCAATTTTGGCCTGCGGCGCGCTCCGTGGAACAAAAATCACGTTGGCCTGGCCGACACTGGCGCAGAGACCGCTCAGGGCGGCGGCGGCGTTACCGGTGCTGGCGGTGGTGATAACCGCGACCCCCTGCTCCCGGGCCTTGACCAGCGCGATGGCACTTGCGCGGTCCTTGAAAGAAGCGGTCGGTTGCCGCCCTTCATCCTTGACCCAAAGGTGCTTGAGCCCCAGCGGAGCGGCCAGTCGCGGCGTGTGATAAAGTGGGGTCCAGCCGACCGCCAGCGGTGGCGCTGGTGACTCCGGCCGGACCGGCAGCAGCGGCCGATAGCGCCAGATGCTATAATCGTCTGAGCGCTGCAGCGACTCGCGCTTGAAGGTCCGGCCGATCAGAGCATAATCGTACTGAACATCGAGAATCCCCTCATCGCCGTGATCCGGGCAGACGTAGTCCCGCTCTCCGACCGAAAAGAGCCGGCCGCAGATAACGCATTTCAAGCCGCTGACGTGTTCCATGGGGCGTCCTTGCTGGTTGTACCGAGAACCTATTTATTGCTGCAATGCCTCCTCGGTCAAAAAATCACCCTCGCGGGGGCTAATCCCCTTTTGCAGATTTGAGGCCAAGATTTTGGCAGACTGCTTGCTTTATCAATCTGCAGCAGTGTACAGCGCAACCGGGCAATCCTCGGGGAGAGAATTAAACGATGAAATCGATTCGCGAGCTCTACCGCATCGGCACCGGCCCTTCCAGCAGCCACACCATGGCACCGCGCCGGGCGGCGGAAATCTTCCTGCAGCAACAACCAGATGCAGCGGCCTACCGCGTCACCCTGTTCGGCAGCCTCGCCGCAACCGGGCGCGGGCACCTGACCGACAAAGCCCTTTATGACAGTTTCGCTGCGCGCACGCTGGAGCTGCTCTGGAAGCCGGATGAACTGCTGCCGCAGCATCCAAACGGCATGCGTTTTGAGGCATTTGACGAGGAGTCAGCCCTGTTGAGCAGCTGGGAAGTCTACAGCATCGGCGGTGGGGCGCTCAGCGATCAACCGGAGGAAAAGCCGGGTGCCGATCTCTATCAACTCGGCAGCATGCAGGAGATTCTCAACCTGTGCGACGTCAGTGGCGCGTCACTGTGGGATTACGTTGTCAGCTGCGAAGGGGCTGAGATCGAGCCGTTTCTGCAGGAGATCTGGCAGGCGATGAGTGGGTCGATGGAGCAGGGGCTGGCGACCGAAGGAGCCCTGCCCGGGCCGTTGGGGCTTGCGCGTAAGGCGCGGGCTTTTTACCGCAAGAGTTCACTGTTTGGTGGCAACTTCATGGAGACCGCCCGGCTCTGTGCCTACGCTCTGGCGGCTGCTGAAGAGAACGCCGCCGGCGGTGTCATCGTCACGGCACCGACCTGCGGCGCCAGCGGCGTGTTGCCGGCGGTGCTGCGCTATCTGAATGAAACGCTGGACTGTGATCAGCAGGATATCATCCGCGCCCTGGGGGTGGCCGGACTGGTCGGCAATCTGGTCAAACAGAATGCCTCGATTTCCGGCGCCGAGGTCGGCTGTCAGGGGGAGATCGGCACGGCCTGTGCCATGGCGGCCGCAGCCGCGGCCAAACTGCACGGTGGCTCGCCGCAACAGATCGAGTATGCCGCTGAGATGGGACTGGAGCACAATCTGGGGCTGACCTGCGACCCGGTGCTGGGGCTGGTGCAGATCCCCTGTATCGAACGCAACGCCCACGCCGCCACCCGGGCGCTGAACTGCTGTCGCTTCGCCCTGTTGACCGACGGACGGCACAAGATCCCCTTCGACGAGATCGTCGCGGTGATGAAGGAGACCGGCCAGGCGCTGCCGTCGCTCTACCGGGAGACCTCGAACGCCGGGATCGCCAAGGCCTATCAGCAGCGCAAATAAGCATTTTTTAGCGGCTGATCGCCGCCGTCTGGGTTGTTCGCCGGAGGATCCCGGCGGGGCAACTTCTCATTTTGAGAAGTTGAGAGAATCCAGCTTGCGGTAGAGGGTCGCCAGGCCGATGCCGAGCTTTTCAGCGGCCATTTTTTTCCCCTGGGTGCTCCTGCCGTAGTGTTGCAGAGCCTGGCTGATCGCTTCCGCTTCCAGCTCGCGCAACGGCCGCAGGCGTTCGCCGCCACTGATCGCCGTGGCCGCCGGCTGGACGAGACTTTTCGGCAGCAGCTGCCGGTTGAGCAGACCGTCGGCATCCATCATATTGATCATGAACTCGATGCTGTTTTCCAGCTCACGGATATTCCCCGGCCAGTCGTAATCAAGAAAGCTGGCGATCACCTGGCGTTCGATCCGCTGCAGCCCCTTGCCGAACAGACTGCTGTATTTTTCAGCAAAATGGTAGACAAGCGATTCGATGTCCGATTTACGTTCCCGCAGCGGCGGGATGTCGAGCGGAATGACGTTGAGCCGGTAGAACAGGTCTTCACGAAAACTGTTCTCGCGGATCATCTCCGGCAGGTCTTTGTGGGTGGCGGCGATGATGCGGATATCAATGTCGATCGGGTTGTTGGAGCCGATCCGCATGATCTGCTTCTCCTCCAGCACCCGCAGCAGCTTCACCTGCAGGTAAAGCGGGATGTCGCCGATTTCATCCAGAAACAATACCCCCTTGCTGGCCAGCTCGAACTTGCCGATCCGCCCCTTGGGGTCGGCCCCGGTGAAGGCGCCTTTGACGTAGCCGAACAGTTCGCTCTCCAGCAGGGTATCGGGGATCGCGCCGCAGTTGATCGCCACAAACGGCTCATTGTTGCGGGAACTGCACTGAAAAATCGCCCGCGCGACCAACTCTTTGCCGGTGCCGCTTTCGCCGCGGATCAGCACCGTTGAGCTGGAATCGGCGATTTTCAGAATCTGTTTCTTCAGGGTGACGATCGCCGGCGAACTTCCGAGAATCTGCTCAAGACCGACCGTCTCACCGGTCTTGGTCAGCTGGTAAATCCGCGACTTGAAGCTTTTCATCTCGCGGAAGATGATAATTTTGGCGTACTCCCCCAGATCGAGACTGACCGGAAAGCTGTTGCCGACCAGCTCGTAGCTGCGGTCGAGAATCTCGATCCTGAACTCCTGGTTATCGAGGATTAAATCACCGGTCTCAACAATCCGCAGCTGTTTGCCCAGAATATCGTCCGGCAGATCCAGCTGCTCAACGGCATTCTGGTTGATATAACTGACCTGCTCGGCTGAATTGAGGATGATGACGCAGGTATTGATCTTATCGACCACCTGGTTCATCAGCCTGACCATCATCTCGGTCCGGCGGCTCTCCTTTTTTTCATAAACCTTGCTGGCGATAAATTCGGCGATTTTGTCAAGGAACGCCAGGTAGGCGTCGAAGTTGGCCAGCACCCGCTCACGCTGCTCATCAAAAAAACAGATCAGCCCGATCACCCCGAGGATCTCAGTCCCCAGCTTGATCGGCTTGCAGATTTCCAGTTTTTCGGCGCAGACCAGCTGCTTGGGGCAGGAAATGCAGAGCTTGTTGTGCCCCGGATCCTTGATAATCTGCGTCTCACCGCTGTCAAGAGCCGCCCGGAAAACAAAACCTTCGTTGGCCATGTTTTCGTCAAGACTATCCTGAAAAAATCCGGTCCCGGCGATCCGGACAAAGTCACTGTCGACAATCTCCACGTCGACGTTAATGACCTGGGCGATGATCTCCGCGTACTGACTGACCGTTTCCTGAATATCTTTAAGCTTTACCGTCATAGTGGGATGCGAATCACAGCAGAGAGGAAAAACCTGACTTAGCGCTGCAGCAGAAATTGACCCTGGCCACAGCAGGCATAAAACCGAATCTGCTGCAGCCTGTCACAAAGACTTCTTTAAGTCAAACCGGCCGGCTGCAGCGGGGTATGCGATGGGTTCAGCTGTCTGCGGGGCTCAGGCGCAGCTCCTGGTCCCTTCGTTTTGACCGGCCAGAGCGTTGGCCACCCGGGATCCCGAGGGACGCTTGAGAAAGTTGGAGATATAACGCCCGGCATCGACCAGCGCCTGCAGGTCAACGCCGGTTTCGACACCGAGTCCTTTGAGCATGTAGAGCAGGTCTTCGCTGGCGACATTGCCGGATGCGCCGGGAGCAAAGGGGCAACCACCGAGACCGGCGACCGAGCTGTCGATCACTGCCACGCCGCGCTCCAGAACTGCGAGTACGTTGGCCAACGCCTGCCCGTAGGTGTCGTGAAAATGCACCGCCAGCCGCTCCAACTGAACTTTCTGCGCGACCGCGTCAATCATCGCCTGGGCCTTGCCGGGCGTGCCGACGCCGATGGTGTCGCCAAGGGATATTTCATAGCAGCCGAGCTCCATCATCCGGCCGGCGACCCAGGCCACCGACTCGGGCGCGACCGCCCCCTCATAAGGGCAGCCGAGCGCGCAGGAGACATAGCCGCGCACCCGCAGCCCCTGCTTTTTCGCCGCATCGCAGACTTCGCCGAAACGATCAAAACTGACCGCGATGGAGCAGTTGATGTTCTTGCGCGAAAAGGATTCCGACGCTGCGCCGAACACCGCCACCTCTTCAGCGCCGGCGGCAATTGCCGCCTGCAACCCCTGCAGGTTCGGCACCAGCACCGGGTAACTGACACCGGGGCGACGGGTGATTCCCCGCATCACCTCGGCGCCGTCGGCCATCTGCGGCATCCACTTCGGCGAAACGAAGCTCGCGCCTTCGATCGCGGCCAGGCCGGTGGCCGAAAGCTGGTCGATCAGCGCGATTTTGACCTCGGCCGGGACAATCACCGGTTCGTTCTGCAGGCCGTCACGCGGTCCGACCTCAACCATCTTGATCCGTTTCGGCAGTCTCATCCTCAACTCCCCTCATCGGCAGAAAAAGCCAGCAGGGTCGCACCGTCGGCAACCAGCATGCCGGCCTTGAAGTTCATCTGGGTCACCGTGCCGTCGCTCGGCGCGTTGATGGTGTGCTCCATCTTCATCGCCTCGAGAATCACCAGCGGCGTCCCGCGCTTGACCCAGGTACCGTCTTCAACCAGCAGCGCGATGACTTTACCCGGCATCGGCGCGGTCAACCGGCCGCCGGCATCCTCCTGCTCCAGGGCCTCGACATGCGGATCGTGCAGCAGCAGACGATGGCTGCTGCCGGCATAAAGAACGGTCAGTTCCAGCCCACGACGAACCACCTGCGCGGTCAGTTGCTGGCCGTTGATGGTCGCCTGCAGGCGCCCGTCAGCAGCAAACCGGCCACTGACTTCAACCGAACCGGACGGCATTTCAAACAGGTAGCCATCCGGCCGGTAATGCATGGTGACCTGCAGATCGGTCTCACCGTCGGCAAAGCTGAGACTGTGGTGATTATCGCAGTTCAGTCGCCAGCCGCCGGTCTGGTGCCAGGGGGCATGGGGATCGCCCGACTTGGCAGCCATCCGCCGCGCATCGGCGTCGCGACTGAGTAGCAGCTGCAGGCTGGCCAGGATCAACGTCTGCTCGGAGGCCGGCGCAGCCGACGGAATCAGTTCGGCGCGGTGCTGCTCAATAAAGCCGGTGTCGAAGTTGCCGGCGGCAAAGGCCGCCTGGCGGGCAACCGCCGCCAGAAAAGCGACGTTGGTCGTCACCCCGACCACCTCGACCTGCTCCAGCGCCCGCCGCAGTCGCCGTAGCGCCGCGCTGCGATTGACATCCCAGACGATCAGTTTGGCGATCATCGGGTCGTAATGGATGCTGACCTCGTCCTCCTGCCGCACTCCGGTGTCGATACGCAGATGAGCATTTTCAGCCGGAAAGCGCAGATGCTGCAATCCGCCGATGGAGGGGAGAAATTCGCGGGTCGGATCTTCGGCATAGATCCGCGCTTCGATGGCGTGGCCGTTGATTTTCAGCTGCTGCTGCGTGCAGGGCAGCGGTTGTCCGGCGGCGACCTGCAGCTGCCAGGCGACCAGATCCTGACCGCTGATCATTTCGGTGACCGGATGTTCAACCTGCAGCCTGGTGTTCATCTCCATGAAGTAGAAAGAGCCGTCGCTGTCGAGCAGAAACTCGACGGTGCCGGCACCGACGTAATTGATGCTCTTCGCGGCGGTGATCGCGGCGTCCCCCATCGCCTGGCGCAACTCTTCACTGAGGCCTGGTGCCGGCGCTTCTTCGAGTACTTTCTGATGACGGCGCTGCACCGAGCAGTCCCGTTCAAACAGGTGCAGTACGTTGCCCTGATTGTCAGCGAAGACCTGAATCTCGACGTGACGCGGTTTTTCCAGATAGCGTTCGAGCAGCAGCTGATCGTTACCGAAACTGGCTGCGGCCTCACGCTTGGCGCCCTCGATGGCAGCATCCAGCTCGGTCGCGGCGCGAACCACGCGCATCCCCTTGCCACCGCCACCGGCACTGGCTTTGACCAATAGCGGATAGCCGATTTCAGTCGCCGCCGCACGCAGCGTCGCCAGCTGCTGATCATCGCCATGATAGCCGGGGACCAGCGGCACGCCGGCCTGCTGCATGATCAGCTTGGCGGCACTTTTCGAACCCATTGCTCGAATAGATTCGACCGGTGGGCCAACGAAAATCAACCCGGCATCAGCACAAGCGCTAGCAAATTCGGCGTTCTCGGCAAGAAAGCCGTAACCGGGGTGGATCGCTTCGGCACCTGAGTCGCGCGCGACCTGCAGCAGCCGCTCGACCTGCAGATAGCTCTGCGCCGCCGGGGCCGGGCCGATATGCCAGGCCTCGTCGGCCAGCGCGACATGGCGGGCGTCACGGTCGGCGTCCGAATAGACCGCAATGCTGCGGATACCCAGCTGCCTGGCGCTGCGGATAATACGGCAGGCGATTTCACCACGGTTGGCGATCAGCAGAGAGTCAAACATCAGTAACTATCCTTTCACCCAGTCGGGGCGACGTTTTTCCAGAAAGGCGCTGAGACCTTCGCGCCCTTCGGCGCTGGCCCGCGCTGCGGAAATCCGCTCGGCGGTAATGGCGATCAGTTCGGCCGTCAAGGGGCGTTGCGAAACTTCGGCGACCAGCTGCTTGGCCGCTGCCATCGCCTGCGGACCGTTCTGCAGCAGCAGCCGACTGTAACGATCAGCCTCCTGCTGCAGCTGATCTGCGGCAACGATTTCGTGAACCAGACCGAGCTGCCAGGCGCGTTCGGCGTCGAACCGCTCGGCGCTGATAGAATAACGCCGGGCAGCGCGGGCGCCGATTGCGGCCGCGACATAGGGGGAAATCACCGCCGGGATCAGCCCCAGCTTGACCTCGGAGAGGCAGAACTGCGCCGCCGGGGTCGCCAGTACCAGGTCGCAGCAGGCGACCAGCCCGACCCCACCGCCAAAAGCCGCACCCTGCACCAGGGCGATGGTCGGCCTGGACAGTTCGTTCAGGGTTCGCATCAGCTCGGCCAAGGCTTCGGCATCGCAAAGGTTCTCGTCGTACGAGTAGTCCGCCATGCGCCGCATCCAGCCGAGATCGGCGCCAGCGGAAAAACTTTTACCGGCCGCCGCCAGAATGACCAGCCGAACCTGCGGATCAGCGGCCAGCTGTTTGAGGGCAGCCGTCATTTCGGCAATCAGCGAATCGTCAAAGGCGTTGTGCAGCTCCGGCCGGTTGAGGGTCAGGGTCGCCCGCCCAAGCTCATCAATAGTCGTCAGTAACTGGTTATTGGCCATAATTACATCCTGAAAACGCCGAAGGTGGTCTTTTCGATCGGCGCGTTAAGGGCGGCGGAAATCCCCAGGCCAAGGACCATGCGGGTATCGGCCGGGTCGATGATGCCGTCGTCCCAGAGGCGGGCGCTTGCGTAATAGGGGTGCCCCTGATGTTCGTACTGCTCCAAGATCGGCTGCTTGAAGGCTGCTTCTTCTTCGATACTCCAACTTTCGCCGCGCGCTTCCATGGCGTCGCGCTTGACCTGCGAAAGCACCCCCGCCGCCTGCACGCCACCCATCACCGAGATGCGCGCGCTCGGCCACATCCAGAGCATCCGCGGGCTGTAGGCGCGGCCGCACATGCCGTAGTTGCCAGCACCGTAGCTGCCGCCGATCAGAATGGTGAATTTCGGTACCTTGGCACAGGCGACGGCGGTGACCATTTTGGCCCCATCCTTGGCGATTCCGCCAGTCTCGTACTTGCTGCCGACCATGAAACCGGTGATGTTCTGCAGAAAAACCAGCGGGATACCGCGCTGGCTGCAGAGCTGGACGAAGTGCGCACCTTTCTGCGCCGACTCGGAGAAGAGGATGCCGTTGTTGGCGACGATGCCGACCGGATAACCGAAGATGTGGGCAAAACCGCAGATCAGCGTTTCACCGTAGAGTTTCTTGAATTCATCGAACTCACTGCCGTCGACGACCCGGGCAATCACCTCGCGCATGTCGAAGGGCTTGCGATTGTCGGTCGGGATCACGCCGTAGAGTTCTTCGGCGGCATACAACGGCTCACGTGGGGTGCGCAGGGTCATTTGTGCCGGCTTGACGCGGTTGAGGTTGGCGACGACCTGTCGGGCCAGACCGAGCGCGTGGGCGTCGTTGGCGGCATAGTGATCGGTGACGCCGGAGGTTCGGCAGTGGACATCGGCACCGCCGAGATCCTCGGCGCTGACGATCTCTCCGGTGGCCGCCTTGACCAGCGGCGGCCCTCCGAGAAAGATTGTGCCCTGATTCTTGACGATGATGCTCTCGTCGGCCATCGCCGGCATGTAGGCACCGCCAGCGGTGCAGGAGCCCATGACCACGGCGATCTGCGGGATGCCTTTGGCAGACATGTTCGCCTGATTGAAGAAGATCCGGCCGAAATGGTCGCGATCGGGGAACACCTCCTCCTGCAGCGGCAGAAAGGCGCCGCCGGAATCGACCAGATAGATGCAGGGGAGATGGTTCTGTTCGGCGATTTCCTGGGCGCGGACGTGCTTCTTGACCGTCAGCGGCAGATAGGAGCCGCCCTTGACCGTGGCGTCGTTGGCGACAATCAGGCATTCTCGCCCGGAAACCCGGCCGATCCCGGTGATGACCCCGGCCGCAGCCGCTTTGCCGTCATACATGTTCCAGGCGGCGAACTGCGAGAATTCCAGAAATGGCGAGCCGACGTCCAGCAGTTGGCGGATCCGCTCGCGGGGCAGCAGCTTGCCGCGTTCCAGATGCTTCTGCCGCGCCTGCTCGCCGCCGCCGCCGCGGATCTGCTCGACCTTGTCACGCAGGTCCGCGACCTGGGCCTGCATCGCTGCGGCGTTGCGGCCGAATTCTTCCGAGTGGCTGTCGAGTGAACTCTTTAAAATACTCATGGGTATCCCGATTCAGTCTGCAGGTAGATAAGTCTGTCGCTCAGCTGGTCTCATCAAACAGCTCGCGGCCAATCAGCATGCGGCGGATCTCGCTGGTGCCGGCGCCGATTTCGTAAAGCTTGGCGTCGCGCAGCAGCCGCCCGGTGGAAAATTCATTGATGTAGCCGTTGCCGCCGAGACACTGGATGGCGTCCAGCGCCATCTGGGTGGCCTTTTCCGCCGAATAGAGGATCGCTCCGGCTGCATCCTTGCGTAGCGAGCGCCCCTTGCGTACGTTGGTCTCGCGGGCGACGGCGTAAATATAGGCGCGGCAGGCATTCATGCTGGTGTACATGTCGGCCAGCTTGCCCTGCATCAGCTGAAATTCGCCGATCGGCTTACCGAACTGCTTGCGCTCGTGCAGATAGGGGAGCACGGCGTCCATGCAGGCCGCCATGATGCCGAGCGGCCCGCCCGAGAGCACGATCCGTTCGTAATCCAGCCCGCTCATCAGCACCTTGACGCCGCCGTTAAGCTCACCGAGGATATTTTCCGCCGGCACGGCGCAGTTCTCGAACACCAGCTCACAGGTGTTCGAGCCGCGCATGCCGAGCTTGTCGAGCTTTTGCGCGGTGGAGAAGCCGGGGAAGTCCTTTTCGACCAGAAAGGCGGTGATGCCGCGCGGGCCGGCGGTCGGATCGGTCTTGGCGTAGACCACCAGCACGTTGGCGTCCGGGCCGTTGGTGATCCACATTTTGGTGCCGTTGAAGATATAGTTGTCCCCCTCGCGGGTGGCCCGCAGGGTCATGCTGACGACATCCGAGCCGGAGCCGGATTCGCTCATCGCCAGGGCGCCGACATGCTCGCCACTGATCAGCTTCGGCAAATATTTCTGCTTCTGGGCTTTGGAGCCGTTGCGGAAGATCTGGTTGATGCAGAGGTTGGAGTGGGCGCCGTAGGAGAGGCCGACCGAGGCCGAGGCCCGGCTGATTTCCTCCATGGCGATGACGTGGTCCAGGTAGCTCATGCCGGCGCCGCCGTCTTCTTCGCTGACGGTGATCCCGAGCAGGCCCAGGTCGCCCATCTTGCGCCAGAGATCGGCGGGGAACAGGTTGTCGCGATCGATATCAGCGGCCCGCGGTGCAATCTCGGCAGCGGCAAAATCACGCACGGTCTGGCGCAGCAGAACGCTGGTGTCGTCCATGTCGAAGCTGAGCCCGGGGAAATTGATAACTGTCATGATTGACTCCTGACTGAGGTTTGATCCTGCCTATGTTAGATAGCAAGCCCGGTGCCAAAGCCGACGGAAATGCCAGCTAATTATTCCCACTTGTAAGTTGCTGATTTTAAATACTTAACATTCGACTCCAGGGGGAAGATTGAGGCGTGGCCGGTCCTGTGTCAACAGACGGAGACGGCCGCGGCTTGACAGCTGTCTCCGTCTGTTAACCCCGTTACGGCATGAAGCTTTTAGCGGGTGATGGCGGCAGCGATGACAATCCGCTGGACTTCGTTGGTTCCTTCGTAGATCTGGGTGATCTTGGCATCACGCATCATCCGCTCAACCGGAAAGTCACGGGTGAACCCGTAACCACCAAACACCTGCACCGCCTCGGTGGTCACACGCATCGCCACGTCCGAAGCGTACATCTTGGCCATCGCCGACTCTTTGCCGTAGGGTTGTCCGGCGCTGGCCTTGTAGGCGGCGCGGTAGACCAGCAGGCGGGCGGCGTCAATTTCGGTCGCCATGTCGGCCAGCTTGAACTGCACCGCCTGAAAACCGGCGATCGGCTGATCAAACTGCTTACGCTCACGGGCATAATCGAGGGCCGCCTCATAGGCACCCTGGGCAATCCCGAGCGCCTGGGCGGCGATGCCGATCCGGCCGCCGTCGAGGGTCTTCATCGCCACCTTGAAGCCGCTCCCCTCTTCTCCCAGCAGGTTGGCCGCCGGGATCCGACAGTTGTCGAAGACCAGTTCGCGGGTCGGCGATGAGCGGATGCCGAGCTTTTTCTCCTTCTTGCCGAAACTGAAGCCGGGTGTGTCCTTTTCAACAATAAAGGCGCTGATGCCGTGATGTTTCTCGGCATTTTTGTCGGTGCGGGCGAAGACGATGTTGATCTCGGCCTCGCCGCCGTTGGTACAGAAGATCTTGGTTCCGTTCAAGACCCAGCTGTCACCGTCGCGCACCGCAGTCGCCTTGGTGCCGCCGGCATCCGAACCGGCCGCGGTCTCGGTCAGGGCGAAAGCACCGAGCTTGGTCCCTTCGGCCAGCGGGCGCAGAAACTGCTGCTTCTGTGCTTCGGTGCCGAACAGGTAGATCGGATTGGCACCCAAAGAAAGATGCGCCGAAAGGGTGACGCCGGTTGAAGCGCAGACCCGCGACAGTTCTTCGACTGCGATCGCGTAGCTGATGTAATCAGCGCCAGCACCACCGTATTCTTCGGGGAAAACGATCCCGGTCAGGCCGAGTTCGCCGACCTTGTCGTACATCAGCGCCCGCTCAAAGTTTTCGCTTTCATCCCGTTCTGCGGCACCCGGTTTGATTTCTTTTTCGGCAAACTCGCGCACCGTCTGGCGGATCAAGCTCTGCTCTTCAGTCAGTTCGAAATTCATCGCTGCTACCTCCTGTTGCCTGCATTTGATTGGTAAAAAATGTCAGCTGAAGCTGCGCAGGATATCCCGCGCGATGATCAACCGCTGAATCTCGCTGGTCCCTTCATAGATGGTGGTGATGCGCGCATCGCGGGCATAGCGTTCCACCGGAAAATCGTTGGTGTAGCCATAGCCACCGTAGATCTGCAGCGCCTCATAACAGACGCGGTTGGCGCTTTCGGTGGCGAACAGTTTGGCCATCGAGGAGGCGCGGGCGAAAGAGCGCCCCTGCTCCTTCAGAAAGGCGGCGTTCATCAGCAACAGTCGGGCGGCTTCCAGCTCGGTAAAGGCATCGGCGATCTTCCACTGGGTCGACTGAAAGTCGCTCAACGGCTTGCCGAACTGCTTGCGCTCCAGAGCATAACGGGTCGCACAATCGATCGCCGCCAGACCGACGCCGAGCGCCAGCGAGCCGATGCCGATCCGACCGCCGGCGAGTTCCGCAACAGCGATGCGAAAACCGTCATTCAGCTGCCCCATCAGCGCCGTCTGCGGGATCCGGCAATCGCTAAAGTTCACTTCGTTGGTCGCTGAAGCATGCTGCCCCATCTTTTCTTCCTGCTTGCCGATGGTTAAGCCGGGCGTCTGTCGTTCGACCAGAAAACAGCTGATCCCCTTGCCTTTGGCAGCGGTTTTGTCGGTCACCGCCCAGACAACGAAGACCCCGGAGTAGGGGGCGCTGGTGATAAAAATCTTGCTGCCGTTGAGGACCCAGTCATCGCCATCGCGCACCGCGCTGGTGGTCATGGCCGAAGGATCGGAGCCGGCGCCAGCTTCGGTCAGGGCAAAAGCGCCGGCCGGATAGTCTCCCGAACAGATGCGCGGGAGGTACTGCTGGCGCTGGGCTTCGCTGCCGACCGCCTGGATCAGTTCGCAGACCATGTTGCTCACCGACAGGGTCACGGCAGTCGAGGCGCAGGCACGGGCGATTTCGGTCAGGGCGACGGAAAAGGCGACCACCCCGACTTCGCTGCCGCCGTACTCTTCACGGACGTTCAACCCCATGAAGCCAAGCTCGGCCAGTTTGCGCAGGTTGGTGAAAAACGGCTGCTGATCACCTCCCCGATCTAACTGCGCGGCGACCGGGGCCAGCTCGGTTTCGGCGAACTCACGCGCCGTCTGCTGGATCAGTTTCTGTTCTTCGTTCAGGTCTAAATTCATGTGTGACTCCGAAAGCCGGCCCTGCTGGTAAAGCCTCTGAATACCAGGTTACTTGCCGATAAACTGCGCCGGGCGCTTCTCAAGAAACGCCAGCATCCCTTCCTTCTGATCGGCGGTGGCGAAGCAGAGGCCGAACAGATCGGCTTCGTGGGCGCAGGCGCGGTTCAGATCGGTTTCCAGGCCGTCGCGCAGGGCTGCCTTGGCGAAAGCGACCGCAACCTGCCCTTTCGCGGCAATCTTTGTCGCCATTTTGCGCGCTGCCGGCAACAGCTCGGCAGCAGGCAGAACCTTATTCGCCAGGCCGATGCGATAGGCCTCGGCGGCGTCAATCATGTCGCCGGTCAGCAGCAGTTCACAGGCGCGCCCCTTGCCGATCAACCGCGGCAGGCGCTGGGTGCCGCCGAAACCGGGGATGACCCCAAGGTTGATCTCGGGCTGACCGAAGCGGGCGGTTTCACTCGCCAGCCGGATATCGCAACAGAGCGCCAGCTCGCAGCCTCCACCAAGAGCAAAACCGTTGACCGCAGCGATGACCGGTTTTGGCAGATTCTCAATCGCCGCCGCCAGTTGATGACCGAGCAGGGCGAACTGACGACCGGTGACCGCGTCGATCGGCTGCATTTCCGCAATATCCGCCCCGGCGACAAAAGCTTTTTCGCCGGAACCGGTCAGGATCACCACCTTGACCGCCGCATCATCCCCGATCGCCGCAAACAGACTGAGCAGTTCTTTAAGGGTTGCCTCGTTCAAGGCGTTCAAAGCCTTTGGGCGATTGACGGTGACGCTGGCAATACCATCGCTGCAGTCGTAGAGCAGGTTTTCAAATGTCATGATAATTCCCCTGTTAAAATCTGAAGAGTGGTTTTCAAAAATCTGTTCGGCTGAGCAACTAGCTCGACATCAACACCGGGACAGTCATCTGCTTAAGCAGTTGACTGGCCAGCGGTGCCGGCGCCGAGGGGAGAGCGCCGCCGGCAACCAGCAGGTCGATCCCCTCTTCGGCGGCCCGGTTGAGCAGCGCATCGCCGAAGCCGATGTTGCTGATCAGGCGGACCTCGGTGGCGGTTCTGGCGCCGTGCTGAGCCAGAAATCCGGCCAGTTTTTTCAGGGTTTTCTCCCCCTGGGTGCGCTCTTCATTGTTGTTGGCAAAGCAGAGCAGATGTACCAGATCGGCCTTCGCCAGCAGCGGTAGTGCGTCAAAAACCGCCCGCGATGAGGAGCGTCCCGAACGCCAGGCCACCATCACCCGCGTGCCGATACGGGTAAAATTTCCGGCAAAGGGGATGGTCAGGATCGGCCGGCCCGAGGTCAGAATCACCCGGCCCGGAAGATCTCTGGGTGGCGCAGGTGGTGCGCCGGCATCAGCGCCGGGCTGTCCGAGCAGGGTCAGATCGGCAAAGAAGGCTTGATAGTTCAGTCGCGCCTCCAAAGACTGATGGGCCATATCCTCTTCTTCATCAACCCAGACAAAATCGACCCCGGCCTGTTGCGCCTGTTCCTGACAAGCGGCCTGAACCTGCTCGCGGTGGGTTTTTTCCGGCCCCTGAAACAGGTACGGCATTGAGGTGGCATAAAAGGCGCTCAAACAGGCCTGATGGCGTTTGGCCAGATCGATAGCGAGGGTGAAGCGGGTTGCGCTGCGCGCGGTCTGGTCAAGGTGCACCAGGATGTTCTTGTAGGCCATCTCTTCCTCCTGGAGTTAACTGCTGTAGTCGTAAAAACCCTTGCCGCTCTTCTTCCCCAGCCAACCGGCCTTGACCATCTTGCGCAGCAGCGGGCAGGGGCGGTACTTGCTGTCGGCGAACCCCTCGTAAAGCACCTCCATGATCGCCAGACAGGTATCCAGCCCGATAAAGTCGGCCAGCGCCAGCGGTCCCATCGGATGCGCCATACCGAGCTTCATCACCGTGTCGATCGACTCGGCGTCGGCGACCCCTTCATAGATGCAGTAGATCGCCTCATTGATCATCGGCATCAACAGCCTGTTAGCGATGAAGCCTGGATAGTCGTTAACCTCGACCGGCACCTTGCCCATCTGCTCCGACAACCCCTTGACCGCGGCGTAAGTGGCATCGCTGGTGGCGATACCGCGGATCACCTCGACCAGTTTCATCACCGGTACCGGATTCATAAAGTGCATGCCGATGACCAGCTCGGGCCGGGAAGTGACGGCGGCGAGCTCGGTGATCGGTAGCGACGAGGTGTTGGTCGCCAGAATCACGCCGGGCCGGGCCACTGCGTCGAGGTTGCGGAAAATTTTCTCCTTGAGGGCCATATTCTCGGTGGCCGCCTCAACGATAAAATCGACCCCGGCCGCATCATTCAGGTCGGTCGAAGGGATCAAGCGGTCGAGGGTCGCCTGCTGCTGTTCGAGAGTGATCCGCCCCTTGGCGACGTTCTTATCGAGCAGCCCACCGATAAACTTCAACCGCTGGTCGATGACCGCCTGATTGATGTCGTTGAGCACCACCTGCAGGCCGGCTTCGGCAGCGACCTGGGCGATGCCGCCACCCATCTGTCCGGCGCCGATGACCATGATTCTGTTGATTGCCATGTGCCTCATCCTTCTTAAGGTAGGGGGGAAACTGCCTTACAGTCGCTCGAAAATCGCCGCCACCGCTTCACCGCCGCCGATACAGAGCGTCGCAAGCCCGTAACGGCCGCCGGTCGCTTCCAGCCCGTTGAGCAGGGTGGCCACCAGACGGCCGCCGCTGGCGCCGACCGGATGGCCGATGGCGCAGGCACCGCCGTTGATATTGACTTTGTTGCGATCGAGATCGAGATTTTGAATCGCCATCAGGGTGACCGCGGCAAAGGCCTCGTTGATCTCGAACAGGTCGATCTGCTGCAGCGACAGCCCGGCCTTAGCGCAGACCCGCTCAATAGCACCGACCGGCGCCACCGGAAATTTGTCCGGATGCATGCTGTTGGTGGCGTAGGCAACCAGCTTGGCTTTGGCTTTCAGGCCGTACTTTTCAAGCGCCGCGCCGCTCGCCAGCAGGGCGAAGGCGGCCCCGTCGTTGATGGTCGAGGCGTTGCCGGCGGTCAGGCTGCCATCCTTCTTGAACACCGGACGCAACCCGGTGAACTTGTCAAAATCAATCCGGGCGGGCTCTTCATCGACGGCGACGGTGACCTCACCTTTACGCGTTGCTTTGACCACCGGAACGATCTCTCTAGCGTGAAAACCGTTCGCGGCCGCTGCCTGGGCGCGCTGGTAGGAACTGAGCGCATATTCGTCCTGCGCTTCGCGGCTGATCTGCTGTTCGGCAATCTCCACCTCGGTCACTTCGCCCATGTGACGGCCGGTGTAGGGGTCGAGCAGGGCATCATGGATCAACAGATCGACCGCCTGGCCGTTGCCCATGCGCATCCCGTATCGGGCGGCCGGCAGACTGTAGGGGGTCAGCGACATGCTCTCCATGCCGCCGGCAATCACCAGCTCGTCATCACCGAGGCGGATCGAGTCGGCACCGAGCATCATTGCCTTAAGGCCGCTGCCGCAGACCTTGTTGATGGTCATCGCCGGAATGCCGTCCGGCAGACCGGCAGCGCGCATCGCCTGCCGCGCCGGGGCCTGACCGACACCCGCCTGAAGGACCTGTCCGGCAATGAACTGGCCGACCTGCTCGGCCTTGACACCAGTCCTGCCGAGTAACTCCTTAACCACCGTCGCCGCCAGCTGCGGTGCCGGCACATCGGCGAGATTACCGCCGAAGCTGCCGAAAGGGGTGCGTAAGGCCTCGATAATGAATACATCCTGCATAGATTTTTCCTTTCTTATCTTCGCGAAGAACGAGAGATCGTCAGCACAGGTTAGCCCTGTAAACGGGCCGTCAAGGCCGGCGCGAATTGCTTGATATCAGCCACCACCAGCACATCGGCAACTTCACCGATCGGCGCGTCCTTGTCGGTGTTGATCGCCAGGATGAACTCCGATTTCTTCATCCCCGCCAGATGCTGGATTGCACCCGAGATCCCGCAGGCGACGTAGAGTTTCGGCGAAACCACCTGGCCGGTGGTGCCGACCTGCCGATCGTGGGGCACCCAGCCGGCATCGACCACTGGCCGGCTGGCGCCATATTCGCCGCCCAGCGCCTTGGCCAGCGCCTGAATCATTGCGACGTTCTCCGGCTTGCCGACGCCACGCCCGGCGCTGACGATCACCTCGGCCTTGCCCAGATCAACCTCGCCCGCTTCAGCCTGCTCGTAGCCGATAAATTCACAATCACCGCTGCCGGTGACGCTCAGCTCCTCAACCTGCGGCGCTCCGCCCATGGCCGGCATAAAGGCGCCGACCTGCAGAGTGACGACGGTTTTGCCGGTGGTCGCCTTGACCCGGCGGCGCAGCTTGGCGTTACAGGCCGGCAGCAGGTAGCCTTCGGCGTTGGCTTCAACCACTTCGGAGAACTGCGCCGCGTTCAGCGCCAACGCCACCCGCGGGGCCAGATCCCAGCCATAGCTGGAATGCAGAAAAACGACGGTTTCAGCGCCGGCTTTTTCCGCAGCGGCGACAATCAACTGCTTGTGCAGCGCCGGGTTGTATTCTTTAGCGGTCGCGGCATCGGCCAGATAGAGCTTACCATCGACCTGCGGCACCTGGTCCTTGCTGCCGACCAGAAAAAATTCGAACTCAATGCCGAGCTTTTTGGCAAAGCCGACCAGTTCATAGCTGCTCTCCAGCAGCTTGCCTTCTCTATATTCACCAACCAGTAATGCTTTCATGGTTAACTCCTGTCTTTGCGCTTTAGGCTGCTGGTTATAAAACTGCCGTTTTTTCCTTGAGGATGCCGATGACCTTTTCGACCAGGTCGGCGACATCGCCTTCGAGGATCTGCGCCGAGCCTTTCTTTTCCGGATAGGCCAGCGACAGCACCTGCGTGCGCGGCTGCTCCTGCAGCAGATCGGCAACCGGAACCTCGAGCAGCTCCTTCTTTTTTGCCTTCATGATGTTCGGCAGGGTCGGATAGCGCGGGGTGTTAAGGCCCAGCTGGCAACTGACCAACGCCGGTGTCGGCGCCTTGACCACCGCCTTGAGGCCGCCTTCCAGCTCGCGACGAACGCTGATGCTGCCGTCGGCAAAGGCGAACTCAACCGCGGTGGTCAGCGCCGGAATGCCGAGCAGCTCAGCAACCAGCACCCCGACCTGGGCGCTGCCGCGATCCTGCGACTGCATGCCGGTGAAGATGACGTCAAAATTCTTGTCTTTGGCAAAGGCGGCAATGGCGCTGGCAATCTGGAAGGGGTCTTTTTCGTGGGCGGCCGCATCGACCACCTGCACGGCTCGCTCGCAACCCATTGCCAGGGCCTTTTTCAGCGCCTCTTTCACCCGGGCCGGGCCGATCGACAGCACGGTCAGATCGGCACCAGCGTTCTGCTCTTTGAGCTGCACCGCCTGTTCGACGGCAAACTCGTCATACTCGTTGATCCGCCAGGCCAGATCGCTCTCTTCAAACCAGGTGCTGCCAGCAGCAACCTTGAAACGTGATTCCATATCCGGAACCTGTTTGATACAGACAAGAATGTTCATGTAGTTACCTCCTGTATAAATTGCTTGTGGGTCTAAAATTGTTAGGCAATCCGCTCCGCCAGAATTTCCAGCAGATCGCGCGGCTTCAGCTGTTCATCCAGATCGGCCCCCTTGATCCCGTCCTCAAACATGCTCATGCAGAACGGACAGCTCGAAACCAGCGTCGCGGCGCCGGTTTCGGCGGCCATTCTGGCGCGCGCCTGATTCATCCGCTCACCGATGTTCTCTTCGGCCAGAATCCGCCCGCCGCCGGCGCTGCAGCAGAAACTTTCGTCGCGGCTCTTCTGCATCTCTTTCAGGCTGGCGCCAGCAGCCTGCAGCAGTTCACGCGGCGCGTTGTAAAGATTGTTGTGCCGGCCGAGGTAGCAGCTGTCATGGTAAGTGCAGTCGAGGGCTGCCGGCTTGAGTTTGAGTTTACCGCTGCCCAGCAGTTCGGCAAGGAAACTGTTGGCGTGTTCGACCGGCAGCTCAAGGCCGAGATCGACGTAATCTTTGGCCAGGGTGTTGAAACAGTGCGGACAGGCGCTGACAATCTTCTGCACGCCGGTCCCCTTGATCAGTTCGATATTCTCCGCGGCGAGCATCTGGTAAAGATACTCATTGCCCAGCTTGCGCATCGGCTCGCCGCAGCACTTCTCTTCTTTACCGAGGATGCCGACCTTGACCCCGGCGGCGCTGCACAGCTGAATAAAGGCACGGGCGATCTTCTGGTTGCGCTTGTCAAAGGTGGCGTAGCAACCAACAAAATAGAGGATTTCGGCTGTCTCACCGGCCGCCAGATCGGCGACATCGAGCCCTTCGGCCCAGTCGGCGCGGGCCGCCGGCGCCATCCCGAGCGGATTGCCGTTGATCTCGGTGCTCTCCATCGCTTTGGTGACTTCTTCGCCGGGGAACTCCCCTTCCATCAGCACCAGGTGGCGGCGCATATCGATGATTTTCGGCACATGCTCGATGGCGGCCGGACAGATCTCCTGACAGGCGCGGCAGGTGGTACAGCTCCAGAGCACATCGGTGGTGACGGTTTCGATCAGGCTGGCATCGGGATTGCTGAAGCTGAGCTCCTGGATCTGGTTGACCAGCTTCATCGGCGACAGCGGCTTGTCGGTGTTCCAAGCCGGGCAGCGATCCTGACAACGCTTGCAGTAGGTACAAGCGTCGCCGTCGAAGATATCCTTCCAGGTCAGATCGGCCAGCTTGGCGGCACCGAAACTTTCGGCGTCTTCATTCTCCAGATCGATGGTGCGCAGCTTGCCGACCGGCCCGAGATCGCGGAAGAAGATGTTGGTCGGGGTCAGCAGCAGGTGGCGTAGACGGGTAAAGGGGATGGCGCAGAAAAAACCGAGCACCAGCGCAAAATGGAACCACCAGAGGCCGGTGTGCAGGGCACGCTGGCTGGCTTCTGCCATGCCAGCGAAAGGCTGGGCAAACAGCAGCCCGACCGGCGACCACCAGGACAGGTCGGTGCCGAGTTCGGTGGCGGCCATGCGGGCGCCTTCGAGCAGAAATCCGGTCAACAGGATCGCCAGCAGCAGCACCAGCATCAATGCGTTATCACCGACGTTCGGTAGATCCTTGGGGCGCAGCAGGTAACGTCGCACCGCCAGGCCAAGCAGCATGGCGATCGCCGCCAGCCCGGCCAGATCGAGGACGATCGAGAAGAACAGGTAGAAATTGCCGGTCAGAAAGCGCACGCCGAACAGCGGATCGAGCAGATCGGCCTGAATAAACACTAACGTAGTACCGATGGTCAGCAGGACGAAACCGAAGAAGAAGATACCGTGGGCGCTACCGGCGCCTTTGACCCGCATCACCCGCGCCTGCAGAAAGACATCGCGCAGCACCCCGGAAAGTCGCTCTGCGCGACGGTCAGTCCGCTGCAGCGGTTGTCCGAGACGATAGCTGGTCAGCCGCTTGCGCACCCCCCAGATCATCACACCGAAGGCGGCAGCGACCAGCAGATACATCGGAATCAAAACCGAGTGGCCAACGTTCCAGTAAAGTTCTCGTGTCAGTTCCATGCGCTCCATCCTGATAATTTTTCAGACATCCCAACATAAGTTAGCAAGTAGAATACCAAACAGCGTTCTAGTTGCAGCGAACCCGAATATTTGCTCTAATCCCCTGTTTTTAATGACCATACTATGCTTGCGGGAGGCTTCACCGCGCTGCCGCGAAACTGTTCCATCCGTGACACCTTATCCCGCTGTTTACAGCTCTTCGCGCGGCAGCAGACCGTTGCAGAGCAGCCCGATATAGGCCTCGGCAATCTGCGCGACCGTCATCCCGCCACCCGGCTTGTACCAGGTAGACACCCCGGCGCACATCTTGATCAGCGCACGGGTGTAAAGTTTTGGCTCGTCCAGCTGCCAGCCTTCTTTGGCCTTACCGTCGCTCATGATCTGTTCGATGATTTTCTGATAACGGTCTCTTTTGGCCACCACCTTGAGGTAGTTCTCCGGCTCAAGATTGCGCAGCTCTTCGTCGGTAATATAGGTCTGATCGGGCCCGGTGACGTGATATTCGATGTGAAAATGGATCGTCCTGCGGAGTTTCTCAAGCGGGGTCTGAGCGCCGACCAACTGCTGCGTGAGGCGTTCGATCATGTCGCTCATGGTTTGATCCATCAGTTGAAAAAGAATCTCCTGCTTCGAGGCGAAGTGGTGGTAGATGCTCCCCCCCTGGATACCGGCGCGGCGCGCCAGTTCGCGCAGGTTCGCCCCCGGATAGCCCTTTTCGCGGAACAGGTGCGCCGCTTGCTGCAGGATGATTTCGCGACGTGAAACCGTATCGGCCATATATTCTCCATGCAAACCTAACGTTTGTTAGGTACAATATCAAACAGCAGTTTGAAGTCAAGGAAAAAGGTGGCCGAACTTTCTTCAGCGCGTGGCTGGTCCGGGGCGCGGTGGTGCAACCTACAAGACAAGGAGACAAACAAAGTGAAGCCAGATCATGACATCACCGGCGGTTGCCATTGCGGCAACATCAGCTACAGCTACCTCTCGCCGCTGCCGCAACTCGAACTGCCGCTGCGCCGCTGTGATTGCTCCTTCTGCAGCAAGCAGGGGGCCTGCTACAGCTCGCACCCCAAAGGACAGCTACAGGTGCTGATCCAGGACCAGGCGCAGGCCAATCGCTACCGCTTTGGTAGCGAAACCGCCGCGGCAATCATCTGCGGCAGGTGCGGGGTCTACCCCGTTATCACTGCAGAACTCGACGGAAAAACCTACGCCGTGCTCAACGCTAACAGCATCGACGGGTTGCAGATCGATCATGCCGCCATCCCGCCGGCCTTGCATCTGGAGGATTTTTCTGTTGCTGAAAAAGTCGAGCGGTGGAAAAAAATGTGGATCGGGCAGGTTGAGATCAAAGTGATCCCCTGAGGGGTCTGGATGGGCTAAAAACAGTCCATCGTTGATCGATGGTGCTGTGATAGCTGCCCTCAAAATTTCGCTTCCAGCCTCGAGACAATCCTCCATGCCCCCAGTGCTCGACATCCCCCACAGGCTTGTTCCTATCGATGTTTAGCGCATATTTATTTAAGTGGTAGACTTGATCATGACTCATTATCTTTGAACCTTGGTGCGATGGGTTGAAGATGGATACAGAAAGCCAAACATACTCCTTACCTATTTTAACCCTGGCAGGCACCGTGCTTTTTCCGACGGTTGCCATGCCGATCTCGATACAGAAACCGGCGTCGATCAAAGCGGTTGAGTCCGTATTGGCAAGTGAAAACAAGATGATGGCCATCTTTGCCAAAAAAAACCCGGAAACCGACGACCCCCGACCGGACGATCTCTTTGACATTGGCACCGTCGCAACGGTCCAGCTTATCGGCCGATTCGGCACAACTTTACAGATTATCGTTCACGGGGTTGAGCGGGTTACAGTTGTCAGTTTCATTCATCATCACCCCTTTCTCAAGGCGCAGCTGCGCCCCTATCCGTTGAAAAGAAACGACAACATCGAAATGGAGGCGCTGCAACGCGAAGTGCTAGAGCTGGTCGGAAAATATTTTACCTTGGCCCACCCCGACAAGCAGCTTCATTTTCCGCACTTTATGGCCCCCGGAGAAGACAGCATGCAGCTTGTCTATCCGGTCAGCAAACTGTTACAGCTTGAACTAGAGCAGGAACAGGCACTGCTTGCGGCAGCCAGTGACAGGGAGACGATAACGCTGTTCAATACCCATCTCCGTCACGAAATCCAAGTGCTGGAAATTCGCAAGAAGATTGCCGATCAGGCGCAGGACAAGCTGAGTAAAGAACAGAAGAAATACATTCTTCGTGAACAGATCAAGGCGATGCAGCAGGAACTGGGTGAGGGCTCACCGGAAACGGCAAGTAATGAGCTGCGCCAGAAGCTCGAAGCCTGTGAACTGCCGGAAAAGATCCGAACTGAGGTCGAAAAAGAGTTAACGCGGCTCGAACAAATCCCCCCTTCCTCGGCAGAACACCAGGTTGCGACCGCCCATCTGGAGCTGATTCTTGAACTTCCTTGGCAGAAACGGACCACAGACAACCTTGATTTACACAACGCACGTCAAGTCCTTGATGAGGACCACTATGGTTTAAAAGAGATAAAAGAGCGGATCATTGAGCAACTGGCGGTCATGAAACTCAACCCCCAGGCCAAGGCCCCGATTCTCTGCCTGGTCGGACCGCCGGGTGTTGGCAAAACCTCGCTGGGGCAATCGATCGCCAGAGCACTTGGACGCAAGTTTGACCGTTTCAGCCTCGGCGGAATGCATGATGAGGCTGAGCTGCGCGGTCACCGGCGGACCTATATCGGAGCGATGCCGGGCCGGGTTCTCCAGTCGATTCGTCGCGCCGGAGTTAAGAATCCGTTGTTGATGTTGGATGAAATCGACAAGTTGGGGCACGACTTCCGCGGTGACCCGGCCGCCGCGCTGATGGAAATTCTTGATCCGGCGCAAAACGATTCTTTTCACGACAACTATCTGGATCTGCCCTTTGATCTTTCGCAGGTGTTTTTTATCACCACCGCCAACACCCTCGATAATATCCCCAAACCCTTACTGGATCGGATGGAAACTCTCCGTTTAAGTGGCTATAGCGATGAGGAAAAAATGGAAATCGGACGTCGCTATCTGCTCCCTCGCCAACAGGCAGAAGCCGGATTGACAAGCGAACAATTAACCGTCCCGGAAGCAACCCTGATCGCCATCATCCGGCGCTATACCCGCGAGGCCGGGGTGCGGGAGTTGGAACGGATGCTGGGACGACTGGCCCGGAAGGTGGCGGTTCGGTTTGCTGAGGGAGAGTCGACTCCTGTCACGATTGCTGCTGCCGACTTGCGCGAGCAGCTTGGACCGGAACGGTTCTTTGTTGAACAGCTGCGCAAGGAACTTTCCCCCGGGGTGGCGACCGGTCTGGCGTGGACCGAATCGGGTGGCGACGTGCTCTTTATTGAAGCGCTCGAACTTCCCGATGGAGAAAAGTTTACCCTGACTGGGCACCTTGGCGAGGTCATGAAAGAGTCCGCGCTGGCGGCCAACAGCTATATTCTCTCTCACGGAAAGGAACTCGGTATCTGCAAGAGTTTCTCCGCGGTCCATCTGCATGTCCCCTCCGGAGCCATCCCGAAAGACGGCCCTTCGGCTGGAGTCACCATGGCAACGGCCCTGGCCTCGCTCTATCTTGGCTTGCAGGTCAGAAGTGATACTGCAATGACCGGAGAAATTACTCTGAGCGGGCTGGTGCTGCCAGTCGGCGGGATCAAGGAAAAGATTCTCGCTGCCCGGCGGGCCGGCATCTATCGGGTCATTCTGCCGCGCGAGAACGAAAAAGATCTGTCATCGTTGCCGGACGAAGTGAAAGCAGAAATGGACCTGATTTTAGTCGACCGGATCGAGGATGTTTTGAGCGCAGCAATTCCTGAGCTGAAAACAGCAACGTTGGACCGCAAAGAACGGCCCGCTGACTCTCACTGAGCCGTTAACGGGGGGATCTATGGGGGGCTTTATGAAAGCCATGCAGTTGAACCGGTTGGTTGATCTGCACGTTGAGCCTGAACCTTTGCGGCAGGTGGAGTGCTCCATTCCAGAGCCGGCCCCTGATCAAGTCCGGATTGCGGTTGCGACCTGTGGCGTTTGCCATACCGAACTCGATGAGATTGAGGGGCGCACTCCGCCGCCCCGGTTGCCAGTTATTCTTGGCCATCAGGCGGTCGGCCGGATTGACAAAATCGGTCGACAAGTGACGGATCGTCAGCTCGGCGAACGGGTTGGCGTCGCCTGGATTTTTTCCGCCTGTGGCCAATGTCACTGGTGCCAGACCCAGCGGGAAAACCTCTGTCCCGAGTTTCGCGCAACGGGTCGCGATGTTGACGGCGGTTATGCCGAATACATGGTGGTGCCGGCCGCTTTTGCTCATCCCATACCAGAAATGTTTACCGCCGCCGAGGCCGCGCCGCTGCTCTGTGCCGGTGCCATTGGCTACCGTTCTTTGCGCCTGGCGCAACTTCAACCCGGCGCACCACTGGGGTTGACCGGTTTTGGTGCCTCGGCCCACCTGGTTCTTAAGCTCGCCCGTCACCGCTATCCCAACTTGCCGCTCTATGTTTTTGCCCGCAGTGAAAAAGAACGTCACTTCGCCCGTGAGTTGGGAGCTGACTGGGCTGGTAACAGCGACGAAGAGGCTCCTGAATTACTGCAGGCGATTATCGATACAACCCCTGCCTGGAAACCTGTGGTCAATGCCCTGCGGCAGCTTGAACCGGGCGGGAGACTGGTGATCAATGCCATCCGCAAGGAACATCAGGATCGTTCCATGCTGGCCGAGATCGATTATCCGCGCGATCTCTGGCTGGAAAAGATCATCCAGAGTGTCGCCAATCTGACCAGCGCCGATGTCCGGGAGTTTCTGGCGATTGCTGCTGACATCCCGCTACGGCCGACGGTCGAAGAATTCCCCCTGGATGAGGCCAATCGGGCCTTGCTTGAACTGAAACAGGCAAAGATTCGCGGGGCCAAGGTACTCAGAATCAGCCCGGAGGGATGAACTTCCTGGCAGAGGAATGCACGGGGAAAGGGGGCGCAGATGCCTTGGGACTATAGTGAAAAGGTTCTTCAGTTATTCAGAGACGCAGTGCGGGGTGAAGCTGGAACCCACATGGGAGAGATTGAAAATCCCGACGGATTCGGTGAGCACGGATCCATCGCCTGCGGCGATGCCTTACGCTTTTCCTTCCGTGTCAAACAACATCCCACCGATCCCACCCGCGACCTTATTACTCAGGCCCGCTACCAGACCTTCGGCTGCACCTCGGCGATTGCCGCATCCGAAGCGCTGTGCTGCGTATTGGAAGAGGGAGCCAAAACGCCGATTGAAGCCTTGCAAGTGACCAATCAGGACATCGTTGCTTATCTCGGCGGGCTGCCGGAGCAGAAAATCCACTGTTCGGTGATGGGCGCCGAGGCCTTGCAGGCTGCGGTCATTGACTGGGCACAGAAGCGGGGTGTGGATCTGACGAACGTGCTCTCCCAATTGGCCGCCAAGCAGGAATCAGAGCGGATCGTCTGTCGCTGTTTCTCGGTCTCAGAGTCCTATTTGCGGCGCAAGATCCGTGAATTGAATTTACGTTCAATAGACGAAATCACCAATGCGCTGAAGGCGGGCGGTGGCTGTGGCAGTTGTCGGCATGAAGCAGGGGGATTGCAGGATCTGCTCAATGAACAATGGGGGGGAGCGCCATCGTCTGCGACCGAACCACAGAAGCAGAAAACCGAGAGAGCCGATAACGAGCAGATGTCTCCCTATCGACTGGGCAGAAAGATTGAAGGCGTCCTCGATTCGGTCACGCGGCCAATGCTGCATCAGGACGGAGGGGGGATCGAATTGATCGATATAAAGGGGTATCAGGTGTTCTGTCGTTTGACCGGTGCTTGCGCTTCATGTCCTTCTAAACAACAGACCCTCAAGCTGCTGATCGAACAGCAATTGAAGGAACAGGTTGACGAAAAGATCCAGCTGATCACTGTTTAAACGCTGACGTGCTGAGGAGGCCAGCGGGATGAAGACGGTCTATGTCGATAATAACGCGACCACAGCTATTGATCCGGAAGTTCTGGAGGTGATGCTCCCCTACTTCCAGTCAGATTACTTCAACCCGAGCTCCATGTATGACGCCGCCAGATCCTCGGCTGCGGCGATTCAAAAGGCCAGGGAAACGATCGCCCGCTGCCTTGGTGGCGGCGATCCCGAACAGATTCTGTTTACCGGTTCCGCGACCGAAAGCAACAACGCGGCGCTATTCGGGACGGTGCAGGCCAATCCGGATCGCCGACACATTATAACCACCGCCGTCGAACACCCTTCGGTGCTGGAGGTTTGCAAAGAGTTGCAGCGCCGCGGTCTGGAGGTTGACTTTCTGCCGGTGAATCGGCAGGGAGAACTATCGCTGGATGATTTTGTCAGAACACTCCGCGGCGATACCCTGCTGGTCAGCATCATGCGCGCCAATAATGAGACCGGGGTCTGTTATCCGCTTGGCGAACTGGCTCGGATCGCCAAACAGACCAATCGCGACATCATTGTGCATAGCGATGCCACTCAGGCGATCGGCAAGCTTCCGGTCGATTTACACGGCGCGCTAAAACATGTCGACCTGCTCTCTTTCTCTGGCCACAAATTGCACGCCCCAAAGGGGGTCGGCGCACTGTTTGTACGCAGTGGAACCAAATGGAGCCCCTTTATCCTCGGCGGACATCAGGAGCGCGGTCGCCGCGCCGGCACAGAAAATGTCCCTTACATTGTCGGCTTGGCAAAAGCCTGTGAACTCGCAGTCGCCAGCGTGAACGATGAGCAGCAGCGGGTGCGCAATTTACGCGATCGTTTGCAACAGGCTTTG
Source organism: Malonomonas sp. (assembly GCA_036526255.1). Classification (GTDB taxonomy): domain Bacteria; phylum Desulfobacterota; class Desulfuromonadia; order Desulfuromonadales; family Geopsychrobacteraceae; genus Malonomonas. Next base: position 27,315 of record DATCYW010000078.1, on the reverse strand, counting down.
CAGGAGCGAATCCCGGCGCTTGAGGTCAATGGCGGCGCAGCAGAGCGGCTTCCCAATACCCTGAATATCGCAATTCATGGCATTGAGGGGGAGGCTATTCTGTATGAGCTGAGTCGGCACGGAATATGTGCGTCCAGTGGTTCTGCATGCACCTCCGGGTCGCTCGATCCCTCCCATGTCCTCAAGGCGATGAAGGTCCCCTTTACCGCCATCCATGGATCACTAAGGATCAGCTTGAGTCGATACAATGATGAAGATGATATTGAGCGCGTCATTAGCATACTGCCTGAGGTTGTCGCCAGATTAAGAAAACTCTCCCCTTATTGGGACAATAACCTGAATTGTTTATCAGTCTAAAAATTGTCAATTCCACTTTATGCCGTTTTTTTGCTCCTCGCTTTACCTGTTGCTACTAGTGCTTTTGGCTATGACCAGGTGGGCAAGACTCAGCGTAAACCGTCCCTGCCAATAGTTCCTGAATGACAATTGTGACTCATCACGCCAAAAACAGATCATAGCCGCACTTGAGCATCAGCAATAGCAGCACAAAACGGAACGCCGGGACCACGACCCGGTCGGCGTTGCTGATCACCAGCCCGCTGCCGAGCCAGTTGCCGCAGATGGAGCCGGCGATCGCCACCAGCGCGATCGGCCAGAAGATGCGCCCCTGAATCAGAAAATAGATAAACGCGGAGATGTTGGAGGAATAGTTGACGATCCGCGCGTTGGCGCTGGCTTCGCGGGTGCTCATGTGCAGGAAGATCATGAAGGCCAGCAGCAGAAAGGTGCCGGTGCCGGGGCCGAAAATCCCGTCGTAGCCGCCGATGAAAAATCCGGCCAGGCTGGCGCGAACGATCACCTGCCGGCGGGTCAGCTCGGACTTGGCCGACTGCACCCGCATGTGCCTGGCCTGCAGATAAAACAGGATCGGGATCACCACCAGCAGCAGGGTGAAGATATGGCTGCGTGACAGGTAGGCGGAGAGCGAGGCACCGATGGCCGAGCCGAGCAGCGCGGCGCCGATCGCAAAAACCACCGTCCGCCAGATGATCGACCCACTTCTGATGTAACGGAACACCGCGAAGGAGGTGCCGCAGGAACTGACACACTTGTTGGTCCCCAGAATCAGCTCGGCCGGCATCCCCAGCGCCAGATAGGTGGGTACGGTAATCAGCCCGCCGCCGCCGGCGATCGAATCGATCAGCCCGGCAAATCCGACCAGCAGAAAAACCGCCGCATACTGCCATAACTCTATTTCCATCGACGATACCCCCAGGAAAACCTAAAGCAAACCGACGATCGCCCCGGTCATGCAGGTCGCCAGAGTTCCGGCCAGAATCGATTTCATGCCGAGCGCGACGATATCACTCCGGCGTTCCGGCGCCATCGTTCCCATCCCGCCGATCATGATCCCCAGACTGCCGAAATTGGCGAAGCCGCAGAGCGCATAGGTCATGATCAGTCGGCTTTTGGGACTCAGGGCCCCCTCGGGCAATCCGGCGAGATTCAAATACGCGATAAACTCGTTGAGAATGGTTTTGGTGCCGAGCAGGCTGCCGGCGGTCAGCGCCTCGGACCAGGGGATACCCAGCAGCCAGACAAAGGGCGCGAGCAGGATGCCGAGAATCCGTTGCAGTGAGATCGGTGCTCCGCCCAAATCCGGCAACAGCCCCAGCCCCAGATTCGTCAGCGCGACCAGCGCGACCAGCACGATCAGCATCGCGACAATATTCAGCAGCAGCCCGAGCCCCTCGGTGGTCCCGCGGGTGATGGCATCCATCGAGCTGGTCGCTTCGTTGATCTCAGTGAGGCCGCCGTCGGTCAGCACCCCCTCCTGGGGGATCATCAGCCGCGACACAACAATCGCGGCCGGGGCGCTGATGATCGAGGCCGTTAAAATCTGGCCGAGAGCCTCGGGGATAACGTTCTGCAAAATCGCGGCGTAGAGAAAGAGCACCGTTCCGGCGATGGTACTCATGCCGCAGGTCATGATGGTGAAAAGTTCGCTGCGCGAGAGCTTGCCCAGATAGGGCTTGATCAGCAGCGGCGCTTCAATCATGCCGACAAAGATGTTGGCCGCGGCGCCGACACCGACCGCGCCACCGATGCCCAGCGTCCTTTGCAGCAGACCCGAGAAGATCCGCACCACCGCCGGCAGCACCCGCCAGTAGAAGAGCAGCGCCGACAGTGCGCTGACCACCAGCACCAGCGGCAGAGCACGAAAGGCCAGAATGAAAGCCGCACCGGGGAACTGCTCGGCAAACGGCAACTCACCGCCACCAAGGTAGCCGAACACCAGTGAAGTACCGGCCATGGTGGCCTGTTCCAGTGCCATCGCTGCCTGATTAAGCAGCAGAAAAAGCTCCTTGAAGGGCGGGAACTTCAACAGCGCCAGAGCCAGACCGAACTGCAGGGCGAGGCCGAGGACGACCGGTCGAACCTCAACTTTACGGCGATTCTCACTGATCGCCCAGGCAAAGCAGATGATAAACAGGACGCCGAGAAGTCCCTGAAATGGCATGTGATATCTCCAGGTTTTCTGATCGATACAAAAAGAAGCTGGTTCGCTGGCTAAATATAGGGAGATGAGGGGGATGTGTCTACAAACTTCATTGGTAGCCGCTGCTGATTAACGAGGCGCCCGATAGCCGCCCGAAATCCCGTTTTTGGAAAATACAATTTGCCAAAGCTGGTTTTCCCTGGCGCGGAAAGCACCCGCACAGCAGAGCAGGTAATAGCACCACATCCGGTAAAAGCGCTGATCGTAAGCGTGCTTGAGCGTGGGCCAGGCGGCGACGAAGTTTTCGTACCACGCCATCAGGGTCTTGTCGTAGTCGGAGCCAAAGTTATGCCAGTCCTCGATAATGAATAAGCCTTCGCTGGCGCTGCAAATCTGCTTTGCCGAAGGGAGCATGCTGTTGGGGAAGATGTAGCGTTCAATCCAGGGATCGGCAATGATTGCCGAGCGGTTGCCACCGATGCTGTGCAGCAGGAAGAGACCGTCGTCATTCAGCATCCGGGCGACCGCCTGCATGTAGGTCCGGTAGTTCTTGTAGCCGACATGCTCGAACATGCCAACCGAAATAATCCGGTCGAATGAACCGTCGACGGTACGGTAATCCTGCAACAGAATCTGCACCGGCAGGTTCCGGCACCGCTCTTTGGCCAGTCGGGCCTGTTGGGCGGAAACGGTACAGCCGACCACTTCAACATCATAGTGCTCAGCAATATATTGGCTTGCGCCGCCCCAGCCGCAGCCGATGTCCAGAACCCGCATTCCCGATTGCAGACCGAGCTTGCGGCAGATCAAGTCGAGTTTTTTTTCCTGGGCCTGTTCCAGGTTGGTGGCTGCCGGCCAGTAGCCGCAACTGTAGATCATTCTGGAGTCGAGCATCTGGCGGTAGAGGTCGTTGCCAATATCGTAGTGATGCTGGCCAATTTTAAACGCCCGGGTACGGCTTTGTCGGTTGCTCAGTTTAGCTTGCAGAACATCAACTACGACTACCGGCGAGCGAAAGCTGTGCTCAAGGCCGGCCTTCATGAATCGGTAAATAAACTGGTCAAGGCAAGGGCAATCCCACCAGCCATCCATATAGGCCTCGCCGGCACCGAGAGTCCCCTGGGCCAGCACCCTGCGGAAGAAGCCTGGTTCGTATACCTGAATATCCCAGGGTTGATCGCCGTCGATACGAATATCGGCCAGTGCCAGCAATGATTCAACCCGATTGCGGAAACTGTTGATGACCATGGATTTCCCCCTCGGCACGGGTGGTAAGCCAGGGAAGACCCGCTGCCAAAAGTTGCCCGACGGAAACCGCTTAGCTAGAGTTTTTGCTGCTGCCTGTGGCTGCCCGCCACTTGTCGCCAACCATTTTCAATTCTAATGTTTTAGCGGCGTAAATCAATCGCATGCGTTTTTTGACCAGCGGGAAGCTGAGCGATTCGGCCTAAAATGATCCCACCAATTACTAATGGCTGGCCTCAGCTATCGCCTGTCATTCTGCCAGGCAACCTCGGCAAAGGTCATTTCCCGCCGTTTAGGCTGTGGCCTGAATGAAGCGTCCCAGCGCCAGCAGTTCGTCCAGCTCTTCGGCCCGGGCTAGGTAACCGAAATTGCCGAGGGCGGCGCTGAAGACTGAATTGATCGGTTCGTGATGGACGATCTGCCGACCGTAGCTGCGCATGATCTCGTCGTGGTCATGGACATAGTGATTGCGCAGTTTGCGCCCGATGTAAGCACAATGGTAGGGGCGGTTATAGTCGCCGGAAAACCGGTTATGAACGACAATATTGGCCCACTCGCGATACAGGTCGATGTTGTTGGCAAAGTTAAACATGTCCATGGTCAAGCCGCCCGGCGGGCGCATGTTGACCTCGATGGCGACGATCCGGTTGTCCGGTTCGGTGCGGAAGAACTCGATATGAAAGAACTTCTCGCGGATATCGAAGGCTTGTACTGCTTTGAGCCCGGCGGCTTCCAGATCAGCGGGAATTTCGCGTTGCGAATAGTAAAAAATGTCGCGGTCTTCGTTGACCGTCTCCATGATTCCCTGACTGAAAACATGGGACGTGCTGAACACGATGCGGCCATCCCGGTCAGTCAGGCCATCGAATGAATGGATGGATCCCTGAATGAACTCTTCCATGATCACATCGACCGACGACTGATCGGCAAAGACCCGCTCAAGTTCCTGCGGATTGTTGACCCGGTAGGTGCTGGCCGCGCCAACCCCGCGATCCGGCTTGACAACCGCCGGGAAGCCGATCTCAGCTGCAAACTGCTGCGCCTCGGCCAGGCTTTTGACCACCCGCCCCCGAGCCACCTCAATCCCCGCCTGCTGAAAACCCTGCTTCATCTGCGCCTTGAGGGTGACCTTGGCGATGCTGTCCGGTCGGACCCCGCTGATATTGAAATCCTGGCGCAGCTGCGCTTCGGTTTCCAGCCAGAACTCGTTATGCGATTCAACCCGATCGAGCCGGCCATACTGATGGATGAAATGACCGCAGGCGCGCAACAGCCGGTCGTAGTCGTTCAGGTCGGTGCGATAGTAGCCGGTCAAGGCCGCGCGCAGTTCCGGGCGCAGCTCCTCCCAGGGCGCATCGGCAATCCCCAGCACATTAACGCCCTGTTGACGTAACGCCACACAGAAGTGGTAGAAGTTCGGCGGAAAATGTGGCGACAAAAAAACGATATTCATAAATTGCTTCTCCAATTCAGACTGTCGGTCAGGCCTCAGTGTTCAGTGTTCAGTAAAAACTCCAGCGGGATCGCAACGCGCCGGCGCCAGGCCTGCTCCGAGTGATCCTCACCGCAGAATTTTCGCGTTATCCAGTCGCGCCCCTCAAGATAGCCGCTGGTCCGCAGCACCTTGTCAACCTGTCGTTGCAGGGGTTCGTACTGGGCATCGATGGTTTCGGTGCCATAGTCAAAATAGAACCGGTGGCGATGCGGATCGGGCAAGTGATCAGCCAGATAATCAACCATCTTCCCCTTGACCGCCGGCCAGTGGGTCGACAGACAGGCGGCACCGCCGAACACTTCGGGATACTCGCACAAGGCATAGGCGGAGATCAGCCCGCCCATGCTCGAACCGAGCAGCAGCGTATCGGCCATGCCGGGACGGGTCCGATAGCGGCGGTCGATAAACGGCTTGAGCTCGCTGACGATGAATTTCAGGTAAAGGTCCGCCAGCGGACGGCCGTATTCTTTCGCGTAGGCGACTTTCTGTTGCGGGCTGAGATAGGTCTCGAAAACCTTCTGCGGATCGTACTCCCGGTAACGGTTAGGGGTGTTCCAGATCCCGACCACCAGGGTGTTGTCAATCGCCCCTTGCGCGCGCAGGCGGCAGAGCGTTTCCTGCAGCCCCCAGTCGACCCCGACATAGGAGGTTTTCGGGTCGAACAGGTTCTGCCCGTCATGGGCGTAAAGCACGCGGTACGACTGATCCGGCTCAGTCCCATAGCCGGGGGGAAGCCAGACCATGATGTTGCGTGGCCGGACAAATTCGGATTGAAAATCAGGGATCAACAGCAGTTCGCCGTCGTCGTTCACCTGGTTGTTGGGGACTCTGTTCATCCTGAAAGCTCACCCTTTACTTGCTTGGTAACACATTCAACTTGAGAATTTTCTGATTGTACGCCAGCAGCAGGTCGTTCTTTTTCAGGATGCCGAGCAGCTTTCGCTCCGGCTCCGAGACCACCGGCAGGGTCGAAATCTGCTTCCCTTCGAAGATCTCAAAGGCGGTTTCAAAGTTGTCGGACGGACTGATGGTGATGACGTTGCTGGTCATGATTTCCGAAGCGACCACCAGCTCGCAGAGGTCACCGACTTCGGCGAGAAAGCTTTTCATATCACGCATCGAGAGGATGCCGACCAGCCGTTCCTGGTCATCCAGCACCGGAAAGTGCGGATAGTGACTGTTCTCGGCCTTGCGTAACAGCTCACCCAGCTTCATATCCTGACGGATGGTTTCGAAATCGTCATCCATAAAATCACCGACCTGCATGCTGCGCAGCAGGTTGACGTCGTGACCGCGGACCATGCGAATCCCTTTGCGCATCAGCTTGGTCTCATAGATGGAGTAGCCGTAGAGCTTCTGCACGGTCACCAGCGCGGTGATGCAGCAGGTCATCAGCGGCAGGATGATGTCGAAATTGTAGGTCAGCTCAAAAATGGTGAAGATCGCGGTGATCGGCGCCAGGGTGGTCCCGGCGACCACCGCCCCCATGCCGATCAGCGCATAAGCGGCGCTGCTGGCGACACTGCCCGGAAAGAGCATGCCGAACAGTGTGCCGAGAATGCCGCCGAGCAGCGAGCCGAGCACCAGCGAGGGGGCAAAGATGCCGCCGGAAAAACCGGCGCCGATAGAGCTGGCGGTGGCGAGCAGCTTTAAAACCAGCACGACCAGCATCAATTCGAGCGCCATCTTTGAGGTCAGGGTCAGGTTGATCGATTCGTAACCGACGCCGAGGATGTGCGGCCAACCGATGGCGAGAGCACCGATCAGCAGCCCGGCGATGGCCGGACGACAATAAAAGGGGATTTTCAGCCGGTTGAAACCATCCTCGACCGCCGACACCGAGCGGATAAACAGGATCGACAGCAGTCCGGCGCAGAACCCGAGCAGCGCGTAGAGCGGCAGCTCGAAGTAGCTGACCAGCTGATAGGAGGGGATCTGAAAGGTCGGCAGGTCGCCGAGGAAGTGGTGCGAAACCACCGTCGCGGTGACCGCCGAGATGGCGATGTGGCTTAAGTAGCTGACCTGAAAATCGACCAGAATAATTTCGGCGGCAAACAGCATCCCGGCCATCGGCGCGTTGAAGGTGGCGGCAATGCCAGCGGCCGCGCCGCAGGCAAGAAACACCCGTTTCCATTCGGCCGGCAACTTGATCAGCTGGGCGATGGAGGAACCGACCGAAGAGCCGATATGCACCACCGGCCCTTCGCGGCCGACCGAAGCGCCGCAACCGATCGACAGGGTGGTAAAGAGGATTTTGAACAGCGCGGTGCGATGGCGGATGCTGCCCTCGCGGGTCACTACCGCTTCGATCACCTCCGGCACCCCGGCACCGCGGGTTTCCGGCGCCAGCCAGCTGATCAGCGGCCCGAGCAGCAGGCCGCCCAGCGCCGGAATCAGTAGAATCAGATACCAGGGGTAGTGCTGGCCGACCTCGAGCATGGCGTGGGCGTCGGGCCAGAACAGGTCGGTGGTCACCAGCAACAGATAGCGAAATGCGACCGCCAGCGCGCCGGTGATCAGACCGATCAGGATGGCGATGACCAGCAGAATAATCAGATTTTCACGGTTGGGATTGATCTTCCAGGAAAAAGCCATGCGCGACTAGCCTCTGCTGCTGAGGGCGAAGATAAGTCCCGGTGCGCGAACCGACAGCTGCGGTCAGTTGCCGGTAAATTTGCCGGGGCGTTTTTCCAGAAAGGCGTCAACCGCTTCCAGATGATCGGTGCTGTGGTGCGACATCCCCTGAAAAGCGGCGCACTGATCGAGAAAGTCGGGCAGCTCCTGGCGCTGGGCCAGCTGCAGCAGGCGCTTACTCAGACGGACCGCCTGCGGCGGCTTGGCGGCGATCTGTGCGGCCAGTTCACGGGCGCGTGTCAGCAGTTGCTCCGGCGCGACCAGTTCGAGCAACAATCCCAGCTCAAGGGCTTCCTGCGCCTTGACCAACCGGCCGGTAAACAGCAGCTCAGCGGCGCGCTGGTGGCCGATCAGTCGCGGCAGAAACCAGGTGCCGCCATCGCCGGAGACAATCCCCAGGTTGATGAAGGTTTCGCCCAGCAGCGTATTATGGCTGCCGATGCGCAGGTCGCACATGCAGGCCAGGTCCATGCCGGCGCCGATGGCCGGGCCGTTGACCGCGGCGATCAACGGGATCTCGGCCTTCTGCATCGCCAGCGGTAACTGCTGAATGCCACGCCGGTACTGATCCTGAATCTGCAGCACCGAGCCGCTGAACATCCCCTCGCGATCCCGCATCTGCTTGATGTTACCACCCGCGGAAAAGGCCGTACCGCTGCCGGTCATGATCAGCACCGAAACCTCGGGGGTCCGGTTGCACCAGTTAAGGGTGGTCAGGATATCCTCGACCAGCGTCGTGCCGGTCAGGGCATTGCGCACATCATCCCGGCGAAAAGTCAGCTCGGCCACCCGCCCCTGCAGGCTCAGGCTGGCGTCGGTCAATTGCGGTAGTTCAGGCATCGGCGCTCCTTTTATAGCACACATTACCCCGCGCCAAATTCCTGCCGGTAGCCGGCCCACTTCTGATCAATCCGCTCCTGCATGCTGTTGATCTGTTCAGGCGAAAGGGCGCTGAAGCGGGTCTGCAGGCGCAGATAAGTCTCGACCGGATCCAGCTTCTCTTTCTTCAACAGTTTTCGGGAGGGTTCCGAAAGCTGTTTTTGGCCGTTTTCAATCTCATAGAGATCGAACAGGCCGCAGTCGATCGCCGCCTTGCCGATCTTGACGGTCATCCGCTCATCACAGCCCCAACCGGGCGGGCAGGGGGTCTGGATATGAAAATATTTCAGGCCGCGGATCTCTTTGGCCTTGAGCAGCTTGTCATGAAAATCGAGCGGGTAGCTGGCCGAACAGGTGGCCAGATAGGCCGGTTCATGGGCGGCGATGATCGCCGGCAGATTTTTACTCTGCTCTTTCTTGCCGGAATAGGGGGTCGTCGTGGTCAGACCGCCCTGCGGCGTGGTCCCCGAGCGCTGCACGCCGGTGTTCATGTAAGCTTCGTTATCATAGCAGATGTAGATAATGTCTTCATTGCGCTCCAGCGCTCCTGAAAGCGCCTGGATACCGATATCCGCGGTGCCGCCATCGCCGGCCCAGGCGACCACCTGGGTCGGTTTGCCGAGCCGTTTCATCGCTGCGCGCACACCGGTAGCGATGGCGGCGGTCGAGGCAAAGGTGCCGTTTAAAATCGGCATCTGCGATGCGGCGATCGGGTAGAGCCCCTGCATCACCGTCAGACAGCTAGGCGGTACGACAAAGATGCAGTCGCGCCCCAGGGCCTTCACCCCGATCCGATAGAGAATGCTCAGCCCGCACCCGGAACAGGCGCGGTTGCCCGGATGGACAAACTCTTCTTCAGTCAGCTTGAGAACGTTAGTTTTCGGTGCAGTGGTCATAACTGTAATCCAATCCATTGCGGAGTGTCGGTCTGCTCCGGCGCAGCCTGCGTATCCTGCCGGCAGGCTTCTTTCAGAGTCTGATAAAGATCCTCGGTACGGATATCACGGCCGCCCAGACCGACGATGAAATTGTGCAGCCGGGGGCGGGTCGGATAGGGGTAAAGAGCCGATTTGAGATCAGCGTAGAGCGCACCCTGATTGCCGTAGCTCAAACCCTTTTCGTAAACCATGACCGCTTTGGCCGATTGCAGTGCCGCGGCGATTCTGGCGATCGGGAAAGGTCGGTAGACCTGCAACGCCAGCACGCCGACCTTCAGGCCATCCTCCTGCCGCACCCGGTCGATCACATCGTGGAACTGGTTGGCCATGGTGCCCATGGCGACGACGATGTAATCGGCATCGTCACAGCGGTAGGGGTCAAGGATCGGCGCCCCGCCGCGGCCGAAGCGCTGCTGGAAATCAGCATCGATCTCTTCCCAGACATCCATCGCCAGACACATCTCCTGATGCAGGTTGTGACGGATATCCATATAGCCCGGCCGCTTGACGCCGTTGATGTCGTTGCGCGCATCGGGCAGGGTGACGGTGTTCAGGCTCTCCGGGTTTTCCGGGTTGAGGGCGTGCTTGTAGTCGTAATCGGGCAGAAAGGCTTTGACCGCCGCGGCCTCCGGCAGTTCAAACGGCATGTAGGTGTGCGACAGGTAGTAGCCATCGTAATTGACCATCACCGGGATATGCACCAGTTCGGCCAGCCGGAAGGCCTTCAGGGTCATGTCGACGATCTCCTGATGATCCTTGGCAAAGACCTGAATCCAGCCGGTGTCGCGCTGACTGATCGCGTCCTGATGGTCGTTCCAGACCGACCAGGGCGCGCCGACGCCGCGGTTGACGACACACATGACCATCGGCAAGCGGGCACCGGCAGCCCAGTGCAGCTGCTCGCTCATGTAGAGTAGGCCGTTCGACGAAGTCGCGGTAAAGGGGCGCACTCCGGCGCTGGCAGCGCCGATGCAGACGGCCAGCGCGCTGTGCTCGCTCTCGACGGCGACATATTCCGCGTCCATCTCACCGGCAGTGATCATTTCTGAGAGTTTTTCGGTCAGCGGGGTCTGCGGCGTGATCGGGTAGGCTGCGATCACCTCCGCCCCCGCCAGTCGAACTGCCATGGCGGCAGCGGCGTTCCCTGAATCGACCAGTTGCTTATTCATTTTCGCCCCCTTTGACAAATTTCTCCTCAGAGACCATCTCGATGGCCTGCACCGGGCACTCTTCGGCGCAGATACCGCAGCCCTTGCAATATTCCAGATCGATCTGCGGCTTGATGGCTTTACTCACCACGTTGTCGGGACAATAAAGCCAACAGAGATGACAGCTGGACTTGCCGGTTTTTGCCGGGGTGCAGCGACTGTAATCGAGCACCGGTCGCTCAACCCGCCAGGAACCGGTACGGCCGGCGTCGCCGGGCCCGGAGGTGCTGGCCGAGGTCAAGACTTTAAAACGTGAATCAGGCATTTATCACTCCTTCGCGCGGCTCACAGATTTCGGTGGCAGCATAGACCAGCTCTGCGGCCCTGGCGTTCTCTTCCGGCCTGCGCCCGCTGAATTCATTGGCGATGCACGCGGACAGCATCTCGATGGCGACCAACCCGCTGGCCTTGCCGAGGGCGCCGATGATGCCGCTGTTGACGATACCCTTGCGCAAACCGGCGTCAATCCCCAGCTTGGTCACGTTGGCCACGGCGACGCGATACTCGGGAAAAACATGATCGCTCACCGGGCGCGGCGAGTTGATAACCAGCAAACCGCCCGGCTTGAGACCGACGGTCACATCGACTTCGTTGAGGATCAGGTAATCGAGGACGACGACGATATCCGGAAACTGAATCGGCGACAGATCGTAAATCTTCTCGCGCGAGACTTTCAGCGAGGTGCTGACCGGCGCGCCGCGCCGCTCGGTGCCGAAGGTCGGGGCCATGACAACGCCGCCATAGCCGGACTTGAACATCGCTTCGGCCACCACCTTGGCCGCGGTGATGGCACCCTGCCCGCCGCGGCCGTGCCAGCGGATCTGGATCATCTGTCGTGGATTTTCGTACATAGTTGCTCCCTATCAGTCATTTATTTTCGCGGCCGCCGTTGCTTCAACAGCTCCGCGCCACCGTTTAAAAAGGCGAAATCGGGCCGGATATCCGGCGGTCAGTCATGCGCAGAATGGTTTTCCAGAATAAAACGGCGGAAAAATCTTCAGCGGTCTTGCCAGTAACTCAGGGCTGCGGCAGGGGTCAGCTGTTGCAATGACCGGCGGGGCGGCGGGGGCTGATCATCAACCCAGGCGGGGAAGAGGGCATCGTACCGTTCGCCGAAACGCTGTGTCTGAAGGAGCTGCCGCTGCCTGACCTGCGGATGAGCAACGACCTCAGCATGCTCGAGAATCGGCTCAAAACAGCAATCTACCATGGCAAAGCGTTGCTGCCAATCCCCCAGCGACGCCGTGGCGAACATCTCGGCAAGTTCGGTAATAAGCTGCGTCTGCGGCAGCGGTTCATGCTGACGGCCCAGCCAGTCCGGCCGCTCGACACAGGCGCAGAAAGCCTGCCAGAATTTCTCCTCGATCGCGCCGAGGGCGACAAAGCGATCATCAGCGCTACGATAGATCTGATAACAGGCGGCGCCGCCGGTGAGCAGGTCACGGCCGCGGGCGAAGGACTGCCCCGGCCGCTGGGCGGCGGTCAGGGCAAAGGATTGCCAGGAGAGCGCCATTTCAAACAGGCTGACGTCGATAAAGGCCCCCCGTCCGCTGCGCTGCTGGCGCAGCAGCGCGGCAAGAATGCTGGTCGCGGCCTGTTTGCCGGCGGCGTAATCGCAGATCGGCGGAAACGGCATGACCGGCGTCTCGGTCGTTCCGGTCAGGCTGAGCATGCCGCTCATGGCCAGATAGGTCAGGTCGTGCCCGGCCCGTTCGCGGCAGGGGCCGGTCTGACCGAAACCGGAGAGGGCACAGTGAACCAGTTTCGGGTTGATCTTCTGCAGCCGCGAACGGCTGTAACCGAGCCGTTCCAGCACGCCGGGGCGGTAGGATTCAAGCAGCACGTCGGCGACGCTGAGCAGTTCGGCAAAGACCTGCTGATCGGCCGCGCTCTTCAGGTCGAGCGTCACCACCTGCTTGCCGGCGTTGACCTGCTTATAGAAGGGGGAAATGCCGTCTTCATCACAAAAGATAAAGCTGCGCATCGGGTCGCCGGCGGGTGGCTCAATCTTGATCACGCAGGCGCCAAGGTCGGCGAGCAGCTGGGTGGCGTAGGGGCCGGGCAGGTACTGGCTGAGGTCGAGAACCCGCACCCCCGCAAGGCAGTCACTGAGCATCTAGAACGTCACCTTCACCCCGGCAGGGTGAATTCCCAGGCGCACCAGAACTCGTCGGGGTGCGCATCGGGCGGGCAGGCGATGCAACGGGTCTCAATGCGTGGATCGATGGTGCGGGCGAACCCACTGTACTCGACGATACCGACCGATTTGCAAGGAAAATCAGCCAAGCCTTTGCGCTTGCGGGCTGACTGCACCCGGCAGTCGACCATCCGGAACACCACCCGGTTGGCGCTGACCTCAACACACTCCTGCAGGTTCAAACGGGCGTAGAGGCGGTGCCTGAGACATTCGATCAGCGCCGGGATACCTCCACCCGGGGCGATGTGCAGGCGGGCCATAATCCGCTTGGCTTCGATGACGGTAAACTTTTCCCAGGCATCGCGGTCGGCGTCGATCGCCTCCTCCATGCCGTGCTTGGCCTCGACCGCCTGAAACCAGAGGCCATCATGGGCCAGCCAGTTTTTCGCGTCATCGACAATGATCTCGATCAGCTCCTCTTTGCTTAATTCATTCAACAGTTGCAAGCCGACATCGAGCAATGGTTGATCGGTGCTGTCAGACATGATGTCCCTCCCCTTAAGTCGAAATTACTGGTCGATCGGCCGCTGATCGTCGATCACCTTACCGTCGTTGGCCAGACTGCCCGGCGCGACGAACTCGACCTCGCCACGCAGCTTGCAGATCTCGCGGATCGTCTCCTGCAGCTTTTCCCTCAAGTCCGCGTCAGCAGCGGTCGCTTCACACTGCAGCAGCATCTGGTCCAGTTCGTTTTCACGTTTCACCAGCAGCCGCGCTTTACCGACCGCCGGGTGGCGCTTGAGGATCGCCGCGACCTGTTCGGGGTGAACGAACATGCCACGGACTTTCGTCGTCTGGTCGGCGCGCCCCAGCCACCCCTTGATGCGCATGTTGCTGCGCCCGCAGGGGCTTTCCCCCGGCAGGATGGCCGAGAGGTCGCCGGTGGCAAAGCGGATCAGCGGATAGTCGGGGTTGAGACTGGTAATCACCAGCTCGCCGACTTCCCCTGCCGGCACCGGGTCACCGGTACCGGGGCGGACGATTTCGAGGATGATCCGCTCATCGACAATCATCCCTTCCCGGGCCGAGGATTCGTAGGCGATCAGGCCGAGGTCGGCGGTGGCGTAGCACTGAAGCGCCTCGATGCCGCGCTGCTGCAAACTGGCGCGCAGCGTCGGCGGAAAGTACTCGCCGGAGACCAGCGCTTTTTTCAAACTGGAGAGATCGGCCCCCAGCTCATCCCCCTTGTCGAGGATGATCTTCAGAAAGGATGGTGTGCCGACATAACCGGAGGGCTTGAGGTCGGCAATCGCCGCGACCTGCTGCTCGGTGTTGCCGGTGCCGGCCGGAATGACCGTGCAACCAAGGGCATGCGCACCCGATTCGACCATCGCGCCGGCCGGGGTGAAGTGGTAGGAGAAACAGTTGAGCAGCAGCTCGCCGCGGCGGAAGCCGGCCGCGAACAGGGTACGGCCGAAACTCCAGAAATCGCGACGCGCCGAACCCGGCTCGTAGATCGGCCCCGGCGAAACGAAGATATGGGTCAGCTCCGGGGAACCGATACCGGTTAAGCCGCCGAACGGCAGTTGTTGCCGCTGCCGGGCGGCCAATTCGCTCTTGCGCGTCAGCGGCAGCTTGGCCAGCCGCTCGCGGCTGTTAACCGGCTCGCTGAACCCGGCCAACAGCTCGGCATAGGCCGGTGCGGTTTTGCGCGCGTGTTCAATCTGCGCGGCCAGCGCATGTAGCTGCTCCAGCTCTCGTTCTTTCGGACTGCGGTGTTCCAGACTGTCAAAGAAATGTTCGTGCATGACCGACCCCCCGTTACATCCAGCGCTTGCGCCGCTTATAGGACTTCAGATTCTTGAATGATTTTCGTTCCTTGTCACCGCCAGCCAGATAGAACTCTTTCATGTCCTCGTTGTTCAGCAGCTCTTCGGCGGTGCCGTCGAGAACCACTTTGCCCGATTCCATGACGAAGCCATAGTTGGCGCTGTGCAGCGCCATGTTGGCGTTCTGCTCAACCAGCAGCATGGTAATCCCCTGCTCCTTGTTGATGTTGCGGATGATCTCGAAGACCTCCTTGACCAGCAGCGGCGACAGCCCCATCGAAGGCTCATCGAGCAGGATCATCTCCGGCTTGGCCATGATCGCCCGACCGATCGCCAGCATCTGCTGCTCGCCGCCGGACAGGTAGCCGGCCATGCCGGTCCGCTCTTTCAGGCGCGGGAAGTAGTGAAAAACCTTCTCGATATCCCCCTTGATATTGCCACGATCCTTGCGGGTAAAGGCCCCCAGTCGCAGGTTTTCGATGACGGTCATATCCTCGATGATCCGCCGCCCTTCCATAACCTGAAAGATCCCCTTGCGGACAATGGCATCCGGATCGCTGTTGGCGATGCTCTCGCCTTTAAAGGTTATGGAGCCGCGGGTGACCTCGCCGTCCTCGGTTTTCAGCAGTCCGGAGATTGCCTTGAGGGTGGTCGACTTGCCGGCGCCGTTCGGCCCGAGCAGCGTGACCAGCTCACCCTTGGGGACGTCCAGACTGATGCCGCGGAGCACCAGAATGACATCGTCGTAGACCACTTCGATGTTGTTGACCGAAAGAAGGATCTCTTTTTCGGCAGGCTGTTCTGAAATTTTGACGGCCGTCTCAGCCATGGGGATGCTCCAGTCTCAGCGAGAGGTTCTGCGTTCGTGGTGCCAGGTTCGATGGTCCAGGTTCGCGGTACGGATGCTTTATCCGCACCGCGCAGCTTGAACATCGAAAGCTGCGGGAGGCTTTCACCCCCCGCAGCGGGTTGCTGATTACCAACCGAGCCAGTCGGCGCGCCGCGGGACGTCGACGGTCGACTGCTTGTTGAATTTGAAATCGCCACCGTTATAGGTGGTGGTGTAGACCGAAACCTCGGTGGTGCCGCGGTGGTCTTCGTTGGTCCAGGTCGACGGCTTGCAGACCCCGTCCAGACCGGCAGGAACATGGTTGACCATCATCTCCATCGATTTCTTGATGTTCGGGCCGGTGATGCCGCCGTGCTTATCAGCCATCTCCATCGCATCCTTCATGAAAAAGGTCGCGCAGACGCCACGCATGTAGTGCAGGTTGCGATAGGTCTCGCCGGAAGGATCAGACATTTTCGAGATTGCGCGCACGGTTGCCATCCCCGGGACATCATCCTTCCAGGACGGTGAACCGAGTGGGACTGCGACGCCGTCACCCGATTCCTGGGCGGCTTTGATCGAGTTTTCATCCCAGCCCCAGACGTTGGCCAAAAACTGCGGCTTGGCGCCGACGGTGCCGCAGGAGTTCAGCAGCGAGATGTTGGAACCGGCGGTGTTGCCCATGTAGGCGTAGTTAGCGCCGGAGTCCTTCAGGGTCAGACACTGAGCCTTGGCATCGCCCGGCTTCAGGTCGTAAACGATCGGGTTGAGCACTTCGAAACCGAGCTCTTCGGCGTAGGCGGCGCAGGCTTCTTTAGGGGCGTTCGGGTACGGGTGGTTAGCGCCCATATGGATGAACTTCGGCTTGCCGGTTTCGCCTTTGGCCTTCCAG
The DNA here is from genome assembly GCA_036526255.1 of Malonomonas sp. GTDB lineage: Bacteria > Desulfobacterota > Desulfuromonadia > Desulfuromonadales > Geopsychrobacteraceae > Malonomonas. The sequence continues at coordinate 10,729 of DATCYW010000078.1, read as the reverse complement.
TCATCAGCCGCCCACTGCACCAGACCGCGGCAGGTGTCAGAGTAGGACGGGCCGTAGAAGAAATTGTACGGCGCCGGAGCTTTGGTGCGCGGCGACTTGCCGGTCGGATCGGTCAGGTGACCTGAGTAGGAGGCCGAGAAATAGGGAATTTCATCACGCGCGACAAACTGCACCAGCGCCTCAGTATCAGCGGTGCCCCAGCCCTGAATAGCGACCGGCTTGAGGTCCGAAACCCAACGTTTGTAGGTGGCGATCGCCTGAGGAGCCTTGTAGGAATAATCGACCGTCTCATAGTTGAGCTGCTTGCCGTTGACGCCGCCGTTGGCATTGATGTAGTTCATCGCATCAGCAACACCGTTGCCGTAAGGGATGCCGACGTCCGAAGTCGGTCCGGTGTAGCAAGCCAGATGCCCGACCGGAATGCTGTCCGCCGCGCTGGCCATGGTTGCAAATCCGAACATTGCCAGTAATGCCGTGCCACAGAGTAACGTTTTTCGCATGATTTGTTTCCTCCTTCTGAACGTTGATGAGACTTGAACGGCCATCGTGGATTTCTTTGGACCAGAACAACCAATGCCCTGGTTAATCCCTTCAGGTTAATAAGAAAACGGATAGAGCTTCCAGTAGTTCTTGATCATCTTCCAGCGGTGTGAAAGGCCGTCCGGCTCGAAAATCAAGAACAGGATAATCGCCAGACCGATCGCCATCTCCTTGATATAGGCCAGCGCCTGGGTCAGGGTCGAACTGCCACTGCCGACCAGATGCACACCGAACTCCATCACCTCCGGCAGCAAGACCATGAAGACCGTCCCCAGCATCGAGCCCATCACCGAGCCGAGGCCACCGATGATGATCATGGCGATGAACTGGATCGACAGCAGGATGGTGAAGCCTTCGGCCGAAACGAAGCCCAGGTAGTGACCGAACAGCGCGCCGCCGATACCGGCATAGAACGAGGAGATGCCGAAGGAGAGAATCCGGTACTTGTTCAGATTGATGCCCATGATCTCGGCCGACAGGTAATGATCCCGGACCGCAACAAAGGCACGGCCGTCGCGGCTGCGCAGCAGGTTGGCGCCGGCCAGAAACATGATCACCACGTAGAAGAGGACGACGTAGAAATAGGACCGGTCATTGTTCATCACAAAGCCGAAAATACTGAACGGATTCGCCATCGCCCCGGCTGAGCCGCCGGTAAACCAGTCGGCGCGGGCGAAGAAGTCCTCAAGGATGTACTGCGACGCCAAGGTGGCGATCGCCAGATAGAGCCCCTTGATCCGCCCGGCGGGGATCCCGACCAGCAGACCGACCGCCATGGTCAGACAGCCGGCCAGCGGAATGCAGAAGAACACCGGAATGCCGGTGGTGCTGTTGATCCAGGCCGAGGAGAAGGCGCCCAGACCGAAGAACGCCGCATGACCGAGGGAGATCTGTCCGGTGAAGCCGACGACGATGTTCAGCCCCAGCGCGGCGATCCCGTAATAGCCGATCTGGATCAGCAAGTTCAACTGATAGGCGCTGCCGAACAATGGGACCGTCATCAGCAGCAACACCCCGATGACCGCAACCCGGCGCGCCAGCGGGGTCGGAAAGATGGTCGTATCCTGCTGGTAGGTGGTGCGGAATTCTCCGCAGCGCATGCGTGAATGAGCAGAGGCCATAGTGGTTAAATCCTCTCGATGTCTTTGGTCCCGAACAGACCATAGGGCTTGATCATCAGGATGATGACCAGTGCGTAGAAGGGCGCGATGCTGTACATGTTGCCCAGCTGCAACCACTGGCTGTCGACGAACTCTGCCAGGTTTTCCAGCACCCCGATAACCAGACCGCCGACAATCGCGCCGATGATCGAATCAAGCCCACCGAGGATAACCACCGGGAACACCTTGATACCGATGAAGGAGAGCGCCGAAGAGACCCCGTTGACCATGCCGATGACCACTCCGGCCAGCGCCGAGACGACCGCTGAAATCGCCCAGGCGGCGGCGAACACGTGCTTGACCGAAATCCCCAGACTTTGTGCGATCTGCTGATTAAAGGCGGTGGCGCGCATCGCCAGCCCCAGCCGCGAGTATTTGAAGAAGATGTAGAAGCCGACCATGATGACCACCGAAACGCCCAGGCTCATCATGTAGGCCGTTTCGATCTGCAGTCCGGCGATGTTGACCGATTCGGTCTCAAAAACCTTCGGGAAGGCCTTGGTGTAGCCGCCGAAGATCCAGGCGACCAGCGCCTGAAAGAACATCGACAGGCCGATGGTCACCATGATCACCGAGATGATCGGTTCGCCGATCATCGGCCGCAGCACCAGCACCTGCAGCACGATACCAAAGACCATCATGAACGCCAGGGTGATCGGGAAGCCGACATAGAAGGGCAGCTCGAACTTGACCAGCAGCGCCCAGCAGGTCCAGGCGCCGATCAGCAGAAACTCCCCCTGGGCAAAGTTGACGACGCGGGTCGACTTGTAGATCAGCACAAAGCACATGGCGACCACCCCGTACAGGGTGCCGACGATCAGCCCGTTGACCAGCAGTTGGGTCAGTAACTCAAAATTCATCAACGCCTCCTTGAAAGGCTCAGGAATTAAACGTCATGGCACTAAGTGCCTGGCTGACTGTCATCAGCCGGCCTTGCGCAGCGAACTTTGCGCAGCCGACTCGCTTGAACTTTCGGTCAGCAGGTCGATCACCCGCACATCCGTCTGGACCCGCGACTTATTACCATCCTGGAAGGTGATCACCGTATCAATATGCACGACCTTCTGATCGGAATAGATGGTGTTGATGATCTCGGCGTACTTCTCCTTGATCACCCCGCGGCGCACTTTGCGGGTTCGGGTCAGCTCACCGTCATCGGCATCAAGCTGCTTGTAGAGCAGCAGAAATTTGCGAATCTTCTGCGCCTCTGGCAGCGTGGCATTAACCTGCTCGACCTCTTTGCGGACCAGATCGTAGATCTCCGGCTGAGCTGACAGGTTGATGTAGTTGGTGAAGGCCAGGCCGCGCTGCTCGGCCCATTTGGCAACAATCTCGAAACGGATACAGATAATCGCCGCCAAGTAGGGGCGCTCATCCCCCTGGATCACCGCCTCAGCGATAAACGGCGAGAATTTCAGCTTGTTTTCGATGAACTGCGGTGAGAACCGCGAGCCGGTCGAGGTCTCGGCCAGATCGGAGATCCGGTCGATAACCACCAGGTGGCCATTCTCCTGCTTGAAATAGCCAGCATCGCCGGTCTTCATCCAGCCATCTTCCAGAGACTCTTTGGTCGCCTGCTCGTTTTTGTAGTATCCGAGGAACATCCCTTTCGACCTGGCAACCACTTCGCCGACGCCGTTATTATCCGGGTTGGCGATGCGCACTTCAGCATTCTCGAAGGGGATGCCGACGCTGTCGAAATCGACATCATTGGCTTTGTGGATGGTGTAGGCGCCGCCCATTTCGGTCTGACCGTAGAGCTGCCGCAGCGGCACCCCCATGCCGAGGAAGAACCGGAAAGTATCCGGCCCCAACGCCGCGCCGCCGGTGGCCGCCGAACGGAGGAAACTGAAGCCGAGCCGGTCCTTGAGCGCCTTGAACAGCAGCCAGTAGGCCAGCTTCGATTGCCCCGCGCCCTTCTCTTCGGCCTGTTTGGCCAACTTCAGTCCAAAGTTGTACATCATCTGCTTGAAGCGGGTGGCGTCCATCATCTTGGCTTTGACGTCGGCCGCGACCGATTCCCAGACCCGCGGCGCCAGCAGCACGAAATTCGGCCCGATCTCGCGCAGATCCTCCATCATCGTCTCGGGGCCTTCGACGAAGTTGACGATCTGCCGGCAGATCAGCGCCTGAGAGACGGCGTAAACCTGCTCCATGATCCAGGGCAGCGGCAGCACCGAGACGTAATTGTCGCTCGGATACTTGGGATCGGCATGCAGATAGGCCAGGCTGTGCTCAAGCATCGGCCCGGTCTGCAGCATCGCCAGCTTCGGGTTGGAGGTGGTGCCTGAGGTCGGGCAGAGGATGGCGACATCCTCCGGCTGGCCGGCGGCGACCAGTTCAGCGTAAAGTTGCGGCTGTGCGGCGTCCAGCTCGGCGCCAAGCTTCATCAGGTCGATGTGGCTGAGCAGGCGCGGATCGTCATATTTCCGCATGCCACGCGGGTCGCAGTAGATGATGTGCTGAACACAGGGGCACTCTTCAGTGATCTCGAGGACCTTGTCGACCTGCTCCTCGTCCTCGGCGATGATGACTTTCGCCCCGGCGTAGTTGATCAGGTAGGCGACCTCTTCGTTGAGCGAATCCTGGTAAATGCCGAAGATCATCGCCCGTAGCGCGTGCGAGGCGATTTCACCGGCGACCCACTCGGGGCGGTTGTCACCGATGATGCCAACCGAATCCTCATGACCGACCCCCAGCTTGTGCATGCCGAGGGCGAAGTTTTTCACCATCGAATGGTAATCGGCCCAGCTGTAGGCGTTCCAGATGCCGAACTCCTTTTCGCGCATGGCGATCTCGTTCGGCCAGTTCTGCGCGTTGAAGGCGAGCAGCTTGGGGAAGGTATTGTAGGTTTTGATGTCCGCGTACTCGGCTTTCATCAGGCCACCTCCCCGCTCAGCTGGGACTCGGGCGCCGCGGGTTCGTCATCCTCTCCCAGGTAGGCTTTTTTAACCCGCGGGTCGGCCAAGACTTCGTCTGGCAGGCCGCTGGCGATCTTCTTGCCGAAATCGAGCACCATGACCCGGTGGGAGATATCCATGACCACCCCCATGTCGTGCTCAATCATCACCACCGTCATCCCCCACTCCTCGTTCAGGTCGATGATGTAACGCGCCATATCCTCTTTCTCTTCCAGGTTCATCCCGGCCATCGGCTCATCGAGCAGAATCAGGTCGGGGCGCAGGGCGATCGCCCGGGCCAGCTCGACCCGCTTGCGCAGTCCGTAGGAGAGGGTTCCAGCGATCGATTTGCGGATATGGGCGATCTCGAGAAAATCGATGATGTTTTCGACTTCGGCGCGGTGCGCCAGCTCTTCTTTGCGCGCGCCGCCGAACCAGTAGAGAGAACCAGTCAGAAAATTGTTTTTCAGCAGGTGATGGCGGCCGACCATGATGTTGTCGAGCACGCTCATGTGGGCGAACAGCGCCAGGTTCTGGAAGGTGCGGCCGATGCCGAGGACACAACGATCGTTGGGGCGCAGACCGATCATCTCCTTGTCATTGAACTTGATCGACCCCTTGTTCGGCTGGTAGCGGCCGGAGATGCAGTTAAGCATCGAGGTCTTGCCGGCGCCATTGGGGCCGATGATGGAAAAGAGTTCACCGCGACGGACATCGAAGCTGACATCGGTCAAGGCATGGACTCCGCCGAAGGAGAGTGAGATGTCACTGACCTGAAGCAGAGGGGGTGTTTCAGCCATAGATGGATCCTCCTCAAAAAATATTGGCTCGCTGAAAAGTCCGGCCGACAGCGATCAGAAGATTTCAGACTGAAGGTTTGCAAACTGAGTACCAAACATTGTTCTATTTAGTCAATTAACAAAACAACTTTCTATCCTATTAATACTAAAGAATATTTATTCTCTGCTTGGCAGTGCATGCCCTTGGTGGACGCGAGAATTAATGTTCTTTTTGTTAACAGTGTTATGTTCTCTTTACAACCAACATCGGTCTGCTCGCACTCTGGCGTTCGGGGAAGTTGAGACCGGCGGCCAGAGGGGCCGCCGGCCAGACGTTACTGAAGATGGTACTTGTGCAGCTTCTTGTAGAGCCCGGGCCTTGAGATGCCGAGCAGGGTCGCCGCGTTCAGCTTGTTACCGCCGGCCCGCTCCAGCGACGCCTCAATCAGCAGCCGCTCCATCTCCTCCATGATCTCCTGCAGCGGCTGCTGGCCGATGCTGGCGAGCAAGCCCTCCTGCTGATCGGCATTCACCGCAGAGGGCGCAGCCCTGCCGACCGCCTGCAGCAGCTGCGGGGGCAGGTCACAGGCGCTGATGGTCGCACCGTTGGCCATATTGAAAGCGCTCTCGATGGCGTTGCGCAACTCGCGGATATTACCGGGGAAATCATAGTTTTTCAGGATCCGCCAGGCCTCCTCGTCAAGCCCCTGGACGGCCATGTCGAACTCGGCGTTGAAGTCATCGATCAAATGCTTGGTGATAAAATAGATGTCGTCGCGCCGTTCGCGCAGCGGCGGAATCGCCAGGGCAATGACATTGAGACGATAGTAGAGGTCGGTGCGGAACTCGCCTTCACGAACCTTTTCGCTGAGATTGACATTGGTCGCCGCCACCACCCGCAGATCGAGACGTCGGGTGATGTTGCTGCCGAGAGGGGTCACCTCTTTCTCTTGCAGAACCCGCAGCAGCTTGGCCTGCATGATCATCGGCATGTCGCTGATTTCATCGAGAAAAATTGTCCCGCCGTCGGCCTGCTCGAACTTGCCGATCTGCCCCCCCTTGCGGGCACCGGTAAAGGCGCCGTCGGTATAACCGAACAGTTCTGATTCAAGCAGATGCTCAGGGATGGCGGCGCAGTTGACCCGCACGAAGGGCCCGTAGCGGCGCTTGCTGGCGGCATGGATGGCGTGGGCGAACAACTCTTTGCCGGTGCCGCTCTCCCCCATCAACAGCACATTGGAGGGGCGCTCGGCGATCCGCAGCAGCTTCTCTTTCAGGTCCTTCATGGTTTTGCTGTGACCGATAATGCTGTTGCAGTCGTACTTGAAGGCCAGCCCGGACGGTTGCCCCTGCGGCTTGCGGGCACCGGGGCTGGCGATATAGGAGTGAAACTTGTCGGCCAGTCGCGAAATCTCGCGCACATCGTGAAACAGCACCTTGCCCCAGGCGCCGACCATTTTGCCCTCTTTGAAGAGCGGATAACGGCTGACCACCGCCTGCTGACCGTTTAACAGATGGGGTTCGGCAACTTCCGCCTGACCGGTGTCCATGACCTGCGGCAGCCGTGACGGGCTGGAATTGGGGTAGGCTTTATGCACATGCTTGCCGAGCAGATCGGCGGCGCGGACATCGAGAACATCGGCAAACGGCTGGTTGATCATGGTGATGATCCCCTCAGTATTCACCAGAATCAGGCTTTCCTGCGCCAGACTCGAGCCCTGATCCATGGAGCAGAGCAGATCCGGCATTTCCAGGCTGGGCGTTTCCAGTTGTTCGCCGCGCATCAGGCTGAACAGCCCGCCGGAGGCCTGCGGGTCCCTGCCGAGGGGCGCGTAATCGCAGTAGTGCTTGACCCCCTTGATCCAGACCGGCTGCGACTTGAAGCTGACCCCCTGCACCACCAGCGAATGCAGAAAGCCCAACTGAATCAGTTGCCCCAGCCGCCGGCCGATAAGCTCCTCGGGGCGCCGCCCGAGCAGAGCGAAGCTCTCTTCGTTCGAGGTGGTGACGCGCTGTTCATGATCAAGGACTGCCAGCCAGCTCTCCTCCAGAGGAGTAAAGCCGCCCAGATTGTACCCCGCCTGTTTCGCCAACTGCACAAAACCCATAATAACAACCCCCGTAACGCGCTCCCGGAATCAACAACGAAGGCTGTTGTTTCGGGAAAACGAAAATTTACAATACAGTGTTTTATAAAATTTGTAAAACTATTGTTTAGCCAGCCAAAACAGTCCGCCACAACCGCCGGCGGCACCCCCTCAGAGCGATGACAGCGGCAGACCAGCTTGCAAGCCATTAATATCGGGCTATTATCAGGAGAGTGTTAACAGAAGTGACAGAAGAACCGCGTGAGCAGTGGCTTACTGTGCCGGTCGGACACACCGAGACAGCAGCTGAGACCAGTCTGCGTCCCAGCTGAAAGCTTTCATCTAATAATGATTTGTTAGATGGCACAGCGCTTGCTAAAACATTGTTATTATAATTTAAATTTTCAACTCAAGGAGTTCCAGACATGGAGACAGCTGCCTATCAGGCCCAGCACCCGATCCGTTTTGTGACCGCCACCAGCCTCTACGACGGCCATGACGTCTCGATCAACATCATGCGCCGGATCATTCAGGACTCGGGGGCCGAAGTCGTGCACCTGGGGCATAACCGCTCGGTCACCGAAGTTGTCAACGCGGCAATTCAGGAGGACGCCCAGGGGATCGCCATCAGCTCCTATCAGGGTGGGCACATGGAATTCTTCAAGTTCATGCACGATCTGCTGCAGGAAAAAGGCGCCGGTCATGTACGGATTTTCGGCGGCGGCGGTGGCGTCATTCTGCCGGAAGAGATCAAGGAGCTGGAGGCCTACGGCATCTGCAAGATCTTCTCACCGGAAGACGGTCGCCGCATGGGGCTGCAGGGGATGATCAACTACAAGCTGCAGCAGTGCGATTTCGCGCCGCCAAGGCAGCCGGCCAAGGACCTTGAGCTGCTGCCGCAGCGCGATCCGCAGGCAGTGGCTCGACTGATCACCGCCGCCGAACAGCTGGTCGAGCAGCCGGACGAGCAGCTGCAGGCCGTACAGCAGCAGGTGCGGCAACTGGCCGGGCAAGTTCCGGTGCTCGGCATTACCGGCACCGGCGGCGCCGGCAAGAGTTCACTGACCGATGAGCTGGTGCGCCGCTTTCTGCGCGATTTCCAGGAGAAAACCATCGCGATTCTTTCGGTCGATCCGACCCGCAGGCGCACCGGCGGAGCGCTGCTCGGCGACCGTATCCGCATGAACGCCATCGACACGCCACGGGTGTTCATGCGCTCGCTGGCGACCCGCGACTCGCGCAGCGAACTGTCCGCCGCGATCCGCGAAGCGCTGGAAGTGCTCAAAGCCGCCGCCTATGATCTGATCATCGTCGAAACCAGCGGCATCGGTCAGGGGGACGCCGGGATTATCGACATCTGCGATTTGTCGCTGTACGTGATGACCAGCGAGTTCGGCGCGCCGACCCAGCTGGAGAAGATCGACATGCTCGATTTCGCCGATCTGATCGCGCTGAACAAAATGGAAAAACGTGGCGCCGAGGACGCGCTGCGCAACGTACGCAAACAGTACCGGCGCAACCGCCACCTGTTTGATGCCGACGACGAAGCGCTGCCGGTCTACGGCACTATCGCCAGCCAGTTCAACGACGTCGGCGTCAATCGCCTCTACCGTGCGCTGATCGACAGCCTCAACGCCAAGTGCAGTCTCGACTGGCAGTCGCAGCTGCAGGTCGGGCAGGGGCAGAGCATCGCCCAGCAGATCATCCCGCCGGAGCAGGCCAGCTATCTGGCCGAAATCGCGCACATCGCCAAGGCCTATCGCAAGCAGATCGCCGAACAGACCCAGGTCGGCCGGCAACTCTATCAGCTGTCCGGAACCCGCGACCTGCTGGCCGAGAAGTGCGGCTGTCAGGTCGCCGATCTCGATACGCTGATCGAACAGGCCGAAAGCGGCTTGAGCGAAGCGAACCGCAAGCTGTTGGAAAAATGGCCGGAGCTGAAAAAGGCCTACAGCGAAGAGCTGATGATTACCAAGGTGCGCGACAAGGAGATCCGCACCGAACTGTCGACCACCACCCTCTCGGGGACCCGTATCCCCAAGGTCTGCCTGCCCGGCTTTGCCGACTACGGCGAGATCATCCGCTGGTGCATGAAGGAGAACGCCCCCGGCTTCTTCCCCTACACTGCCGGCCTGTTCCCGTTCAAGCGCACCGCCGAGGATCCCAAACGCCAATTTGCCGGCGAAGGCACACCGGAGCGCACCAACCGCCGCTTCCATTACCTGACCAAGGATGACGACGCCAAACGCCTGTCGACCGCCTTCGACAGCGTCACCCTCTACGGCGAAGACCCGGACGAGCGCCCCGACATCTACGGCAAGGTGGGGATGAGCGGCGTGTCGATCTGCACCCAAAACGATATGGACAAGCTGTTCGCCGGCTTCGACCTCTGCGACCCGATGACCTCGGTCTCGCTGACCATCAACGGCCCGGCGCCGATGCTGCTGGCGATGTTCATGAACACCGCGATCCGCCAGCAACTCGCGAAGTTCCGCGCCGATAATGGCCGCGAACCTTCCGCCGCAGAAGCGGCCGAGATCCAAAGTTGCACTCTGCAGACCGTCCGCGGTACGGTGCAGGCTGACATCCTTAAAGAGGACCAGGGGCAGAACACCTGCATCTTCACTACCGAGTTCGCCCTGCGGATGATGGGCGACATCCAGCAGTATTTCATCGACAAGAAGGTGCGCAACTACTACTCGGTGTCGATCAGCGGCTACCATATCGCCGAAGCCGGCGCCAACCCAATCAGCCAGCTGGCCTTCACCCTCTCCAACGGTTTCACCTTCGTCGAGTACTACCTGTCGCGCGGCATGCATATCGACGACTTTGCCGGCAACCTGTCGTTCTTCTTCAGCAACGGCCTCGACCCCGAATATACCGTCATCGGCCGGGTGGCGCGGCGGATCTGGTCGGTGGTGATGCGCGACCGCTACGGCGCCAACGCCAAGAGCCAGATGCTCAAATATCACATTCAGACCTCCGGTCGCTCGCTGCACGCCCAGGAGATGAACTTCAACGACATCCGCACCACCCTGCAGGCGCTGATGGCGATCTATGACAACTGCAACTCGCTGCACACCAACGCCTACGACGAGGCGATCACCACCCCCACCGAGGAGTCGGTGCGCCGGGCGATGGCGATCCAGATGATCATCAACAAGGAGCTGGGGCTGGCGAAGAACGAAAACCCGCTGCAGGGCGCCTTCATCATCGATGAACTGACCGACCTGGTCGAAGCGGCGGTGCTCGAGCAGTTCGAA
>DATCYW010000077.1:0-14486 GCA_036526255.1 Malonomonas sp. | reverse complement strand
CTCGGGATCGCGCTCGGCCCGCCCGCCCTGGCCGGGCTGTTGAAGCAAGTGCGCAGCTTTGCCCAGCACAACAAGCGGCCGTTGACCGACCGTGACCTGGTGCAGCTTTCGCGCGCCCCACAGCTGGTGGCCTGAGCCCGGATGCTCGCTCTGCGTCAGCCCCGCCCGGCAGATTGGCAGAGTTTTTATGCTCTGGCGGCTGCCGAAGGGTGGAAAGTCCCGCAGCTTGAACGGCAGCTGTTTCAGGGTGCCTGGGCGGAGCATGCCCGGGTGCTGGCCGATGGCGACAGCTTCTGCGGCCTGATCACCGCGCTGCCGCACCAGCGCAGTGGCTGGCTCGGCAACCTGTTGGTGGCGCCGCAACTGCGCGGCCGCGGTTACGGCGCTAAATTATTTGCCGCAGGATTATCCCGCCTCCGCAGACAGGGGGTGACGTCAATCTGGCTGACCGCCTCGGAGCTGGGTCGGCCGATTTACGAGAAGTCGGGCTTTGTCGCGGTGGATCGGATCGAACGCTGGGTTCTGCCGGCGCAGAAAGGCTCTCCAGCAACGCCAGCAGTGACCCCGGTCGGCTGGGATACCCTCTTGGCGGCGGACCGCCGGGCATGGGGGGAGAGCCGCCGCCCCTTGCTGGAACAATTCTCGCGGCAGAGTCAGATTTTGGGCGAGGGGGATGCGGTCGCGCTGCTGCAGCAGGGGAGCAATTTCCAGATCATCGGCCCCTGGTATGCCCGCAATATCTGCCTCGCGACCAATGCCCTGTTACTGAAAAAGCTGGTTTCCGCCACAGACCCCCGGCGCGAAATCATCATCGACCTGATCGCGTCATCTCCCCTGCGACCGCTGTTCGCCGCCGCCGGATTTATCTGCAGCGGCCAGAATCAGCTGATGGTCTGCGGCGAGACCAGTTCGGTCAAACTGAAAATGCTGGTGGCGTTGGCCAGTTTGGGCAGCGTTGGCTGATTGTTCTTCAACAGAAGCGGCGAGTGGTCGAAAGCAACCATCCAATGGTCGGTGGCTTGACCGTAACGTACTGTTTTCGTTTGAAAACCAAAAATCATTTCGTTTCGATCTGTAGACCTGAGCCATAGCCAGCTGAAATAAAATGGTGTAGCATCATTCCTCTGCTGTCCTTTATGTGTCGGTTCGCAGCGTGCAGAGTGTGCTCCGGTACTATAAGTTGCGACTATCTGCGTGCCTGAAGGAGCATAGATGGTTTCCGGTTTTGACCTGTTCTTCACGCTGTTCAACAATTTGGCGATCTTCATCGCCCTCGCCAGCCTGTACGGTTACCTGTTAACTCAATTCCGAAGCGCCAGTCAGCGAAAACGCCAGTTGCTGCTCGGCCTGTCATTCGGAGTTTTTGCGATCGGCTGAATGTACGCAAAAATCCCTGTATTCAAAGGGGTTATTGTCGATCAGCGAAACGCGATTATTGCTCTCTGCGGTGCTTTTTGCGGCCCTTTGCCGGCAGTTTTGAGTGCGACAATGGCGGGCGTGTTTCGCTTGTCGCTGGGCGGCGAGGGTGTCTTCGCCGGTGTTGTCGGGGTCAATCTTGCAGCGCTGGCCGGGGTTCTGCTCAACCGGTGTCCCGATCACTTTGCAACCCTCCGTAATGCGGCCCTCAGTGCCCTGTTCGCGACCATCATCATCCTGCCCGGTTTCCTGTTTGTCGAAGATCTGCAGACCGGTTTTCAACTGATGCAAACAATGGCGCTGCCTTATGGTGCGGCGATTTTTCTGGGGATCTTTCTGGTTGGTCTGCTATTGAAGCGGCAAGAGGATCTCTATCGGTTCGAAATCTCTTTTCGAGAGAGTGAGAAACGCTATCGTGAACTGGTCGAGGGGACCGAAGACCTGATCACCGTCACCGATGAACAGGGTTGTTTTACCTTTGTTAATCACGTGGCAGAAACCATTCTCGGGCTTCCGGCTAAGGAGTGTCTCGGTCTGTCCGCTTTCCAGTTTGTCCACCCCGAAGATCGTGCCATGACTGCAGACTGGTTCAAAAAATGCCTCTCAGCAAAAGTACAGCACGCGAAAATTGAAAACCGGCAGATCAATGCCACGACTGGTCAGGTCTATTCGGTCTTTTGGTCCAGCGTCTTCCACTTTGATGAGAACGGGAATTTTAGCGGGGTCGGCGGGATCGGTCGCGACATTTCGTTGCGAAAACAGGCGGAAGAGGAACGGCTGCAGATTGAGGAGCAACTGCGGCATTCACAGAAAATGGAGGCGATCGGCACCCTGTCGGGGGGAATCGCGCACGATTTCAATAATATTTTGGCAACAATTCTGGGATATTCAGAACTGGCGGAACGAACGATTCCTGAAGACAACCCGGCAAAAAAGCGGATCAGAGAGGTGATAAAGGCCGGCAATCGCGCAAAACATCTGATTATGCAGATTCTCGCCTTCAGCCGCAAGACCGAGTCCAACCGAGAACCGGTTCTGGTGCGCAGTGTTATCGAGGAGACGGTCGATTTCCTGCGGGCAACACTGCCGTCATCTATAAAAATTGAGACCCGGGTCTCGCCCGATTGCGGTGCGCTGCTGGCTGATCAAACCCAGCTTCAGCAAGTGATGATGAACCTGTGCACCAATTCGTTTCATGCCATGGAGGCGACCGGCGGAACTTTGATCATCCAGGCTGAAGTTGCACCGTTGACTGAAGATGAAAAGGGCAACGGCATTGAGCAGATCCCAGGTCCAGTCATCCGGATCAGCGTTAAAGACAGTGGCGTCGGTATTGATCCCGCCCATCTGGAACGGATCTTTGAACCCTATTTCACCACCAAAGCAACCGGCAAGGGGATCGGTATCGGCTTGGCCGTGGTGCATGGGATTGTGAAAAACCACAATGGGGCTGTCAGGGTTGAGAGTTGGCCTGACAAGGGCACAAAGGTTTCACTGTATTTTCCACAGGTCGCGGCAGGCGAGAACAAGGTTTCGGAAAAGGCGGGCCTGCCTCCTCGCGGCAAGGAAAAAATTTTGATTGTCGATGATGAACTGACGGTTGCCGAGGTCACCAGGGCCAGACTTGAGACTTTGGGCTATCAGGGAACTATCAGGACCAGCAGCAGGGAGGCGCTTGAGCTGTTCCGCGCTGCGCCGGAAGCCTATGACCTGGTTATTACCGATCTAACCATGCCGGAGATGACGGGGGGGCAACTTGCGAAAGAATTATTAGCGATTCGAGCCGATCTCCCGATCATCATGTGTACCGGGTTCAGTACAAATATTGACGATGACAAGTTCAGGAGCATCGGTATCAGGACGTTGCTTTTGAAGCCCGTTGACAATAAAGAGTTGGCCCATGCGGTCCGGTCTGCTTTGGATACACCCGTTTGAGGTTCGCTTCGTGAGCGCGGCTTCAGGCTTGCCGCTCATGTGCTGTTATTTGTCCCAAAACATTATCGCCCGACTTGCCGCGTAACTGAAAATACTCTTCAGGGGTGTTGATGTTGCGGAAACTGTTGAGTTGCGGGTCGAATTGCTGCAGCTGGTCCACCGGTATTTCTGCCACAGTCACCTGATCGAAAAAACTGACAATCCGTTTTTTACCGTCGTCGAGCGAGCGTTCAATGGCGGGCAGACAGCTTTTGCCGTAAAGCGCGTGCAGAGGTTCGTGACCGCTGCTGCTGATCGGCAGCACCAGGTCCGCCTGGCCGGGGTTGTCACAGAGGTTGCGGATCAGCTCCGGAGCGATAAACGGCATATCGCAGCCGACCACAAAGGCGCGCGGCTGAGACGCATGTTTGATCCCCGAGTGGATGCCGGCTAAAGCGCCCAGCCCCGGATAGAGGTCGGGGACCTTGCGGCAGGGGATTTCGCGGTAGAGTTCCGGCGAATTGGTGACGATCAGCACTTCATCGAACAGCGAGCTCAGTCGGGCATAAACATGGTCGATGAAGCGCGCGCCGGCAATCGGCAGCAGCGACTTGTCACTGCCCATACGGCGGCTTTCGCCGCCAGCGAGGATCACCCCGGTGACGCCGGGAATCCGCTGGTTGTCGCTGGCAAACTGCAGTTGCTGGGGGTGGCTGTAGATTTCCAGACTGTTGCCGCGCAGGTAGCCGACCAGAGTGATCCCGGCCTGCTGACAGAGTTTGATCGCCTTGTCGGTCGGTGAAGTGCGTGAGGCGATCAGGCCGATGCCGAGCCGCGCCGCCTTGGCGACCATTTCGGTGGAAATCCGTCCCGAGCTGACCAGCATTTTATCCTGCAGATCGATGTTCTTGAACCAGGCTTCGCCGGCCAGCCGGTCGAGGGTGTTGTGGCGACCGATATCTTCGGCGTAGAGCAGCAGACCGCTTTCGTCACCGATGGCTGCTGAATGGATGCCGCCATGATTGCGATACCGGTCGGCCTTCTGGTTCAGCTCTTTCATCAGCCGCAACAGTCTTTCGTTGCTGTAGCTGCGCTCGGCGGAGCTGTTGAGCAGGCTCTCCGGCAGGTTGTAGGTGATGCCGGTGCCGCAGCCTGAGGTCAGGGTCGGCAGCAGGCGCTCCGGCAGCTGACCGGCAATCCGCACTTCGGCCAGACCGAAATCCTGGCAGACGCCCAGCGAAAGAATCTCGTCAAGGGTGGCGACAAACCCCTGTAGGCGGAAGAACCCGGCGAGCAGAAAGTTCAGCTGCTGCGGTGAACAGACCAGGGTGGCCAGGTCGTGGCCATTGACCCGCAAACGCAGCGGATACTCTTCGACCACCGGGCGGCTGTGGTTTTCCCTGCGGCCCTGTACGATGCGGACAATCGGATGTTCGGATGGCGTGTTCATGACATCTCTCTTTAAAAAAGTCGGGCCTCCTGCTTAGTCAAGAGGCCCGACGGCACAGCGTAATAGTGACAATCCGACTGAATTAACTCAGCACAGCCTTGCCATCCGGCAGGGTTTTGCCTTGTGGTTGCTTGCTTTCTTCCAGCTTATGCAGGGAATCGGGGAGCGAATAATCGACCGTTTCCGGATGATGCTCGAAGATCGGGAAGTAGCGGGCAATCAGCACGAAGAACAGGATATGTCCGGCAATAATACCGATGGTGACCAGTGACTCGATCAGTGATGGATAGTAAAGATTGTTGGGATCCATCATGCCGAACATCGAGACGTTGAAGCGGTTCAGGATAAGTCCGAAAACTACCAGACTGGCAGCAATGACCCGACGACGATCATTTTCGCGGACCGACTTCTGGGTGAACATGACGAATGGCAGGATAAAACCAATGCCCAGTTCCACCACGAACAGCAGCGTCAGCACCGGTTTGTCGAAAAACGGACCTTCGCTGAGCGCTAACAGGCTGAACACCCGGATGGCGATGTAGGCGCCTAGTGTCCAGGGCAGAATCTTCGCCAGGGTCCGTAGCAGTACCCCTTCGTTCGGCAGGCCCATCCATTTGTGGCACGAGGTCGCTTCGATAATGATGATGCACATGCCGGTACAGATGGCGCTGACCCAGAACAGCAGCGGCAGCAGCGGGTTGTACCAGAGGTTATGCAGCTTGTCGACGGCGATCAGAAAGAAGGTTCCCAGCGTCGACTGGTGCAGGGTAGAGATGGCCGCGGCGGCAATCACCAGCGGCATCTCCAGCCAACGCAACACCCGCAATGGGAAGTGCCAGCCAAACTTCTCTGCCACCGGCGAGAGAAACTCCAGAAACAGCACCGTGGTGTAGGCCATAACGCACATGGCCACTTCGAACATTGGTGAATGCACGTTCCAGTAGCGCAGCACGTGCCAGCCCTTGTGCGGCTGGCCCAGGTCAAGCACCAGACCGATGGTGACCAGCGAGTAACCGAGGAAGCCGGTGACGATCGCCGGCCGGACCAGCGGCTCAAGCTTCTTGATATGGAAGCAGTGGACGATGGCCCCCAGGGTAAAGGCACCAGCAGCTAAAGGCACGGCGGTGACAACATCGAAGGAAATCCACAGGCCCCAGGGGTAGGTATCATTCAGATTGGTGGTGGCACCGAGGCCATAGACAAAGCGCAACAGTGATGCGACCGCGCCGATGCTGACGAGGAGGATCAGCGCTTTGACGAACCAGTGGAAGCCTTTAACTTCTTTTGAGATGCGGCGTAAAGGGCTCATTCCTGCTCCTCCTTCGACTCAGCTGGCAGTTCTGTGTCCAGCGCGGCTTGTTTTTCTTTCTTCAGACGATCTCTGCGATGGGTAATCCAGGAGAGGGCGGACAGACCGCCGCCAACCGTGAGGAAAACCCCCGGAACCAGCCGTAGCGCCTGCCAGGTGTAGCCCGGCAACGGACGCAGGGTGATCGGCTTGAAGCCCAGTTCGTCGAAGGGGATCGAGGTCAGGTAGATAACGCTGGTGCCACCGGCTTCTTCCTTGCCGTAGACCTTGTTGATGTAGCGATCGGGATAGCGTGCCAGCCGGGTCTGGGCCAGCTTGATCATCTCGTCGCGCGGCCCGTAGCTGATCGCCGTCGGGCAGGCGGTGGCGCAGGACGGCTGCAGCCCTTCTTTGAGTCGGCTGTAGCAACCGGTACATTTTTTCACCAGCGGCAGGCCTTTGCTCCACTCGTACTTGGGGACGCCGAACGGGCAGGCGATCATGCAGAAGCGGCAGCCGATACAGCGATCGGCTTTATAGATGACCGGACCTTCGTCGGTCTTCTGAAAGGCGCCGACCGGGCAGACCGAGGCACAGGCCGGGTCGTTGCAGTGCATGCACATCTCTTTGTAGAAGGCGAACTCGTTCTGGCCGTTTTTCTGAAAGTCGCGGAACTTGATCCGGGTGAAGGTGTATTCCGACATCGCCGGCGGGTTCTGATAGCCTTCGCCGCTGAAGAATTCGGTCTTCTCCGCATCTAGCTGGTTCCACTGCTTACAGGCGACCTGGCAACCGCGACAACCGGTACACTTGGTCATATCGATCAGGAAGGCCTGGTTTTTTGAAGTATCTGTACTCATGATTTAATGCCTCCTTTCTCGATATTACAGAGGAATGCCTTGTATTCCGGAATGGTGGTGTTGGCGTCACCAACCGCGGTGGTCAGCATGTTGGCGCTGCTGCCGGTGGCCAGACCGTTGAAACCAAAGTGCCAGGGCAATCCGACCTGCTCGACCATTCTGCCGCTGACCCGCAGCGGTTTGATCCGCGAGGTGACCAGCGCTTTGGCTTCGATTGAGCCGCGTGCCGATGAGATGGTGATCATGTCGCCATTCTTGATGTTTTTCCACTCCGCCAGCTCTTCACCGATCTCGACAAACATGTCGGGAACCAGCTCGACCAGCCAGGGCAGGTTGCGGGTCATAGCGCCGGCCTGCCAGTGCTCGGAGACCCGGTAGGTGGTACCGATGTAGGGGTACTTGCCGGTGTTATCGATTTTTCCGGGAGTCGAGACCGCCGGATTGCTCTGCTGCCTGGTCATCAGGTTTCTAACCGGGCTCTCCATCGGCTCGTAATGCTCCGGCAACGGACCGTCAGCCAGTCCGGCGGCGAACAGCCGACCGTAACCTTCGGCGATCATGATGAATGGTGATTTGGTGCCGTCTTCGCTCATCGGCACCCAGCCGCCGTCGGGAACATCCCCTTCCCACTTGCGGGTCAGTTTGTTCCAGCTGATGACCGGCTTGTTCGGGTTCCACGGCTTGCCATCCAGATCGACCGAGGCGCGGTTGTAGAGCACCCGCCGGTTGACCGGCCAGCACCAGGACCAGTTGTGGTAGAAGCCCATGCCGCTGGGGTCTTCCAGCCCGCGGCGCTGCATCATGTTGCCAGCCTCGGTGTACGAGTTGCAGTACAGCCAGTTGCCGCTGGTGGTTGAGCCGTCGGCCTGCAAAAAGGCGAAACTTGGCACCTGCTGCCCCTTTTTGTAGAGCTTGCCCTTGATTTCGATATCGCGGGTGAATTGACCGTTACATTCACGGGCGACCATGTCGATGTTTGGCTCGTGGCCGTCACCGTAGTTCCAGTCGAGATCGGTGATCGGGTCGGGGAAGACGCCATCTTTGGCGTAGAGTTTCTTCAGGTTCTTGACCCACTGGTCGATCATGAAGGCGTCGCTCTCGGCGTGGCCGGGCGGGTTGACGGCTTTGTAGCGCCACTGGGCCCAACGGCCGGAGTTACTGATCGATCCCTCTTTTTCGACCGACGAGGCGGCCGGCAGCAGGAAGACTTCGGTGTCGATGGTTTTCGGATCGACGCCGGGACGTCGCCAGAACACCGAGCTTTCGGTCTCCCAGAGATCGGCAGCGACCAGCCACTTGAGCTTGTCCATCCCCTGAGCAATGGAGCCGGCATCGGGACCGCCGACGATCGGGTTGGTGCCCATGAACACCATCCCCTCGAAACCGCCGTTCTGCAGCCGCTCCATCAGCTTGATGAAGGAGTAGTTGCCACTGCGCTTCGGCAGGTAGTCGTAGCAGAAATCATTCTGCTCGGTGGCCGCATCCCCCCAATAAGCTTTGAGCAGACTGGTCATGTACTTGGGCGTGTTGGCCCACCAGTTGGCGCTCTGCTTGTCGTTGGTCTTCGGCGTCCACTTCTCGTTGTAGGCCGACAGGTTCTTGTTATCAAAGGTCGGAACCTTCAGGTAGCCGGGCAGAATGTGGTAGAGGATCGCGTAATCGGTCGAGCCCTGTACGTTGGACTCGCCGCGCAGCGCGTTGATACCGCCGCCGGCCAGACCGATGTTGCCGAGCAACAGCTGCAGCATGGCGTAGGAACGCACGTTCTGAGTGCCGTGGGTGTGCTGGGTGGTGCCCATGGCGTACATGATGGTCGCGACCTTGCCGACCTTGCTGGTGGCGCAGAAGGTGCGAACCACTTCCATGTAGTCCTGAATCGCGGTGCCGGTGATCTCGCAGACCATCGCCGGGGTGTAGCGCGAGTAGTGCTGCTTCATCAGCTGATAGACACTGCGCGGATTTTCCAGGCTGTTGTCGCGCAACGGCATGCCGTCAGCGCCGATCTGGTAGGCCCAGCTCTCTTTGTCGTAGCTGAAGTTTTCGCCGTCGTAACCGGTGAACAGACCGTCGTTGAAGTTGAAGTCGTCGCTGACCAGGAAGGCGGCGTTGGTATAGTTGACGACGTATTCTTTATGGATCTGGTTGTTCTGCAGGGCGTAGTTGATCATGCCGCCGATAAAGGCGATGTCGGTGCCCGGACGCAGCTGGGCGTAGATATCCGACTTGGAGGAGGTGCGGGTGTAGCGCGGGTCGACGGAGATTAGCTTGGCGCCGTTATCCATCGCCTCTTCGACATATTTAAACGAGATCGGGTGGTTCTCTGCTGGGTTCGAACCGATACACATGATGACATCAGCGTGCTTGATGTCGATCCAGTGGTTGGTCATTGCTCCACGGCCAAATGTGGCTGCCAGACCGGCAACCGTTGCGGAGTGTCATATTCGTGCTTGGTGTTCTAAATAGCCAACCCCCATGGCGCGGGCGAACTTGCCGAGCAGGTAGCACTCTTCGTTGTCCAGTGCCGCCGCACCGATCATCGCCATCCCCTCGTTGCGGTTGACGGTGTAGGTTTCGCCGTTGATGGTTTCCTGTTTGACGAAGTTGCGGTCGCGGGTCTCCTTCATGTTCTTGGCGATCCGCTCCATCGCCCAGTCCCATGGCTTGTCTTCCCACTTGTCGCTCTTCGGCGCGCGGTACTTGACGGTGGTCAGGCGACGCTCGTTGTTGGCCACCTGAAACAGCGCGCCCCCTTTGGAGCAGAGCGCACCCTGGTTGATCGGGTGCTGCGGATCGCCCTCAATGTTCACCACCTTGCCGTCCTTGGTGTGGACAAGCATGCCGCAGCCAACTGCACAGTACGGGCAGATGGTGGTGCTGCTCTGCAGCCCCTTGGTGCGCATTTGCGGGGAATCGACACTGGCTTGCGCCGGCTTCCCCGTCAGTGCCATGGTTCCGGCGGCGAGGCCGGTCCCTTTCAGAAAATTACGTCTCGAAATTGACATTCTTCTTCTCTCCTTGCTGGAAATTGAGGTCATTTGATAACAGAGATCGGCTGCCGATTTCGCAAGGGACATGCCAAACGTTTACGTGATTTCTAATTTGCCTAAGCTCGCGATAGAACTGGTTTCTATCCTTTAGAACAGTAAAGTTACGCAAAATACGTGAAAATCTTGATGGGTCATCCTTTCCCTTGGTGGGTCATCGTGACCCGCTCGGAGGTGCTGGGATTTTGTCTGAACCGATGCGCCAGAGAACAGCAAGCACCGGTTTTGCCGGCTTTTATTCGGCGAAATCGGCAAAGTCACTTCCAATGGGTTGAATTTTGCGTGTACCATGACCGCTCGCTAGCGCTCTTCCTCGGCAGCAAACCGGCCCGAGGACAACAGCAACACGGCTGGAAAGACCCGGAAAATTATGGATCGTAAAATACTGATTTGTGACGATGAAGAGGGAATGCGCCGCTACCTGGCGAAAATGCTGTTGAGTTGGGGCTATCAGACCGAAACCTTCGCTTCCCCGTTGTTGTTGCTGAAAAGTCTGGAAGAGACCGAGGCCACCGCTGACCTGCTGCTGCTGGATGTGAAGATGCCGGACATGGACGGCCTGGAAGTGTTGAAGAAGCTGCAGCTGCGCCGGCCGCAACTGCCGGTGATCATGATGACCGGACACGGCACCATCGAATCGGCGGTCGAAGCGATGAAGGTCGGGGCCTATGATTATCTGACCAAGCCGTTTCCGCAGGAAAAACTGTTCGCCCAGGTCAAGAACAGCCTGGAGCAGCAGCGCCTTAAAGAAGAGAATTCAGCGCTGAAGAAGGAGCTGCAGGAGCAGAAGATTCCCGCCACGCCGGTTTTTCGCAGTCAGAAGTTCCAGCAGGCCTACGATCTGGCGCTGGCGGTCGCCGACAGCGACTCCAGCATCCTGATCCTTGGTGAAAGCGGTACCGGCAAAGAGCTGATCGCCGCCGCTATCCATTACACCAGCCCGCGTAAAGATCAGCGCTTTCTGGCCCTGAACTGCGCGGCCCTTTCGGAAACCCTGCTGGAGAGCCAGCTGTTCGGTCATATCCGGGGCGCTTTTACCGGGGCGGTTGCGGCGCAGAAAGGGCTGTTGGAAGAGACCGATCAGGGCACCCTGTTTCTGGATGAGGTCGGCGAACTGAGCCCGGCCCTGCAGGCCAAACTGCTGCGGGTGCTGCAGGAAGGGGAGTTCATTCCGGTTGGCGCCACCAAAAGCAAAAGAGTCGATGTGCGCTTTGTCGCGGCGACCAACAAGAACCTGCAACAGGAGGTCACCGCCGGTAACTTTCGCGAAGACCTCTACTATCGGCTCAATGTCATCAGCATTGAGCTGCCGCCGCTTCGCGAGCGACCAGAGGACGTCGAGCCGCTGACTGAGCATTTTCTACAGAAAATCGCCGTTAAGTCCCGCCGGCAGGTCGCGGGGATCGATGCCGCGGCGCTGCAGGCGCTGAAAAGCTACCATTGGCCGGGTAACGTCCGTGAACTGGAAAATGTCATGGAACGCTGCAGCATCCTAGCTCGCGGCGGGATGATCAGTGTCGATCAGCTCCCCTTCAGCCTGACCGAAAGCAAGCCGCCAGCCAGGCAGAACCTGTCTTTGAATCTGCGCGAGACCGAACGCCTGCAGGTGATCCGCGCCCTGCGCCAGACCGGCTGGAACAAAAGCAAGACCGCCGAACTGCTTGGCGTTACCCGCAAAACCATCGATCGCAAAATCAAGGATTTTGCTCTCGACCCGAACGAGCTGCTGGAAAAATGACCGAACATTTCCGTTTTGGCTTCCGCTCGATCCGCGGCAAACTGACCCTGGCGGCGGTGACGCCGTTGGTGGTCATCCTGTTGCTGGTCGCGCTGGCCGCCTCCTACCTCATTAATGCCGCAATCGTCGATCAGACCCAGCAGCGGGTTAGAAACGACCTGAACGCCGCCCACGAAGTTCTCAACCATGAGCAGCAAAGAGTCGCCGAAGTGGTCCGTTTTACCGCCCATGGCCTCAGCCTGGTTGCGGCGTTGCAGAGCACTGACCTGCCTCAGTTGACCGCCGAGCTGGAACAGATCCGTCGTCGTGAGCAGCTTGATTTTCTCAGTTTGAATGATGCCGATGGCAACCCTTTATTGTTTGACGCACAGCTTTCGGATGCAACTCCGCTGCCTTTTCTTCTGACCGCTTTAGAAACAGGCCAGTTTACCGGGACAGTGCTGATCAGCGAAGCCGAACTGCAGCGGCAGAACCCGCAGCTGGCAGCGCAGGCGCGGGTATACAGCTCTGCGCAACCGGCTGTGCCGCTGGAACGGCGGGGGATGTTTCTGGTCGGAGCCCGCCGGATTCTTGATGCGCAGGGGCGGTTGCTCGGTTGCCTTTCCGGCGGGATCATGCTGAACAACAACCTGCCGCTGGTCGATCGCATCAGCAACCTGGTTTACGGGCAGGAGCAGTTCGACGGCACCGATGTCGGCAGCGCGACGATATTTCTCGATCGCCTGCGGATCGCCACTACGATCCGTCTCAAGGACGGGCAGCGCGCGCTCGGCACCCGGGTTTCGGACGAAGTTGCCGAGGCGGTTCTGCAGCAGGGGATCCCCTGGCTGGCGCGGGCCCATGTGGTCAACGACTGGTACCTGACCGCCTACGAGCCGATCTTTGATGAGCAGGCAAGGTCGATCGGCGCCCTGTATGTCGGTATGCTGGAAGCACCTTTCAATGCGCTCAAAGGGCGCTCCTATCTGCTGTTGCTGGCGCTGCTGGCGTTCGGTTGTCTGTTTGGCGCCGCGCTGTCCCACCTGCTGGCCCAGCGACTCTCCCGACCGATCATGAAACTGGCCAGCTCGGCGGAAATGATCGCCAGCGGCGAACGCGAGGTGGCACTGCCGGTCGCCGGTCAGGACGAAATCGGCCACCTGACCGAAGCCTTTGCCGGCATGACCCGCGCATTGAAGCAGAGCGATGCCGAGCTACAGAGGTTGAACCGGCAACTGGAAGAGAAGGTGGTCGAGCGTACCGCGCAGCTGGAAGAGAAAAGCCGGCAGCTGATCAGAACCCAGGAAAAACTGCTGCGCAGCGAGAAGCTGGCGGCGATCGGTTCACTGGCGGCCGGGGTTGCGCATGAGATTAACAATCCTGCGGCGATCATTCGCGGCAATGTGGAAATTCTGCAGATGGGGCTTGCCGAAGAGGCCCCGGAGCGGGAAGAGACGCGTGAAATTCTCAAGCAGGTTGAGCGGGTCTCGCGGATAACCCAGAACCTGCTCAGCTTCTCCGGGCAGCCCGAGCTGCACCCGGAGCATGTGCAGCTCGGGCCGTTGCTGCAGGAGATCCTTGGCCAGATCCGCCATCAGCAGCCGCTGGAGCAGGTCGAGCTGATTCAGCAGTATGCCGAGCTGCCGGCGATCCCCGGCGACCGGGAGCGGCTGCGGCAGGTGTTTACCAACATCATCCTCAACGCCCTGCAGGCGATGGCTGGTGCCGGGCGCTTGACCGTTACCACCGGCCTCGAGCAGCAGCTGGCCACAGTGACGATCAGCGACAGTGGCCCGGGCATCCCGGCCGAGCTGCAGGAGAAGGTCTTCAACCCCTTCTTTACCACCAAACGCCAGGGGACCGGGTTGGGTCTTTCGGTTTCCTACGGGATCATTCAGGCGCATGGCGGGACGCTGGAACTGGACGCGGAGCATGCGCCGGGAGCCTGTTTTAGAATTTCTCTGCCGTTCTAATCCTCTGGTCTGTTGAATTTTTACCCTTCAAAAAAACCAAAGCCCACAATCTGCAGATTGTGAGCTTTGGTTTTTTGCTTGAGGTTTGGACAACATCAATTTAACCGTTACACTCTCTTAAGCGCATATCGCTCTTAAGGGTCGGCATCGCTTACGCTGTCCTGACCAGTGCGGGCAAAAAAATTGAACATAAGCTCAATAGAGGAGGTTGGCCAATGGGGATTCTGACTTGGATAGTGATGGGGTTAATCGTCGGTGCGCTTGCCAAATTTATCATGCCGGGCCGCGACCCCGGCGGAATTCTTGTGACCATCCTGATCGGGATAGCGGGTGCTTTTCTGGGTGGGTTTATCGGGTCCTTTTTGGGTTTAGGGGCAGTCACCGGATTTAATATTGGCAGTCTATTGCTTGCTACCGGTGGTGCTGTCCTGCTGTTGGTTCTGTATCGCGCTATTAAGAAGTAGCCGTTCAAAGAGATTTGATCCCCTTTGGGGCATAGACAATCAGCCAGAATGGTTTCCGGGAGCGTAAAAATTGAGGAGGAAAATAATGACTTTGAAATCAAAAGCGGCGTTACTTTGTCTATTGGGGATTTTTGTTCTATCAGCGCTGGGCTGTGAAAAGGAGGGGGAGGCCGAAAAAGTCGGAAAAAAAATTGATGAAGCAGTTAACTCTGCAAAAGAGAAAATTAACGACGCTACAAAATAAAATTAATAGAAACGTAAATGCAGGGTTGATTCACTCTCGATCTGTCAGACTTTTAGGACACTTTCGGTGGGTGACATAGGGGACCAGTGGTAATTTGAACAACAGTCATGGCGTCC
>DATCYW010000076.1:0-28412 GCA_036526255.1 Malonomonas sp. | reverse complement strand
TGATGCCCTCCTACGAAAGCAGGAAGGTATCAACCCACGTTGCCGGGGTGAATTCAAATCGAAAACGGAACAGTTATGTCAAAGAACTATTATTCTCAACGACTTACATCGTTGCGTTATTTTTTAACCGGACAGTAGTGTGACTATAACCTTAATTTATCCCCAAAAGATGACCTGTCAAGTAATTATTTGGGTGATAGTTTGTAGAAAAAAAGATAGCGCAGCTGAGTGGTGAGTCTAAAGGAATTCGCGACGGGATGGGTGCATTTGCGCTGTAAATCGAGCCGGTTGTATCTGGATGGTTTCAGCAAATAAAAAAGGGTCACAGCAAAAGCCGTGACCCCTTGATATTTATGGTGCCCAGAGACGGAATCGAACCGCCGACACGAGGATTTTCAGTCCTCTGCTCTACCGACTGAGCTATCTGGGCAAATCGAAGCCCGTTTATAGCGAAACGGCTGCGGGCTGTCAAGGAAATAGTTTAATTATTCCGGCGCTCAAATACGCGAAAGCTTGCATTGTCGAATATGCTCTGTTAGAGTCCATTTCTCGCATCGGTACATGGAGAAAACATGACCTGTTCGTTTATCAGCTTTGCCTTTATTTTTTTCGGATTCGGCTATTTTTTTCGGCCGTCTGTCCGGGGCGAAGGTTTGGGCTGGTAACGACTCAGCAAACAAACGACCAAACCACGGGCAGACTTCTTAGGCTTCCGTGGTTTTTCCTTTTTGGGGATTGAGGAATGACAGGCCGCGGGAGTTAATTTCCGGGGCCTGTTCCTTTTCTGACCCAGAGACTCAATCCCAAGGAGATATCAGCATGATTATCGTTATGAAAAAAGGCGCTTCCGCAGAAGATCTGGCCGCGGTTGAAAAAAAGATTATTGCGCTAGGCTACCAGCCGCACGTGATCCATGGCGAGACCCGCAACGTCGTTGGTGCGGTCGGCGATGAGCAGGGCAAGGATAAGTTGCAGAGTATTGAGTTGCTGCCCGGCGTAGAGCGAGTGGTGCCGATTATGAAGCCTTACAAGCTGGCCAGCCGCGAGGTGCAGCCGCAGGCGAGCGAGATCGAAATTGTTCCTGGTCTTACCATCGGCGGTAAGGAGTTCGTCGTCGTCGGCGGCCCCTGTGCGGTGGAGAGTCGTGAGCAGATCTGTGAAACTGCGCTGGCGGTCAAAAAGTCAGGCGCCCGGCTGTTACGGGGTGGTGCCTTCAAGCCGCGCACCAGCCCTTACTCCTTTCAGGGGATGGAAGAGGACGGCCTGAAGCTGCTGGCCGAGGCGCGTGAGCTGACCGGCCTGCCGATTGTCACCGAAGTTGTCAATCCGCGCGACGTTGATCTGGTGGCCAAGTACGCTGATGTGATGCAGGTCGGCGCGCGCAATACCCAGAATTTCGCCCTGTTGAAGCTGCTGGGGCAACTCGACAAGCCGATTCTGCTGAAGCGCGGGATGGCGACGACGATCCAGGAATTTCTGATGAGCGCCGAATACATCCTCTCCGAAGGAAATCGGCGGGTGATCCTCTGTGAGCGCGGCATCCGCACCTTTGAAACCGCCACCCGCAACACCCTGGATATTTCGGCGGTGCCGGTGCTCAAGCAGCAGACCCATCTGCCGGTGATGATTGATCCTTCTCATGCCACTGGTCATGCTCATCTGGTGGCGCCGATGTGTTATGCGGCAGCGGCGGCCGGCGCTGACGGGCTGCTGGTCGAAGTTCACCCCTGTCCGGAACAGGCCGCCAGTGATGGTCCGCAATCGCTGCGGCCGGATGATTTTCAGCAGATGATGGATAAGCTGCGCCAGTACGTCAAGGTTGCCGACCGTGAAATGGCCGGCTGATAGCCAAAGCGAGGATGTCTATGTACTTTGTTCCATTGACCCAGCTCGAGAGTGTTGAACTGGTGGTGCACAGCTTGCGCGCAGCGGCCGGCGAGGCCGATTGCAGCATGTGTCCGGTACGTAAGGTCTGCATGAAGCAGTGCCTGACCATTGCCAACGCCATCGGTCAGATGCTGGCGGATGGCAGCTTGCCACAGCTCGGCAGTGAGTCGTCGGTGCTTGCCAAGAAAAAACCGTCGGAAACGGATCCCGACAAACCCTCTGGCGGTGGTTCCGGCAGGGGGCGCCTGCAAGTGGTGAAATAACCCTGTAATTGACAGTAATGGATATCCATTGTAGAACCGACGAAGCTCTGTTTTGCCCGTTTTTACTGCCTTGAGGAGGAGACGATGTACAGAATCCTGACCCACAACAAGATTTCGGTCAAAGGTCTCGACAAGTTCTCGCGGGATAAATACGAAGTCGCCTCAGAGATTGTTCGCCCCGATGCGATCATGCTGCGCAGCCATCAGCTGACGCCGGATGCGATTGCCGATTCGGTGACCGCGATCGGCCGGGCTGGCGCCGGGGTCAACAATATCCCGGTTGACAGCTGCACCGAGCGCGGCATCGTCGTGTTCAACGCGCCGCGGGCCAATGCCAACGCGGTCAAGGAGCTGGTGCTGGCCGGGCTGCTGCTCTGCGGGCGGGATATTCTGGGCGGGATCGATTACCTCAAGCAGGCCAATGGTCTTGACGAAGCGGCGTTGCATAGTTACGTGGAAGAGGGGAAGAAGCAGTTCGCCGGGGTCGAGCTGGCGGGCAAAACCCTGGGGGTTGTCGGCCTAGGAGCGATCGGTTCGCTGGTGGCCGAAGCCGGCCTGATGCTCGGCATGCGGGTGCTGGGGCTTGACCCGGCGCTCTCGGTCGCGGCGGCCTGGCAGTTGCCACGGGATGTTGAACGGATCGAAAACATGCAGACCCTGCTGTCGCGGTCGGATTACGTGACCCTGCACCTGCCGGTACTTGAAGCGACCCGCAACCTGATCAACAAAGACCTGGTCGCAAGCTTCAAGCCGGGGCTGGTGTTGCTGAATTTCTCGCGCGAACAGTTGGTCGATACCGCTGCGCTTATCACGGCGCTTGATACGGGTAGACTGCGTCGCTACGTCAGCGACTTTCCGATGCCGGAACTGCTCGGTCGCAATGATGTGGTGTTGCTGCCGCATCTCGGTGCCAGCACTGCCGAAGCGGAAGAGAACTGCGCGATCATGATCGCCGATCAGTTGATCGACTTTCTGGCCGATGGCAACATCAAGAATTCTGTCAATTTTCCTAACACGTATCTGGAGCGCAGTGGTGTCTGTCGGCTTGCGATCAGCAACAGGAATGTGCCGAAGATGCTTGGCCAGATCCTTTCGTTGCTGGCTGACCGCGAGCATAACGTCGTCGACATGATCAATAAGAGTCGCGGCGACATTGCCTACAATCTGATCGATATCGAGCGCGAAGCGCAGGACGATCTGGTACCGTTGCTCGAAGCGATCGACGGCGTAATCAACGCCCGGTTGCTTTAATTGCTCTTCCATTGAATGACAAGGAGATGTGAGATGGCGAACAAGGTTTACAATTTTGGCGCCGGGCCGGCAATGCTGCCGGAACCGGTCATGCAGAAGATTCAGCAGGAATGGCTCGATTACAACGGGATGGGTGTTTCGGTCATCGAGATCAGCCACCGCAGTAAAGAGTTTGTGGCGATTCTCGAAGAGACGCAGGCGCTGTTCCGCGAGCTGACCGGCCTGCCGGACAATTACCGTATCCTGTTCATCCATGGCGGCGCACGCATGCAGTTTTCGGCGCTGCCGCTGAATCTGGCCGGCCGCAAGCCGGGCAAGCGTTGTCTCTATTTTGAAACCGGCAACTTCGCCAAGCTCTCCGCCACCGATGCCAAAGACTTCTGTAGCGTCGAAACCGCCGCCAGCAGCGCTACGACCAACTACGACCGGATCCCGGACTTTGATCCGGCGATCTTCAGCGACGACGTTTCTTACGTGCATATCACCGGCAACAACACCATCTATGGCACCCGCTGGAATCAGTTTCCGGATACCGGCTCGGTGCCGTTGATCGCCGATATGACCTCGGAAATCCTCTCGCGGCAGATCGATTACTCCAAGTTCGGTGTTGTCTACGCGGGCATGCAGAAAAACCTCGGCCCATCCGGCATGGCGATGGTCATCATCCGTGACGATCTGCTTGGTCACGCCGCCGCCCAGACCCCGGTGCTGCTCAACTACACGGCTGCCAACAAGGACAACTCGCTGACCAACACCACCAACACCTTCGCCATCTACACCACCAAGCTGGTACTCGAGTGGTTGAAAGAGCAGGGGGGCGTCGCCGTCATCGAAAAGCGCAACGAAGCCAAGGCCGCGCGACTGTATGAAATTATTGACGGTTCCGACTTCTATCGCGGTGTGGCCCACCCGGAGCATCGCTCGATCATGAATGTCAGCTTCACCCTGGCCAACGAAGAGTTGGAAGCAAAATTTCTCAAAGAAGCCGGCGTCATCGGACTCTACGCACTACAGGGGCACCGCAACGTTGGTGGCATCCGCGCCTCAATCTACAACCCAATGCCGATGGCTGGGGTCGAGGCGCTCGCCAGCTTTATGCAGGAGTTCGAAAAGCACAACAGCTGAACGAAAGACGTCAACTGAAAATTCACCGGCCGAGCGTTAACGCGCTCGGCCTTTTATTTGTAAAGAAAATCGACATCAGTCGAATTCTACCTGTCGCGCCCCTGCGGCTAAGCTTCCGGATAGATTATATTTTACGGCGTGATTGGGGGTTGATATTTCCTCCCCCCGAACCGTATTTCTCATTAGGGCGGTGGATGCATTCGAAATGCCAGTGAACATTGTTCCGGATTGTTGCCCCTGCTGCTTCTGATTCTGCCGGGTTAATGTAGATTTTTTTAGCAGATTCGCAACGTGCTGATTATGGAGCACTTTTTGCTTTAATGATTAACTTCAGCCGCATGGCTTTGTTTTCTTGTTATTTATTGATAGATAGTGCGAGTCGGGTTTTTCGGCCTCTTCGCGAGTGAGGGCAGGGTAGCAGCTGCTGGCGCAAGCCGCTGCTGTTCCTTCTGTTGATTCTGTTCTCGGTAGAAAGGCCGTGATATGAAAAATCTGACCTATTTTCTTTCCGTTGTCATCTCTGCGGTGATCATTGCCGGCGGGGCTTATGTCATCAGTTCCAGCAACGAACTGAGCCTCGGTGACGGTGCCCACCAGCTCACCTTCGGCTGGTTTCAGCAGTCCGGCCAGGAACACCTCGCTCCGCCATTCAGCAAGCTTCAGGCCAGCGTTTCAGATCCGGTGGCGGGCGCACAGAGATTGACCCTGAGCGGGTCACTTGGATCAGATGCCACCTTTGCACCGGGTGACCTGTTTCTGGATGTTGATGGTGATCGTACCTATCCGGCGCTTGCCAGCAGTGGCGGACAGCAACAGCTCGCCAGCTCTTTTGGCTACGATTACGTTTTCGCCTTCGATTTCAGCCCGGATGGATCAACCTACCAGCTTTACAGCCTCGATGGTCCGGTGCCAGTACTTGACGTTGCAGCGGATTCAGCGGCGGGGGTGGTCCGGCCGTACCGTTATGTCAGCGGCGGCACGCCACTCGGCGGCGGCAGCCTTACCCCCGGCGGATCCGGTGGGGCCGGCGGCTCGACCAACCCGGATAGTTCCACTAACCCGGATAGTTCCACTAACCCGGATAGTTCCACTAGCCCGGATAGTTCCACTAGCCCGGATAGTTCCACTAACCCGGACGGTTCTACCAACCCGGACGGTTCTACCAACCCGGACGGTTCTACCAACCCGGACGGTTCTACCAACCCGGACGGTTCTACCAACCCGGACGGTTCCACTAACCCGGACGGTTCCACTAACCCGGACGGTTCCACTAACCCGGACGGTTCCACTAACCCGGACGGTTCCACTAACCCGGACGGCTCCACTAACCCGGATGACGCAACTGTACCTGTTTTCGTTCTGGAGATTCCTCTTCCGAAGGGGCTCGACAATTTACCTCTGGGCCTGCTTGAGCCTGAACCTGAGACTGAGGAAGAACTGTTTATCGCGCCGGCCGCGCACCAGCTGCCTGCAGAAACTGACGAACTGCAGCCGGTCCCTGAGCCTTCCAGTCTGATTTTGCTGCTTGTCGGTCTGCTGTTTGGGTTGATTGTGGTTAACAGGAGAAATCTGCCCACCTGACTTTCTGCTGGCTCTGCGCTTTTTGATCGTCTACTATCGCTGTGAAAACTCAGGCCAATGATTCTTGGGATTGCAGCAGGGCGGCTGGATTCAGTCGCCCTTTCTTTATGAGGCGACAGATGGAAAACGCGACATTTACCCCACCGCAGATCACCGGTGAAGCCGACTGGGAACCTTTTGACGCACCCTCGCTGGTCGGCAGTTCGCTGCGCTTTATTTCCGGCGACCCTGAAGGGCAGAGGTTTCGTGCCCGTTATTTTCGCAAACCTGACCGCTCGCTGGTCGCTCGCATCTGGTTCGGTCCGGAGACCGAAGGGCCGCCGGGGCATGCCCACGGTGGCAGCATGGCCGCAGTTCTGGATGAAGTTCTCGGGTTAGCAGCCTGGTCGGCAGGACACCCGGTGGTGGTCGGCAATCTGAACGTCAGCTTCCGTAATCTGCTGCCGCTGCTGCAGGTGGTGCAGGTTGACAGCGAGGTAGTCTCAGTCTCCGGGCGCAAAATTCTGGTGCGCGGCAAAATCCATGCTGGTGACGGAACCATTTTCGCGACGGCGGACTGTCTCTGTATCGAAATCCAGGCAATCTGAGTGGGTTGTATAAGAGAGTAACGGATACGGCCGGTTCCTTAGAGGAACCGGCCGTTTTTGTAACGTTTCTCGACAAGGGGCGGCGGGTGTTCAGCTGAAGGGGATGACAAAGTGAACGCTGGTTCTCTGCCCCAGTTCGCTGTCGATCCAGACCTGCCCTTCGTGGGCGTCGATGATGCTTTTGACGATGGTCATCCCCAGTCCGGTGCCGCCGACGGCGGTGTCCGACTGGTTGCAACGGTAGAACTTTTCAAACACCCTGGCGACCTGCTCTGGGGTCATGCCGATCCCCTGGTCGGTCACTGTGACCTGGTAACCGTTTTCCAAAGCTTCTCCGCTGACCTTGATCTCCCCCCCTTCAGGCGAGTATTTCACCGCGTTACTGCAGAGATTTTCCATCACCTGCCAGATCTTTTCTTTATCTGTCGCGAATTTCAGCTGCGGCTCACAGATGTCAATGCAGAACTGGTGATTGGCTGAAAAGTGATGGAAATGGTGGATCGGCCGTTCGAACAGCTCTTCTGCTGAAAAAAACCCTTTATGCAGATCGAGTGGCTTGCCCGATTCGATCCGGCTGATATCAAGCATATCTCCGACCAGGGAGGAGAGAAACTCAGATTTTTCATGGATGATGGACAGGAATTCGCGGTTCTCCTCCGGGTTGAAGCTTTGCTCTGAGAGCAGCAGCTCGGTATAACCGAGGATTGCCGTCAGCGGTGTGCTCAACTCATGGACTGCAGTACTGATGAACTCGCTCTTCATCCGCTCCATCTCGCGTGCGTGAGAAATGTCCTGAATCAGAAAAACCGTGCCGGTGATTTCCGCTTGCTTGCCGGTGATAACCGAGGTTCGCGCCTGCAGGAACAGCGGCTTCTTCAGGTCGGCGGACATCTGTGAAAATTCGATTCGCTGTTCAGGAAGCTCCTGACGCAGCGCCTCCTCCAGCCGTTTCAGCAGGGCCGGGTCCTGGATGAGGGTTTTGAGCGGTTTTCCGATGGCGTCCTTGACTTTACAGCTGAGCAGCTGTGCAGCACTTTCGTTGATCAGCAGCAGTTGTCCTTCGCTGGAGGCCACCATCAAGCCGTCGGCCATGGAGGCGACGATGCTGGTCAGCTGCTCGCGGGTCTGTCGGGTCTGCTCCAGCGACAGCCAGAGTTGTTCGGTCCGTTCCTGAACGCGGATCTCGAGATTGTTATGGGCGTTGTTCAGTGCATCTTCTGCGGCCTTGCGTTCGCTGATCTCATTTTCCAGGTGCCGGTTGGTCGCGGAGACTTTCTGCATCTTGTCGATCAGCTGCTGTTGGGCCATTTCCAGCTGATTCTCGGTGTTGCCGAGCAGGAAGGCGGAGTAGCAGAGGAAACCGCCCCACAGCAGCAGGCAGAGGACAATGCTGAACTTAACGGCGCTGTGAAAATCGATCACTTCTGCGGTGACGTCATGCAGAACCAGAAATTCACCAACCTGTTGTTGCGATGAATCTCGCAGGGGTTGACTGATCCCGCGGTACTTTCGACCGTCGAAATTGAACTGGATGCTTTGATTTGACTGCGTCGGCCTGGTTTTCAGGGCATCGCGTAAAGCGGGCAGCATGCGCTGATCACTCGCTTCGACGATGACTTTGTCTTCAAGCAGATCCCAGTCGATGTGTTTACTCTGAAAATAGGGGTTGCCGGTCATTTGCTTTTTATCGAGAAATCTTTTGCCGATGGCGAAGAACAGTTCGGTGTCATCCTGCTGAAAGAAGCTGTTTATCAGCAGTTCGACTTCCTGCCCCATTTCCAGATAGCCGAGCTTTTCTCCATTCTGCTGCCAGGGGATGACCACCCGCAGGGTAAAGCTGCCAAATGGTCCCAGCTCAAGCCCACGGGTGGCCTGTCCGGTCCGGGCAGCCTGCTGCAGTGAGTGGCGCTTGATCAGATCGCCAAACTGCTGCGGATTATGGGCACGCAGAAAAACCGTCTGGTCCGGTTGGTGGAAGTAGAGATGGGTGATCTGCATCCGCTCCAGCAAGCGCGCGTACTGAGGAGCGATCTGCTCTTTCAGGGCGGCACGGTTCCGCTTCTGCATCAGTTGCTGCAGCTCAAGGTTCTCGGCGAGCTGCTCAAGCTGTATGCGCATCAGCCCGACCCGCTGATCGAGCAAGGTGTTGAACATGTTGTCGACATTGATGATGTCATGATTCAGATCACGGCTGATCTCCTGGTTCAGATACCAGGAGGTAGACGCGACGTACAGGCCAAGAAAAATCAGGATGCCGAAGGTCATCGGCAGCAGCACCTTCAGGCGCAGCTGTGGGCGGGGTTGGTTGTTCAAGGTTTCCTGCATAGTGTCGTTCGGTTCCATCGCTGGTATTGGCCAGTTTGCAGCTGATTACATGCAGACGCGCAGGACCTGTTCCAGGTCGGTCTGGCCGGAGAAAATTTTGCCGATGCCGTCCATCATCAGGGTGCGCATGCCGTTGTTGATCGCCATTTCGCGCAGTTCTTCGTGCATCTGCCCTTCTTTGATGGCCCGCCGGATGTCGGATGAGGTTGTCATCAGCTCGTGGATAGCGATCCGGCCGCGATAGCCGGTCTTGTTGCAATTGTCGCAGCCGACCGCGCGGGACAGAGTCACCTTGGCCGGATCCTGGGGCAGTTCGTGGCGTTGGTAATAGTCCTTGCCATAGTGATGGATCAGCCGCTCCAGTTCTTCGACTGAAGGCTGATAGGTTTCACGGCAGTCGTTGCAGACCCGGCGCGCCAGCCGCTGGGCAATGATACCGAGCAACGAGTTGGCAAAGTTGAAGGGGTCCATCCCCATCTCAATCAGTCGGACGACGGTTTCGGCCGAGTTGTTGGTGTGCAGGGTGCTGAAGACCAGGTGGCCGGTCAGCGACGCGTCGATGGCGGTTTTTGCCGTCTCCGCGTCGCGCATCTCGCCGATCATGATCACGTCGGGGTCGGCGCGCAGAAACGAGCGCATCGCCTGATCGAAGGTGAAGCCGATTTTCGGGTTGATCTGTACCTGCCGCAGGCCGGGCTGGGTGATTTCGACCGGATCCTCGGCCGTCCAGATTTTTCGTACCGGGGTATTGATATGCCCCAGCGCCGAGTGCAGCGTGGTGGTCTTGCCCGAGCCGGTCGGTCCGACGCAGAGAATGATACCGTAGGGTTTCTCAAGAATCTCAACAAGATCCTGGCGGTTTTTTTCGGTCAGCCCCATTTCATTCAGTTTCAGCGGCTGTGACGAGGAGAGAATTCGCAGCACGGCATCTTCCTGACCGCCGGCCGTCGGGGTGGTCTCAACCCGAAACTCGATTTTTCTCCGGTCTGAACGCATGACAATTTTTCCGCTCTGTGGCCGGCGACGCTCGGCGATATCCAGTTTGGCGATGATCTTGATGCGCGAGATGATCGCCTTTTTAAAGGTGGTCGAGACTTTGTGGGTGATCGCGCAGACTCCGTCGATCCGATAGCGGATCTGCAACGGCTGGTTGCCGAGTCCCGGCTCAAAATGGATATCCGAGGCACCTTTGCGAAAAGCCTCAAGCAGGATACTGTTGACCAGCGAGATGATCTGCGAATCGCTTTCGGTGACTCCCGTAGCACCGAGTTCGTCAGGCTCTTCTTCGATGTTGACCTGCTCTTCGGCCAGCTCGCCGAGCAGGTTGGCGATATTGTCGTCGCTGCGGCCGCTGTAGCCGTAGTAATTGTCGATCGCTTCCTGGATCGCCGAGGCTGGTGCGGCAACAAAGTCGATCCCCAGATTGGTCAGAAAACGCAGGTTGTCGCCGATGGTCGGATCGGTCGGATCCGAGGTGGCGACGATCAGGCGGCGACTGTCAACCGAGATCGGCAGCACTTTCAGTTGCAGAACCATCTCTTTGCTCAGCGCTGCGATGGCCTCTGAGCTCGGCGTAGTGGTCGACAGGTCAAGGACCTGCATCCGAAATTTGGCCGCCAGGGCCATCAGCAGCTGCTCTTCAGTGACCAGCCCTTTTTCGATCAACAGCTCGCCGACGCGCTTTTTCTTGCCCGCAGACTGGGTTTTCAGGGCTTCTTCGACTGCTTCCCTGCTGATCAGTCCGGCCTGAATCAGCAGGTCGCCGATACGGACCTTTTGCCCTGGCTCTGCGGCTTTGGACTGTTGAGCAACCTCGTCGATCTTGTCGGCCGGCAGGTCGGCCGCGGCAGCAATGATCTCACCGACTTTGCGCGAGCGCAGTTTCTCCTGCTCGTCCAGTACCTCGTCGATCGCATTCTGTTGCAGCCAGCCGCGCTCTTCGAGAATATCGCTCAGGGTGCGGTTTTCACTGCGTTGGCGGATGCCGGGAAAGGTGAAAAAGATGCTGCGGTACGAAGCCTTCTGGTCGACAGGGAAAGCGTAGAAGCCACTTTTGTGGGTCTGATTGGGGGGGACGCGCAGTTCGAAATGGTCGCCGGTGGTGGTTTCGATAGTTTCGACCAGTTCCCCGGATTTGATCGGCAGTTTCCAGCCGCTGGTATCGATGACCATGATGTAGCAGAGTTCATCCATGGCGATGGTGACCTGTTCCTGACAGCGGATCAGTTCAACCAGTAGCTGTTTGTCGCGCGGATGGAAGGGACGTAACAGGTTGACCTCTTCTTGGCGGCCATTCAGAAATTTGATAATCAGGAGGTGCTTCATCAGTTGTCCCGGTCTTAAGATGTCTGTAAAAATTACACAGGGCAGCAAGGTCCGGCGAATAGACCGCAAAAAGATTACTCCCTTCTCTACAATAGCGCTTGGATACTGTCAAATAAGAAGCGAACGAACTGATTTGAGTGGGATATGAATTGTTGTGGCTTGGCGGGTATTATTGGTCCGGCTCACCGGTAGTCGGTTTCGGCGGTGTTGCTAAAAGTCGCTTGTCCGGCTTGCTGGCTAGTGGCTGACTTCGGTGTGTTGTTGAATGAATGTTGCTAACTTGCTTTGCTGGTCAGCGCTCAAATTGTTAAAGCAGATACTGCCACGACGGACCGGAACCAGATTGTCATGCAGCCTGGAGTCGGAGACGGTTGTCACCGGCAGGGAGTCGACAATAAGATCGTATTCGTGGTAGAGGCTGATGCGGTCAATTTCGCTGTGCTTGAGTTTTTTGCCGAGATAGCGGAACGACAGCCCGCCCTGGCTGATGTCGATAATGTGGTAGGGGAGTGCGTCTTCCCCCTGGGGGAGCAAAACCAGTGCCCGTTGTTTGGCTTTAAAGCGTTGGTGCATTCTGATTGGCTGGTAGGTGGGTTGACTTTCCATTTAGGTTGCTCCTTAAAAGAGATCGTGTGCCCCCCAAACCAAGTACGAAAAATTTCAAGCCAAGTGTCGGATACTGAAAAACATCCCTATTATATGCTGCAACTAAATATGTTAGCAAGTACCGTGCCCTGCCTTTTCGGCCCGGTGGATGTTGCTGGGGTTTTCTCGGGAAAAAGTTTATATAGCCCATAATACTGGCTGCTTGTTATAAATCTGTTTTGTTTCTGGGTCGTTTTTGCCGAGCCGCTGGTTGCAGCTTGTCCATAAAGAAAACGAGACTGTCGGTTTTTTTGACAGGGTGAGCTTGATGTTGACAGATCGAAAAAATAAATCGCTGCTGTTGATTGCTGTGGTGGCCCTGATTTGTGCCGTACTGTTGTTTGTCGGCATGCCCGGGCTGGATTACCCCCGCTCCTACTACGCTTTCTGGGACCTTGGGCATCTGCTTAATTTTTCCCTCTGGACCTACCTCTACTTTACCTGGAAGCCTGCGACGCGCTACTGGTCGCAACTGGTGCTGGTGCTGGTGCTGGTTTTTCTGTTCGGCGGGGCCTCGGAACTGATTCAGGCTGGTTTGGGGCGCAGTGCCAGTTGGAGCGATCTGGCCAAGGATCTGCTGGGCAGTCTGCTGGCGATGGCTTTCTGGGCTCCGAGCCGGCATGTCGTCAAAAGCTGGCAGCTGAAACTGTTGCAACTGCTGGTTGCGGTGCTGGTGGTCTTCAGCCTGCTGCCGCTAGCCCGCGTTCTGACTGACGAACTGATCGCCCGGCAGCAGTTCCCGCTGCTGTCTGGCTTTGAAATATCCTCCGAAGCGGCCCGTTGGGGGGGTGGCTCCAGGCAATCGCTGGATCATCAGGTCGCCTACAGCGGCGCATCGTCATTGCGGGTCGAGCTGAGTACCCAGCCCTATTCCGGTGTCGGGTTGAAGCATTTCCCCGCCGACTGGAGCGACTACCGGCTAGTGCGGCTGCACCTGTATAATCCTGACCCCGAGCCGCTTGAGTTGCACTTCCGCATTCATGACCAGCTGCATCGCCGACACGACAACGCCCACAGCGACCGCTTCAATACCAGTTTCGTTCTGCCGTCAGGCTGGACAAAAATCGAAGTTCCACTGGCACAGGTCGTCGTAGCGCCTAAGTCGCGTACGCTTGAAATCAGTCGGGTTGCCGGTCTGCTGCTGTTTGTCGTCAAGCTTGAACGGCCGAGAAGTTTCAATATCGATGAGGTGCTGCTGGTCCGTTAACGGGCTGTTGCTGGCCAGGCGCATAGCGATTGACATGACCCGCGGATGCGCATAGAATCGCCCCTTTTTAAGGGTTTCTGCCTGAAGGCGCGGCAGACAATGATAGAAAGAAGGCTTTACGTATGAAAGTTCTGATTACGGACGAAATTTCCAGCAACGGCTTGCTGCCGATTTTGGATGACCCGCGGATTCAGGTCGATTTCAAGGTCGGTCTGCCGGTCGCCGAACTGCACCAAGTGATCGGTGAATACCAGGCGATTATCACCCGCAGCATGACCCAGGTCGATCAGGCCCTGTTGGAGCACGCGACCAACCTGAAGATCATCGCCCGGGCTGGCGTTGGAATCGACAATGTTGACGTCGACGCCGCCAGCAGCCGCGGGATCATCGTTGTCAACGCACCCTATGGCAACGTCAATTCCGCCGCCGAGCACACCATGGCATTGCTGCTCACCTATTGCCGCAATATCCATCTGGCCAATGCCAGTCTGAAGGGCGGACAGTGGCAGCGGGGTCCTTTTACCGGACATGAGCTGAAAGAGAAGACCGTAGGCATTATCGGTCTTGGCAAGGTCGGCGGTCGGGTGGCGTTACGTTGTCGCGCCTTTGAAGCCAAGGTGATCTGCTACGATCCCTATATTTCAGAAAAGCGTGCCGAGGATTTCGGTGTCAAGCTGGGGTCGCTGGAGGATGTGATCCGCTTCTCTGACATTATCACCGTGCATACTCCGCTCAACGAAGAGACCAGCAACATGATCACCGCCGAGCATTTTGCCGGGATGCAGGATGGCGTTTTCATCGTCAACTGCGCCCGTGGCGGCATCATCAACGAGCAGGCGATGCTCGATGCCCTCGAATCGGGCAAGTGTGGCGGCGCGGCCTTCGATGTCTGGAGCCAGGAACCGCCGAAGACCGAACTGCTGCAAAAGCTGATCGCGCATCCGAAAATGCTGGTGACCCCGCACCTGGGCGCCAACACCTTCGAAGCGCAGAAGAACGTCGCGGTCGATGTCAGCAAAGAGATCGTCAACTACGTCGACGGACGGCCGATGTCGAATGCGGTTAATATCCCGCGCTTCGATCCTGATCTGATGGAGCAGATGAAGCCGTACATGAAGCTGATTTCGATCATCGGCGACTTCATCTCCCAGTTGGCGCCGCCGAACCCGAACAAGATCATCTTTACTTACAGCGGCAAGCTGGCCCGTTTCGATTGCGCCCCGCTCAGCGTCTGCGGTCTGGCAGCGCTGCTTAATCACTGCACTGATCAGGACGTCAACATGGTCAATGCCGGAATGGTCGCCCGACAGATGGGGATCGCCGTTGAAGAGGTGCGTTCCAGCGAGACCGACACCTTCTCCAACCTGATCACCCTGACGCTGGAAGGGTCCGAAGGGCGGCGCACCATCGCCGGAACCCTGTTTGAGGGGATTCCGAAGATCGTCAAGATGCGCAACTTCGACATCGACTTCCGCCCTGAAGAGCACATGCTGGTGATGAACTACGCCGACCGCCCCGGCTCGATCGGCAAGATCGGCACCATCCTCGGCAACGCCAATGTCAATATCGGCAACATGAGCCTTGGCCGGACTGAAAAAGCCGGTGAGGCGATGGTGGTCTTTTCCATCGATTCTCCGGCCGACGAAGCAACCATCGCCGAGGTTAAAGCAGCGATCGGTGCCAAGTTTGTCCAGGCGGTGCATCTCAAGCAGTAAGCTGACGCAAATAACGCATAAAAACTAAAAAACGCGTCCAATTTGGGCGCGTTTTTTTTGTGCTCTATGGGGCGTTATTGTGATTATTCGGCGAACAGCGGTAAGTCACAGGGTGGAATAATCCCGCGGGCTTCGGCGCGGGCGAAGAGGGTTTCGATTGCCCGTACCCCTTCAGCGCCGAGATCGATGGAAAAGTCGTTGACGTAAAGTTCGATGTGGCTACGGATGACCTCGTCAGCCAATTCTTGAGAATGCTGCTTGATGTAGGCCTGTGGCTGTTGCGGATTGGCGAAGGCGTATTCGACGCTGCGGCGCAGTGCACCATCAAGCTGTTGAATCAGTTCATTGCCGAGCGAGCGTTTGGCCAGAATTCCACCGAGCGGGATCGGGCAGCCGGAATCCTCTTCCCACCACTGACCCAGGTCGAGAACCGCCTGCAGCCCCTGTTGCTGATAGGTGAAGCGTGATTCATGGATGATCACCCCCGCAGCGACTTCGCCGCTACGGATGGCCGCCATGATCTGATGGAACGGCAGGATCAGCAGATTCTCAAACCCTTCGCCGTAGAGTTGCAGCAACAGGTTGGCGGTGGTCAACTGCCCGGGAATGGCGATTTTTTTGCCGCGCAGCTGTTGCATGTCGGTCGCCTGCTGCGACACCACCAGCGGGCCGCAACCCCTTCCGAGAGCGCCGCCGCTGCGCAGCAAGCAGTAGTCCTGACGCAGATGTCCCAGCGCGTGATAGGAAATTTTGGTCAGATCGAGTTCGCTGTTCAGCGCCAGGCGGTTGAGGGTTTCGACATCTTCCAGTCGCTCGGCAAATGTCACCGGCAGCCCGGGAATCAGTCCGTGCGTCAGCGCATAGAAAATAAAGGTGTCATTCGGGCAGGGGGAATAGCCGAGGGTTAATTGGCGCACCTTGACTCCTCCGCGGCGGGCCAGTTTTTCAGCAGCTGCAGCAGGCCGCGCTGCGCGGCCTCGACGCCGACTTTGATGTTCCAGAGTTGCGGGTCGCGGCTGCCGGTTGGATTGGAAATGCCGCGCAGTTCCAGCAACGGCAGGCCAAATTCGGCACAGACCTGGGCGGCCGCCGCGCCCTCCATGTTTTCACAGAGACCGCCGGTGCGGCGCTGTAACTCGTCGCTCAGTTGCGGATGGCCGCTGCAGCAGCTGACGGTCACAAAACTGCCGCAGGCCACTTCTGGCAGCTGCTGTCTCGCCCAGGTCAGCAGTGGACTGTTCAACTCGAAGCGCTGCTGCGTGGACGGCATCAGCTGCGGATCCTGCGGAATGTCCAACTGGTCCAGGGGGATGAACTCAGTCGCGGTGGCAACACCAAGGTCCGCGTGAACTTCGTCACTGGCCAAGGCCAGGTCGCCGATCTGCAGATCGCTGTCCGGGTAGCTGCCGCCGCAGCCGCAAAGCAGCACCGCAGCGCAGGGGTAGTTTTCCAGCAGGCGGGTCAGGCGGATCGCCATCGCGGTCGCACCGACGCCGCTGTGGGCGAGCAGAATCTGTTGCTGGTGGATGCTGCCGAAAATGAGCTGACAATTTCC
The DNA here is from genome assembly GCA_036526255.1 of Malonomonas sp. Classification (GTDB taxonomy): domain Bacteria; phylum Desulfobacterota; class Desulfuromonadia; order Desulfuromonadales; family Geopsychrobacteraceae; genus Malonomonas. The sequence goes on along the minus strand of DATCYW010000076.1, from coordinate 11,946 downwards.
AAGAAGGTCGGTTTTGGTTGCACTTAGTTGGCGGCGCAGCAGTTTGGTTTCCGCAGGGACTGCGGCGATGATCAGCAGCATGGTTGCAATCAGCCCTGAAACCAGCCCTGGCGGATCAGGTCGCGGCGCAGGTAGGTGCCCTGGTTGCGAACCATCCCCTGGTACCAGAAGCGTTCTTGTTGCAGTTTCGGCGCGGCGGGTGGGTCGAGGCGCTTACGCCGGTCGATGAGAATTTCCTGAAACTCGGCGTCCGGTTCCTGCACGATGGAGGCTATTTTGTCGGCCAGTTGCTCTGGCGCCGCTTCTGTCACCAGCTGGATGGTGTCGCGGATTTTCAGCCCCTGCCGATATTCCCAGAGGTCGCCCTCAAAGGCATTCTTGCATTCGGTGACAAAATCGCTCCAGTCGAGCAGCAGGCTGCCGAACTCAATGCTGGCAAAATCATCATCCGGTGCAATCTGCTGCATCAAATCAGCAATCTGATCTTGTTCTTTGCGGGTCAGGAAAAAGGAGAGCCCCTCTTCGACCGGATACATGTCCAGGAGTTCGACCAGTTCGTGGCAGAACGTCAATGAATCGAGGTCCTTGTCGCTGAAGCGGTTCAACTCCTCCGGGAGCAGGTCACGCGGAAAGCCGAGCAGCGACAGGTGGTCGTGACCGAAGTCGGCAGGCAGGATCTGGCTGGGGCAGTGCGGAACCTGCTGCTGCTGCAGAAAATCGCACAGGCGCAGGTGGTTATCAGTAAAGAAGGTCATGACCTTCTCTTCGGAATAGAAGAGTTCCAACCCTTTGCGGTTGTTCGCCAGGCCGAAACCGACAAATCCATCGTGGATCATCCGCATCAGGTAAGGCTTGATGGTTCGTAGCAGTTCAGCGGTCGGCAGATAGGGGGAATAAAAAACTGCCGGTGCCGGTCTGTCAGTCGCGCCGCTCGGGCGCGAGACCAGCGCCTCTTCCGGGTAAAACTCAAGAATGAAGAAGGCGTCCTCTGGCAGAAAGCGGGCAAAGCTGGTGATTAAGGGCGCGATTTTGTTTGCATCGAGAATAGCGGTAAAGCGATAGGCGTTGTCGCAATCTTCCAGCAGGGTGAATTCATAGCCATCCCTCTGTTGCGGAACCGGCAGGCCCTCTGTTTGCCAACGGCGCAGGCCAAGCGGAAGATTAAAGAAATCTGACAAGATGGTGTCCTCTCGCGGAGAGTATGTAACCAAGGGTTTAACGCTGAAAATTAGAGGATTTCGGCCGACAAGTCAACCAACAGCTGAAGCCGTCAAGGAGATTAGCAGCGCAGCGGTGAAGCTCTGATGGCGTTTGTGTCGGGGGGAATCTCCTTGAAATGAGACTTTTTAAATGATATACACAGCAGTGGTGCAAACCTTTACGAAGGAGAGTTTCATGCTCGGTCCCCAGTCAACCCTGGTTATGTACGACGAGGAATACCAGCGCATCCTTGTCCTGCTGGAAAAATTGCTGCGAGAATCGAACGCGAAAGTCATCTTTCTGGTCGATAAAAATGGACAGCTGATCGCCGCTACCGGCGAAACCGCCAACCTTGATACAACCAGCCTGGCATCACTGACAGCGGGCAACATTGCCGCGACCGGCGGCCTGGCGAAACTGATCGGTGAAAAAGAGTTTTCCATTCTGTTCCACGAAGGGGAGAAGGACAATATCCATATCTCCATCGTCGGTGGCCGGGTCATCCTGGTGGTTATCTTCGATCAGCGCAGTTCGCTTGGCTTGGTTCGGTTGCGGGTCAAAAAGGCCAGCACCGATCTGGCCGGTGTCTTTGAAGACCTGGCAAAACGCTCTGCTGCCGTGCTTGCCACCAATAGCCCCAATAGTCCGTTCGCCGAAATCACCGACGACGATATTGACAACCTCTTCAATTAAACGAGGTTCGCAAGATGTCTTTTATTAATTACGCATCACGTGAGATCAACTGCAAGATCGTCTATTACGGTCCCGGTCTCTGTGGGAAAACCACCAACCTGCAGTTCATCTACAACAAAACCGCCAACGAAGCCAAGGGTAAGATGATTTCGCTGGCCACAGAAACCGAGCGAACCCTGTTCTTCGACTTTCTGCCGTTGGCGCTCGGTGAGATTCGCGGTTTCAAGACTCGCTTTCACCTTTACACCGTCCCCGGGCAGGTTTTTTACGACGCTTCGCGCAAACTGATTCTCAAAGGCGTTGACGGTGTCGTCTTTGTCGCCGACTCTCAGGAAGAACGTTTTGACGCCAACATTGAAAGTCTTGAGAACCTCAAGGATAATCTTGATGAGCAGGGCTTCGATCTGGAAAAGATCCCCTTTGTCATCCAGTACAACAAGCGCGATCTGCCGAACGTCACTTCAGTTGAAGAGTTAAGCAACCTGCTCAACCCGCGCAAGGTCCCTGAACTGGAAGCCTGCGCCACCACCGGAGAGGGTGTTTTCGAAACCCTGAAGTCAGTGGCCAAATTGGTGCTGACCGATCTGAAAAAAGGCAGCTGAAAAAGGCACGAAACAAATCTATCGATAAAAAAAATTCTTGACAGCGGTGGATCGATTACATATATTCCGTCACCGCAACACGCTATTCCCTTTTAGCTCAGTTGGTAGAGCAGGTGACTGTTAATCACCTTGTCGCAAGTTCGAGTCTTGCAAAGGGAGCCATACAATACAAGGGCTTACAGATTTAAAATCTGTAAGCCCTTTTTGTTTGTCTGATTTGACCCCCTCCGGTCCTAACAGTAAAGGTTTGATGGCGAGGATTATGGTTCCTCCTTTTAAGCTCGACAGTGTTGGGACTAAGGCCGGTCGTTAGCATTGATCACCTGATCCTGCACGTCCTGACGTGCAGGTGGTTTTTCGCTGTAACTCTGGTGCTTTTTGCGGGCTGTCGTCTATCAAGACAGGGTTGACACGCACGGCTTTGACTGATATTTCGAATGATCATTCAATTTCGTTTTGTTTCTAGTGCAGGCCAGTACGGGAGGCAGAATGGATGGCATCCTACGACGGATCTAAATCATGAGAGAGGGTCGCTGCCTGCATAAAAGATTGCTGGTTCTGGTTCGGAACTGCACTCAAAACCTTAACCATACGAGACTGCGATGATGAAACCAGACAGTAAGGCCGCTGAGAAATCCGCTAACCACAGTGACGCTACGAAGAAGCGCAAGGCGAAAGTCGACGCCTGTATCGTCCGCGCCGATGAACAACGTGGCGTGTCGATCTTGCTGACCGGCAACGGCAAAGGCAAGTCCAGCTCTGCCTTCGGTATGGCGATGCGCAGCCTCGGCTACGGTTTTAAGGTCGGCATCGTGCAGTTCATCAAGGGCAGGCAGCTCTCCGGCGAAGAGATTTTCATCCGCGAAAAGCACCCGGACGTCTACTTTCATCAGATGGCGACCGGATTCACCTGGAACACGCAGGATCGCGAAGCTGACATTGCCGCCGCCGAAGCGACCTGGGCGCATGCGGAAAAACTGCTGCAGGATGACAGCTATCACCTGGTGATTCTCGATGAGCTCACCTACATGCTCTCTTACAAGTACCTGGATGAAGAGACGGTGTTAAGCGCGTTGCGTCATCGACCTGAGCAGCAGAGCGTAGTTGTGACCGGCCGCGCGGGTGGGGAGGCGCTTCGCGATCTGGTCGATACGGTCTCGGAAATTCAGGATATCAAGCATGCCTTCAAGGCCGGAGTCAAAGCACGCAGAGGTGTGGACTTCTGATTCTCAGCAAGCCCAGGTGGCTGTTTTGGAAAAATCGCCATATTTCAGGATTTGATCCGGCAACTGTTACAATATAGGGCCTAAGCGAAACCCTTCACGCCAACGAAAGAGGAGCAGCTATGCCGCATTTGCAGTTTGAAATCAATCGCAGCCTGAACGATGAAGAAAAGACCTCTTTTTCTGAAGAGGCCCGACAACTTTTCTCCAAAGTCATGGATACCGGGACCGATCATATCTGCATCTCAATTCGCGAATACAGTACCTACAACCTGACTATCGGACGGGTCAAAGATCCGGCAAAAGGCGTCGCTGTGGTCAATGCCGATATTCGTCAGGGCCGAACCATGAAGCAGCGAAGAGACTTGACTCTGGGGTTTATGGAGTTGATGCATAAGCATTGGGGCGTTACGAAAGAGCAGATGTACGTGACCTTGACCGAACACAAAGGGGAAGATTTCCATTTGCTGGAAAAATATTTGGGAAGTTGGGAGGAAGGCGAAGATCCGTTAGCGGATTAGTTCTCTCCGTGGAACCCATTTCAGGAGGAATGAATGCCGAGGCGTCCGTAACCGAGATCGATGTCTATATCAACAGCCCTTTGTGGTTTTTGTTGCCCCGGCATTGAAAGTCGTTGAGGGTGTTGCTATTTTTAAAGAGTGATTCAGTCAGCTTTGCAGGTTCACTCGCGAGAGTTGTCAAGAAAGGAGAAGCGCTCCGATGAAAAGAGGGCTAGGTGGAATCATCGTCGTATTGTTCGCCCTGGTTTTAGCGGCGCCACAGGCTTTTGCCGCGGACGCCTGGCACCAGTTTTCGGCCAAACAGGCACAGTCCAGCCAGCTTGGCAAAGACAAGCTGAATCCAGACATCAAGCTGTTCATGAAGGGCGAAGGGCACGCGAAGATCATCAAAAGCTATGGTGAATTCAAGACCAATCAGCGCAGTAACGGGTTCGGTAAATCAGCAGAGGTCGCCTGTGAAAAGGCGTTTATTTCTGCACTGATCGCATTGCAGGGGCGGGCTGTGAAGGAGGGCGGTAACGCGGTGGTCGATATCTATACCATCACCAAGGACAAGGTCTTTGAAAGTGCCGAAGAGTATTCCTGTATAAAAGGTGGCTTTGTCACCAACGTCGCCCTGAAAGGGACGGTCGTAACGCTTGCCGAATAGACGTGAATCTTAAGGTTTTTGCGCTTCTGGTTTGCTGCTAACGCAGGAACCCGCGACCACAGAAATGCCCGCATTCATGCCCTGAAGCGGGCATTTCTGTGTCTTGCTAGCGCGTTGGCAAAAGCTGAAACTGCTTGAAGAAATGGTCATTTCCTAATAGTATCCCTGTCTATTGTTTTGTCTTTGGATCACCACGGAATGTCCATCGCTGATGCGATTAGAACTTGTCCGGCCGCGTTCGTCAGTGTGCTGTGACTGAAAGAGCTAGCAGCTATGCAGAATGCAAAAATAGCCCTGGTGACCGGGGCGAGCAAAGGGATCGGCGCGGCGATTGCCAGAGAGCTGGCGGCCGATGGTTTTCACCTCTGGTTGAACTACCGGAGTGACCATCAGGTGGCCCGGCAGGTCGCCGAGCAGATTGCGGCCGCAGGCGGCAGCTGCACCCTACTCCCCTTTGATGTCGCCGACGCGGCGGCGGTCGCTCAAGCTTTGGAGCCGCTGCTAAAAGAGCAGGTTCCCTTTGTGCTGGTCAATAATGCCGGCTTCGCCCGCGACGGCATCATGGCGATGATGAGCAGCTCCGATTGGGAGGATGTCCTCGCCGTGCACCTGAACGGTTTTTTCAATGTCACCCGGCTGGTGGTCGCGCGGATGCTGAAAAAGCGTCAGGGGCGGATCATCAATATCGTCTCTACCTCAGGGGAATCGGGGGTCGCCGGGCAGGTCAATTATTCGGCGGCCAAAGCCGGACTGATCGGCGCGACCCGTTCGCTGGCGGCAGAAGTCGGGCGGCGCAATATTCTGGTCAATGCTGTTTCGCCCGGTTTCATCGCAACCGAAATGACCGAAGGTCTGCCGCAGGAGAAGATTCTGCCGATGATTCCGCTCGGCCGGGTCGGCGAGCCGGAAGAGGTCTCCGGGTTGGTCGGTTTTCTCTGCTCCGATCGCGCCAGCTACATAACCGGTCAGGTTTTCGCCGTTAACGGCGGCATCCATATCTAACCCAAAGGGGCTGTTTTGTACCGAGTTGCCATCACCGGAATCGGCATCGTCTCCTGTCTGGGGAACGATATCACCACCGTCGGCGCCGCGCTGCGCAGCGGAACCTCGGGGATCGTCGTTGACCCGCAGCGCACCGCGCTCGGCTTTCGCAGTCCGCTGACCGCACAGATCCGCAACTTTGACGAGTCAATCCTGTCGCGCAAGCAGCGCAAGAGCATGCCCGACTTTGCCGTCTGGGCTTACGCCACGGCGCAGGATGCGTTGAAAATGGCCGGGCTTGCAGCTGAGGAAATCCGCAACGAGCAGACTGGCCTGATTTACGGCTGCGATTCCAGCTGTATCGCCGCCATTGAACAGGTCGATGCGCTGCGCGCGGGGGGGGAAACCAAGGCGATCGGTAGCGGACAGATTTTCCGCTCGATGACCTCTTCGATCACCATGAACCTGAATTGCCTGTTGCAGACCAGAGGTGCCTGCTGGTCGCTCAGCTCCGCCTGCTCCAGCGGCGGTCACGCGCTCGGTCAAGCCGCCGATCTGATCCGTCTGGGTCGGCAGCAGCGGATGATCTGCGGCGGCGCGCAGGAGATCAACTGGCAGTCGATGTGCAGTTTCGACGGACTGGGGGCTTTTTCGACCCGGGTCGATGCTCCGGCTGCCGCCAGCCGGCCGTTCGATGCCGCGCGCGATGGGCTGGTTCCTGGCGGCGGAGCGGCCACGGTGCTGCTGGAACGTTATGATCTGGCCGAACAGCGCGGCGTGACCATTTTAGGCGAGCTGCTCGGTTACGGCTTCTCTTCGGATGGCGGGCAGCTGTCGGTACCGAGCCTCGACGGCATCAGCCGGGCGATGCGCATGGCGCTTGAACAGAGCGGCCTGGCGGCGGCAGAGATCGATTATCTTTGCGCCCATGCCACCTCGACCCCGGCTGGTGACGCCGCAGAGGCGGCCAATATTCGCAGGGTTTTCGGCGCAAAAATGCCGCCGACCTCTTCACTGAAATCGATGACCGGCCATGAACTCTGGATGTCCGGCGCCTCACAGGTGGTTTACTCGACGATCATGGCGCAGCAGCAGTTTATCGCGCCGAACATCAACTATATCCAGCCGAGTGAAGAGACGGCCGGTTTGAATATCATCCGCGAAACCATTCCCCAGGCGCCGACCAGGGTGCTCTGTAATTCTGCCGGGTTCGGTGGCACCAACGCCGCGCTCGTACTCGCATTTAACTGAGCTGATGCCCTACGACTCAATTATCATCGGCTCGGGCCTCTCCGGGCTGACCTGCGCGCTGCTGCTGGCCCGCAGTGGTCGGCGGGTGCTGGTGCTTGAACAGCATCCGCAGCCGGCACCGGTGGTGCGTGGCTTCAGTCGCGGTGGACTCTATTTCGACAGCGGTTTCCACTACGCCGGCGGGCTGGGTGAGGGGGGCGCGTTCCGGCCGCTGTTCCGCCACCTGGGGCTGGACAGCAAGCTGCAGCTGTTCCCCTTTGCACAGCAGGGGTTTGATCGCTTGCTGATTGCGGACAGCGGCGAGAGCTTCGCGCTGCCGGTCGGCTTCTCCGCCATCAAGGCCGAACTGGGGCAACGCTTCCCGGCGCTGCGGGCAGAGATCGCTAGCTATCTGGATGAGATCGCCGGCACCTGGAGCCGCTTCCCCTATCTGGATCTGAACTCCGAAGTCGCTGATTTCGCCATGACGTCGGTGCACGGCATCTCACTGCACCAGCGGCTGCAGCAGTTCTCCGCTTGTCCGCAACTGCAGGGCTTGCTGTCGATGCATAGTCTGCTTTACGGGGTTGTTCCTGAAGATGCGCCTGAAACGCTGAACGCCCAGGTCGCCGGCTCTTACTATCATTCGGTACACGGAATTGCCGGCGGTGGCCGGGCGCTGGTTGCGGCGCTGCTCGAGCTGCTGGCAGCGGCCGGGGCTGATGTCCGCTGCCGGGCCGAGGTCACGGAGCTTTTGCTCGCAGATTCGGCCGTCAACGGCGTGCGGCTGGCGACAGGTGAAGAGGTTTGCACCAAAGAGGTGGTGGTCACCCTGAATCCGGCCCGGTTGCCGCAACTGCTGCCGGAAGGGGTCTTGCGCCCGGCGTACCTGAAGCGGTTGAAGAATCTACGCCAGACCTCATCCGCCTATATCGTTTTTGCCAGAAGCCCTCGGCCCCTCGATTTTCTCCGCCGGTCGAACCTGTTTGTGCAGCCGCAGGCGGGGATTTTTTCCCCGGACGCAGAGCGGCCGCTGGAAGAGCGGTGCTTCTACCTGACCGCCGCAGATCAGCGGACAACCTGTGACAGCTATGGCTTGATCGGTATCGTTCCGGCCAGCTATGCTGAGGTTGCCGGTTGGGCGGGCAAACTGCGGCATTCGGCGGAGTATCTCGCCCACAAGCAGCAGGTCGGCGTGCGCCTGCTGAAACTGTTTGCCGCCAGTGGCCCGGAGCTTAAAGGGCTGGAACTGCTTGAACTGGCGACGCCGCTGACCCTGCAGGATTATTCTCTGGCTCCGCAGGGGGCGATTTACGGCGTCGGTCGTTTCCTCGGACAGTACAACCCGCAGCCGACCACCCGCCTGCCCGGCTTGTTCCTCTCCGGACAGGCGATTGCGGCGCCGGGACTGCTGGGAGCGGTGGTTGCCAGCTATCTGACCTGTGGCGCGATCCTGGGGCATGAACACCTTCGTGGGGAGATAAAAGCATGGCGCTAGAAACTGTGGTGGTGACCGGCATCGGCATCATTTCGCCATTGGGCAATAGCTTTGAAACACTCATGGACGCGCTGCAGGCGGGCGGGTCGGGGGTGCGGGAAGTCCCTGAACTGGAAAAAATCGGCGGTCTGCGTTCACGGCTGGCGGCGACGGTCGAGGGGGTCGATCCGCAGCAGATCCCGCGGAAAATCAGGCGCTCGATGTCGAACATGTCGATCTACGCCTATCTGGCCAGTCAGCAGGCGCTGGCGATGGCAGATTATCCTGCTGAGCAGCTAGCCGTTGGGCGAACCGGGGTGGTGATCGGCTCGACCCTTGGCAGCACCGAGACCAGCGAAAAGTTTTTTGCCGACTATTTTCGCGACTACAGCCTTGAGCGGATGAAATCGGGGCTGTTTTTTCAGATTATGGGGCACTCCTGCGCCGCCAATGTCGCCCAGTCGCTGGGGATTACCGGCCGGGTGATGGCGCCGTCGGCCGCTTGTGCCACCAGCTGTCAGGCGATCGGCTACGCTTACGAACAGATCGCCTTCGGCCGCCAGGATGCCATCCTCTGCGGCGGCGCCGACGAGTTCCACCCGCTCACGGCTGCGACCTTCGACGTCATGCACGCCGCCTCAACCAATTTCAATCAGCAACCGGACCAGTCGCCGCGCCCCTTCGACAACGCCCGCGATGGCATCGTCTGCGGCGAGGGGAGCGGCATCCTGCTGCTGGAGAAAAAGAGCGCAGCACAGGCCCGCGGCGCGACCATCCTTGCAGAAATTATCGGCTTCGCCACCACTTCGGATACCTCGAGCATCGCCAACCCCGATGTCGGCGCGATGTACCAGTGTATGCGGCTGGCGCTGGCCGACGCCGGGCTCGCTGCCACTGACCTCGACTATATCAACGCCCACGCCACCGGCACCCTGCAGGGGGACCTGGCCGAAGCCGAGGCGATCCGGCGGCTGGTCGGCGACCGGGTACCGGTCAGCAGCCTCAAGGGGCACCTGGGGCATTGCATGGCGGCCAGCGGCTCTATTGAATTATCTGCCAGCATTGGTATGATGCGCCGCGGCGAACTGATCGCCACCCGCAACCTGCAGCAGGTTGACGAAGACTGCGGTGGGCTTTACCACCTGCAGCAGAATCTGCACGCCACGCCAAAACTCATCCTGAAGAATAATTTTGCGATGGGTGGCATCAATGCCACCGTCATCATAAGGAGCAGCACGCATGACTGAACAGGACGTAATTGAGCTGATCGATGCCAGTCTCGCCGAAGAGTTTGAGCTCGATCGGGCGGATATGACCCCCGAGGCGAATATCTATGCAGACCTGGGGCTCGACAGCCTGGACACCGTCGACATGGTCATCGTCCTGGAGGGGGCGTTCGATTTCAAGATCCGCGAAGAAGAAGCGATCCGCGCGATCCGCACCCTGGGTGATATCCATCGTTTTGTCTACGCAAAAGTCGTCGAAAATAGCTGAAAGCCGGAGTAATGCAGGCAGTGACTGACTCTCATCGCAGCACCGACAATTCCCGCGACTGCTGGCCGCTGCTGCTGCTGATGAATCTCTGGTGTTACAGTCTGCTGCTGCTCTGGACGCTGTGCGGGATTCTGGTTTTCCCTTTTGCCTTCGCTGTCTGCCTGCTGTTCACCCGCCGCTCGGCGGATCGCCTGGTGCGCTGGTTCATCTGGCTGTACGGGCGGGGCTGGATGCTGCTGATGCGTCCTTTTGTGCAGTTCCGCCGCGAGCAGCTGGAGCAGATCGAAGTCGGCAAGCCCTACCTGTTTGTCATCAACCATCTGTCCTTCTTCGATACTTACTGCATGGCGATGCTGCCGGTGCACGATGTGACCTTCGCGGTCCGTTCCTGGCCGTTCCGGATGTTCTGGTACAGCGGTTTCATGCGTCTGGCGCGCTATCTGGATGTTGAAGGCAGCAGCTGGGACGAGACTTTGAGCAACTGCCGCTGTGCCTTTGTCGCCGGCGGCACGGTGCTGTTTTTCCCCGAAGGGCACCGCAGCCGCGATGGCCAGCTGCAGCGCTTTTATTCCGGCGGCTTCAAAGCGGCGATCAGTACCGGCGTGCCGCTGGTGCCTCTCTGTATCGACGGCACCGACCGCTTGTTGCCGCCCGGACGCAAACTGCTGCGCCCCTGCCGGATTACCTTGCGCGCGCTGCCGCCGATTGACACCAGTGCTTTTGACAGCGCTGACGGGCACCTGCGGTTACGCAAGCTGGTGAAAGAGCAGATGGGTGTCGCCCTTGCCGAAATCCGGGGCGAAATAAACTGATGGTCATTGATTTGGAGGCTCTGTCATGGCGCTGACTCTGCCGCTCGCGGCTGAACAGCTGATACCGCACCGTTTGCCGATGCGACTGGTCGATCGGCTGCTGGAAATCACCGGCAAAGACGGGGTCGTCGAAGCTCTGGTTGCGGCCGCTTGTCCGCTGGTTTCGGCTGACGGCAGGCTTGAAGACGCTGCTCTGACCGAACTGTTGGCCCAGTCTTATGCTGCGGTCAAAGGCTATTGTGATCTGCGCGACGGGCAGCCGGCCAAGCAGGGCTTTCTGGTCGGGATAAAAAAGATTGTCAAGCTGCAGTCGGCGCGTCGCGGCGACCGGCTAGAAATTCATATTAAAACCCTGGCACAGCTGGATGGCTTTGCTGTGGCCGAAGGTGAAATCTGGCTCGACAAGCAAATGCTTGCCCGGGGTGAGATCAAGGTCTGGGTGCATTGATGGGGCGCTGCATCAAATTTCTTAGCCTGCTACTGTTCTGTTTGCCGCTGTTGAGCCAGGCGGCAGACGTCCCTGAAGAAAATCGACTGCCGGCAGTTTTCGCCCGGCTGCAGGCTGCCGCGGCCGAAATCCAGAGTTTGTCGAGCGATTTTGTCCAGGAGAAGCAGCTGGCGATTTTTTCCGCAACCCTGCTCTCCAACGGACGGTTTTATTACCGTCAGCCGGACCACCTGCGCTGGGAACTGCTGACGCCGGTCGCGTCCGGTTTTGTCTTGCGCGGCCAGCAGGGGGAGCGCTGGAACAGCCTGAGTGGCGAAATTGGCGCTTTTCGCATCGATCGTGACCCGCTGATGGGGGTCGTCGCCAAACAATTGCTGGCCTGGGCCAGAGTTGATATTGATTGGCTGCGCAGCCGCTACCGGATTGAGCTGCTCGCCGAACAGCCGATCCGTCTGCAGCTTTTCCCCCTCGATCAGGGGGAGGCCGGTTTTATCGAGCAGCTGCAGATTCTGTTTTCAGCCGACAACAGTCATGTCGCGCTGGTTGAAATGCATGAGGCGGGCGGCGATAAGACGCTGCTGCGTTTTGAACAGGTGCAGATCAATCAGCCGCTGCC
>DATCYW010000075.1:0-7635 GCA_036526255.1 Malonomonas sp. | reverse complement strand
AGGCGATAAAAGGATGATTGAACTTAAAAATATTGAAAAAAATTACCGCCGGGGCGCAGAAAATGTTCGTGCCCTACGCGGCATTGACCTTCGTATCGACAAAGAAGAGCTTCTGGCCATTACCGGCCCATCCGGGGCCGGTAAAACGACCTTGCTGCATATCCTCGGCTGTCTCGATCAACCGACCAGCGGTGAAGTGCTGATCGATGGTGTCGACGCCTCTCGTTTGCCCGAAGCCGAACTGGTCAAGTTGCGAAGGGACAAGATCGGGTTCGTCTTTCAACAGTTCTACCTGATCCCCGGGCTGAGCGTTTTTGATAACATTGCTCTTCCGCTGCTCTTCAGTAAGAAACCGGCAACTCCCGAGAAGGTCACCCGCCTGGCGGAAATGGTAGGGCTGGAACATCGCCTAAACCACGTGCCTTCACAACTGAGCGGCGGAGAAATGCAGCGAACTGCTATTGCCCGCGGGCTGGTCAATGATCCGGAAATCCTGCTGGCGGACGAGCCCACCGGCAACCTTGACAGTGAAAACAGTGACAAGATTTTCGACATCCTTCGTTCTTTGCGCAGCAATGGTCTAACCATTATTATGATCACCCACAATACAGACCTTGCCGCACGCGCAAATCGGACAGTTCACATTAAAGATGGTCTGGTCCACACCGAAAGCTTATTTCAATAATGCAAGAACAAAGGTTCGAGCTGGGCGCGGCTTTTTAAGCTGCCAAGCAATGAGATATAGAATAAAAGGCTGATTTCCTTATCGAAATCAGCCTTTTATTTTTGGTTCCCTGAGCTTGGCACTACCATACTCTGGCCAAGTTAATTGCGACCTGACAGTAAGTCGTTCTTCTGCCTCACATGTATGAACTTGATCGCCAGCAGTTCGCCCGGATCGACCGATTTCGACCTCATCTCGACCTCATCTCGACCTCATCTCGACCTCATCTCGACCTCATCTCGACCAAAATCATCATATGATCATTCAACCAACTCTTTACCAAACCGGAATCACACAGCAACTCGACCTTGTTTCCAGATACATCTCAACCCAAGTGAGTCGCTTTTTTACATTGTGGTCCATAAGCACTCCTTTCGGCGGCAAAATAATGCCTAAAAATTGAAAGGATGTCTATGAATCACACAAATTTAGTTATGCCGGCCAGCTGCTTTGTTTTTAATCGGTCCAACCAGAGCAACTCTGGTTGGACCTTTATCTTTCCACCCAAGCGACGATGTGCCTTACCGGCGCGGAGAATCGGCCGCACATCTTGACCGATCCTCCACACCGGATCTGCTTAAAGCATAAAGACTAGTCGCAACCGCAGCCATCGTCATCCATCTCGATATCGATCGCCACCTTACGAACCCGGACACACTTGACCTTGCGGCTGGGCAGGTCCAGGCAATCGAGCAGCTGACTGGCCTTGTCACGGCAGCCGTCGGTCTTCTCGGCCGGAGTGCGGTCGTTGAACGGTACTACCAGCTCAGGATCGATCCGGTAGACCATCCCGCCGATGATAGCGCCATCGGCGGTCGCCGTGATGACGATGTCCCGCTCGTTTGCGGCCAGAGTATCAGCTTTGCTGAATGACGAACCGGCGTGCAGGTCGTAGGTCACCAGCCGCGGCTCCTGGGCTTTCAATCGTGCGCCATTTTCGGGAAGATCGCGCAGGCTGATCCGCCAGCCGCGCTCAGCCAACAGCGGTGGCAAGCTGACCGTCACCGCGACCGTCGCGGTGGTCCGGCCGGGGTTACCGACCCAGAAGCCCTTGCCGTGCAGCCCCGCCAGCAGGCCACGCACACCGCCGCCACCTGGAACCAGAGTCACGTTGCGCTGGCCGACATTGTTATCGTTCGGCACCAGCCGCCAATCCTCGACCACTTCACCGGCGGTGAATTTGTCGACGTTACTGGGATCGCCGCTCGCCGAAACAATCAGCAGCATGCAGTCGTGCCCCCAGGCGTTACTGACCGGGGTCCAGGCGAATGGCCCGATGGTTTTTTCTTCGGCATTATTCGGCTGCAGCGTGCCGGCCGACAGCTGCGCCGTGGTAAACGGCTGCAGGTCGTTGGGCCAGAGCACCCCGGCCGATGGTTTGCAATGGTAGCCCTTGACGATGACGTTGTTGGCGACCGAAGTGCCGCGGTTCTTGATCTTGACGTAGGCGTAGTTGGTATCGCCCAGCGCGGCCTCCTGATGACCGGGCAGATTGTCGGCACTGCGGCGGTTCCAGATGCTGGTGGTCGCCCAGTGGACCGGCAGGTAGTCGTATTCGCCGGCGCGGCCGTCTTCGATATAAACGTCGACGCTCGGCAGCGCGCCGCCGTTGAGGTTCTGTTTCTCGAACGACCAGCTGAACACCTTGCCGTAAGCGCCGCCGAAAACCCCCTCCGAAGTCCAGTTGCCGGCGTCCGCAGTGAGCAACGCGGTGAGAAACTGAGCCGGCGAACTGGGATTACTGGTCGGCGTCAGGGTACCGACCGCGCGCAACATCAGATAGGCCATAGCGCGCGCTGCGAACTCGCGACGGGCAAGGCTGGTCGAATCGCCACCGATCGAACGATAAACACGGAACAGCGTGGTTGCCAGGATCTGTTCGCTCGAATAGCCCCCGACATCATTGCTGCCGCCCCAGCCCCAGCCGGCGGCAACGCTGCGGTCATGCCGACGACCGATAAAACTGACCCAGGGGAAGGATTCGAAACGATCGGTCGCCTGGCTGTTCGGATCGTTGAGGATGACGGCGAAACTGTCGCCGGCGCTGTGGGCGAAACCGAAGTTCGCCGTGTTGACATGATCGTAGAGAATGCCATGTCCACCCAGCTCGTGCAGGACGACTCGCCAGTCGGCAGCGATCCCCATCGGATTGGCGGTGTCGGTCAGATCGGCCAGTTCAAAATCGACATTGGCAATCCCGTCACCATCACCGGAACAGGAGGCATTCCGTTCGATGCCATCAAGTGAACCAAAGCGACCGCGATGATCCACCGGCACCGGAAAGCTGGTGCCACCAAAGTAGCTACTGAGGGAGAAGCCCAGATCAACCACCAGGCGGAAGAAGCGATCACAGTGATAATAGGCGTTGACGGCGGCGAAGTTGTTGGTCCGCGCCGCATAGTTGAAACTGCCGCCGGCGGTCACGGTCGGCGGCGCTACCGTCGCCGGCTCGAAGTCGGAAATCCGCACGTAAGTCCCGGTCAAGCCCTGATTGATGCCGGGTGCCGGCGGGGTTAAGCCCGGCAGCACCACAGTGCTGCGCAGCGGATTCAGTGCCGTGTTGTTCGCCGCCGGCGAATTGGCCGCATTGCCGCTGGCGGTGATCGGGTCACTGGTAAAGACCAGACCGCTGACATTTGCGGTTAAGGCCCGCAGGTAGAGGATCGCGTTGCTCTCGACCTCGACCAGCAGCCGCCAGTTCATCATGCGCCCCTGATACGGCAAGCGGACAATCAGCTCGGCGACCAGATACCATCGCCCCTCCTCGATCTCTTTCGGCACCGCTGGCAACGGCAGACTCGGCGACTGATCCTCGAAGGAATACTCGGCGTTGGTCAGTACATCCCTTTTCGCCATTTCCCTGTCCGGCTTTTGGTGGCTATGGTCATCGCTGCGCTCTGCCGCCAGATAACGGTAGATAAAGAAGCGACCGCGGATCAGCTGCACGGCGTTCTGTTGAAGATTCACCGCCTTGCTGGCCTTGGCGGTCTTGCCAAGAATCTCGCTCAGCAGCGGCCCATCCGAGGCAGCCTCTTTCGCCGCCGAAAGCTTGACGGCCGGGGCTTCGCTCTTTTCAGCGCTGGCAAACAGCTGACGGTAGCGCTCGATGGCTTCAGGCGAAGGCAGCTTTGCATCGATCCCCTGAACGCTGGTATTGGTTGCGGCGATGACCCGTGCCGGTGCCTGCTTGAGCGTGGCGGTAACGCCGGCCGCCCAGACCGGGGTATTGAGATAGGTCTGATAGTAGCCGTAGGTGGCCGAATCGAAGCTGACCTTCTCCTCGCTGAAATGGTATTCGACCTCCTGGGCAAGCGGCTCCAGATAGGAGACCTGCCGCTCAAGGCTGTGCAGCGCCTGGGGTATGATATTGAAGGTACCACCCATCTCGCGGACATAGGCGGTGGCAGCCGCCCGTCCGCGCAGCTGTTCAATCTCGTGGTAGGCGTCGATATGATGAATGTCACGGATGCGACCATCAGCATCGAGAGTGACATTGGCCTTAAGGGTTGAATCATAGGTCGTTCGCATCTGTCATCTCCTTAAACCACTTTGGGGGAGGAAACCTCGCTGCACGACTCTGCAGCGACCGCCCCGGCCGGTAGTGGCGACCGGGGCGGCCACAACCGTTTAACTACTCATCGCACACACAAGGCGGACAGGGCTGAGCCAGCGCAAAGGCGGCGGTATCAGCGTGTCTCAAGTAATGCAGCCTGGTATAGCCATTCTGCGCCAGCGGTTCGACGTCGAGACGTTTGGCGAAGGCGGCGTTTGCGCAGCTGCCCATCAAGGCCGCGACCGCGACATCCTTCTCATACTGGAAACCACCGACATGCGCGTAACCGCTGGTCCCCGCGGCTCCGGTGACACCGGCAGTCGCGACTACGGCAAGCGCCGGGCCGGTCGCCCTGAAGCTGTTAAACGCATAATTCGCGAACTGATTCGGATGCCGGGCGACGAACCGGAAGCGGACCTTGTCGCCGGGCGCGTAGGTGTGGAAACCACAGAGCGGATCGGGAGTGACATCCCCCGCCAGCGGCAGCACTTCGGCGTAGCAATGGTTGTTGTCAACGCGGACGACCATTTTGAAACCGATGGTTTTGCCGCCACTGAGAATCCGGTTATAGGTCGGGGCGGAAACGGTGGTGATGGTTCCGCTGCCAAACGGGGCATTCTGCACGGTGATGCGCAGATCAACCCCCTTATCGGTCCAATTCACCAGGTTGCCGGCCTGGTCGAATAATTCGAGTTTGAGTTCGTAGCGCCCGGCGGCCAGATCATCCGGCGCAGGCACCGGCGGGCTTCCGTCAACCGGACCGCTCGCCGGACTGCCGGTGAGACTCGCAGTTTCGAAATAGGCGGTCGCCAAATCGACATGTTCGTTCAGCACGCGCCACTCGGTGCCAACGGGCGGATTTGCCGGGCGGATGCGGAACAGGTTCTCAATCGGCGCGGTCGGCGGTGGGCCCGAAGTCGGTAGCGGACCCATCGGGTCGGCAGGATAGCTGGTGCCGTCTTTGTAGTGGCGAACCACCGAACGGGTCAGCGGCGTCCAGTCACCGGCCGGCGCCGAGGCGGCATCGGCCGCGGTTGAGATTGGCACTGACGCTGGCACCGAGGCGGCGGTACTGACCCCGTCCGGTCCGCTCAGGCGGCGATACGACCAGCGGTAAAAAGGAATATTCTTGTTGTCGATCAACTCGCTGCGGCTGAAATCAACCCGCGGTTCGAGCGTTGCGCCGAAGGGTTCGCCGCCTGCGGTCAAGCCTTCTCTTGTCGCACCTGCGGCACTGGTCTGAAGTTCGCGGACCGCGACCCGGTTACCGATGGACAGCACCACCACCTGGCAGCCCGGCAGATCAGGCTCATCCGAACAGCTCGGTACCCGCGGGTCGCTGACGCGGATGGTCACCTCTGAGCCACACAGGTAGTCCCAGTAAGTATGGCAGGCGATCGGCGGATGATAGACAGATTCAAAACCACTACCGAAATCGTATTCAACCCAGAAGTAAAGATCGGGATGATCGCCGAGGCAGGGGTAATGGACAACCGCCTGAAAGCGACCGTTGACATCGGTGCTGACCACCGCAACCTCGTCGCACTGCAGCCGCCACCACCAGTGCGGCCAGAGACAGAACCAGGGGTAGATCAGGCTCGCGTTGACCACCAGCAGATCACGCAGCACCGCAGCAGAAGGGGTCAGCAGTTGCAGCTGCAGGTCGTACCGATCGCGCTGGGCACTGAGCATCTGCTGCGGAGCGGCGGCGTCAAGCCCTGTCCGCGGCAGCGCAGTTTTCAGCTCTGGTGACGGGCCGGCGGCGCCGGCAAAACGGAACACCGGTCGGTGGAGCGGCGGCGGATCGGGGAGTGGCGGCCGAGGGAATGGGCCTGGCAGCGGGATCGGTGGCCTGCGAATAACGTCGAGCAGGTCATCGCGCAGCCTGAACAGGTCGTCTTCAGGCAGCCGCAGGATCCAGCGCGGCAGCTTGTCGACCTCGCAGATATGCACCCGCGCGCCACAAACCTTACGATTGTCGCTGCTGCGAACCACCTGGCCATGCACATAACAGGAACAGGCCGGCCAGAAATCGATGACCGCCCCCGGCACCCGGATCAGCTCAGTCAGTTTACCCTCCACCGCGACAATCGCCTGATAGGCGCCGAGACGTTCCATCGCTTCCAGCGTTGGCGCCTTTTCGCTGTCGCCAGTCAGCGGCACGATAAACACCCGGGAACGCATGAGGGTTTGTGCGGGCAGGTCGACTTTCACCTTGCCATCCTTCACTTTCGCCTGATCCAGCAGGTTACCGACCGAATCGAAGACAACAGCGGCCAATGGTTCTTGGTAGTCAGGTCGTTCTTCAAGGGAAACCGTGAAGTGCGTGCTCGGGCGCCGCGAATCTGATTTTCCCATGGCGCTGCCTTTTATTGATTTTTGCATATGGTCTCCTTTCCGGGGGACCTGGAAAGTCCCGCCCACTTGCGAATTCAAACGGCTGGTGGCAAAGCTGTCAATTGATTGCAAATTCAACCTGCTGAAAAGAAAAGACCGAGAAAACCAGAGGATCAGCATCCTTCGGCAACTCGGTCTTTTTGCAGCGCAAGACCCGCTGAATTCCGACCATCTCCCCAGAAAGACTGGCTTTGTCGAGATTACCGGCAGTATTGATTCCTGTGCTTTATGCTATCACCACTTAATGAGAATTCAAGCTGTCAGCGAGCGGCAAAAATTATTTTTTCCCCTGCAAATGCCGGGGGCAAGCAACCTCAATCTCCAGCCACAGGTTGTGATATTGATTTAAGGAACGGACGTGAAAGACAAACGGCTTCTCTGGCGAAAAACCCATGCAGAATGTGCTAAGTTTATGCCTTACTTAACCAAGAGAAAGGGAGGACAATGAAGAAATCACTGGTCATTTTTCTGCTGTGCGCGGCCGTGCTTCTGACTGGCTGTGAAAGCGCCCAACAAAAGGCTTACGATTTGAAGGCCGATACGATCGGCACCCACCGGGTTGTTGAGGTCTATACCGAAGCGGGTGAAAAAATCGCCACCATTGAAGACAAAAGTATGCGATTTGAGTTGGTTGGTGAGCGCTCTGTCCGCCTCTGGCTAGGGGATAAGAACGAGAAAGTCATGATTGGCAACATGGGCTTTATCATTCGCGATATATAACAGTCTGCAGTAAGGATGATCATCCTCAGGCAGACTGCGCTTTTAGGTACTTCGGTTTTGTGCGATTGCTGCTGGCAGAATCATTTCAGTTAAGCTATTCTCGCTGGCTGTTAATATTCATCCATCCTGCCTGTTTCTGTTTCGGAGCAGGCCTTGACTCGTCCACGCTACCAACAGTAATCGCTTTCCTCCGCTGGAAATGATGCATCGCTGGCAGTCAGGGTGAGAAACGGAAGGGTTC
>DATCYW010000074.1:0-38997 GCA_036526255.1 Malonomonas sp. | reverse complement strand
GCCATGGATCTGAACTTCTGCGTCGAATTGAGCAAAAAGGTTCGGGAGCTTGAGGCATCCTCCCGCGCGATCGTGCTGACCGGACAGGGGAAAATCTTTTCGGCCGGGGTCGATCTGCCGCAACTTCTGGACGGTAGCGTTGACTATGTCCGACAGTTTCTCCCCGCACTTGATGAGGTCTTTGAAACGCTTTTTTTCTGCAGTAAACCGCTGGTCGCCGCCGTCAACGGTCACGCCATCGCCGGGGGGTGCCTGCTGACCTGTTGCGCCGATCGGCGGCTCATGGCGGCCGGTAAGGCGCAGATCGGGGTGCCTGAATTACGGGTCGGGGTCCCCTTTCCGACGGTCGCGCTGGAAATCATGCGCGCCAGAACCAAGCCGGATTTCATTGCCGAGGTGATCCTTGACGCTGCGACCTATGCGCCAGCGGAAGCCTTGCAACGGGGGCTGATTGATGCGATTGTCGAACCGGAACAACTGCTGACTGAAGCCATTGCTGCGGCCGAGTCACTTGCCGCGATCCGGCCAAATATTTTTGCCTTCTCCAAGCAGCAACTCCGCCAACCGGTGCGCGTGGCGATCGCGGCGCGCAGCAAAGCACAGGCGGCTGAACTCTATGCCATCTGGGAATCGGCTGACACCCATGCGGCGGTGTCTGAGTTTGTCGCACGAACCTTCAAAAAGCCCTAGGAGCCTTGAGATGACCATGAACGAAGAATGTCCAGCGCGGATAGCTCGCCTGCAGCAGCAGCTGCAGCAGCAAAAACTGGACGGCGCGCTGTTCATCTATCCGATCGATATCTACTACTTCACCGCCACCCGACAGAACGCGACCCTCTGGGTTCCCGCAACCGGCGAGCCGCTGCTGCTGGTGCGCAAGAGTTTCACCCGCGCCAAACAGGAAGCCTGCATTGCCGACATCCGCCCCTTTCCGCGCAGCAATGACTTTACCCCGCTGTTCGACGGCCAGCTGAAGATCGGCCTGACCTTCGACGTCATGCCGCTGCAACAGTACAACTACTACAGCAAGCTGCTCCCCGGTCGCGACTTTGTCGATATTTCCAGCCTCAACCGCGCACTGCGGGCGGTCAAGTCAGACTGGGAGTTGGAGCGGCTGCGGCATGCCGGGGTTCAGCTCAGCCGGGTCTTTGCCAGCGTGCCCGATTTTCTGCAGCCGGGGATGCGCGAGGTCGACCTGGCGGCGGAGTTTGAAGCCAGAATGCGCAAGGCCGGCGGCGAAGGCTATATCCGGATGCGCGCTTTCAATCAGGAGCTGTTCATGGGGCTGGTGATCTCCGGCGACAGTGGCGCCGGCGGCGGTTTTTTTGACGGCGCCATTACCGGGCGCGGCATGTCTGACGCCTCGCCGCACGGCGCCTCGGCGGCGGTCATTGAGAGAAACCAGTCGATTCTGCTCGACTACGTCGGTGTCTTCGACGGTTACTGCATCGACATGACACGGATGTTCGTCTGCGGACAGCTGGATGAAAAGCTGCAGAACGCCTTCGAGGTTGCCTGCCAAATTCAGGCGGCGGTGGTCGCACAACTTAAACCGGGAGTCATCTGCTCTGAACTGTTCGAGCTGGCGGCACGGATGGCCGATGAGGCCGGACTGGCTGAATACTTTATGGGCGCGCCGGGAGAAAATGCCAAATTTGTTGGCCACGGCGTCGGCCTCGAACTGGATGAAATGCCGGTGCTGGCACAGGGATTCAATCAGCCGCTGGTCGCCGGTCAGGCCATCGCCATCGAACCGAAGTTCGTCTTCCCCGGTCTCGGCTCTATCGGCATCGAGAACACCTTTGCCGTAACCGCCGGCGGTGGCGAAAAACTGACGCCTCTGAGCGATGCCCTGATCAGCGTCTGAAAAGAGCAAGGCCCGGACTGAATTCAGTCCGGGCCTTGCTGTCTCCGGTAAATGGACGCAAGATTCGCTTAAAGCACCTTCAACTCCCGCATCGGCGCCTGAATGTGGTAGCCCTGTCCATAGGTTGCGCCCAGCTCTTTGACCGTATCCAGAATATCCTCATCCTCAATCATTTCGGCAATCGTCTCAATCTGCAGATCCTTGGCCAGGGATATAATACACTTGACGAACGCCCGATCGACGGCATTTTTCGGCGCGTTGCGGATGAACTCACCTTCGATCTTGATGTAATCGACCGGGAACAGCTTGATGTAATGGAAGGTTGAAAAACCGGCGCCGAAGTCGTCAATGGCGAACTTGAACCCTTCAAACTTCAGCTCTTTGACGAACTTCTCGAGCAGGGCCGTGTTCTTCACCGTCTCGCGTTCGGTGATCTCGAAGACAATCCGTTCCGGAGCTATGGCGTATTCTGCGGCAAACCCACGGACCTTACGGAGAAACTCGTTTAGGATCAGTGACTTAGGTGACAGATTGATGAACAGCTCGCCCTGGTAGCCGGTGCGCCTGATCTCCTTGAAGGCTTTTTCCATGTTGATATAGTCGAGCTGACTGATGATCCCCATCCCTTCAGCCATGTCGATAAACTGCCCGGCCGGCAGAATTTTGCCTTCGTGCTCAATCCCCATCAGCAGTTCGTGCATGACAATCGTACCATCTGTGACGTTTTTGATCGGCTGAAAGAATGGGATGACCTTGTCGGTATCTTCCAGCACGTTAAGCAGAAACAGGGTCTTTTCTTCGGTCGCCTTGAGAACCTTGTGGATATCCTCGCGGGTCGGCACGCCGATCCGGTTTTTGCCTTCGGTTTTTGCCTGATACATCATGTTGTTGGCGATCACAAACATGGTGCTCAGTTCCGTTGTATGTTCCGGAAAACAGGACATTCCGCAGGACGCCGTCACGCGGATCATTTCACCATCCGGTGCCTGGGCGGTGGTGCTCTTGATGGCCTCGACAACCCGCATGGCCGTCGTATAGGATTTCTCCTGATCCGATTCGGGCAGGATGATGGCGAATTCATCGCCGCCGTAGCGGGTTAAGATTTCCCCGGCAACCAGGCACTCCTTGATCGCTTCCGCCAGCTGCTTGAGCAACGCATCGCCAAAGGAGTGGCTGTAGCGGTCGTTGATCAGCTTGAAGTTATCCAGATCGACCATCAGTATGCCGACACTGTAGTTGTTGCTGCCGGCCCGCTGCAATTCGTTCTCAGCCAGATCCCAGAAAACCCGCTGATTGTAGAGATTCGTCAAGGGGTCGCGGGTTGCGTAATACTCCAGATCCTTGGTGTAGTTGTAGATCGCCTTGACCGAGCCGATGACGTTGATCAGGGTGGTCAGGATACTTTCGATAACCAGCGCCCGCCCTTCATTGGCACTGAAGTGCGAATGGACGCCGAGGCCGACCACACCGCCGATCTGCGGGTTCTCCAGGAAAATCGATTTGGTCTGCAGGTCGATCTGCTTCTCATCAATGGTCAGTTCCTGGGCATCATAATTGACGATATTATGGCGGGTTTTAACTTCTGACAGCGGCTTCAGGCTGCGGTGCTCGGAAATCCGCTGATTGATCACCTGGTCAAAATAATGCCGGGTCTCCGGACTGGGGCGGCTACGCCAGAAAATTTCCAGGTCGTAGGTTTCGTTGCCGGTATCGAAAATCGAGAAGAGCACATAGGCGTCCATGATTTCGTTGACCTTGTTGAGCAGCTTGGAGATATGGTCACGCCAGTCCTTGACCACATCTGAGGTCATGATGAAGGTTTCCAGCAGGTTGACCTCAAAGGCGAGCAGGTCCTTGTCGATGGCGATCTCGCGCATTTTTCCGGCAAAACTGCTGAATTCGGCCAGAATCGCATTGATTTCGTGAAAATCCGTGCGCCCGGATGAAAGGCTCAGCTCAGTCAGGTCATCGATGCTGTTAACCCCAAGAATCTCTTTATGCAGCTGACCGGTCGCTGCCTCGATCCGTTTGTTCACCCAGCGTGAGATCAGCAGCGCCAGCAGCACCGGTAAGGGGGTCAGCAGCAGAAACACCAGCAGAAAGCGTTGATTGATTTTTGCCGTCTGCTGCGACAGGTCCTGACTGATACTGAGAACACCAAGCAAATCCCCGGCCTGGGCATTTTCATGACAGCCCAGACAACCCTGCTCGGCTTTAACCGCCTCAATCCGGCGAACCAGCTTAGCTTCGACAATCGACTGGGACTGACCCGTCTCCATGACGCTGCGCACAGCCTCATCGCGCATCAGCGCGTCGATAGCGCCATATTGCTTTGTCACAATGGCTGAGCGGTACAGCTCGACGCCGATCGGAATCTCGGCGTTGGCGTGGATGACCGGCTCAAGAAATGTAAAGAGATCTTTTCTCGACCAGCCTTTCTCCATCAGCTGTAACAACGAATTCGAGATCTGCTGGGTCAGACCGGTCATCATTATTTTGGCCTGATTACTGTAAACCTGTTGATAAGTGGTCGTTGTTACGAGGAAAACACAGAGGAAAACCAGCAGGGAGACGACCAGAATGGCCGTAAAGATAAATTTCTTCAGACTCAGCATTTTACCGCTCTTTAGCGTTTCAAACATAGGCAACACCCGTAATCAAAGTAAATATCAGTGACTTCCCCCTCCATTAAATTAATCCACACTAAGCAATATTCGTTAAATGTCTTCTTTCAGGGCCGCATTGTCAAGGATTCAGTTTAATTTTCTTCTGTGAACGGCTCAACAGCTGCAGAAACAGAAAAATCTCCGCATAATCGCCGCTAAAGATTGACAGCAGGCGCCTGAAGAGTAAAGCTTTTCTAAGACAACCCCTGCCGAGCTGTCAGCGCTTTTTTGGAGTTTGAATCATGTCTGATGAAAGTACCTTCTTTCTGCCGGTCAAAGATCATTGCCACCGCAACCTGATCACCTGCCACACCGAAGACCTGGTGATCGACGCGGCCCGGCTGATGCGCGACAAAAGCATCTCCAGCCTGATCGCCTGTGACGACAAGGGGGTTCCGGTCGGCATCATGACCGACCGCGACCTGCGTAACAAGGTGATCGCCGGGCAGCTGGATCCGAGCAAAAGCGTGGTGCGCGAAGTGATGACCGCACCGGTGATTGCGGTGCGCGAGGAAGATAGCCTGTTCGAGGTGCTCTACCAGATGTCGCACCACCGGATTCACCGGGTCGGCGTGGTCGACAGGAACAAGCAACTGGTCGGCATCATCAACGAATCGGACATCATCCGCCTGCAGAACCGTTCGCCGCAGAAACTGCTGCGTTCGATCGACGAAACCAAAACGGTTGCCGACCTGAAGGTCATCCACGATAACATGGAAGAGCTGGTGGTCTTTCTGCACGGCAACGGCGTGCGCACCAAAGACCTGGTGAAGCTGATTTCGCTGCTCAACGACCAGATCTGCCTGCGCCTGATCGACATCCTGCGCAAGGAGCGCTACCAGAATCTTCCGACCGGCTTTGCCTATCTGGTGCTCGGCAGTGAGGGGCGCCGGGAGCAGACACTGAAAACCGATCAGGACAACGCGATCATCTATGCCGATAACCTCTCTGACGCCGACCTGGAGATCATCAAGGCGTTCTCTGTCGAGCTGATCGACGCGCTGATCGAGATCGGTGTGCCTGAATGCCCGGGCGGGATCATGGCCAAAAATCAGTTCTGGCGGCGCAGCATCAGCCAGTGGCAGCAGGCCATCGACAACTGGATTTCAGCGCCCAGCGGCGAAAACATTCTCAACTTCAGCATGTTCTCGGATATGCGCACCCTCTGGGGAGATGCCTCGCTGGAAGAACAGCTGCGCAGCCACATCGTGCAACGCGCTGAGGAGGAGGCGGTCTTTCTGGCCAGGATGGCGGCCAACGTATGCCGCTTTGCGCCGCCGCTCGGCTTATTCGGCCGGATCAAGACGGAAAAGGGGCAGCATGCCGGAATGGTCGATCTGAAAAAGGCCGGGATCTTTGCCATCACCGAAGGGATCAAAACCATGGCGCTGGGGATCGGCGTCCTCGGTGGCAGCACCCACGACAAACTGCTGATTCTGAAAGAAAAGGGCATTCTCAATGATAAGCAGGTCGGCGACCTGGAGGCGGCCTTCAGCCTGCTGAGCTTCTTCCGCCTGCGCGAGCAGGTCAAGCTGGTCGAATCCGGCCAGGATCCCAACAACTACATCGCCCCCTCCTCGCTCAACCGTGTGGAGAAGGGACGACTCAGGATCGCGCTGGAGGTGGTGCTCTATTTTCAGGGGACGTTGCGCTCGCACTTCAAAGTGAATATGCTGCGCGATTAAGCCGAACTCTACGCAGACCTGCTAAAAAATGAATTGAGAGCCTTCTGGAGCCGCCGGCAGCAGCTCAACGCTGACATCCATGCGGGTCAAAATATCCCCCGCGCCAAACTGATGGAAGATCGAGACATCGGCCGCATCACGACCGTAGGCAATCGCTACCCGGCCACCGCGAGGCTCGCTCTGGGTCGGGTCGAAACTGTACCAGCGGCCGCCGACATAGGCCTCGTACCAGGCGTGCAGATCCATCGGCTGCAGGCCATACAAATAGCCGACCACCAACCGGGCGGGGATGCTGATGCTGCGGCAAAGCGCGATCGCCAACTGCGCCAGATCACGACAGACACCCTCACCACGGGCATTGACCTCTGCAGCGGAGACGGGGAGGGTACTTGATCCGGGTGTGAAGCGGATGGAATTGCGCACCCAGTGATCGAGACTTGCGACCTGATCGTAACCGGGCGCTGCACCAGCGATGATCTCCCGGGCGAGATCACCGAATCGGTCCGACTCGCAATAGCGGCTTGGCAGTAGGTAGACTAGAACCGCTTCTGGCAAATTCTGCACTTCAACAAAATTGCCCCCTGGTGCCGTGTCCACCTGATCAGCAGTCATAACTTCAGCCGAGGTGTGAATAGAAAAGCTCCCGACCGGGGCAACCAGTCGTTGGCAGAGATTACTGTAGAGATCCATATATTCCACCACCGGAACATAGGGTGTCAGGGTGTAAGTTTCGCGAGCAACCCACTGTTGTGCTCCGCTGCGCGGTCGCAACATCAGCACCAGAGGGGTATCGGACTCGATCTGAAAATCGAGCTCAGCGGTCACTTTAAGCCATGCCATCGGGAACTCCTGTCTCTGCTGCGTAAAAACATCGATATTGTCAGCTGACAATTACATAGTCGCAGCGCAAATACAAATGATACAATCCGTAATTTTCTGCTGGTAAGCCTTCATCTTCACCCATGCAGCGATGCATTCTCTCGCCCTTGTGAAAAACAGGACAGGCAATGAACTATTCGGATATTTTTTCAGAACTTGCCAGCCATGCAAAACAGATTGAAAACCTCGGCGAAGTCGCCGCCTACATCCCTGAACTGCAGCATGTCGATCCGGCGAAATTCGGCATTCATCTCAGCACGCTGGAGAATGGCAGCTTCGGATTTGGCGACTGCGAGGAAAGGTTTTCTATCCAGAGCATCGCCAAGGTCCTCTCGCTGTCGCTGGCGTTTGAACTGGAAAATGACAGCTTGTGGCAGCGGGTCGGCGTAGAGCCTTCGGGCACCCCTTTTAACTCGCTGGTGCAGCTGGAATATGAAAAGGGGATTCCGCGTAATCCGTTAATCAACGCCGGCGCGCTGGTGATCTGCGATATTCTGGTCAGCAGGCTGAAGAATCCGAAGCGTGAATTCATCGAATTTGTACGGGATATTGCCGGCAACCAGGACATCAACTACTGTCAGCGAACCGCCGATTCGGAAAAATCCGCCGGTTTCAAGAACGCCGCGCTGATCAACCTGATGAAATCCTACGGCAATATCCACAATGGCATCGACCAGGTGCTGGACTTCTACTTCCATCTCTGCTCCATCGAGATGTCCTGCCGAGAGCTTTCTGAAGAATTTCTGTTTCTGGCCGCGGGTGGCGTCAGCCCCCTGAACAAAACGCGGATTGTCAGTGCCAGCAAGTCGAAACGGATCAATGCCATCATGCAGCTCTGCGGTTTTTATGATGAAGCGGGCGAGTTCTCTTTTCGGGTCGGCCTGCCGGGCAAAAGCGGCGTCGGCGGCGGCATCATCGCCATCCATCCGGGACTCTATAGTATCGCGGTCTGGAGTCCGCGGTTAAACAAAAGGGGAAATTCTTATAAAGGCATGAAAGTCCTTGAGCATTTCACCACCAGGACGGAATCGTCAATTTTTTAAGCCAGAGCGTTCGTCCCAAGCCAGTATCAGGATAAATTGAACGGGGGCACTGATTATATTAATCAGTGCCCCCGTTGTCATTCTTTCGCGACCAGTTATTGTCGCAGGGCTTCTATTCAACGATCGTTTTGACAGCCTTTGGTGATTCAACCAGCTTAGGGCTGAAGAAAACTTCGTGAATTTCTGCACCGACGGTATTGATCCGAGTCTGGGTATTATCGAGATATTCGTGTAATCCGTGCTTAAAAATATCCTCAAGCGAAGCGAAATTAAACTCTGACAGCAACCGTCCCAGGCTCTGTTCCGCCTTGTTGGCATAGGTGCCGCGCGGACTGCCGGTGATGTTGTTCATGGAAATCATCGCCGTGACAATACAGTGATGTACGGCGCGGGGGAAATTGGCATCGAGCAGCAGAAAATCAACGATCTTTTTCGGATCGATGCGACCGTGCCGCTTGCGGTACATCTCAAAGGCACTGGCCGAGCGCAATAGTGCGCCCCAGAGAATATTGTCGTATGCGCTGCCGACATAATCGACCGATGGCAGCAGGATGAAGTATTTCACATCGAGCAGTCGTGTGGTTTTGTCGGCCCGCTCCAGCATCCGCCCCATGCGACCGAAATGCCAGCCTTCACCATGATTCATGGTCGAGTCGGTAATCCCGATAAAGGCATGGCTGGCGTTCATGATATCGACGAAAAACTGGTGCGGCAGGTCCATCGAGACTTCTTTTGCCGCCGTATTGATCATCAGATAAAAGGTGTTGAGCTGTTCCCACATTTCAGAACTGATGTATTCACGAACCGAGCGACCGTTTTCTCGGGCGGCCCGGACACAGGAATAGATCGAGTTGGGATTGTTGCGGTCGAAGGCGAGAAATTCGATGGCATTTTCCCGGTTGGCCACGCCGTAAAGTTTTTTAAACAGTTCATGGTCACCGGTGGTGTTGATCAACGGCTGCCACTGGTCGGCATCATCACTGTCGGGAATATCGAGCGTCATGTGATAGTTGGCATCAATAAACCGGGCGACATTTTCGGCACGCTCAACATAGCGGTTCAGCCAGTAAATAGAGTTCGCAACACGACTCAACATTAGAGCACCTCCCCATTCTGTGACTGCATGGATGATTCAGGAGAGGCTCCGCCTTCAGCATCGAGAACCCAGGTATCCTTACTACCGCCACCCTGCGAAGAATTGACCACCAGCGAACCTTTCTTCAATGCCACCCGGGTCAGACCTCCCGGCAGTACGTAGATCCCTTCCTTGCCATAGAGGATATAGGGGCGCAGATCGACGTGACGCCCCTCAAAGTGGTCGTCCATCAGCACCGGAACCCGCGATAAGGCCAGAGTCGGCTGGGCGATATAGGTGCGCGGACTGGCCTTGATCCGCTTGGCGAATTCCGCCTGCTCCTCTTTGGTTGAGTGCGGCCCGACCAGCATGCCGTAACCACCCGACTCGTTGACCGCCTTGACCACCAGCTTGTCGAGATTTTCCAGCACATACTTGCAGTCGTCTTCGCGCCAGCAGGCATAAGTCGGCACATTGTTGAGGATCGGCTCTTCGTCAAGGTAATAGCGGATAATTTCCGGGACATAGGCGTAAACCGCTTTATCATCGGCAACCCCGGTGCCCGGCGCATTCGCCAACGCGACCTTGCCCTTGCTGTAGGCTTTCATCAGCCCCGGAACCCCCAGCATCGAATCAGCGCGGAAGGCTTTGGGATCGATGAAATCATCATCGATCCGCCGATAGATTACATCGACCCGCTCCAGCCCCTTGGTGGTGCGCATCATCACTTCGCCCTGATGGACAGTCAGATCGCCCCCTTCGACCAGCGGCACCCCCATCTGCTGGGCGAGGAAACTGTGCTCAAAATAAGCCGAGTTGTAAATACCCGGCGTCCAGACCGCAACGACCGGCGCGCGCACCCCGGCCGGAGCCAGCCCCTGCAGCATCTCCAGCAGTCGGCTCGGGTAATCGGTCACCGGCTGAACACTGCAGGCATCAAACACCATCGGGAAGGTCCGCTTCATCAGCAAACGGTTTTCCAGGACATAGGAAACACCCGAGGGACAGCGCAGGTTATCCTCAAGGACATAATATTTACCGTCGCCGGCCCGGACCAGGTCGGTCCCGGTAATATGGCACCAGATGCCACCGGGCGGCTTCAGCCCGATGCAGGGCTTGCGGAAACCATCGGCAGAAAGCACCAGATCGGCGGGAATAATGCCGTCCTTGAGAATCTTCTGCTCATTGTAGACATCGTCAATAAAGCAGTTCAGCGCCGTTATCCGCTGCTTGAGACCCCGCTCCATCTCTTCCCACTCTTTGGCCTGAACAATCCGCGGCACGATATCGAAGGGGAAAATCTTTTCCGATTGGGACTCGTTGCCGTAAACATTAAAGGTAATGCCCAGATTCAGCAGAGCCCGCTCTGCTGCCTTTTGGCGCCGCTGCAGTTCTGATTCCGGCAAGCCGTTAATTCGCTTGATCAGGAGATCGGCACCTGGATGCGGATTCCCCTGTGCATCGAAGAGTTCATCGTAAAAGCCCTCGGTGTCATAACCATCAAATCTCATCTGATGCTCCTTTCTGGCAGATTTTGACCCGATAATCGCTATCGGATCAGAGGCAAAGGCATAAAACAGCTAGCTGCTTTGTGACTGGCTTTGTGACTGGAAGAGCGTTGTTTTAGCCGAACTTCTGGCAACATCGACGGAGACCGTCACTTTGTGTTTTCCACCGCCCAAAGCTACGCCGCGCAACGGCGAGACATCGGAAAAATCACGCCCCCAGGCGACGGTGATATGCTGCTCGGCCGTCAGCTGGTTATTGGTCGGATCAAAATCGATCCAGCCGGCAGTCGGCGAATAGACCGAGAACCAGGCATGGGACGCGTCGGCACCAACCAGTCGCTCCTGCCCCTCTGGCGGCAGGGTTTCGATATAGCCGCTGACGTAGCGCGCCGGAAGCCCCATCGCCCGCAGACAACCGATCCCCAGGTGTGCGAAGTCCTGGCAGACCCCGCGCCGGTTCGCCAAAACCTCGGAGAGCGGGGTCGCGATGGTGGTGAAGCCGGGATCGTATTTGAAATCCTGGTAGATCCGCTGCATCAGGTCGCGAACCGCGTCAGCCAACGGCCGCTCAGCCGGAAAAGAGGGGCGCGCATAATCCGCCAACTGCGGGAAATTCCTGATCATGGGAGAATCCTGCAGATGCAGCAGCGCCTCAAGTGCTTCGCGGTTTTTTTCAGTGGCCACCCGTTTGCTGGCCACTTCCCAGGAAAGCTGGTTACCCGCCGCCAGCGGACTTGGCCCCAGCGTGACCGAAACATCACTGGTCGCAGTCACGATCAGCTTGCTGTGTGGTTGCTGAATGGCGAAATGGGTGATCCGATTGCCGAAAAAATCGCGCCGTTCACGAATATCCGCGGCCGTGGGTTCAATCTGCAGCCGACTCGACAGGCACCGCTGCTGCGGAGTATCGCGCGGCAGCAGACAGGCGTCGTTGCGGCAAAGCCCGACCGGCTGAGTGTAATTATAGGTGGTAATGTGCGTTACTCGATAAATCATGAGGCTTTTTCCTGTTCCGCGGCACCCAGTTGTTGCGGGATCAGGGTCGGACTGAAATAGAGCCCCATCAGCACCCCGGAGAGCTGTTCCAGCCGCTCCTTCTGCGCGCTCAGCAGTTTTTCCAGCAGCGGATAGGTGCTGTCTGAATTCGATAACTGCGTCAGCAACTTGTGATCAGCGCTGCGCAGTTCTTCCAACGCCTCAGCGATCAGGGTTTCATCCCGGCGCGGCCGCTCGCAGGGCTGCTCGCAGGGCAGCTCCTGAATATGACTCTGCAGCTGCTGAAGCTGATAGGCCAGCGCCCGGGGATAGCTTTCATCCAGCAACAGTAGCTCGAGAATCGTCGAGAGCTGCATGAAAGAACGGTAGCGACGCCGGAAGACGATCAGGCTGTTGCTGGTCGCCAGCACGGTTTCCATCATCTCCGCTTCAGTCGAGGGTTCGTAGCAGGGGACCAGAGTGGCCTGTAACAAATCGATCAGGTTCAGCGCCCGCTCCAGGCGGCGACCGATGTTCAGCAGCAGCCAGGCCGTCTCGCGCGACATGTTTTCGTTGGTCAGGCCACTGAACGCCGATAACTGCAGAACCAACTGGTTGATGCTTTCCTGCAGGCGGTTGCTGCCGATCAGACTCAGCGACGCCCTTGGCTTCCAGTTCTGCTGCGCCTTGTCAACAACCCGCCAGGCATCTTCCGGCAGCCGGTCCCGGATGGCATAGGCCGAACGGCTCAGGCTGCGCAGTGAGGCGCGCAGGCTCCCCGGTCGTTCAACATCGGTGACCAGCGACAGCAGCTCTGCGCGGGGGTCTGCCAGCTTTTCCGCTGCTCCGGCGCCGATAAAGCCGGGATAGGTCGAGGTGATATCGGTCAAAGCACACAACAGCTGCTCGAGGCTGCGCTGGTCATCAGGGTCACGGAACTCGTTGAACTCGAGTAACTTGGCCAGAATCGAGCGCAGCAGCCGTGAGGTCGCTTCAGTCCGTTCGGCATAGCGACCGGTCCAGAACAGATTTTCGGCAGCCCGGCTCGGCAAGGTTCCGACCAGCGGCTGAATCAACTGGTTCGGACGGGCATGCAGCCAGAGGTTGACCTGATTGCCCAACTCTGTGGTCAGCACCCAGGTGTCCTTACTGCCCCCCCCCTCCTTCGAAGTGCTCAACAGACTGTGCTGGTTCGCGCTGATGCGGGTCAAACCGCCCGGCATGACGACATAGGTCTTCTCCTGGGCGGTCAGAAAAGTACTCATAATGCAGTAGCGCGATTCGATTTTATCGGTCACAAAGGCTGGCGCCGGCGCAAAACAAGCCAACTCCTGACCGACAAACAGCTGCGGATTGGCGAGAATCGCCTCCCGCCGCTGCTGCAACTGCGCCTCGTCCAATTCGCCCGGAAACATCTCCGGCAATCCCGGCAGAGGATGGATCGGCTTGATGACCAGCTTGTTCAGATTCTGCAGAACAAATTCGCGCTCGCGGGGTTGCCCGCACCACCAGGTGGCGACCGATGGGAGCTTCAGCTCCTCACCGAGCAGATGCCGGGCAAGACCGGGCAGAAACGCCAGCAGGGCCGGATTTTCCAGCACGCTGCTGCCGACCGGGTTGGCGGTGGCGACGTTGCCAAGCCGCACCGCTTCGAGCAGGCCGGGAACACCGAACAGCGAATCGCGACGCAGCTCAAGCTGATCGCAAAAATCATCCTCCTGCCGACGCAGAATCACATCCACCTGCCGCAGACCGCCGACCGATTTCAGCCAGACGCAACCGTCACGGACAATCAGATCCCCCCCCTGAACCAGGGGATAGCCCAGATAGGAGGCCAGAAAGGCGTGCTCAAAATAGGATTCCTGCTCCGGACCGGGCGTCAAGACGACAATCCGCGGCTCGGCCTTATTGTGATGGGCCAACTGCGCCAGACTGTTACGCAAAGCCCGGTAGTAAGTTGCCAGCTGGTGAACCTGAAAATCCTGGAACAGTCGGGGAAAGCTGCGCGTCATGACGATGCGGTTTTCCAGCGCATAGCCGGAACCGAAGGACGGATTGGTGCGATCCTCAAGAACCCAGAAGCGCCCATCGGTCCCCTTGGCGAGATTCGCCGAATAAATATTCAGAAATTGCGCATCTGCTGGCAGCAGTCCCACGCAGGGCAATAAAAAGCCTTTGTGCGCATAGACCAGTTCGGGTGGCAGCAAGCCTTTTTCCAGCAATTTCCGCGGCCCGTAGATATCCCCAAGGATCAGATTGAGCAGTTCCGCCCGCTGGATCAGCCCCGCCTCGACAGTTGCCCACTCCTCGGTACCGATAATCAGCGGGATCGGATCAAACTGCCAGGAGCGTGGTTTGTCCAGTGGATCAAAGACATTGTGGGTGGCGCCGTTTTCACGCAGCAGGCGCTGTGCCTCCTTGCTGCGTTTTGCCAGTCGCTTGCTGCCGATCTTGTCAAGGGACTGCATCAGCTTCTGCCCATGCGGACTGGGATCCTTCTCCACAACGCAGAGATCTGCGGTGGCGACCAGTTCCGTGGCAAACGACTGAGTTCCGGGATTAATACGTAAATCGTTCTCTATCTTCACTTCTTGCATCTCACCCTGCCGGATCATGGGCTAGATCACGGCAGAAAATTTTACTTGGGTCGTTGACAGCGTAAATCCAAAGTATAGGGGAAAGCCTGGCTCGGTTCTTCCAGCGGCGGCGCCATCGGGTTCGGCGGCGTGCCGTGCGGGAAAAACTTGCCGAGTTCCAGGAAATCCTGTTGTGGCAGAATCGGTCCCGGCGTGTGCTCGGTCACCGTGAACAACGACCCGCGGCGCGATTCGGCGGTCAGTGCGTTGACCGGGAAATTATCATAATTGCGGCCACCCGGGTGGGCAACATGATAAGTGCAGCCACCGATGGAGCGGCCGCTCCAGGTATCGATGACATCGAACACCAGTGGCGAATGCGATTTGATGGTCGGATGCAGCGCCGAAGGGGGCTGCCAGGCGCGATAGCGCACGCCAACCACAAACTCGTCCTTACGGCCGGTATTGCGCAGCGGCAGTCGGCGACCATTACAGCTGATTACGTGGCGCCCTTCGGTCAGGCCGGTCACGTGGACTTGCAAGCGCTCGACCGAAGAATCGACAAAGCGTGCGGTTCCCTGGCTGGTGACCTCTTCACCGAGGACATGCCAGGGCTCGATGGCGAAGCGCAGCTCCAGCTCGATATCATCGATCTGCACCGTCCCGTAGCGGGGGAAGCGGAACTCGAAGAACGGGTCGAACCAGTCCAGTTGAAACGGATAACCGGCCTGCTGCAGATCCTCAACCACCTCTTTCATGTCCTGTCGGGCATAGTAGGGGAGCAGGAAACGGTCGTGCAGCTCGGTCCCCCAATGCACCAGCTTGCCTTTGTAAGGCTGCTTCCAGAAACGGGCCAGCAGGGTCCTGAGCAGCAGATTCTGCACCAGGCTCATCCGCGCGTGAGGGGGCATCTCAAACGCCCGCAGCTCCAGCAGTCCGAGCCGGCCGGTCGAGCTGTCCGGCGAGTAGAGCTTGTCGATACAGAACTCGGCGCGATGGGTGTTGCCGGTGACATCGATCAACAGGTTGCGCAGCAGCCGGTCAACCAGCCAAGGCGCCGGGACTTCACCTTCCGGCATCTGCTGAAAGGCGATCTCCAGCTCATAGAGCGAGTCGTTACGCGCTTCGTCGATGCGCGGCGATTGACTGGTCGGGCCAACAAACATCCCGGAGAACAGGTAGGAGAGTCCGGGGTGATGCTGCCAGAAGGTCACCAGACTGCGCAGCAGGTCGGGCCGGCGCAACATCGGGCTGTCGGCAGGATTCGCGCCGCCCAGAGTGATATGGTTGCCGCCGCCGGTACCGGTGTGGCGACCGTCCTGCATGAACTTTTCGGTGCCGAGCCGGCACTGCCGGGCTTCTTCGTACAGCCGGGTGGTGTTGTCGACCAGCTCGCGCCAGTTTTTCGCCGGATGGATGTTGACCTCGATGACACCGGGATCGGGCGTCACCGCCAGACGCTCAAGCCGCCAGTCGCGCGGCGGTTCGTACCCCTCGATTACCACCGGCATCTCCAGCTCTGCGGCGGTGGCTTCGATCATGGCGATCAGATGCAGGTACTGCTCCAAGGTGCCGAGCGGCGGCATGAACAGGTGCAGGCGACCGGCGCGCGCTTCGACACAGAGCGCCGTGTGCGAAATTTCGACCTCCGGCATCGGCTCCTGTTCGGCCGCGTCCTCTTCAGCGCCGCTGCTGGCTCCGGCCAGGGCGTGATAGTCTTCCAGCTCCGGACGGTCAGCGAACTGATCGCGCTCGTAAAACGGCTCGCGCTTGTCCGGGGCAACCCAGGGGAGCGAGTCGAGCGGCAGACGCATCCCCATCGCCGAATCGCCGGGGATCAGGAACATCTGCCCGCGGCGGAAATCCCAGGGGCTGCTCTTCCAGGCGTTCTTGAAGTCGTCCCACTTCAGCGGCAGGGCATATCCGACCGGTGTCTCAAGGCCCCGATCCAGCGCCTGCGCCAGCGCGCGGCGATCCGCCGAATCCTTCAGGTTGGCCTTAAGCGGATCCAGGTTGGCGGGGATGGTCCCCTCTTTCCAGAGCCAGTAGAAAATATCTTCGTAGCCGGCGACCAGATAATCTTTTCTGATCCCCAGCAGCCCGGCCAGCCGCTCGGAAAACTGCAGCGCGTCAGCATGACTCAGCTTATAATCCTTGTGGATGTCGGCCAGCAGCGCCGTGTTCTGCCAGATCGGCGTACCGTCTTTGCGCCAGAAACAGCCGTAAGCCCAGCGCGGCAGCGGCTCGCCCGGATACCATTTGCCCTGGCCGAAGTGCAGCAATCCGCCAGAGCCGAACGCATCGCGCAACCGCAGCGTCAGGTCGTAGGCCAGCTTCCGTTTTTCCACTCCGTCAGCATCGGTGTTCCACTGGGCGCTCTCCATATCGTCGATCGAGACAAAGGTCGGCTCGCCACCCATGGTCAGGCGCACGTCCCCGGCCACCAGATCCTCTTCAACCTGCTGTCCCAGGGCGTCGATGGCCAGCCACTGTTCGTCAGAGTAAGGCTTGGTGACGCGCGGATCTTCATGGATCCGGGTTACGGTATTGCTGTGTTCAAATTCGACTTCACAGGCTTCAGTCGCCCCGGTCACCGGCGCGGCGCTTAAGGGGTGCGGGGTGCAGGCCAGCGGGATGTGTCCTTCGCCGGCCAGCAAACCGGAGGTCGGATCCAGGCCGACCCAGCCAGCGCCCGGGATATAGACTTCAGTCCAGGCGTGCAGGTCGGTGAAATCGGCTTCCGGGCCGGAGGGGCCGTCGAGGGATTTCTCATCGGCTGCTAGCTGGATCAGATAGCCGCTGACAAAGCGGGCCGCCAACCCCATATGCCGCAGAACCTGCACCAGCAGCCAGGCCGAGTCGCGACAGGAGCCGATCAGCCGCTGCAGGGTGGTTTCGCAGCTCTGCACGCCCGGCTCCATGCGCACCGAATAATTGATCGACTGCTGAACCAGCTGATTGACTTCGACCAGAAAATCGATGGTCTTCTTTTCGCTGCGATCAACCTTCTTCAGCCATTCGGCCAGATAGGGTCCGGCGACGACTTTCTGAAAATAGGGCGCCAGCTCATCGCGCTCCAGCTTTTCGTAAGCAAAGGGGTAGCTCTCCGCATATTCCTCGATGAAAAAATCGAAGGGATTATAGGCGGTCATGTCGGCAATGACTTCGACCTCGATCTTCAACTCACTGGTTTTTTCCGGAAAAACCAGCCGGGCCATGTAGTTGCCAAAGGCGTCCTGCTGCCAGTTTAAAAAATGACTTTCCGGGGTCACCTTGAGGGAGTAGGCATGAATCGGCGTGCGGCTGTGAACGGCCGGACGCAGACGGATGACATGCGGGAAAAGTGAAATCGGCCGGTCAAATTTGTAACTGGTGTTGTGGTTGCAGGCAATACGGATTGGCATAAAGGACCCTTATCATATTGTTTTGACCAACTGCGGCCAGAAGTAAGGACGGAACTTCTCTTTTCATTAATTGCGTGAAGGTCAATATAACACAGCACTTTAGCCCGCACGGCAAAAAACCTTCAGCTTAATAGAACACTGTTACTGATTCGGATTGAATTTGGTGGCTGCAGATAAGACTGGTCATCTGGTCTCTCGGGATAGCTATCGACACAAAAACTCAGAGTTTCCCCTCAAGGTCGAGCCGGAAGAAATCACGTGGTTTGAGATGCTCTTCCTCACTGAATCTGGTCGGCGCGGTTCCCGGCGCGAAGGCCTCGTAATTGGCCTTGTCGCTGTCATCGGCCAGCAGCAGCCCGTTCTCTGCATCGATCGGATAGAACTCGATGCCATCGGGCACATGGAAATCGCTCGCCGGATACTGCTTGATCGCTTCCTGCATAAACGCCACCCAGGCCGGGGCGGCTGCTTTGGCGCCGGTTTCGCTCTTACCCAGCGGGCGCTCCTGATCGTAACCGACCCAGGAAACGGTCGCCAGCTGCGGAATGTAGCCGATGAACCAGGCATCTTTCAGGTCGTTGGTGGTGCCAGTCTTGCCGGCGGTCGGACGCCCCAGCGCCCTGGCCCGGCGGCCGGTCCCTTCCTGCACCACGCTCTCCATGATGTTGCTGATCAGGTAGGCGGTCTCCGGTGAAATCACTCGCCGCGGCGGCTTGCGGATCAGGCGCTGATCTTCGGCCATGCCGGTCGCGAAGTCAGCCGGATCGACCGACTCAAGAATCCGGCCGTCACGGTCGCGGATCCGGGTGATGTAGGTCGGTGGCACCAGCACGCCACCGTTGGCAAACACCGCGTAAGCGGTCAGCAGTTCCAGCGGGGTGACCGCCGTCGAGCCGAGTCCCATGGTCAGGTCGCGGGCCAGCGGGGTTTCGATGCCAAGCTTGCTTGCGTAGTTGGCGGCGTAGTTCAGGCCGATATCTTCAAGAATCTTGATCGTCACCACGTTGCGCGAGTGCGCCAACGCCTGCCGGAAGCTGGTCGGGCCGTAGAATTTCTCTTCGTAGTTCTGCGGTTTCCACTCTTCCAGCTTACCGGTTTCGGCCTCTGCGCTTTCGTAGATCAGCGGTGTATCGAGGATCACGCTGGCCGGGGTGTACCCCTTGTCCAGCGCCGCGGCATAGATCAGCGGCTTGATCGCCGAACCGGGCAGGCGCTTGGCCTGAATTGCGCGGTTGAACTGGCTCTGGGCAAAATCGTAACCGCCGACCATCGCCTTGATCTCGCCAGTGAAGGGGTCGATGGCGATCAACGCGCCCTGTGCCAGCGGCGACTGCTGCAGGCTCAGCTGCCAGGGCTGCTGGCGGGTGTCGACGACCTGCACTTCGATGACCGAGCCGATCGGCAGGCGCGTCACCTTGGCGGCTTCGGCGTTACCACTCGGCGCGGTTTTCGCCGCAGTTACGCTCAAAGGCGCCGCCCAGCGGGCCGTCTGCAGCGGGATCACGCCGTCACGCGCGCCGATCTTGCAGAGGATCTGCTCGTTCTTCATCCCGACCACCAGCGCCTGGGCAAAGCTGCCGGTCACCAGCGGCTCATCGCCGCGCTGCTCGTCCAAATGGCTCAGAAAAAGCGGAAACTCGGCTTCAGCGACGACCTGCAACGGCCCCCGGTAGCCCTGCCGCTTGTCGTGGTCGCGCAGGTTCTCTTTAACCGCCTGCTGCGCTACCTGCTGCATGGCGATGTTGATACTGGTCTCGACCTGCAGACCGCCGGTGTAGAGCATTTCACTGCCGAAACGCTCTTCAATATAGCGGCGCACCTGTTCGTTAAAATAGGCGGTGACGTCGAGCAGATTGTTCAGCCGCGGCTTGATCGCCACCGCCTCTTCGCCGGCCAGACGGGCTTCGGCGGGGGAGACAAACCCCTCCTCGACCATCCGCTTGAGGACATATTTCTGCCGCTCCATCGCCCGCTGATAATGGCGATAAGGGGAGTAACGGCTTGGTGCCTGCGGCAACCCGGCCAGAATCGCGCATTCAGCCAGGGTCAGCTGCTCGACGTTCTTATCGAAATAGTTCTGCGCCGCGGCCTCGACCCCGTAAGCCCGGTGCCCCAGATAGATCTGGTTCAGGTAGAGGAACATGATCTCTTCTTTACTCAGCGCCTGCTCCATCCGCCATGCCAGGATCGCCTCTTTGAATTTTCGCGAGAAGGACCGCTCGGGGGTCAGCAGCAGCTGCTTGGCGACCTGCTGAGTGATGGTACTCCCCCCCTGTGAGATCCCGCCGGCCTTGATGTTTTTCAGAGCGGCGCGCAGAATCGACTGGAAGTCGATCCCCTGATGCTTGAAAAAGCTGGAGTCCTCTGCGGCAACAAACGCCTGAACCAGTTGCCGGGGGATTTTATCGAAAGGCACCAGAATCCGGCGTTCTTCCGAATACTCGGCGATGATGGCGCCATCGTCGGCGTAGATCTGGGTGATCAGCGGCGGTCGGTAATCGGAGAGAGTCTCGACCTTCGGCAGGGTGGCAGAGACATAGAAATAGGCACTGATCAGGCCGATCAGACCGAGTAATGGCAGGCCGAACAGGCAATAGAGAAAATATTTAAAAAAACGCTTCATCGCTGGAAAAATCCGAAACAGGAAAAGGCGGCGACGGCAAAGACAAGCTGTCGATTCTGCCGCTGGTCAGAAATGGCTAAAGAGCTAACTTATAGCACGCCGGACAAAAATTGAGCAACAGCCTGCTATGCTAGGAGACTGATATTCCGGTAGAAAATTGCCGAAAATTACTTTACCCTGCGCAGCTGTCACACTTAAAAGCTATTCATGGAGAAGACATATGTACAGATGGACCAAAATCGTCGCCACGGTCGGACCGGCCTGCGACAAGAGAAGTCAGCTGGAAAAGCTGCTGACCGCCGGGGTAAACGTGTTCCGGCTCAACCTTTCCCACGGCGATGTTGAGCAGAAAGCCCAGTGGATCAAGGACATCCGTGAACTCTCCATCCTGCAGAAACAGGCGGTTTCGATCCTCGGTGACCTGCAGGGACCGAAGATCCGCACCGGCCGGATGCGCGACGGCGCGCAACCGCTGACCGAGGGGCAGGAGGTGCTGATCACCACCGAGGATATCGAAGGCGCCGAGGGGCTGATCCCGACCAATTATCAGGCGCTGCCGCAGGATGTGGTGCCGGGCGACCAGATTCTGCTCGACGATGGCCAGTTGGAACTGGAAGTGCTGGCGATCGAGGCCGGCAAGGTGCGTTGCCTGGTCAAGGTCGGCGGCCTACTTAAAGACCGCAAAGGGATCAACCTGCCGGGGGTTAAGGTTTCGGCGCCGGCGATGACCGAAAAGGATCTGCGCGATCTGCAGTTCTGCATCGAACAGCAGGTCGACTGGGTCGCGCTCTCCTTCGTCCGCACCGCAGATGAGGTGCTCCAACTCAAAGACCTGATTTACCTGCAGGATTCACCGATCAAGGTAATTGCGAAAATTGAAAAGCCGGAGGCGGTGAAAAACTTTGACGCGATCCTGGCGGCGGCCGATGGCATCATGGTTGCGCGCGGCGATCTGGGGGTAGAAATCCCCTCGGAGCAGGTTCCGCTGATCCAGAAGATGATCATCCGCAAGTGCAACGCGCTGGGCAAGCCGGTGATTACCGCCACCCAGATGCTGGAAAGTATGATCAACAACCCGCGGCCGACCCGCGCAGAAACCTCTGACGTCGCCAACGCCATTCTCGACGGCAGCGATGCGGTGATGCTTTCGGGAGAGACCGCCGCCGGCAAGTACCCGCGCGAGGCGGTGCGGGTGATGGACCGGGTCGCCCGCGATGTCGAGAAGGACCCGCAGTTTCAGGCCAGACATGTCGCCACCATTAACGTCGCCAACGGCTATCGCAACCTGCCCGAAGCGATCGGTCAGGCTGCCTGTCGGGTCGCCGAAGCGGTCGGTGCGGCGGCAATCCTCGCTTTTACCCAGACCGGCAGCACCGCGACGCTGGTCGCCAAGTACCGTCCGTCACTGCCGATCCTGGCGGTCACCCCGACCACCCTGGTGCGGCGGCAGCTGGCCCTGTACGGCGGCATCCGCTCACTGAAGGTCGATATTCAGGGGAGCACCGAGGGGCAAATCTCCTCGGTCGAAACAGCGGTGCTCGAAGCGGGCCTGCTCAAGCGCGGCGACGTCGTGGTCATCACCATGGGCAGCCCGGTTTCGGCCCCCGGCACGACCAATCTGTTGAAAGTCCACCGGCTGGGCGTCGGTGAATTTTACGAGGTCTACGGCGCCCCCGGCAAGGGTTGACCCCTGCCGGCGAACGGCCTATGCTCCGCAGAGCGCCTGCAGGCCGGCGCGACAATAAAAATCTGTTTGCATATTGAAGGGTTAACTGATGAAAAAAGCTGTCGTTCTTTACAGCGGCGGGCTCGATTCGACCACCTGCATGGCGATCGCCCGTGACCAGGGCTTTGCCCCCTACGCGCTGAGCTTCGCTTACGGTCAGCGGCATACCGTCGAACTGGAAAAGGCTCGTGAATACGCGCCGTTGATCGGTGCTGTAGAGCACATGGTGATCGATATCAACCTGCGCCAGATGGGTGGCAGCGCCCTGACCGCAGATATCGAGGTCCCCAAAGATGGCGCCGCTGATTCGGCCATTCCGATCACCTACGTGCCGGCGCGCAACACCATCTTTCTCTCCTTCGCCCTCGGCTGGGCCGAGGTGCTGGGCGCATCCGACATCTTCATCGGCGTCAACGCCCTCGACTATTCCGGCTACCCCGACTGTCGCCCGGAATTCGTCGCCGCCTTTCAGCAGATGGCCAATCTGGCGACCAAGGCCGGTGTCGAGGGGAACCCCTACCGCATCCAGGCACCGCTGATCAACCTGACCAAGGCGCAGATCATTCAGCAGGGGCTGGCGCTCGGGGTCGATTACCGGCTGACTCACTCCTGCTACGATCCGACCGCCGACGGGCTCTCCTGCGGGCACTGCGATTCCTGCCTGCTGCGCCTGAAGGGCTTTGCCGATGCCGGCCTGAGCGATCCGGTCGCTTACGTGCAAGAGGGCTGAAAGGAGATTTCATGGCCAAAATGCCTGATCTGCAGAAGAGCCGCGACACCCGCCAGATTGCCATCGACAAGGTCGGCGTCAAGGATATCCGCTACCCGATCGTGGTGCAGGACAAGCACCGTCACCAGCAGCACACGGTGGCCCGGGTCAACATGTACGTCGATCTGCCGGAACATTTCAAGGGCACCCACATGAGCCGCTTTATCGAGGTGCTGAACCTCTATCACGGCGAGATCAGCGTGGAGAACCTGGAGACGATTCTCGCAGAGATGAAACAGCGCCTGGAAGCGGACCGCGCCCA
This sequence comes from Malonomonas sp., assembly GCA_036526255.1. Taxonomy (GTDB): domain Bacteria; phylum Desulfobacterota; class Desulfuromonadia; order Desulfuromonadales; family Geopsychrobacteraceae; genus Malonomonas. Next base: position 15,939 of record DATCYW010000074.1, on the reverse strand, counting down.
TCTGGAGCTGGATTTCCCCTATTTCATCGAAAAGACCGCCCCGGTCTCCGGCGCGCGCAGTCTGCTGGAATATCAGTGCCGGATGCTCGGGACCCTGGCCGATGATTTCGACTTTCTGCTTGAAGCAAGCATCCCGGTCACCTCGCTGTGCCCCTGCTCCAAAGAGATCAGCGAACGCGGCGCCCACAACCAGCGCAGCATCGTCACGGTGCAGATCCGCTACAGTGAGCACATCTGGCTGGAGGATCTGATCCGCTGGGTCGAAGAGTGCGCCAGCTGTCAGGTCTATTCGCTGCTCAAACGCGAGGACGAAAAAGCGGTCACTGAGCAGGCCTACGACAACCCGATGTTCGTCGAAGACATGGTTCGCGCGGTGACCGAAAAGCTACGCAGCGTGCCGACGATCAACTGGTTTCAGGTGCAGTGCGAAAACTTTGAGTCGATCCACAACCACTCGGCCTACGCCATGGTCGAAGGGCGAAATCGCTGAAATTGTGGATAACCCTGTGGAAGATGTTGATAACAGCAACAAAAAAACACCAAAAACCGCCATTTTAGGCATTTACGCCAAGCAACCGCTGCCGGGGCAGGTGAAAACCAGGCTCTGTCCACCATTGTCCACCCATGCGGCGGCCGAGCTTTATCGCTGCTGTCTGCTGGAGACCGTGCAACGGATGCAGGCCGGCGGTTTCGACCTGGTCATCTGCTACGCCGGTGAGCGCCAGTGGTTCGCCGAGACCTTTCCCGGCATCAGCCTGTCAGCACAGAACGGCGCCGACCTGGGTGCGCGGATGGCCAACTCGCTGAGCGGCTTTCTGCAGCAGGGCTACCAGCAGGCAGTACTGATCGGCAGCGACGCTCCCGACCTGCCGCTGCAGCTGGTGAAGCAGGCGTTTATCGAGCTGCAGCAGGCCGAGGTGGTGCTGGCGCCGGCCGACGACGGCGGCTACGTGCTGATCGGCGAATCAGCCCATCGCCCGGAGCTGTTCAAGGCGATCGAGTGGAGTACCGACGCGGTACTGCCGGAAACCCTGAAGCGAATCAAGGCCTGCGGGATCGCCGCCAGCCTGTTGCCGGGCTGGGACGATCTGGACGATCTGGACGCCCTGAAGCGGTTCTTGCTGCGCTCTCCGCAGAGCGCGACAGCCAGGTACCTGCAACAGCATTTAGCGCCGCATTTATAAGCTGTCAGCCCCATAAAGCCCGCTTGACTTGCCCTGACAGCTGCCGGATAATCTGACGTTATTTTTTGCATAAAGAGCGCGGCACCCCCTGTGGTCACCCGCCAAAAGGAGAACGATCTTGTTTGAACTGGTCCTACAAGCCGGCCCGGTCGTTAAGCTGGTCCTGCTTATTCTGGTTTACTTCTCGCTGGTATCCTGGGCAATCATCTTTTACAAAGCGACGGTCGTGCAGAAAGCGATCAAAGAGTCGGATCGCTTCCTCGATTTTTTCTGGGAGAAAAAGCGCTTTGACCTGATCGGCCAGGGGATCAAGGATTACAGCAACTCGCCGCTGGCGACGCTGTTCCGCGAAGGCTACCACGAGATGCTGCAGGTCAAGAAGAAACCGGTCGATTCCCTTGATGGCGGCGACTTCTCCTCCAAAATGGATACCACCGAGATCGTCGGCCGGGCCCTGCGCCGGGCGACCACCCAGGAAACCCACCGGCTGGAAAAATACCTGACCTTCCTCGCCACCACCGGTTCTACCGCGCCCTTCATCGGCCTGTTCGGTACCGTCTGGGGGATCATGGACGCCTTTCACGGCATCGGGCAGACCGGCAGCGCTTCGCTGGCGGTTGTCGCGCCGGGGATTTCCGAGGCGCTGATCGCCACCGCCATCGGTCTGGCCGCAGCGATCCCCGCGGTCATGGGCTACAACCATTTTCTCAACAAGGTCAACGTGCTGATTGGCGAGATGGATAACTTTAGCCAGGAGTTGCTGAATATCGTCGAGCGGATGGAGCGGGGCAACTAAATGGAAGTCGGCAGCTCTTCACGCGGACGGCGCAGCAGCCTGTCGCAGATCAACGTGACCCCGTTTGTCGATGTCATGCTGGTGCTGTTGATCATCTTCATGGTCACCGCGCCGATGCTCGATCAGGGGGTCGAAGTCGAGCTGCCGGAGGTGGCGGAAGCTCCAGGCCTGCCATCCACCCAGACGCCGCTGGTAATCACCCTGGAAAAGAACGGTCAGATCTCCATCGGTCAGGCCAAGGTGGATCAGGTGGAAAAACTCGGTCCGGTGCTGCAGCAGGCACTCAAAGACAAACCGGATCGCGAAGTATTTCTCGAAGCCGACACCAAGGTTCCTTACGGCCGGGTGGTTCAGGTGATGGCCGCTGTCAAGCGCGCCGGGGTGGAAAAACTGGGGATGGTGACCCGCCTTCCCGAGGAGTAGCGCGCCCCCATGGAATCATCCCGCAAGCAGCGCTGGAAGCAGCTGCAGTCCCTGTTTGAGCCAGGCTTCAGAAGGATGCTGGTCATCTCGCTGTTGCTGCATCTGCTGCTGCCACTGCTCTACCATACCCCCTGGTTTCCGAAAAAAGCGCCGCTGAAGCCACCGGTCTACCGGGTGAACCTGGTCAACAAGCCGGTCGCCAACCCGCAGGCCGGGCGCCCCGAAGCGGTTAAAGAGCAGAAACCGGAAGTCAAGCCTGAACCGGTGCCAGCGAAACCGGTCAAACCCGAACCGGTGCCGATACCAGTGCCGGTCAAGCCACCAGAGCCGCCCAAGCCTGAACCGGTGATACCCAAGCCCGAGCCAGTGATACCAAAGCCGGTCCCGGTAGAGCCGAAGCCCGAGCCGGTCAAACCGAAGCCTGAACCGGTTAAACCAAAGCCGGTGCCCAAGGTGGAGACAAAACCGAAACCTGAGCCAAAACCTGCCGTCAGCAAGGCCCAGGAAAATGCCCTGCAGCAACGCCTTGATCAGCTGCGCGCCGATCAGGCGAAAAAGCAGGCCGAGCAAGACCGTAAAAACCGCCTTGAGGCGTTGCGCGCGGCTGCCGCCAGTGAAAGTACCAAGGTCAAGTCGCCGGTCGCCGATGCGCCGGTCGGCATGCTAGACGGCAAGGGGGATGAAGCCGGTGTCAGCGCCGTTGCCTTCGTCCAGGAGTACATCCGGCAACAGTGGAGCCTTTCGCAGTATCAGGTTTCGGGCAGTCCGGAAGCGGAAGCCATCCTGCTTTACTCGGCCAACGGCACGCTGATCCATTACCGGTTTGTGAAAAAATCGGGGAACGGTATTTTCGACGATTCGCTGGTCAAGGCGATCAACAAGTCGAAACAGCTGAACCAGCCGCTGCCGGAACAGATGGAGTTTCATATCATATTCAACCTCAAGGAGATGCTGGACCGGCCATGAAGATTTTCAGGTCAACCCTCGTTTGGCTCGTTGCCAGCATGCTGTTCTGCACTCCGGCGCTGGCGGTAAAATTTGAAATCAGCTCGCCCGGAGAGAAGACCATCCCGCTGGCGATCACGGCGCTGTTGCCGATGCAGGCTGCGCAGCCAGGAATAGCAGAGGATTTTCAGCAGGTGCTGGAAGCCGACCTCGACCTGTCCGGACTGTTCAGCCTGGTCAATCCGGCCGCCTTTCTCAGCGATGCCGGCCAGCTGACCCTCAGCAGCACCCAGGTCGATTTTTCCCAGTGGCGGCTGCTCGGTACCGAAGCGGTCATCAAGGGGGGCTACCAGCTGGAAGGGGACGACCTGACCATCGAGCTGCGCCTCTATGATGTGGTCTCGCGACGGCTGCTGACTGGCCGCCGCTATCTTGGTAAAAAGCACGATATCCGCAAGATCGCTCACACCTTTGCCGATCAGGTGCTGCTCAGCCTGACCGGTGAGCTGGGGCCGTTCTCCAGCCGGATCGCCTACATCTCCAACCGCAGCGGACACAAAGAGCTCTACCTGATGGACGTCGACGGTTACAAGCCACAGCGCCTGACCGACCACCGCACCATCGTGCTGAACCCCGACTTCGCACCGACCCGCAAGGAGCTGATCTTCACCTCTTACAAAGCGGGCAATCCGGACCTCTACCGCAAAGAAATCTACACCGGTCAGGAGTCGCGACTGTCCCTCAAGCAGGGGTTGAACATCGGCGGCCGTTACAGCCCCGATGGTCGCGAAGTGGCCCTGACGCTGTCGAAAGACCAGAACTCGGAAATCTACCTGCTCGGCACCGACGGCACCATTCACAAGCGCCTGACCAACCACTACGGAATCGACGTCGACCCGTCCTGGAGCCCCGACAGCAACCGGATCGCCTTTGTTTCCGACCGGCGCGGCAACCCGAACGTCTTTATTGTCGATGTCCACTCGCTGGAGGTTGAACGGCTGACCTTCGAGGGCAAGTACAACGCGACGCCGGCCTGGAGTCCGAAAGGGGAGCGGATCGCCTTTTCCCGGCTGGAAGACCGCGAGTTCAACATCTACACCATCAGGCCCGATGGCACCGACGAACGCCGCCTGACCTTCGGGCCGGGGAGCAAAGAACACCCGCGCTGGAGCCCGGACGGCCGTTTTTTGGTCTACTCGCTGGAACGGGATAGGGAAAAATCGATCTGGGTGATGCGGGCCGACGGCACCGGTGCGCGACGCCTGTCGGCAGACGGTGGCAACGACACCCATCCCGCCTGGTCGGGTCGCTGGTAAATCACTGAATAACTGCAGAAAGGGGTGTTGTGTTTGTCGTAAGCTTCTGTATAATGACCACTGTTTTTAATTTTTAGGTTCCATTTAACAATTTTTTGTTCGCTTATGCGAAAGGAGTGGCTGTCATGCAAAAATTTAACATTACCCGTCTGTTGGTGATGCTTGTCGCCTTGACCCTGCTGGCTGCCGGTTGTGCTAAAAAACCGGCAATGGAAGAAGCCGCTGTGATGGAACAACCTACTGAAGTTGCAGTTGTCGAGCAGCAGCCGGTCGTTGTCCAGCAGGTTGATGAAGAAGCAGCCAGACGCGCCGCTGCCGAAGCTGCCGCCGCTGCTGCCGCATTGCGTGCGACCAACAATCTGGGCCGGATTCACTTTGATTTCGACCAGTACACCCTGACCACCGCCGCCAAGGATCAGCTGGCCAGCAATGCCGCGCTGCTGAAGGCTGCACCGGCAGTCAAGGTTCAGATCGAAGGTCACTGCGATGAGCGCGGTTCCGACGAATACAACCTGGCTCTCGGCGAAAAACGCGCCCTGGCAACCAAGAACTACCTGGTGTCCCTCGGCGTCGCCGTTGACCGGATGAGCATCATCTCCTACGGCGAAGAGATGCCTCTCGACCCGGCCAACAGCGAAGCTGCCTGGGCAAAGAATCGCCGCGCAGAGTTTAAAGCACAGCGTTAAACAACCGATAGAATTACTCAGGGCCGCGCATTCGATGCGCGGCCCTTTTTTGTTTCAGGAGGAGAGATTATGCGTTTGCTAATGTTGCTCAGCCTGCTGCTGCTAGCAGGGTGCCTGCCGCCAACCCAGAGTCAGCTGCGGATGGAGATGGATCTAGAGGCGATGAAGCGCCGCCTGGCTCAATTGGAAGTCCAGCAGGCGGAGTCAAGGCTCAGCGGGACCAGCAGCGGCGATACCCAACAGCGGCAGATTGCGGAACTGCTGGCCGGTCAGGACAACCTGCGGGTTGAACTGCAGTCGATCAACGGCCGGATGGATGACCTGGGGCAGGACAATCGTCAGCTATTCTCCGACATGCAGCTGGTCAAGGATGACCTTGGCCTGCAGCTCGGCTCGCTGATGCAGCGGCTCGATCAGCTGGAACAGCGCACCGGCGAACTGGGGCAGCAAGCAGCCACGCAGCCCGCTCCGGTCAGCCAGGCTGCCGCACCGGTGGCGAAAGCGGCGCCGACCCCCGAACAGATTTATCAGCAGGGGCTCGACCTGATCCGTAAAGAGAACCGCTTCGCCGAAGGGCGCGAGCAGCTGGAAGCGTTCGCCAGGACCTACCCGGAGCATGAACTGACCGTCAACGCCCTCTATTGGAGCGGTGAAGCGCTGTATGGAGAGAAAAAGTACGAGCTGGCGATCCTGCAGCTGCAGGACGTTATCAGCCAGCACCCCAATCATCCCAAGGCTTCGGCGGCGATGTTCAAGCAGGCGTTGGCGTTCAACGCGCTTGGCGACCGGCAGAACGCCCGGACAACGATGCAGAAGTTGATTGAGGATTACCCTGCCGCTGAGCAGGTCGAAAGCGCGAAAAAGTTTCTGGCAGAGTAGTCTGCCGGCAGCAAGCAAAAAAGGGCGGCCCCTGCGGGTCGCCCTTTTTTGTTGTCACTCTGTAGTGAAGTTCCGGCTAATGCTCGTCGGATGACAGCGGCAGCAGCCGTTCCGCCAGGGTGTAAAGAAACAGACAGGTGCAGATGGAGCCGACGACAATGGCATATTCGGTTGCCGAAGGCGTGTACTGCAGCAGGCCGCCGATCAGTTGCGCGGTATCTTCGCGCATCGAAACCAGCTGGCCGGTGATCACCAGATCGTAGCGCATGAAGAAGATACCGATGGTCGAGCAGAGTCCGGCCATCATCACCCCGTAAGGGGTCCGGGTTTTTTTGAAGAACAGGATCCCCAGCGGAATCGCCAGCCCCATCAAAACCTCGAAAAACCAGAAGTTAAACGCATAGGGGCCGGACAGCAGCGCCATGGTCGCTTCGTACTTCTCCGGCGGCTGACCGTAGACTCCGGGAATAATCTTCCAGACGACAAAAAACACCAGGGTCATCAGAAACAGAATCTGCAGGCGACCGAGAATATCCATGAATGAGGCGATCTGCTGCGGCATCGGCTGCCCGGTCTGCTTGTGATTGAAATAGACAATCATGCTGACCAGCGCGCCGCCGGAGACCAGCGCTGAAACAATGAAATAAATCGGCAGGAACGAGCCGTGCCAGAAGGGGCGCGCCTCAAGCAGACCAAATACCGCCCCCAGGTTTGAGTGGGCGGAAACCGCTGCGGTAAAGCCAAGCACCCCCATGGTGAAGGCGCCTTTGTGCATCCCCTTCATCAGAAAATAGAACTCGGCGCAGAGGAACATCAGGTAAATGCCGTAAAGGGTGCCCATCCACCAGATGGCTGAAGCGAAGTTCGGGCTGAGAATCGCGTAGATCCCCATGCGGATCGGGTGATTCAGCTCCATGCCGATGGCGCCGAAGCCACAGAGCAGGGTCAGAATGGCCAGGATGATGGCGCGCTTGCCGATAAATTCGAACTGCTTCATGCCGAAGACGTGGCCGAGGCTGGAAACCAGGCAAAGACCGGTGCTGGAAACCACCAGAAAAACATAGGTGGCAATCAGAATCCCCCAGGGGATTTCGCGGGTGACGTTGTAAGCGTGGGCGTGGCCGTTGATCAGGACGTTCACGACGCCAGCGATGCCAATCCCCATCCCCAACAGCAACAGACCTATCCAGAGCCCTAAACTGGGCCGTTTGGTCAACATAGACATCTGTCTCTCCTTTTAATCCAGATAGAAAAGGTGCGGGTTGGTTCCCAACGCCGGTTTCAAGACCTTCGACGGGTTCCTGGCCAACAGCAGTGAAACTTCGGATTCGGGATCGTTCAGGTCGCCGAACGCCCGGACCTTGGTCGGACAGGTTTCCACACAGGCCGGCAGCTGCGAAGGGACCGCATAAATACGCTGGGTGCAGAAGGTGCACTTGTCAATCGCCTCGGTCTCTTCGTTGTAATAGCGGGCGTTGTAGGGACAGGCCGTCTGGCAGTACTTGCAGCCGATACATTTCGCGTCATCAACATGCACAATCCCGTCCGGATTGATGGTGGTCGCTTTGGTCGGACAGACATGCTCACAGGGCGCATTGCTGCAGTGCTGGCACTGACTGGGGAGATAGGACTGCCCCAGGTTCGGATACTTGCCACGCAGTTTGCCGGTGACCACCCAGTTGCGATAGTTGTCCGGCCCGAGCGGGACGTTATTTTCCGCCTTGCAGGCCACCGTACAGGCCTTGCAGTCGATACACCGGTCGGTATCGAGGACGATGGCGAAGCGTTTGTTTTTCATCGTTGCAACTCCTTAAACTCAAGCGCCTGTCCTTCAGGCGGGAGAAATTTCCACGAAGGTTTCATGCATGGCGGAATTGCCCGAGATCGGACAATATTTGCTTTCAATCAAGGCGGCATCACTGCCCCCCTTGCCATGGATGTTGCTCAGGCCTTTGGACAACACCCCGAAACCATGCGCCATATAAACACTGTCGGGGCGGATCTTTTCGGTCACTTCCAACTTCAAACGCTCTTCGCCGACCGGGCTCTTGACCTTCACCATCTGTCCGTTGCGCAGGTTCATCCGGCTGGCTTCGACCGGATTCAGCCAGAGGGTGTTCTCCGGCATGATGTCATGCAGATAGGCATTGTTCGCCGTCGTGCCATGGGTGAAAAAAGCGTGTCGCCCGACCAGCAACCGGTACTTGTTGCTCGGGACCTGCTCAGGTGAACTGTAAACCGGCAGCGGATCCAAACCTTTTTCGGCATAGCGCTCCGAATAGAGCTCGATCTTGCCGGATTTGGTTTTCAACCGCTGGCCTTTTAATTTGCCGTATTTCGGCTCGGTGTACTCGTAGTAAACACCTTTGGTCTTCAGGTCTTCGAGAATCTGCGGGTTGGCCTTGACCTGATGGTGGATATGCTCCTCCATCGTAAAGTCGAAGGATTCGTAGATTTCGTCGCCCAGCCGCTTGGCAAGCTGCTGCATGATCCAGAGGTTCGGCTTGCTCTCGAACATCGCTTCGATGCAGGGCTGGCGGAAGGCCACCACCGGCACCGCGCCGCCGAGACATTCGAGCGGGTCAAGCCGCTCCAGGTAGGTCGCCTCCGGCAACACCACATCCGAGTACCAGGCGGTGTCGCTCATGGTGATATCGATGGTGCAGATAAAATCCATCTGCTCCATCAGCTTGAGAGATTTGGCCCGATCCGGGACCGACACCAGCACGTTCTGCTTGTAGACCAGCATCCCCTTGATCGGATAGGGATCGGCCGCCAGCGCGCGATCACGGAAGATCGGCCAGCTGCCGTCCTTTTCGGACAGAAAGGCGACCGCGTCATTATCCAGCCGATAGGGGACGTCGTCGTAATAGGGCGCCAGGTAGTCATGCTTGGTGAGTTTGATGCAATCGTTCGGAATCATGCCGCCTTTGGTGTCCCAGCTGCCGACGATGGCGTTGAGAATCGCCATGGCGCGGCGCATCTGGGTGTCGTTGGCAAAGAACGAGGAGCGCCGTCCCTGATAATAAACCGCTTTGGGCGCGGCGTTAGCGAACTCATGGGCAATCCGGCGGATATGCTTGGCCGGAATCTCGCACTCGGTTTCCGCCCACTCGGGGGTGTACTGCTGGATGTGTGGCACCAATTTATCAAAGCCGACCGCCTGCGCTTCGAGGAAATCATCGTCGTAGAGGCCTTCGGTAATAATCACATTAATCATAGCCAGGATGAAGGCCATGTCGGTGCCCGGTTTGATCGGGTACCATTCATCCGCCTTGGCGGACGTTTTTGTAAAGCGTGGATCCAGATAGATCAGCTTGCGCCGACCGCCTTCACCAGTTAACAGGTCGATGCTGTCGGGGGTCATGAGCGCTTCGGCACGGTTCGCGCCACTCATGATGATGTAGTCGGCGTTCAGCACATCCGGGGTCGGATTGGTACCGAAAGTGGCGCCAAAACCCTGGATGTTGGACGACAGACAGAGGGTCGGATGGCGCACCGTGTTCGGTGAACCGAAACACTCCGCCAGCTGGATAAAGAAGTGCTCTGAATAGGTCCCTTCGGTCGAAGCGAACATCACCGCGGCACGGTTATATTTTTCGGCGATATCCTGCATATTTTTCGCCACCAGATCGAGAGCTTCCTCCCAGCTGGCCCGCCGCCACTTGCCTTCGCCACGCTCACCAACGCGGATCAACGGATACTTGAGCCGATCCGGATCGTAAACCACCTTGGTGCCGGCATTGCCACGGGCACATAGCATGGCGCGGCTTTTGACAAAAAACTCCGGGTTTGGATCGAGCTTGTGGATCACGCCATCCCTAACCCGGGCAATCACGCCGCACTTGTTGACGCACATGCCGCAACTGGTCAGCACATCCTGCGTCGGCAGCGTGGTGGTGTGGCTGACATCGCCATTTTTCGCCAGGGCTTTTAATACCGTCACCTGTGAGCCGACCACCGCAGCGGTCAGTGCGCAGGAAGAAAGCCCCAAAAATCGCCTACGACTTATATGTTTAGATTTCAGGGATGACACGTCAGGCTCCTCTGCTGCTTGGGTTATCAATTCTTCAAATATTCCGATATTACGTTTTTTATAACTTAAAAATTCGGAGAGGGGAAAACATCCCCTCTCCGACGGATTAAACGACTTAAAACTTGAAGGTCATCGAGGCATAAAGATCGTAAGCGGTATCAACCACTGGCATCAACGAATATGCCGTGCCCTTTTTGATGTCATCGATCTTCTGTGGCTTGCCGACCGGAGAACCGCTGCCGGTGTACTCGTAGTCGTAGTAGATGCCGCCAACCTTGATGAAGGCGTTCTTGTTGATGTCTACGATGTAATAAGCCTCACCGGCATGACCGCGGGTCGCCAGCTTGCTGCCCATGGCATCGTCCTGTGCCTGGGTAAAGGGTGTCCAGTATTCTGAACCGTAGTTGTATTCCAGACCGACTCTACCCATCGGCGCCGGAGCCTGAATACCGACATAGACCCCATAGCCTTCCTGCGTGTCACTGTTCTCAGCCCGCGCTGGTGCCATATATATTTTGCTGTTATCTTCGGTCAGGGTCGCTTCAAACACAGCGTCAGTGCCCAGACCACCGAACATGCCGGCTTTGCCGTTCGGCACCAACTGAGTCATCCCCAGCGCGCCGAACCAGACGAAACCGTTCTCTTCTTCACGGGCAAAGTTGATCCCCGCCAGGTTGATGTCACCAATCACGGTCGACGGCGTATAGCGGACGACAAAGTTCATGTTCTTGAACGCCTGCATATCGGTATACATGGTCGGAGCGAACAACTGTGCATAAGCGGTCGGGAAGGCGAAGGTCCCCTTGAAGCCGTCGTTAACGTCCTGAGCGCGGAACAGGGTCATCTGCACCAGGGTCGCGCCATCGTTGTACGCATCAATGTTGAATCCGCCCAGATGGGTATCTTCGATGTTGGCGGTGCTGGTGTCGTTGAACATTTCACCGTTGCCCCACTCAGACTCGAACCCCTGGCCGTAGCAGAAACGGATCGCTTGACCTTCGATCCCGGTCAACTCCTCCAGCTTATAGCCGATGGTAATTCCGTCGAAGTTGAAATCGACCATGTGCCCTGAGGGGGTGCCACCACGCAATTCATTATTGCGGTAGTTGGCCGGAGAACCGGAGGTCGAAGGGCGCCGTCCGATCGACAGGTAGAAAGGGGTGCCGCCGATGTCTTTCCAGTTGAAGTAGGCACGCTCAACCCGCAAAAAGTCGCCGCTGGTCGAGCCGCCGTCGGTCCCATCCATGGTGAAGGCATTCCAGGAATCAAACACCTTGGTGCCGGTTGAATCGCCCCAGTTCTTGTACATCGACAGCCGCCCGGAAAAATCCATGTTGCTGGCGATCTCTGCCTTCATACCAAGACGCAGGCGGGTGGTGTAGAGAATATCGTTGTTAATGTCGGAGGTTTTTTTGGTTGGTGCCAACATAAATGGACTGACACTTTGTCCCGCACCTGCAGCAGCCATTCCAGCACCCATAACGGCCTGTTGCTCACTGGACAGCCCTGCCTGAAATGCTCCAAAGTTCGTCAAAGCGTTAGTAACTGCCGCCTGACGAGGATCTCCAGCGTCCGCTGCAATAGCATTCCAAGCAGCCATTTTAGCTCCGAAATCAGCATAATCTAGTTGGATTCCTGGATTCCAGGTCACTTTGTTATAGTGCAGGGTATCCGCCTTGACGCGCAGATCGCCGTACCAGCTGATCCGGTCAGTCGCCGCGTGCCGCTCCGGCTTGGATACCCGGTCCTGCAGCTCTTCGATCTCCTCGACAATATCGGCGATCTGCTGCTGCAGTTCTTCCAGGGTCGGTTGTGCTGCCAGCAGGCTGCCGGGAATAAGCAGCAGGCTTGTCAGCAATAGGAAAATAAATCGGTTCATTTGGTCGCCTCCGTAGATGATGTGGACGTCAGGTGTGCTTAACCGCAGGTTTCCGGTTGCTCGGAATCAACGGCGTGGTCATAGAGAAACTGATTGATATCGAGCAGATCCTGCTCGGAAAAACCTTCCCAGGCAGCCGGAGCGTGCTTGCCCTTACTAAAGAAGCGATCCCACTGCGACATGGTTTTCGACAACGGGGTCACGACACCACCTTCAGCGCCGTCGGTGTGACAGGTTTTACAGCTCTTCTTGAAGAGGTACTTCCCTTTACGGTCGTTACCACCTTCAACGGCCAGAACTGATGAGCCACAGAAGGCAACCAGTAGCAGAGAAATGGTGATCAGCTTGAGGGTTTTCATTGTTTTTCTCCTTTGTTGTGAATTACTCAGCTTCTTGTGACGGGAGAGGCCCTTTTCCAGCCTGCCCCATATATCCTGCCGGTACGATTCCGGCGCCTTAGACCTCGTGTACCCTCCGGATTAACCTGCGGAGATGCCGGATAAATAGTTCTGCTCTGACTCGGAGAACAACAGCAGCGCTTCGGCAGCCCAGCGATAGAGCGGATGACCGGCATCGCTGCGCTTAACCCGCTGGCAGAACACCGATAACCAGGGATGTAACAGCTTCCGGCTAAAATCGGCCTGCTTCCGTTTCCAAACAGCTGCGGCTTCAGCGTCTTCCGCAGCGGCTTCTTCTGCAACCAGGAAATAGAGAAACTCCAGCTCAGTCGCGAGAAAATCAGCAGGCTCTTCGCTGGCATCAAGGTTCAGCCCTTCCCTGCGGTAGCTATCGCTCACCTGCTGGCAGCTTGCCCCCATCAACTGCGCTGCCGATTCCAGGTAAACAGACCCATAAGGTGGAGCTGCCGCACCACCCAAGCTGTTGATAAAAAGACTGGTGTAAGCAACTTCGGTATCGATCAATTCGGGAGTCTGTTTCAGTTCGACAGGAATCGGCAGATGCAGAAAAAGGGAAAGATTTTCCAGAGAAGAATGCAGTGAATCAAGCAGACCCTTATCGGGATAGCAGAACAGAGTCGCTAGAATCTGATAGCATGAGGCTCTTTCGGCGTGACTTAACTGTCGATTCACTTCAGCTTGCCTTTCATTGTTGCGAGGGATGTCCAGCAGCCTTGATAAACGCTGTCGAACAGTTGACATTTTATTTTATTAATTAATGGCAATCCCCAACATCTCGCAATTTATGTTAGTATCACCGCCCTTAGGTGATTGCAATGCTTTTAATGCAATAGTTTGAATAATTAACTATATAGGAAGAGTGGGTTCTTTAGAGTTTTACTTGGCCAACAGCAATTAATACTGTTGTTTCGTACACTTAACGAATTAATTATAGACCATTAGAAATTACTAGATTGTTGATTCTACTACGCGTAGATAATTTACAGGGCGGTGGATGGATTCTTTAGCCGCTCGATAGACAAATATTCAGGCCTTTCAGAGCGCATCGGTCGGGCAGACTTCTAATTATTAACTGCACACCAATAGCGCATCATCTTGTACATCGACGACGCTTGCGCGAAGGGAGACCCCGGTCACTCCGCTTTCGAAAAAATCGATTTAATCATGGCGAAATCTTCTTACGACAGGTAGAATGGCCCAGCATTTTGGGAGGCAGCCAGCGCTCTGGTGACGCTCACGGTCTTCAAAACCGATGTGGGGAGTATCCCTTCCCAGGTGAGTTCGATTCTCATCTGCCTCCGCCAATCAATAAAAACAGAGGGTTACGGTTTTCTTCCGTAGCCCTTTAGTTTTTCATGTCTAGTAGAAACCCCCTATTTGTGACATTATTGTGACACAGAATTTTTTAATTTTTCGGGGGACAGCGATCCCACAAAATGCAACCGCCAGAGAGAAAGGTGTACCCATGGCATCAATCATCAAGCGCGGCCCGTACCAATGGCAGGTCAAAATCAGGCGCAAAGGCTGGCCCAAGCAGGCAAAGACTCTCGAGACATATGATGATGCTGCCCGCTGGGCACGTAAAATTGAATCTGAGATGGACGATGGGGTTTTTGTCTCCCGCAAAGAGGCAGAGACAACAACCCTAGATGAAGCACTAGATCGCTATCGCAAAGAAAAGACCCCACATAAAAAGGGAGCAACCCAAGAAGGCAGCCGGATCGACCATTTTAAACGTACTGATTTAGCCAGCCGTTTTTTGTCAACAATCAGAAGTACTGATATTGCAAAATATCGTGATATGCGGCTATCTGAAGGCAAAAGCCCCTATACGGTCAACAATGAACTCATCCTTCTTTCAGCTCTTTTCAACACAGCTCATCGGGAGTGGGGGATGGAGTCTCTTGACAATCCTGTCGCAAAAGTTTCAAGGCCTAAGCAACCTGCAGGTCGAGATAGGCGCCTTCAGCCAGGCGAAGAGGCGAAACTGTTAGATGCTCTTGGCGGGACTCTGGTGCCTCTTTTCCAGCTGGCACTCGAAACGGCCATGAGGCAAGGAGAGCTTCTGTCGCTCGAATGGAAATATGTCTATTTGTCTCGCCGGGTAGTTCATTTGCCTGAAACAAAGAACAGTGAAGCTCGAAATGTTCCGCTTTCTACGACTGCTGTTACTGTTCTGGAAAAGTTATCAGACGCGACTGATGGTAAAATTTTCAAGGTGGGGGGATCACATGTTAGCCGGACTTTTCGGGAAACATGTGAAAAGCTGAAGATTGAAGATCTGCGATGGCACGATCTCCGTCACGAGGCATGTTCTAGGTTGTTTGAAAAAGGACTCAATCCTATGGAAGTTGCAAGTATTAGCGGGCACAAAACGCTGCAAATGCTTAAGCGATATACTCACCTCAAGGCAGAAGATCTAGCAAAAAAATTAGGTTAATAGTGAGCACATTCGGCGGCTGATTCGGAGCGGCACAAATTCCGTGAAAGAGAAACGACATTAACAAAGCTTCTCACTTTCCTATTCACCAATAAGACTAGGTCAACGGGAAAGGTGGTCATCAAAAGCATTCGAGGTTTTAAACATTAAAATTTTAGGAATAAAGGCCCCCACCTCCCCCAGTAACATACCCAGTCACCCCATAGTGAAAAATTTACAGCTCCCCCAGAAACACCCAACGCAACACTTTTGGGCAGAGTTGTTTTGGATGAATTACGTTAAACATATTCCATTCAGTCTGCTCCATATTTTTGACAATCAGCCACCAGTTTTAGTTGCAAACGTCAGCTGGCAGAGAAGGGCGAGAGCAAGCAATGGCTGCCGGTGTGAAATTAGGCCGTAAGCCGAAACTGTCAAAACGAAAAGAGCGAGAACTGCTGGAGACGCTGGGATCTGTCGTAATCAGTAAAGAGGATCTGGCTCGGCAGTTCATGTTTCAAGAGCAACGGTTTACAGGCTGGCGGCCAAGCTAGATAATGATTTTGTCCAGCAGGCTCAGCAGAGCTGAGAGCATGAAGGATGCGCCTCAATTCAGGCAGCAGCCTCCCTTTAAGTCACGATATATGAGATCCGTATACCCCGAATCGAGCTATTAATCCTAAGCTCATCCAAGACACCATTATGAGGCAACTTCTAAGAAAACCTCAGCCCGCATAAACATGCTGAAGACTATGATGTTCTGGAAATGGTGATTTTTAGGAACAAAAATGATGGGTCTAAGTGTCTACTGAACTTGGGACAATTCAGATACGTGAAGCTATCCAACAGTACCTTCCTCTGCTAGCTTTAGCTGTTCCAGTTCTGACAGGCCGAGCAGGCCACCGAGAATTTCCACATTGTGCTCTCCAAGCGATGGTGGCGCTTGGTGGTACTCTA
>DATCYW010000073.1:0-5852 GCA_036526255.1 Malonomonas sp. | reverse complement strand
TGATTCGACCAGATAGCCCAAGTTGGCCCCTTACTTCACGTAAAAGAGTTGCTCTCCGCCCCGGCGATAGCCGTTGATCAAAGCTTTTGCCTGAGCAGAAGTCAGATAATCGAGAAATTTCGTCGCCAGGGCGACTTTTACGTGGGGGTGCCTTTCAGGGTTGACCATGATGACGCCATAAGGGTTGAACAGCCGATTGTCGCCTTCGACCGCGACGCGCAGCGGGGTCTTTTCTTTGAAGGCCAGATAGGTACCGCGATCACTCAGCGTATAGCCCTGACGTTCACCGGCCATGATGATCACTTCGCCCATACCGCGCCCTGCTTCCAGATACCAGGCGCCATCGAGAACGATTCCGGCCGCTTTCCAGAGTTGCTTCTCACGGCTGTGGGTTCCCGAGTCGTCACCGCGTGAAACGAAAGTAATCCCGGCTGCGGCAATTTTCGACATCGCGGTGGCAATATCAGCCATATCATTGATTCCGGCCGGGTCGCTGACCGGACCCAGCAGGACAAAATCGTTGTACATCACGTCGCGCCGGTCGACGCCAAAGCCGTCGGCAACAAACTTATCCTCTTTGCTGCGGGCGTGGACCATAAGGACATCAACATCACCGGTTTCACCCAGCTTGATCGCTTTACCTGTGCCGACAGCGATGACATCGACCTGGCAATCGTTGGCTCGCTCAAACGGTGGCAGCAGCTCCGCCAGCAAACCGGAGTTTTCCGTCGATGTGGTGGTCGCCAGCCGCAGATGCTCGGCGGCAAAGCCGTTTCCGGCAAGTCCCAGCAGAACGGACAATACCAACAGGCAACGGATGATTTGCATGTTTTCTCCTTATCAGTGATAGCATCTTACGGCGATCAGAAAGATGGACGGTCCCCCTTTGAGAACCTGACGACACCGTATACAGAAGCATAAAAAAAGTCTCCTCCCAGTTGGAAAGAGACCCTGCGCAGGCGCGCTAAAGCTGCACACTGCGGTCTCTCCTTTCCACACTGGGAGGCACGGCCGTTTCCAGCAGTACCCATCGGCCGCCGACCATAGGAAAAAACCCTTCAGGCTGCAGCGGCTAGGAGAAGTTATCTATTCTGTCTTAATGTAACGATCATTGCGACAGAAAAATTGCATCAGTTCTCAAAGAGGTATTTCGTCGATCTCCATATCAAGCAGATTGAAGGCCAATTGGCGCTTGCGCAGCAGCCGCCCCTCTCCGAGCAGAACCTTGCAGACTTCGCCGACCTGTAAGCTGGCGGCAACCGCCGGAGTAAAAGACGGGTTCCCCAGTTGCTGCTCAACCCCTTTGCCCCCCTGCCAGTGCCGATAAATCGTCTGCAGCGAATCGTCACCGGGCAGGATGGTTGCGACATGTCCGTACCAGCCGGCGATGGCGCCGTGCACCAGCGGTAGCTGCAGCGATCGGCAAACATCTGCCAGTTCCAGTCGAGCGGTGACATTATCGACCGCATCGACTACGCAAGCGGCGCCCTTCAGCAACGCTTGGCCGTTGGAGGCAGTAAACAGCTCTTGTACCGGCGTCAGGGTCACGGCCGGGTTGATTTCGCTGATCCGCTCCCTGGCCACTGCAACCTTGGCGCGGCCAAGATTGGCCGGAGTCGCCAGCAACTGCCGGTTAAGATTATTCTCTTCAAAAATATCGGCATCTATCGAAACAAGCTGCCCCACTCCAAGCCTTGCCAACTGTTCCAGAATGTAGCCACCGAGGCCACCGGCGCCAATCACGGCCACCCTGCTGCTGAAGAGTTTCAACTGCTGGTTGGTCGAAATCATCTGCTGGTTACGCTGATAACGTGCCGGCAGCAAGCCTGCCTGAAGAATCGCTGTCTCCACTGCGGCGAGGCTCAATCCAAACTGTACCGACGCTTGCTGCTGACACTGCCATGAAATCAGCCCGTCAGCAGCGTTGTTCTTTAAGTAGCTCTGCAACGCAGTCATCTTAACCACCACCAACCAACGGGAAGATCGCCAGAGTCTCCCCCTCAGCGAGAACCCGGTCGGGGTCGACATGCCGGCTGTTAATCATCAATATGCCGAGTTTCTCGATTGGCAGCTCTAGGTCATTAACCACATCGATCACCGTTGTCCCGGCGGGATAGTCGCGGTTCTCAATGGCGAAACGGCCTTGACGGAAGGTGGCGAACAACTTAACAGTGATCTGCATTCCGACTCATCTCCAGAGTTTTCTCAGTAATGACTGACGCATTCAGTCCTTAAATTCAACCGTAACCAGCAATTCACCAGTAGTGTCTGCCTGGCTGAACTGTTTCTTCAGCTGGACCGGCTCAATCTGCTGATCGCCAAGGATAGCAACGCCGAAACTTTGCCAGAAACCGTCCTCCTGCTCGCTCAAAAACTCGCTAAAATCAGCATTCGACAGGCAGACACCCTGAGCCAGAAAGATTGCGCCCAGCTCGGTCATCACCATATTGAACAGTTTGATTCTGACCCGCCCAGTACCGCCACGTTCCAGCTTCTGACTTGGGCAGGAAATCGAACCGCGCATCGCAGCGAGGTGTCCGCCGCGACGCATGGTCGCCCCGACCAGTCCCGGCATGGCGGCGGAGAGCGCCAGAGTAGAGCCGTCCTTTACATAAGAGGTTTCCAGGTCATCAACCGGCCTGCCATCCAGAAACAGGGTCGTTATCCGTTCAACGATGTAATCTTCATCAATCCCGAACTGCTTGGTCAACAGGCTCATCACACCGCAGCCCACCTGCGCCTGCATCCAGATCCCCCGTTGCAGTAAGGGGAAAAACGCTGGCAATTGTGACAGTGGCAGAACCATCCGCAGTGTGCTTTTGTCAGTCATAACCCCTGCTCTTCGCGCAAGCGAGAAAAGATATTTTTTGCTTGTTTGCTGAAGCTAAAACAGGGGGAGGCCTGCTCTCCGGCCTCCCCCTGTTCCGGGCGCTATCAGCTCCAGTTGTAGAGTTGATCCAGCTCAGCGTCAGTGACACCGAAGGTGATGTTGTGCGGTGGCAACTTTTCGTTCTTGAAGAAACTTGGCAGGCGATCGTCTTCAGGACCGAAGCCGGCAGCCTTGTTGAACTCGCGCTCCAGGGTCAGAACCTTCTGTCCCAGGGCAACGACGTCGTCGCCAGTCATCTCTATTCCGTAGAAGCCACCCAGCAGGTCAAGCAGCGACTGGAAGGTTTCCGGCTGATCCAGAATCGGGAAAGCGATAAACAGACAGAGCCCGGTTGAATCGATTGCGGTGGTGGCAATCTGCAGGTTGCGTGACAGCTCGACCTGTCCTTCGGGTTTCAGCGGATCGACATCGCCGCCGACTTTCAAAATATTGGTGGCAACTGCGTAACCGGCGGTGTGGTCCGCCCCTTGCGTGCTGGTTGCGTAAGTCACACCGATGCCCTGAACAGTTCGTGGGTCATAGGCTGGCAGCGCCTGATTCTTGACCACTGGTACCCGGGTCACACCGAAGGCCTTACCGACCATTCCGGCGCCACCACCGAGGATACGACCGAGCGGAGTTCCCTTGGCGACTTCGTCCTTCAGCAGGCGGATCGCACCTTCACAATCACCGAACTCGATTACGCCGCCGTCCATGGCAACACCGATGGCGACGCCCATCTCGATGGTATCAACACCGACGTTGTCATCCCAGTAGTCGAGGGTCGCGATGGTATCCAGATCGTTGATGCCGCAATGGCCGCCGTGCGACCAAACGGTTTCATATTCAGGCTGTTTGGTCAGGTAGTTACCGTCCTTGTCGTTGTAAATCCCTGAACACTGGATGACGCAACCGCGATGGCAGCCGTGGGTCGCTTTTCCGCCACGTTTGATCTCCAGCTCAGCCTGAGCTTCGCCGCTGATCTTCTCCGAACCAGGGAATTGGCCGGTCTTGAAGTTATTGGTCGGATAGCCGCCGGCCTCGTTCAGCACGTTGGTCAGCACGTTGGTACCGTAGGCCGGCAGGCCTTCACCGGAGACCGGGTGCTTGCGGATCCCTTCGACAAAGGCGCGGTTGGCAGCCTTGAACCGTTCCGCGTCCTTCGGTGCGCGATTGGTGCAGCCGGCATCATCAAGGATGATGACCTTGACCATTTTGGAACCCATGACGGCACCGACACCTCCACGGCCACAGTGACGGGTTGGGCGCAGTTCAGGGTCGGTACAGGCAATGGAGGCCGATGCCATCAGACGCTCACCGGCTGTTCCGATCGACATGAAGGCGACCTTATCGCCGTATTCTTTACGTAATTTTTCAATCAGCGGATAGTTGTCGAGCAACTTGTTGCTGTTATCAACGCTGACCTCGACCCGGTCCTTGTTGATGTGGATTTTATAGAGGTCATCGCCAGCCGGCTTTCCCTCAATAATGATTGCGGCATAGCCGAGACGCGCTAGCACCTGGGCTGCCTGGCCACCGGCGTTTGATTCTTTGATGCCGCCAGTCAAGGGGCTCTTACAGCCAACCGAGATCCGACCCGAGATGGCGGCAGCAGTCCCACTGAGCATTCCCGGAGCGATAACCAGCTTGTTCTCGGCTCCCAGCGGATGACAGTCGGGCGGCACCTCTTTGCCAACGATCATCGAAGTGGTGGCTCTGCCCCCCAGCGCAGTAAACTCACCGGCCTTTTCGGTGCTCTGCTTCGGGCCGCCGCTGGCTCCCATGTCGATTCTCAGAATCTTGTCCATTCCCTAACTCCTTTGGATTGTAAAAGAGGTTGCATGAAAAACTCCTTTCCATCAGGGAGGCAGAATTGTTTCCAATCCTACCCATAGGCCCTTCGCCATGAGGATACTCCTGTTAGGCAACCGGGCTCGGAGTCGTGCCATCCCGACCAGCTATTCATTTAGACCGAGAGACTATCTCTAGTGCAATGCAAGTGCCATCTTCTAAAACAATGGTTGATTCATGGATGTTCAAAATTTCAGCCAGTTAACTGGCCAATTCACAGTCCAATTCTAATGATAATAACCCTCAAAACAAGACCCCTGTGGAGATTCTCTTCAAAAACCAGAGTAACGATAGAAAATTCTGGATTCAGCCAATGATGACTTTCTACCCACTGGGTATTTTTTCTACAGAATTAAATCGGCTTGCGAGCAACGATTCCGGCCAGTGATCCGCCTTTAGCTGAGGGTTCAAGGCCTTCTTCATGAAACAGAATTTCCCAGCCGGCAAAAATTTCCAGCAATTCACCGGGGTGCAAAGCGATATCCTGACGGATCGGACCAAACTGTTCACTGCCGGCGCTGCTGAAAGTCCGAAACACGGCAACCCCTCCCGGACGGACCTGCTCAAGTTCAAGCGGTAACAGAGGCCGATGCAGATAAAAGAAGTTCAGCAACAGATCGAATGGACCAGTCGGCAGCACCGGAGCGGTTTCCAGATCGATGTGGGTGATTTCAATTTCAAGGCCGCGGCGTTGTGCCTCCTCTTTCAGATAGCTCAGTGCCACCTCGGACATATCGACCGCAGTGACTGCAAAACCCTGCTCGGCCAGATAAATGGCGTTACGCCCCATCCCGCAGGCGATATCAAGGGCGCTCCCTTCGGGTAAATATGCACGCACCCGCTGCAACCAGGAATCGGCCTGCCAGTTGGCGGTAACGGCCTTCTCACGCCAGCGCGCGTTCCAGTCGGTTTGAGTTTCCTTCATGATTCACCTTCGTCAGGGTTATTGTTTCAGAAAAAATACTGCCAGCAGAGTCAAACCGATGCCGAGGTAACGGCGCAAAGACATCTGCTCCCGATAAAACAGCACCGAAAGAAGGATGGCGATAACAAAATGCATCCCGGTAATCAGAGCTATCGCCGAAAGCGGACCGGAAGCCAGAGCGGTTAAAAACGCATAAAATCCCAGAAA
>DATCYW010000072.1:0-19683 GCA_036526255.1 Malonomonas sp. | reverse complement strand
CTGCTGCTGAAAGTCCAGTTTGTTGAGGGGATCGAGAAGACCAGCGTCGGCAAGGTCAACAAAAAGGCGTTGCGGGAGAAACACCAGTAGCCGCCGCAGCTTAAAATACCGACATAAAAAATCCCGCGCAGTTCTCGCTGCAGCGGGATTTTTTATGCCTAAGAAAGTTAGCCTTCAGATTTCCGGCTTCAGCAGTTCCTCGACCGGGACATAGTCCATGGCGAACGCCTCGGCCACCCCTCTATAACAGACCGTGCCATTGACGACGTTGAACCCTTCCCGGATTCCGGCGTCAGTGCGCGCAACCTGCTGCCACCCCTGGCTGGCGATCTTCAGCGCGTACGGCAGGGTGGCGTTGGTCAGGGCCATGGTCGAGGTCAGCGGTACCGCACCCGGCATGTTGGCAACACAGTAATGAACGATGCCGTCGACTTCGTAGATCGGTTCCTTGTGGGTGGTGGGCTTTGACGTCTCGAAGCAGCCGCCCTGGTCGATGGCAACATCGACGATCACGGCGCCCTTCTTCATCGTCTTCAACATGTCACGGGTCAGCAGCTTCGGCGCCTTGGCGCCGTGCAGCAGCACCGCGCCGATGACCACGTCGGCTTCCTGCACCAGGTCACGGACGGTGGCCGGCGAGGACATCATCGGAAAACAGTTTTTCGGCATAATTTCAGACAGATAACGCAAGCGCTTGAGGCTCATGTCGAGCAGGTAAACCTTGGCACCCAGCCCGCAGGCCATTTGCGCCGCGTGGGTACCGACCACGCCGCCGCCGAGCACCAGCACCGTCGCCGGAGCGACCCCCGGCACGCCGCCCATCAGAATGCCGCGCCCCCCTTGCGCACGTTCCAGATACTTGGCGCCTTCCTGCGCCGCCATCCGTCCGGCGACCTCGCTCATCGGCGTCAACAGCGGCAGGCTGCCATCGCTGGCGACAATGGTCTCGTAAGCAATACAGATCGCTTTGCGTTCCATCATTGCACGGGTCAGGCCTTCATCAGCCGCCAGGTGAAAATAGGTAAACAGGATCTGCCCGTCGCGGATCATCGGGTATTCAACCGGCTGCGGTTCCTTGACATGCATGACCATCTCGGCGCGAGCGTAAATCTCGGCCGGGGTAGCAACGATTTCCGCGCCGACGGCAACATAGTCCGCATCGGAGAACCCGCTGCCGACACCAGCCAAATGCTCCACCAACAGTTGGTGGCCACTGCTCGTCATAACCTCAACCCCGGCCGGGGTCATGCAGACGCGGTTCTCTTCGGTTTTGATCTCTTTGAGGATTCCGACGATCATGGCAAGCTCCTTTAACTGCGCGAGAAGTGAATAGCTAACTATCTGCCAAGTTTATCAGCTTGTTCTGAGAATTTTCCTGCAAAGACCATTGAATTCGCCCTCCACTTTCGCAGAAAATTCGACTATTATTTTGATATGACTCAGAATCCGCAACAGACACAGCCAGACGCCATTGATAAACGTATCCTGTCGGCGCTGCAGAAAGACGGTCGCTTGAGCAATGTCCAGCTGGCCGAGCAGGTCGGACTCTCCGAATCGGCCTGCCTGCGCCGCGTGCGGCTGCTGGAAAAAAGCGGCATCATCGACCGCTACGTGATGCTGATCGACCAAACCGCGCTGGGCAAGCCGGGCACCGTGTTCGTGCGAGTGACGCTGGAAGGGCAGCAACAGGAGAAGCTGCAGCGGTTTGAACAGGAGATCGGCAAGGTTAAAGAGGTGATGGAATGCTACCTGATGTCCGGCGACAGCGACTACCTGCTGCGCGTCATCGTGCGCGACAACGAGGACTATCTGCGCATTCACAACCGGCTGACCAGCCTGCCTGAAGTGCTGCGGGTGCAATCCTCCTTCGCACTGAAAAAAGTCGTTAGAAAAACTGAAATCTCCCTCGATCCGAACAGCTAATCAGCCGGCCCCAAAAAACAGCGCCTCGGAAACTCGGCCGGCGCGGTAAAAAACGTTACGAATCCCCCTTTAGCCCATGTCGATCAGCGACCGTACGGCGTCTATTTTAAAAGTCACAGCGGCTTTTACATTCGCTGCGGCCTGATCACCGACTTGCTTGCGGACAACCGTGACCAGCTGGTCGAACAGCGGACCGCTGGCTTCAATGCTTTTCGCGTCGAGATAAAGTCTGGCCCCTTTCCACTCAAAGGGATTTGGCGCTGGCTCGAAAAAAATGTAAGCGGCCTTGGGATTGCTCTTCAGGTTGGCCAGCGAGCGGTTCGCGCCGATCGCCATCACCACCGTCTCCTCGTCGATCATGTTCAGCGCCGAGAAGACCGCGTTATTCACATTGCCAATGCCGTCGGAAGTCGCCAGGGTGCCGAGCCGCGGCTGCCGGTTAAACCAGGCCATCAAGTCTTTGGGTTCCATCACGTTGCTCCTGCATCAATCGGGATCACACCGGCAATCAGTACTGGCGACTAAAGAATACTTTTACCGAACAGCGATGCGGCCAGTTCCACCGCCATGCGCGCGGTGCGATTTTCGTGATCGAGGATCGGGTTGATCTCGACGATATCCGCCGAGCAGAGTTTGCCGGTGTCGGCAATGATTTCCATCAGCAGCTGCGCTTCGCGATAGCGCAAGCCGCCGGATGACGGCGTTCCTACCCCCGGTGCCTGGGTCGGATCGAGGCTGTCCATGTCGAGACTGACATGGATGCGGCTGCAATGCTCCAGCGACGACAGGGCTTCACGGATCACCGCGCTCATCCCCCGCTCGTCCAGCTCACGCATGGTATAGACACGGATACCGCTCTGCCGCAGCCAGTTGCGCTCCCCCTCATCCAGATCGCGGATGCCGATCATCACCACGTCCTGCGCTTCGAGCTTGCTCCCCGGTCGGCCAACATTGACCAGTTCGGGAAAACCTTCACCCAGCAGCGCCGCCAGCGGCATGCCGTGGACGTTGCCCGAGGGCGAGGTCTGCGGCCGGTTGGCGTCGCCGTGGGCATCGATCCAGATCACTCCGGCCGGTTCGCGGCTGGTCACGCCGCCGATGGTGCCGATGGCCAGCGAATGATCGCCGCCCAGAAACAGCGGAATTTCATCATCAGCAACCGACTGCGCGGCGGCTTCGTAGACCATCTGACAGACCTGCTGGATGGCCGGCAGAAAATCCCCCTGCGACTGACTGGCCAGAGTGTCACGCACCGGCACATAGAGATTGCCGGCGTCGTGCAGCTGGTAGCCGAGCGCCTTGAGAGCCGAGGATAATCCGGCATAACGGATCGCGCTTGGGCCCATGTCGACGCCGCGCTGGTCCTGGCCGAGATCGATCGGCACGCCGATGATACGGATGGTTTTACTTGCCATAACGTCAGCCTTTGAGGTTGTTCCACAGGTTCATCATAAAGTCCTGAGCGTTGGTCAGAATCGCCACCGCCTGCGACGAACCGCGATTGGCCAGCTTGTCGGCAGAGAATTCGGTCATATCCACGATATAGAAGAACACCGGCCGCACCTCGCCGTCCGGCATCACCCGGTAGCTTGGGACCATATTGCCGAAGGCGATCGAATGCAGCTGGGTCGCCAGCGCGATCACCGTGGTCGATTTGCGGGCATGCACGCGCATGGCGTCCTGCGCCTTGTAGACATCGGAAATCACTTCGGGCAGCGGGCCGTCATCGCGGATCGAGCCGGCCAGCACATAGGGTATCTGCTTCTTTTCGCAGGCGTAGATGATGCCGTCCCCAAGCTTCAGTTCTTCGATCGTCTTGGCGATCGAGCCGCGTTTGCGCACCTCGTTGATGATATCCAGATGATTATAGTGGCCGAGCGGCTTCAGATGCTGAGTGTAGATATCCTGCCCAAGCCCGGTGCGAAAACGCGCCGCCTCAAGGTCGTGGGTTGCCAGCGCATTGCCGGCCAGCAGCGCCTGACAGTAGCCACTTTCGATCAAGCCCTGCATGGCGTCGCGGCTGTCCTTGTCAAAGGCCACCGCCGGACCGAGCACCCAGGTGATGTAGCCATGCTCGCGGTCGTGACGCAGCACCTTGTAGAGATCGTCGTACGAGCGGGAGAATGGTGTCTCGCGAGTGCCGCGGGTGCGGAAGGCAAACTTGTCGACCTGCTCGGAAGCCGGCGGATCGAAGCCGGTGGTGTGGACGTAAATCCCCTCCTCACCGTTTTCGGTGCGGCCGACCACCACCGCATCCCCCTTTTTCACCCGCCGCGCCTCGATGACATCAAGGCTGTCCCCTTTGAGGACCAGCGTCGAATCCATCCGGCTTTCCGGTGCCAGCAGCCATTTGCCGCCACCCAAATGGACATATTCAGGATAATTGGAGGTCCCGTGATAATTGTCCGGCACCACCCCGTCGAGCGGCGCGGCAACGGTCTTCACCAGCGGAGCGTTCGCCAGTTTCGGGCTGGAAAAATCGGGCGGGGTATAAGCAGGGATAATCTCTTCCATAACTGACTCCTTGGTGCATTACGAGAGCGGGACAGATATATACGATAACAGAAGAGCGCCAGTATAAAACCGAAATTAAATACAATCAAACAATCATTCGGTCGCAGAAAAAACACCCGCCTGATTTTGACGGACTGGTCAAATTCAGGTCTACAGGGTTAAACTGACCAAGTGAAACAAGGGGGATGACTGTGCGGCACCGAAAACCTTTGACAAGGCCAGCGGTTGTCGATATTCAGATGGTCAACCCCTTCCTGACAACACCGGACCGGATAACCGATATCTGCCTATGTGCCGACTCACCCTGCTTTTATTGACAGCGATCACACTTCTGGCCTCAGGCTGTGCGCCGAGAACCGCGCTACCTGATCCGCGCAATCAACTCCCCGCAACGCCTGACAACTGGACGGCAACCCAGCCGGAAACCGCTATTGAGCCTGACGGCTGGCTCGACAGCTTTGCCGATCTGCAACTGAAAGCGCTGGCCGCTGAAGCCCTGCAGGGCAACTTCAACCTGCAGCTGCTCGCCGCCAGAATCAAAGCCGCCCAGGCCCGGGCTGGAATTGCCGGTGCAGAGCTGAGCCCGACTGCCGACCTGCAGTTTTCCGCCGCCCGCCGCCGGACCAACAGCGGCGGCAGTGCGACGATCGGCAATAATTTTGCCCTGCAGACAGCGCTGAGCTGGGAAGTCGACCTCTGGAACCGCCTGAGCTACGGCAAGCAGGCGACCATCACTGAAGTGAGCGCGGCGCAGGCCGATCGGCAGGCGGCGCAGCTCTCACTGGTGGCCAGTGTCGCGCGCAGCTGGTTTCGGTTGAACGAAGCGCAGCAGCAGCAACTGCTGGCCGGAGCGACCGAGGATTCCTACCGCCAGAGCCTGCAGGTGATTGAGCAGCAGTACCGCAGCGGCCTGAACAGCGCCCTCGACCTGCGGCTGGCCCGTGCAGCGCTGGCCACGGCCCAAAGCAGCAGCGCCGACCGCAAGCGCCAATTGGATCAGCAGCGCCGTGAGCTGGAAATCCTGCTCGGGCGTTACCCCGCCGGCGACTTGAAAACCGCTGGCCAGCTGCCGCAACTGGCCATGGCGGTTCCAGCCGGCCTGCCCTCAACGCTGCTGCAACGCCGCCCCGACCTGCAGGCGGCGGAACTGCGCCTGAACGCCAGCGGCCTGCGCGCCGCAGCGGCCGACCAGAACCGCTTGCCGATCTTCAAACTGACCGCCGCGGCCGGCACCGCCAGCGACAGACTTTATCAGCTGCTCGACTGGGATTATCTGCTCTGGAGCCTGGCCGGGTCGGTCGTCCAGCCGCTGTTCGATGGCGGCCGCCGCAGCGCCGAGCAAAATCTGGCCGAAAGTAAGGTCGAAGAACTGCTGGCCGAGTACGCCGGCAGCGCCTTGAACGCCTTCCGCGAAGTGGAAATCGCCTTAGCGGCAGAGAGCTATCTGCAACAACAACAAAGCGCCCTGCAGACATCGGTCAACGAAGCACTCGAAGCACAGGCGCTGGCTGAACAGCGCTATCGGCAAGGGTTAGAGGGGATCATCACCCTGCTCGAAACCCAGCGTCGCGCCTTCAGCGCGCAGATTGCGCTGCTGGCCACCGATCGCCAGCGGCTGGAAAACCGGATTAATCTGCACCTGGCGTTGGGTGGCCCCTTCGCCACCTCACAAGCAACAACGACTGCCAAGGACTCGCCATGAAACGCCTGCTCCGCTTTCTGCTGCCGCCACTGGTGCTGCTCGGCGGCATCGCCATTGCCGCCAGCCTGATCGCCACCGGCCCGCAAACCGAACGCCAGCGCCCCAAAACTGCAGCGCCCACGGTCGAAGTTCTGACCCTGCAGCCGCAGGATTATCAGGTCGTCGTCGCCAGCCGCGGCACCCTGATGCCGCGTACCAGCAGCACCCTGGTGCCTGAGGTTGCCGGTAAAATCACCCAGGTGGCCGACAGTTTCCGCAACGGCGGTTTTTTTTCCGCCGGCGAAACACTGCTGCAGATCGATCCGCGTGATTACGAAAATGCTGTCATCATCGCCCGCGCCGAACTTATCCAGAAACAGCTGAGCTTGGCTGAGGAGCAGGCGCAGTCCGATCAGGCCCGTCTGAACTGGGAAAAGCTGCAGCTGGACGGCGAACCCACTCCGCTGCTGCTGCGCGCCCCGCAGCTGAAAAATTCCGAAGCGGCGCTGGCGGCGGCCGAAGCGCGCTTGCGGCAGGCCGAACTGGAGCTGGAACGAACCCGCATTGTCGCCCCTTACGCCGGACGCATCCTGCAGAAGAAGGTCGATCTTGGCCAGTACATCACCCCCGGCACCCAGCTGGCAGAAATTTACGCCAGCGACGCGGTTGAAATCCGCCTGCCGATCGGCAGCGAAGCGCAAAGCTTTCTGCACCTGCCGGAAAACTCTCCAGACAGCCGGCAGACAGCCAATGCCGGAGCGCCGGTGCTGTTCAGCAGCCGGGTCGGCGAGCAGCAGCACCAGTGGCAGGGGCGGCTGATCCGCACCGAAGGCAGCGTCGATATTCGCAGCCGGCAACTCTTTGTCATCGGCCAGATCGACGCCCCCTACCAGCTGCAGCCCGGCCGGCCGGCACTGAAAATCGGCCAGTTCCTCGAAGCACAGATTTTCGGCAAACAGCTCAAAAATGTCTTTGTGCTCCCCAGACAGGCGGTCCGCGGCGCCAATACCGTCCACCTGATCGACGCCGACAACCGGCTGCAGCGTCGCGAACTGGAGATTATCTGGCGGGATGAAAAGCAGCTGGTCGCCAGCGGTCCGTTGCAGCCCGGCGAGCGACTGTCCCTGACCACCCTGCCGTTTGCCGCCGACGGTATCAAGGTGCAGA
Source organism: Malonomonas sp. (assembly GCA_036526255.1). GTDB lineage: Bacteria > Desulfobacterota > Desulfuromonadia > Desulfuromonadales > Geopsychrobacteraceae > Malonomonas. The sequence continues at coordinate 12,398 of DATCYW010000072.1, read as the reverse complement.
TCGCCGGTGAAGCGGCCGAGAAAAAATCTCAAAAACCGCAGCAGGAGCCCTGAGCATGAAAGGGATGATCGCCTGGTTCGCCAACAATCCGGTCGCCGCCAACCTGCTGATGCTGATCATCCTCTGCATCGGTGCCTGGTCGGCAGTCGAACTGATCCCGCTGGAGGTTTTCCCTGAGTTCGAACGGGACACCGTCACTGTCGATGTGCGTTATCGCGGCGCGACCCCGGCCGAGGTCGAAGAAGCAGTGGTGATCCGTGTTGAAGAGGCGATCGCCGACCTGCAGGGGATTGACGAGCTGGTCTCCAGCGCCCGTGAAGGCAGCGGTCAGATCCGCATCGAGGTCGCCAAAGGTTACGAACCCCGCGAGCTGCTCGATGACATCAAGAACCGGGTCGACGCCATCAGCACCTTTCCCGACGACGTCGAACGCCCCAGCTATCAGGTGGTCCAGTTCCGCCGTGAGGTGATCTCAGTGGTGGTCGCCGGAGCGCTGCCGGAGCAGGACCTGCGCAAGCTCGGTGAACTGATCCGCGATGACCTGACGGCGCTGCCGGATGTCAGTCAGGCCGACCTGGTGGCGGTGCGCCCCTATGAAATGTCGATCGAAGTCGATCAACAGACCCTCGAACAGTACAACCTCAGCCTCGAGGATATCTCTGCGGCTATTCAGCGTTCTTCCGTTGATCTGCCTGCTGGCGCGATCAAAACCCGCGAAGGTGAGATTCTGCTGCGCACCCGCGGGCAGGCCTATGATGCGCAGCAGTTCGCCCGCATCCCGATCCGCAGCAATGCCGATGGCAGTCAGCTGCTGCTGGCGAATCTGGCGCTGATCCGCGATGGTTTCGACGAGGACCCCCTGTTTGCCCTATTCAATGGCCAGCCGGCGGTGCTGATCGAGGTTTACCGCAGCGGCGACCAGAGCGCCCTGCAGGTTGGTAAAGCGGTGCGCGACTACGTGCTGGAAAAGCAGCAGCAGTTGCCGCCGGGGATCAGTCTCGATTACTGGCGCGACCGCTCGCGGATTGTCAAACTGCGCCTGAACACCCTGACCAATAACGCTATTCAGGGGGGGATTCTGATCTTTATCGCGCTGGCTCTGTTTCTGCGGTTTTCCATCGCTATCTGGGTCTGTGTCGGCATTCCGGTCAGCTTTATGGGGGCGCTGGCGCTGATGCCGGTGCTCGGCGTCACCATCAACCTGATCAGCCTGTTCGCCTTTATTCTGGTGCTCGGCATGGTCGTCGATGACGCGATAATCACCGGTGAGAACATCTATACGCATCTGAAAAAACATGGCGAGTCGGTCGAGTCGGTCATCCGCGGCGCCCAGGAGGTCGCAGTACCGGTCACCTTCGGTCTGCTGACCACGGTGGCGGCCTTTCTACCGCTGCTGTTCATGGAAGGGAACCGCGGGCCGATCTTCGCCCAGATTCCGCTGATTATCATCCCGGTGCTCTGCTTTTCCTGGATTGAATCGAAGCTGATCCTGCCGGCCCACCTGCGCCACGTTCAGCTGCAGAAAAAAAAGACTGGCCCGCTGCTGCGGCTGCAGGGACGAATTGCCGACGCCCTGGAGCGCTTCATCCACAAACTCTACAAACCGGTCCTGAAAAAGGCGATTGAACGCCGTCACCTGACCTTTGCACTGTTTACCGCGGCGCTGATCATTATCGTCAGCTTTGTCGTCAGCGGCCGCTACGGCTACAACTTTTTCCCACGCATCCAGAGCGAAACCGCCCGCGCCTCGCTGGTGATGCCGGCCGGTACATCCATCGAACAAACCCGCAGGCATGTCGAACGGATGGGCGAGATCGCCCGCCAGCTGCAGGCCGAGTTTCAGGAGCCGGACGGCTCGGGGTCACTGATCAGCAACATTCTGGTCAGCATCGGCTGGAGCGGTGGCGGTCGCCCGGGCACCAGCGGCAACCCGGAGATCGGGCAGGTCACCCTTGAGCTGGTGCCACCAGAGGATCGCTTGAGCACCGTCACCACCAGCGAAATCGTCAACGCCTGGCGTAAGCAGATTGGCGTTATCCCCGGCGCCAAGGAGTTGACCTTCCGCGCTGAGATCGGCCGCAGCGGCGATCCGATCGATGTCCAGCTGACCGGCGCGAACTTCACCCAGCTGACGGAAGTTTCCGCTGCGATTCAGGCCCGGCTGAGCGAGTATCCTGGCGTCTATGATATTCAGGACAGCTTCGATCAGGGCAAACAGGAGATTCAGCTGCGCCTGAAGCCGGAGGCGGAACTGCTCGGATTGACCAACAGCGACCTGGGCCGGCAGGTGCGCGCGGCCTTTTTCGGCGCCGAGGCGCAACGGATTCAGCGCGGCCGCGATGACGTGCGGGTGATGATCCGCTACCCGAAAGAGCAGCGGCAGAACTCAAGCAGCCTGGAAACAATGAAAATCCGCACCCCCGACGGCATTGAAATCCCGATCAGCCAGGTCGCCGATGCGCAGCTCGGCGTCGGCTACTCGACGATCCGCCGGGTGGAGCGCAACCGGGCGGTCAACGTCACCGCCGATGCCGAAAAGGATAAAGTCGATGTCAACCGGGTGGCGGCTGACCTGCGCGAGTTTCTCGACGAGCTGCTGCTCGATTATCCGGGGGTCCGCTACAGTTTCGAGGGGGAATTACGCGAGCAGCGCGAATCGGTCGGCAGCCTGCTCTACGGGGTGGGGTTTGTACTGTTCGCCATCTACGGACTGCTGGCGATTCCTTTCAAGTCCTACCTGCAGCCGCTGATGGTGATGCTGGTCATCCCTTATAGTATCGGCGGCGCGATTATCGGCCACATGATCATGGGGATGAACCTGAGCTTCATGAGCATGCTCGGGCTGATGGCGTTATGCGGTGTGGTGGTCAACGACAGCCTGGTGCTGGTCGACTTCATCAACCGGCGCCGGCGTGAAGGGATGCCACTGACCGATGCGGTGCTGACCGCCGGGGCCGCCCGCTTCCGGCCGATCCTGCTGACCTCTGTGACCACCTTTGCCGGCCTGCTGCCGCTGCTGCTGGAAACCAGCACCCAGGCCCAGTTCCTGATCCCGATGGCGGTCTCGCTGGGCTTCGGTATTCTCTTCGGCACCTTCCTCAGTTTGCTGCTGATACCGGCCAGCTATCTGATTCTGGAGGATTTTATCGGGTTGTTCCACCGACCGGTTATCGCCCCGGCAACGACTGCCCCTGAACCATCCCCCGCTGACTGAAAAACCGAAAGAAGATCATGGGCATACTGCGTTGCAGTCGCTGCAGAGGCGGAAACCGCGCTGGAAACCTCACATAATTATTGCTGCGCCCCGAACACCTTCTGCAGAATCTCGGTGGTTCGCTTGACTGGATTCTGCCGGATCGCGGCCTCTTCCTGCGCCAGATAATAGAAAATCCCGTCCATCCCCTTCTCAAGCACATGGGAGGTCAGATCGCCTTTCACATCAGGCACAAAGGGGATCGAGCTGTACTGTCCCATCACCGAATCGTAGGCCTGCACCGCGCCGACCTGAGCCATGCTTTCGGAAACGATCGGCTTCATCGCGTCGGACAAGGGCTGCGCCATCTTCCCCCGAAAATATTTGGTCGCGGCGTCTTCGGGGCCACTGTAAATCGCCTGTACATCGTCAACGCTCATCTGCTGGATCGAATCCCAGAACAGCTGCTTGGCCTGCGGCGTGGCGGCTTCGGCGGCGCGGTTGAGCTTCAGTTCCAGATCGTCGAGCATCGCTGTCTGGCCGATACTGCCGAGCACCGAACGAACCTTGCTAAAACTCTCCGGCAGTGGAATGTGGATTTTCGGATCGCTGTTAAAACCGTCCGCCTGCCCCAGTTGACTGACAACCCGCTCAGTGCCGACCTTAAGCGCATCCTTCAGCCCGGCGCCGATCTCCGTATCGCTCAGACTGCTCAGGCTGGGTGATTTCTCCGCTGTTGTGCTCTGCAGCAGATCTTTGCCGGCCTTGAACCAATCGACAGCCAAGACCGCCTGCGGCAGTGTAATAAACAGACAGAGCGCGAAACAACCTGACAGGGCAATCATCCTTCTAACTTTGGACCCTCTGTTCTTCGGTAACATGGTCATGCTCCCTTCGCCAGAATCTGTTGGCAGCTTAAAGGTCATTGTTGACCTCTTCAGTATAGGCGTTCACCACCGATCAGCAACCTTAAGACAACCGCAACTGAACGATTTTACAGCTGCAAGCTGACATGAGCACGAACCTGTTGCCCCTTCAACAGAACAGTCGATAAGCCCTGCCAGATATGTTACCGTGCCAGGTCACTTTACCCGCCACGGAGGCTTTCAATGGATTACGTTCTGCCGGCTTTTGCCGGTTTTATTGCGCTTGCTTCGGTTGTCCTGTCACCAAAAGTCAGCTCCGAGGGCGCATTTTTCAAAGGGCTGCGAGCCGACGGCCAACAACCGGGGTTGCTGACCCTGACCTTTTCTCAGGTCACCACCTGGATTTTCGCCCGCTCACTGATGAACGCTGCGATCCTCGGCTTCTATTACGGCATCTGGGGCACCCTGGCCTACGCCTTTTACTACTTTTCATTTCTCACCGGCGGCAAGATTGTCGACAGCCTGCGCTTTGAGCACGGCTGCGACAGCGTTCAGGATTTCCTGCGCCAGCGCTTCGGCGGCTGGGGAACCGGCTGTTTCAATCTGGTGATTGCGGTGCGACTGATCAGCGAGGTCTTCGCCAACCTGCTGGTGATCGGCATTCTGTTCGGCGTCGCCGGCAGCAAGGGGTACAGTCTGACGATTCTCTTCTTTGCCGCGATCACCCTGTTCTACTCGATGATGGGCGGGTTGCAGGCGTCACTGCGCACCGACCTGTTCCAGATGATCATCTTCCTCGGCACCCTGTTGCTGCTGATCGGACTGGTCGTTGCCGGCAACAACGTTCAACTGAACGACCTCTGGTTCAAGGATTTTGCTTTCGACCAGCCAGGACCGGTGCTGATGCTGGTGGCGCTGCTGCAGGTCTGGAGCTATCCGATGCACGATCCGGTGATGATGGACCGCGGGTTTCTGGCCGATCGTGAAACCACCCGCAAAAGCTTTCTGCACGCCTGCTGGATCAGCGTGCTCTGCATCCTGGCCTTCGGTTGTCTCGGGGTCCTGGCAGGTGCTAACACCCTCTCAGGGGAATCGATGAACGTCACCCTGACCCGCCTGCTGGGTGACATGCCGATGCTGGTTTTCAACGCCTGCCTGATTATTTCGGCCATGTCGACCCTCGACAGCACCCTCTCCAGTTCGGCCAAACTGGTCGCCGCCGATATGGGGTTCGTCAAGATGAATCTGCGCAACGGACGGCTGGTGATGCTGCTGTTCATGCTGCTCGGCGTGCTGCTGGTTTTCAGCGGCAACAAGGATCTGTTCAGCGCGGTCGCTGTCAGCGGAACCGCTTCCATGTATCTGGCGCCAGTGATTTTCTTTTCGCTCTGGGGTAAGCGGCTCAATATCCCGATCTGGAGTTACCTGGGCTCATTTCTCCTGGCGCTTGGCGGAGCCATCCTCTACTTCACTGAATCGAGCGGACACAGCACCATGCTCGGCGATATCCACAAGTACACCAAGCTGCTCTGGATCTGCCTGGTCATTCTGGTCAGCGGCAACCTGCTGTTCTGGCTCGGCGGATTGCTAACGCACGACAAAGCAACGCTAAAAGCGGACCAAGTCCGCAGTGGTCAATAGCGACAACCGGCACAGGACAGTTGAACGTAAAAAGGCAGAACGGAGAATTTCCGCCCTGCCTTTTTCTTTTTATCTTTCAGCGCCTAGAATCAGCCAAGCACCGAGGTGCAATGCTTGCAACGCTTGGCTGCGATCGGCACTTCGGAGAGGCACTCCGGGCAGTCTTTGGTGGTCGGTGCTGCCGGTGCTTCCTCCACTTTCTTTGCGGTCGCCTTATTCATCGCCTTGATCATCATGAAAATGGCAAAGGCGATAATGATAAAATCGAGCACCGCATTGCCGAACAGCCCGTAATTGATGGTCGGTGCACCGGCATCTTGCGCCGCTTTGAGTGAATCATAGTCACCACTGCCAAGATTGATATACAGGTCGGAAAAATCGACACCGCCCATGAGCAGTCCGATCGGCGGCATGATGATATCCTTGACCACCGAACTGATGATTTTGCCGAAGGCGCCACCGATAATGATACCCACTGCCATGTCAACCACATTGCCGCGCATCGCAAATTTCTTGAACTCTTCTAACATTGGCGCCTCCAGTCTAATTAAGGGAATAGGTTGAAAGAATAACCTGACAACTAAATTTTTCAAGTCGTCTCATGAAAAATTTTCCAGCGCAATAAGCCACAATTTCGCCACCTTGCCATAGATTGCGTATCGATTAAGCTGTAATCAACGATAACTGAAATGGAGGCGTGCAGATGAGCGAACAAACGGACAACCGACTGATCCACGCCATGCAGAAACCGAGCTGCTACGACCATCCGGTCACGCGGGTTGAATTGATCGAAACGCACATCTCCTGGATTTTTCTCGCCGGAGATTATGCTTACAAAGTGAAAAAGCCGGTTAATTTCGGTTTTCTTGATTTTTCAACCCTGGAAAAACGCCAGCATTACTGCCTGGAAGAGCTGCGCCTGAATCGCCGCTTCGCGCCGCAACTCTATCTGGATGTCGTGGTGATTGGGGGCAACCCGCTAAGCCCGAGGCTGCACTCCCGGCCAGCATTGGAATATGCGGTGAAGATGCGCCGCTTCGAACAAAGCGCGCAGCTTGATCGATTGCTGGACGCTGGAGAGCTGAGTGCCAAGCAGATCAACCAGTTCGCGGTCATGCTCGCCGAAATCCATAAGAACGCACCAGTCGCCAGCAAGGATGCTCCCTTCGGTTCGCCGGCGGCGATCCGCGCTCCGATTGAGGAGAACTTTAAACAGATCCGGCCGCTGCTGCCCGCAACAGAACATCCGCAACTGAAGACACTGGAACTCTGGAGCCTGACGGAATTGAAACGGTTGCGCGAGCTACTGATGCAACGCAAGGCTGCCGGGTTCATCCGCGAATGTCATGGCGATATCCATCTGGCGAATATCGCCTGGTTCGATGCGCAACCCTTGTTATTCGATTGCATCGAATTCAACGAGAACCTACGCTGGATTGATGTCATCAGCGACAGCGCTTTTCTGCTGATGGATCTGGATGACCGGGGAGAGGCGAAACTGGGCTGGTGTTTTCTGAACCGTTATCTACAGGAATCAGGTGATTATCAGGGTCTGCAGCTGTTGCGCTGCTACAAGGTTTACCGGGCGCTGGTGCGCGCCAAGGTGCTCTGTCTGCGGCTGGCCCAAGCGGGACTGAACTCAGCTGAACACGCGGAGGATCTGGCGCGCTATCACGGCTATCTGCAGCTGGCTGAAAGTTACACAACCCTGCCTGCCAGAGCGCTGATCATCACCCAGGGTCTCTCTGGATCGGGAAAAAGCAGCGTTGCCAGATTGCTGGCAGAAGAGCTCGGCGCGATCCATCTTCAATCAGATCGTGAGCGCAAACGGCTATACGGCTTAGCGGCAAACGCTGACAGCAGCTCGACGGTCGCCGGCGGCATTTACTCCGCTTCGGCGCATGAAGCAACCTATGCGCAGCTGCAAAAACTTGCCGAAACTGTTCTGGCGGCCGGCTATCCGGTTATCGTTGATGCGACCTTTCTGCTGCAGGCCCAGCGTGATTGCTTCCGCCTGCTGTCCGAACGACTGCAGGTGCCACTGATCATTCTCGCCTTCTCAGTACCAGAAGCCGAACTGCGACGCCGCATTCAGCAACGCAGTGCTGCGGGAACCGATGTTTCAGAGGCAAATCTGCAGGTACTTGATCTGCAGCTTGCCAGCCAGCAACCGCTCAATCAAGTCGAACGACAACTGACGCTTAACATCACCCCAGAGACAAATATCGCGGAGATCGGGAGACTGCTTACCGAACGCCTCTTCGAAAACATAAGCAACAGCTAATGATTGCTATTAATTTATCCCGCCATCGGTTAGTATGCAGCTGACAGGCTAGCCTGAAGAATCATCGACCAGACAATAACTTACGGGGTTTGCAATGAGCCAAAATGAAATGCTGGTCAAACAGCTGATCACCAAACTACAGAAAAAAGAGAATTTCCCGACAATCTCGCAGCACATCATCGAACTCAATTCCAAAGCGGCACCAACCAGCGACTCGTCGGCGAACCAGCTGGCGGCGCTGATTCTGCGTGATTACTCCCTGACCAGCCGGCTGCTGAAAGTCTCCAACTCGGCCATGTACGGACAGTTCTCCGGCCAGATTTCGACCATCTCGCGAGCAGTGGTGGTACTGGGTTTCGAGCAGGTCCAGCTGACCGCCGCCGGGCTGATTTTCTTTGAACATCTGCAGGACAAAGCAAACTCCCACTACCTGAAAGAAGCCGTCCTCTCGTCATTCTTAAGCGGCATTCTGGCCCGTGATCTGGCCAAGCATCTACAGATCGATGGCTGGGAAAACTTCTATATCGGCGCCATGCTGCACAACTTCGGCCGACTGCTGTGCATGCATTATTTCTGCGAAGAGTACGCCCGCTACCAGCAACTGCTGACCGAAGAGAAGCTTGAAGAAGAAACAGCCGAACGACGCGCCCTCGGGGTGACTTTCGCCGAGCTTGGTATCGGCGTCGCCAGATCATGGAGTTTACCTGACAAGATTATTATCAGCATGAAACTCCCCCAGGAAGGCACACTGAAAGAGGATGTTAAAAAAGTAAACCATCAGCAGGTGCTGCCCCGCTTTGCCAACGAGCTTTGCGATCTGACGATGAATGTGCCGCCGAAGCAGCGTCGTGAAAAGCTGAATATGCTTCTGGAGAAATATCGCAAACTCTATCCAGTTATGCAGAATGAAATCGTCGAAATGATGGAAAACGCGCTCACCGAGATGCAGAAATTCACCGAGGTTCTGCGGCTGGACCGCAACGACCTGAAGCGTCTGGACCGACGCAGTTTCGCCGCCGAGGAAGAAACGATTGCCAGGGAAGAAACGCCAGAGATGAGCAAACAGCGGGCGACCGTCACTCTGAATAAGTTCGAGATTGCCGAACCCGATCAACAACCGGCACGCCTGACCACGGCCGAACAACGCAAGCAGCACCTGCAGGGGGGCATTCAGGAGATCACCACCGTTATGCTGGACGATTTCACCCTGGATGAAATTCTCAACATGATTCTCGAAACGGTTTATCGCGGGATAGGTTTTAACCGGGTGGTCATTTTCTTCAAAGACCCACGCTCCGACAAGATGCAGGCCCGTTCCGGACTGGGGCCGAACACGGCAGGGATTGTCAAGGATTTCAGTTTTCCCGTGGATGGCGAGTCACAAGATCTGTTCAACATGGCCCTGAGTAAAAACAAGGATCTTTACATCGGCAACATCTCTGATGTGGAAATCCGCGATTACAAACCCGCCTGGTTTGCCGGGCAGATCTTCTCCCCCAGCCTTGCCATCTACCCGATCGTCATCAACCAGAAAGCCATCGGCCTGATCTATGGCGGACATGACGAGGCCGGCGAGCACCTCGACCGGGAGCAGCTTAATGCGATGAAAACCTTGCGTAATCAAGCGGCGCTGGCGATTAAGCAATGCTTTACTGGGAAGGGCTAGAGGGCTAGGCAAAACGGGTTTAAAAAAGGATCGCCCGAAAATAACAAAAAAAGCGGGGAGCACGATTGGGCTCCCCGCTTGCGATTCAGACGCTCAGCGAAGGATCAGAACTTATAGCTGAGAGTGGCGTAGCCGATATTGGCTTCATAGTTCATGTCCGCATAAGCACCTGAGTAGAATTGATCACCAGAAACGATATGTTCATAATCGTCGGTCTTGATATCTTCCTGCTCGAACTTTTTATATACATAACCGAGAACTAAGGTCAAATTTTCACGCACAGCATATTTACCCGTGAGTTTGATGGTCTGCTGTTTATAATCGTCGTAAGCCTTGATATTCTCGAGTGGGGTTCCTTGTCCAGCCCAGTACGCTGAAGAGAATTCAGCCTCACCATTATTTTCCTGATAATCCCAGCCGGCACTCAACTGAAATTTATCGCTCAGCAAAGGTAGCTCACACTTAAGGCCAAATGAGGTGCCGACATCTTGCCGCACAACATCCCAGAAATATTTATTACCACTTTCAGCCACCGCTGGATCCAATAGTGCCCCATTCGAATAACGGACATGATCTGAACTTAACTCAACCTTATCATACTCGGCATAGGCATACAGCACTGCCGACATAGGCAATCGAATGCTGGCGTCGAGCAGAATGGACTGCCCAGTATCTTCAGTACGACCAATCTCGGTTTTTTTGTAATCGCTTTTGCTGTAAGTCAGCTCGAGGCCCAAATCTACGATCTCGGATGGAGACAGCGCCAGCTTCCAGCTGATACTATCCTGATCTTTGTCTGCGGCATCGAAAGGCCGACTATAGCGTAAAGCTTCGCCATTTTGATTACCCGTTAAAATAGCCACTTCATCAGCATACGCTGCGCCATTAAAATCGCTGGAGCGCATCAAACGCTCATAGCGGAGCTTGCTGGTTACCATATCGAGGCTGCTGTTCTTCCACTCGGCAAACAGAGTGTGAGTGTCGGACTCTTCAGCGTCATGCCGCATTTCGGGGCGCTCTACGTTTTCGAAACCGTATCCGGCTTTTAAGCGGTTAGTGCTGTTCAAACGATAGCTGCCGTCCAACTTGATTGCTTGCTTGGTATAGCGGAATGCATGTGTATCTTCTTCACCTGGATCTGGGTCATCATCCGCATACTCGAAGCTTACAGCATCGTTATCCTTCTTGGTGTAGGAGTAAGCAAGTTTAGTGGTCAACTTGGGCATAGGCTTGGATCTAAGGCTTGCAGCGACGTTAGTGTAACTTTGCTCACCCTCCCAGTTCAGAGCTCCTGCAAATGCTGGCAAGGTAGGGGTGCTTTCGTTTTTGGCATAGCTGCCACGCATAGAAAAGACAGATTTCAGAGGCAGATCACGCACAACCACTTGCCCACCAATCTGTACACTGTCGTTATCTGGCGCTAAAGTGTAAGGGGTTCCAGTCCCTAATGCCGTTGTCTGCCACTCCTGCAGATCTGCACCGTTGTTAAATGTGCTAAAAAATGCATCGACTTGCGCAAAGAGTTTCTCTGTCCGATAACCGGCTTTAAGTAAGAAATTATTGGTGGTGTAATCGATCGCCGACGGAATTTCAATAGGGTTCCGGCCGGTATCCTGCACCGCAAGGGGTGAAGTCCCTTCTTTCTTGGTCTGCGTGACTTCGCCGGCAAAGAAGAAAGGAGTATCGAAACTTAACTCAAAACTAGTTCCAAGCTGACGACGCTCGACCTCAAAATCATGATCCAACCAAGTAGTAACATCGGCCGCAACAACACCAGCACCTATCACTAAGTTTCCAGTCCCGACACCTGTGTGCAATGTCTTATCATCAAGACTGTAACTATGGGTCATCTCATCGTACCAAAGGGAGAATTTACCCTTACCGAACAGCCCACCTTTGATCAGATATTCCTGATCGTCGTAACCAATATTTTTTGCCTCTGCGCTAAGGTAAAAATTGTCTTCAATGTTGGAAAGGTTGAGATCACTGACAACCTGATTACGGATATCCTGATACTCCAGAAACTTAGCGCTGGTTTTAGTGTTATTTCCACCGACAAAACTGCCGCCGAGGGTCACTTCACCCGTGGTAACACTGGCAAGGGCCGGAAAAGCGACCAGCAGCAGTACAATAAATAAGCTTAAACATCTCATATCTGAAGACCTCCCTTAGTACGTAAAGCGTCTGCCCTGAGTTCCGGGCGCATTGCTGCCATGAATATTGCTGTGACAGTTCAGACAGTCACGAGCAATAAGATACTCACGTGGATTTCCAGAGAATCCATCGCCATTATCGTACGGGGTTCCAGGGTGGAATCTCCAATTATGGCAATCCTGACAGATGTTGGGAGACTTGGCAGTCATCAGTTTGTTGTGCCGACTACCGTGCGGCTCATGACAAATACCACAGTCTTCTTCAACCGGCGGATGTTGCCAGATAAAGGGACCACGTTTTTCGGCGTGGCAGGTGTAGCAAAGTTGATTTTTACTGTCGGCACGAAGCATGGCATCGCCCATACTTCCGTGTGGGTTATGGCAATCGGCACAAGAAACTTTGCCTTCAACAATCGGATGATGTGACTGCTTATTAGCTTCAGAACGGACATCTTTGTGACACTCAAAGCAAATCTCCGGCTGGGCAACCTTGGGCATTGCCAAAGCATGGGTATTGTGGCAATCGGCACAGGAGGTTTCACCGTTGTGCTGGCTGATGTCCCAGAAAGCCAGTTCAGTCGAGGTGATGTGACAG
>DATCYW010000071.1:0-11779 GCA_036526255.1 Malonomonas sp. | reverse complement strand
AAGGCAGCATGGAATTTCAGTAGTTTAACCATTTGACTTCATCTTGAAAATCTACGAAAGGCAAAGCCCTCTAAGTATCTAATTTTAGAGGGCTTTGCTTGTTCTTGTTTAGATGGTCAACACGCTTACCGACCGGCTAGGCAAGCGACCGGCGGGGGTTTTTTTGTTTATCTGGACTGGCGTTCGTTGATCTGAATCAGCCGCCCCGCTTTACTTCGATCTGCAGCGTATTGATCTTTTTCCGCAGGGTGTTTCGGTTGATGCCGAGGATTTCTGCTGTGCGGACCTGGTTGCCGCGGGTCTGGTTGAGGATGATGTTGATCAGCGGGCGTTCCACCTGCAGGATGACCATCTCGTAGAGGTTGTCCAGTTCCTGCAGATCCATCTGCGCCAGCGAATTTTCCAGTTTTCGCGCGACCAGGGCTTCGAGTGATTCGTCCGTGCTTTCAGATCCTTTGCCGCTGAGTAACCCCGGAAAGTCGCTGGGCAGCAGCACGTGATTAGGGGAGAGCAGGGTGGCCCGTTTGATGACATTTTCCAGCTCACGAATATTGCCCGGCCAGTTGTGCCGCTTAAGCAGCGCAAGGGTCTCTTTGCTGCATTCGGTGGTGCTGACACCCAGGTCCTGTTGGGCGCGCTGTAGAAAGAATTCGACCAGCTCCGGGATGTCGTCCTTGCGCAGTCGCAGCGGCGGCAGGTCGATCGGCACCACGTTGAGACGGTAGTAGAGGTCCTCACGGAACTGTTTCTCTGCGACCAGGGTCGCAATGTTCTGGTTGGTCGCAGCGACAATTCGTACGTCAATTTTTAATGTCTGGCTGCCACCGGTTCTGGTGATCTCTTTCTCTTGCAGGACCCGCAGCAACTTGGCTTGCAGTTCTAGCGGCATGTCGCCGATTTCGTCGAGAAACAGCGTGCCGCCCTGGGCTTGTTCAAACTTGCCAGTTTTGCGCTCGGTCGCGCCGGTGAAGGCGCCGCGTTCGTGACCGAACAGCTCGCTCTCCAGCAGGTCGCGCGGGATCGCCGCGCAGTTGATGGCGAGAAACGGCTTGCCCAGCCGCGGGCTGTTAAAGTGGATCGCCCGGGCGATCAGTTCCTTGCCGGTACCACTTTCGCCGGTGACCAGCACGGTGACGTCCGAGGGGGCGATCCGGCCGAGCGTTTTATAGACATCCTGCATCGGTTGGCTGTTGCCGATGATCGTGCGACCGAAGCGGTATTGTCCCTGCAATTCGCCTTTTAAGTGGTCGATCTGCTCACTGACTTCGGCAGCCTTCTGAGCTTTCAGGATGATCGCGTCCAGGGCGTCCAGATCGAAGGGTTTGGTCAGGTAATCGTAGGCGCCGTTTTTCATCGCCGTGACAGCGTTCTCCATGGTTGACTCGGCGGTCATGATCACCGTCAGCGTTTCAGGGAACTCTTCCTGGGCATATTTGAGGATCTCGAGCCCCTGCATGCCCGGCATCTTTATGTCGAGAACCGCCAGATCATAGTGATTGCTGCGGAGCATGCTGAGTGCCTGTTTGCCGTCTTCGGCCAGGTCGACGTTGAAGCCTTTTTTGGTCAGTGCCTTGGAAAGAACCCAGCGGATGCTCTCTTCATCATCGGCAACCAGAATACGTTGGATTGACATGGGATGTCCTTAAGTTGGATCGATCGTTGCGCCACCGGCGCGCAGCAACGGCAGGGAGACTTTCACCGAAACGCCGCCGCCCGGGCGATTATTGATATGCATCAGGCCACCGTGGTCGGTAACTATCTTCTGACAGATCGGCAGGCCCAGGCCGCTGCCGCCAGTTTTTGTGGTATAGAACGGGGTGAAAATCTGCTCCTGCTGATTTTGCGGGATGCCCGGGCCCTCGTCACTGACGGTGATCAGGACCATCGGCGTCGAACGGCTTCCGGGGAAGCTCATGTGGTACTCCGAGTCTACCCGGCTTTCGATTATGATCTCACCTTTGGCAGGTGATGCTTCGCCAGCGTTCTTGATCAGGTTCAGGAACAGGCGCACCAGCAGGTCGCGATCACCGATAATGTCCGGAATGCTCGGGTCGAGCAGCAGCTTGAAGCTGATGTGGCGATCGGCCACCGCCTGCTTCTGCAGCATCACGATTTCATCAAGGATCTGGCTGATGTTGACTGCGTTGCTCTGCTCATGGCGTGGGCGCGACAGGTCCAGTAACTCCTCGATGATCCGGTTGACCCGATCGGTCTCACGAATGACCAGCGCGGTGTATTCCTTCAGCTCCGGGTTCTGGCTCAACTCCATCTGCAGCAGTTGTGCTGCGCCCTTTATCCCCCCCAGCGGATTTTTAATCTCATGCGCCAGGCCGGCGGCCATCGTGCCGACCATCGACAGGCGGTCGGCACGCCGGACCGCCTCTTCGAGGGTGCGAACCTGAGTCAGATCGCGCAGGATCAAAACGGCGCCGCGCTGCTCGCCACTGGTCGTGAAGATCGGTGATACCGTAACGCTGACCGGACGTGGCTTGCTGCCGTGCATGCGCAGGATGACCGCTTCATGGTCAGAGATTGAGCGACCGTCTTCCAGCGCGGTGCGGGTCAGTTGACAGAGCGTTGGCTGGTGGCTAAAGCGGTCGAAAAAAAGTCGCCCAAGGCACTGTTTTTCAGATAGTCCAGTATAGTTCTGTGCTGCCGGATTGACCAGTCCGATCAGTCCTTGCTGATTGAGAGCGATCACCGCATCCTCAATGTTCTCAAGGATCATGGCGTAATCTTGCGGGAGCAGGTCTTTTGTGTCGGTCACTGGCTGTCCGCCTCACAGAAGAAATTGCGGGTTGCCGTCAGTAACTGTTCCATGTCGGCAACCTGCTGCAGGCTGGCGCGAAATTGACTGGCTCCCGGCAGGCCTCGTGCGTACCAGCAAAGATGTTTGCGCATTTCCAGAACAGTTTTGTGGTCACCAAACTGTTCGAAATATAGCTGCAGATGCCGGGTGGCAACTTCTAGCTTTTCTGCAACTGTCGGCGGGGTGATTTCTCCCCCCTTTAGCTGCGTGAGAATGTCACGGAATAGCCAGGGGTTGCCGTAAGCGCCACGGCCTATCATTAAGCCGTCGCAGCCGGTCTGTTGCAGCATGTTCAGTCCATCTTCAGCGGTGAAAATATCACCACTGCCGAAGACCGGTATATTCAGCACGGTTTTCAACTCGCCGATCTGTTGCCAGTCCGCTTTGCCGGAGAACGCCTGGCTACGGGTGCGCGGGTGCAGAGTGATGGCGTCGACCCCCTCGTTTTCGGCAATCCGGCCTATTTCAATAAAGTTAAGCGACTCGGCATCCCAGCCGGAGCGAATTTTTATCGTCAGTGGGCCATCATGGGCAGCTCGTACTGCTGAAAGTATCTGTGCGACGAGCCGTGGTTCTTTCAGGAGTGCGCTGCCAGCACCGCTGCGGATGACTTTTTTGACCGGGCAGCCCATGTTGATGTCAAGTAGGGCCCCGGTCCCGGCTATCATCGCGGCGCCCTTTGCCAGGACTTCCGGTTCATCACCGAACAACTGGATACCCAGCGGCGCTTCTTCCTGGCAGCTACGCAGCAGTTCGAAGGTCTTGCGACCGTCCCTGATCAGGCCGTTAGCGCTGATCATTTCGGTGAAAACCAGCGCCGCACCGAAAGATTTCATCACGCGCCGATAGGGCAGGCTGGTAATGCCGGCCATCGGCGCAAGAATCAAAGGGTTGTCGAGTTGCAGGGGGCCGATACGTGGAGTGAATTTATGCATAATAATTAGGCATTTTATCGATACCCACCGACAAAGCAAGAAAAAAAACTGTTGCTGGAAAAAACTGAAAATGGCTGTAGAATATGGATACTGTATACAAAACAACTTGACAACATTGAGGTGAGTTGCTAAAACGATATTTGGAAATTTAAGCGACAGAGTGTTGATCGCTTTATCGCTGACCGCAACCTGCTTTAATCCGTATCACCAGCTGTAAACTGCCGATAAGAAACCGTTCGGGCGGGCGTTTTCGTGGCAGGATGTAATGTTTTTCCGCACTGCGGACGCTTTTCCTTATAGGCCCTCTGGGTATCCGAAAACTTTTTCATCACACCAAAGGAGAGAGAGTATGTCGACATTGAAAGAAACCCTGTTTAAGAAGATTCAGGCACATCGTCCCCGGACCACTCGCCTGCTGAAGGAATTCAGCGAAGTCAGCCTCGGTGAAGTCAACATCGGTCAGTGTATCGGTGGCGCACGTGGCATCAAGAGCCTCGTTACTGATATCTCCTATCTGGATCCAATGGAAGGTATCCGTTTCCGTGGCTTGACTATTCCTGAGACCATGGCCGCTCTGCCGAAAGTTCCGGGCAGCGAGCAGCCTTATGTTGAGGGTTTCTGGTATCTGTTGTTGACCGGTGACGTTCCGACCATGGAGCAGACCCTCGAAGTCGTCGCCGACTGGAAGCAGCGTTCTCAGGTGCCTGAATATGTCATCGACGTGCTCCGTGCATTGCCACGTGATTCCCACCCGATGGTCATGTTCTCTTCTGCAATCATCTCCATGCAGCGTGAGTCGATCTTCGCCAGCAACTACGCTGCCGGCAAGTTCAACAAGATGACCTGTTGGGAAGATATGTACGAGGATTGTACCAATCTGATGGCCAAGCTCGGCCCGATCGGTGCCTATATCTATCGTATGAAATACAAGGGTGACACCCACATCGCTGCGGATCCAAGCCTCGACATGGGCGGTAACTTCGCACACATGATGGGTCAGAAGGCTCCTTATGATGACGTCGCCCGTATGTACTTCATCATCCACTCCGACCATGAGTCCGGCAACGTTTCGGCGCACACCACTCACCTGGTTGCTTCGGCTCTGTCTGACGCATATTACTCCTACAGCGCCGGTATCAACGGCCTGGCAGGTCCTCTGCATGGTCTGGCCAACGAGGAAGTGCTCCGTTGGACCCAGAACTTCATGAACCAGCTTGGTGGCAAGGTGCCGACCGAGGAAGGTCTGAAGGAAGCTCTCTGGGCGACCCTCAACAGCGGTCAGGTTATCCCTGGATACGGCCATGCTGTTCTGCGTAAGACCGACCCACGTTACACCTCACAGCGCGAGTTCTGCCTCAAGACCGAGGGCCTCAAAGACTACCCGCTGTTCCAGTTGATCAAGATGATCTACGAAGTTGCTCCAGGCGTTCTGACCGAGCATGGCAAGGCCAAGAACCCATGGCCGAACGTCGATGCACAGTCGGGCGTCATTCAGTGGTACTACGGCGTAACCCAGTACGAGTTCTACACTGTTCTGTTCGGGATCGGTCGTGCGCTCGGTTGCCTCGCCAACATCACTTGGGACCGTGCGCTCGGTTACGGCATTGAGCGTCCTAAGTCGGTTACCACCGCAATGCTTGAAAAAGTAGCCGGCATCGAGTAATCGTTACCGACATCGTTGTAATGAAGGGAGGCTCCTTGCGAGCCTCCTTTTTTTATGGCAGACTTTTTCTTTTGGGCTGTCAGCGTTATAATCGATAAGCATGTTTGCTTGAACCTTCCCCAACACTGGAGCTGTGATGAATCTCAGACGTTTGCCGATAGTGATGTTGATTGTTTTGTTGGCCGGGTGTGCAACCAATACCACCCACGAAAGCACCAAGAAGGGGGCCGGGATCGGTGCCCTGGTCGGTGCGGTTTCCGGGGCGATTATCGGTTATCAGAACGACCACTCCGGTGGTGCTCTGCGAGGTGCCTTGATTGGTGGTGCAGCTGGTGGAGCCATCGGTGCCGGAACCGGAGCCTATATGGATAAGCAGCAGACTGAATTCGAACGACAGCTGGCCGATGAGCGTGCCCAGCACCAGATTGAGATTGAGCGACAGAAGAACGAAATTCTTAAGCTGACTATGAGCAGCGAGGTTTCGTTCGATTTTAATTCCGCCAAAATCAAGGCGACCTTCCGTCCGCCACTCGACAAAATTGCCGAAATCCTGAATCGTTATCCACGCTCCCAGATCGTCATTGTGGGCCATACCGACAGCGTTGGCGCTGAGCAATACAATCTGGATCTCTCCAACCGTCGGGCTATTGCGGTCGCTGATTACCTGGTGACACGCGGGGTTGCCGCAGACCGGCTGGGAACCGAAGGGCGCGGCGAGCTTGAGCCGCGGTCGAATAATGATACGGCAGATGGGCGTGCGCAGAATCGTCGCGTTGAGGTCTTTGTTGTGCCGGACAGCGATATTAAGTAGGCTGGATGCACCAACAATGAAAAACAGGCGAGACCGGACAACCGGCTCGCCTGTTTTTCATTGTCTAAGCTGATGGTGTTACTTTTTTTCTTTTTCTTTACGGCTGGCAAAAATCAACAGTTTCTGGTCGGTGTAGGTTTCGACTTCGCCGGCAAAGGATTCAATTTTAAAGAAATCATGAACCTTCTGCGGTGCATCCATGAAGTATTTATTGAGGCTCTGCACATCTTTTCGATTCAGGCCCGCACGTTTGGCCCAGTCCTGAAAATCGTGAGTTTTCGGAATGATCAAAGTTTCATGCAGGATCAGTTCTGAATCATCGATCATCTGCGTCCACTCGGCTTCGTTGAAGGCGCGAATATGCGTCGGATCGCGCATCTGTTCCATGGTTTGGTAGAATTCCGCGATTTCGGGGTCTGTGGGGAGCAGGGTGTCGATGATTGCCATTCGGCCGCCACGCCGCAGAACCCGGTGGAACTCGCGCAGGGCGCGTGGAACGTCGGGGAAATGATGGGGGGCGATGCGGCAGGTCAGCAGGGTGAATGAACCGGCCGGAAAGGGGAGGTCTTCAGCGTCGGCTTCGCGGAAGACAACGTTGTCGACACCGCCCTCTTCGGCAATATGTTCCTGAGCTTTTTTCAGCATCTGCATAGTCAGGTCGGAGGCAACCACCTGTCTGACCAGTGGAGCGAAAAAGAGTGCCGTATGGCCGCCGCCGCAGGCAACATCAAGCATGTTGTCGTCCTGGGTCGGTTGCAGCAGGCGCACCGCTTCTTCAAGGTCTTTGCCGCCAGCAAAGTGAGCGGACTGAACATAGGCCTGGGCTGTTTTACCGAATTGTTCGCGGACCCGGTTTTTGAAATTCTTGTCCATCCCTTCTCCTCAGCGCAAATTAGACAGCAGTATAGCATCGAAAAAAAAAAAGTCTTGGAGATATTTGACCATTACGGTATTTTCCCGAGCCTTTGTCGCCATTGGCGACTGTTGCAGAAGGCACAGCTTTTGCTACGGTTTTCAGTTTTGTCTGATGATTTTCGTGCTCGCCAGCTATACGGAGATTGTCTGCTTTTTTGCGGGCGGAAACTTGTCATTTGACTGTCTGCTCTGACCGATATTTTTCCGAAGTGACCAGTGCTTCAACTTCATAAACAGGATTGTCTCATCTATGGATATTGTCGTAATCGCAAAAGAACTGCTGGTCGGAATTTGGGATGAATTTCTTTACGTACTGCCATTTCTGGCGATCGGCGTCCTGCTTGAGGCGACGATTCGAACCCTCAAGTGGCACGTCAAAATCCGCCACGCGCTGACCCGCTACGGAGGTTTCGCCATTATCCTGGCAACCCTGCTTGGTGCCGTCAGCCCCTTATGTGCTTGCGCAACGCTGCCGCTGGTGATTTCGCTGCTGATTGCCGGTTTGCCGCTGGCTCCGGCCATGGCGCTGTTGGTGACTTCGCCGTTGATGAGCCCCGCCGGTTACACCCTGCTCAATTGGGAGCTCGGTCCTATCTGGGCCAATACCGTGCTGGTCTGCGCCATCTCGCTGGGCCTTTTCGCCGGCTACCTCACGCATCTGCTGCGCCCCTACGGTTTCAGCGAAGATATCATCTTCCGCAAGCAGTTGCCGCAGGGTAACTTTCACGACCCGGATTATCCGGTCGAGGAGCTACGTTGCGACTGCGGCCAGCAGCTGTCTCACCGGGTCGATCGTTGTACCCACAACAAGTTCTACGTCTTTCTGGCGAAATTCTGGGAGGGCTTTTTAAAAATCGGCAAATTCGTGTTGATCGGAATTACCGTTGAGGTGATCGCCCTGCAGTTTATCCCCAACGAGTGGATTTCGATGCTGCTGGAAGGGACCGGGGTTATGCCGATTTTGGCGCTGACCTTTGCCACCATCCCGCTGCACATGCCGCAGGTGACCGCCGCCGCCATGCTTTACGGTTTTGTCTCGCCGGAGTTCGGTGAGGGGATCGAGCTCTCAAGAGGGGCGGGGATTGCGCTGCTGATAGGCGGTCCGGTCACCGCGCTGCCGGTGATGGCGCTGTTTATCGCCATGTTCCGGAAGCGGGTGCTGGCGCTCTACCTGACGATTTGTGTCAGCGGCACCCTGATCCTGGCGTTCGGTTACCGCTGGTTACCGTTCAATTTTTAACCCCGTAAGATTTCAGGGGCGGCCATGCCGGTCGCCCCTGATTGTTATTCCTGTCCTGTCGCTTCGCGCTGTTCCGCCAGCAGCAGCTCCTGCCGGTGCAGTTCGTTCATCAGCTCCTGCAGCCCGTTACTAAGTTCAGGCGCAATATCCGGCAGCTCCTCAAGTTGGCTGTCAAGCCGCCGGGCGGTGGTCAACGCCGAACGGACCTGCTTCAATGGATCGACCTCTGCCGGATTCCGGACCTGGGCGACTTCTCGAAACTGCTTTTGCACCGTCGGCAGGCTGCGCTCCTGTTCAATCACCGAGTCGCGCAACTGGGCATATTCATCCTCTGAAAACTGCTGCTCTTCGCGGGCCTGACGCAACAGGTCGATGGCGCGATAGTCGGGCAGCGGCTGTAGCCGGCGCTCGGCACCCAGCAGCGCCGGTTCCTCCTGCTCCATGTACCGGTACGCCAGAGTCAGCTTGCGTGCCGTTTCCTTGCGGATGCGGATCTCTTTTGCGCAGTAATCATCAAAAGACTCGTAACCCCAACCTTGAAATTCGCCAGCATTTTTTACTTTAAGCAGCTGCTCGCCAAGTTCGGCCCAGGAGGATTTAAACTGACGGGCCACCGAAAGCACCTTGTAGCGTGGAGTGGCCGGGTCGAGCTCGCGCATCAGTTGCTCGATAATCAGTTCACTTTTACTTTTTGCCGTCTCTTTCATCTGTTGCTCCCATGCTGTTCGTTATTCGCGGCGAAGATAGCACAGCTGCGACGCGTCGCACAGGGCGTTTTGTCTGGACATGCTTGGCGCCTGCGGTAGAATTCAAAATCTTTTTACGGAGGAGTTATGAAAAGCTGTCAGGTCGGGCCGGACACGGTGCGGATGTTGGAACTGGGGCACCCCTGGGTGATCGCCGATAAATTTACCAAGCAATGGCCGGCGGGAAAAGCCGGCGAGCTGATCTCTTTGCAGGATGAGCAACAGCAGCATTTAGCGACCGCTTTGTACGACCCTCAGGATCGGATCATTGCGCGGGTGCTCGATGTTAACAAAATACAGCTTGATGCCGGCTGGCTCGAAAAGAAGCTGCGCAGCGCCCAACTGCTGCGACAGCAGCATGCGCTGCTCGACGATACCGACAGTTACCGGCTGGTGAACAGTGAAGGGGACGGGCTGCCGGGGATTACCGTCGATCGTTACGGCGACTACCTGATGGTGCAGCTTTACAGCGAAGCCTGGGAACCGCACCTGAAATCATTGACGGCGGCGCTGCAGAAAATCTATGCGCCGGTCGGTATTTACCGCAAACTGCGTCCGCAGGAGACCCGGCAGCTGGAAGCCAAAAGCAGCAGCAAGGAATACAGCCGAGTCATTGCCGGCGCTGCGGCCCCGGTCCCGTTGCAGGTGCTGGAAAATGGCCTGAATTATCAGGTCGATCTGCGCGAAGGGCTGAACACCGGTTTGTTCCCCGATCAGCGGCGCAATCGACGTGAATTGATGGCCCGCGCCGCGGGCAAGCGGGTGCTGAACCTGTTCGCATTTACCGGTGCCTTTTCGGTCGCCGCCGCTGCTGCCGGTGCGAAAAAAGTCACCAGCATCGATGTCTCGCAGAAGTATCTGGATATCGCCCGCGAAAATTTCGCCATCAATCGTCTCAATCCCAAGCGGCATGAGTTTATCTGCGGCGATGTCTTTGTCGAGCTGAAAAAGCTGCGCGATGCGCAGCAGCGTTTCGACATCATCCTGTTTGATCCCCCTTCATTTTCCACCACCAAAAAGAGCCGTTTTTCCACCCAGGGGGGCACCAGCAAGCTGGTCACTGAAACCCTGCCGCTGCTCGAACCGGGTGGGCTTCTGATGTCATCATCCAACCATCAGAAAGTTTCTCTGGATGACTATCTTAAAGAGTTGCGCCGCGGCGCCCTGCAGATGACCACTGAACTGCAGACCATCTTTACCAGTGGACAACCGGAGGATTTTCCTTGCTCGGTCAGTTTTCCCGAAGGGCGTTATCTGAAATTTGTTATTTCAACGTCCGCTGCAGATTATGGGTGAGGCTCAAGAACGCTGGAAACTCTATTTTTCAACTGTCTACTTGACGGGGAAGCTTACGCTGGCCCTGGGCGGGGTTGCTTCCCGATGCGCAGCCTTCGCTGGAATTGATTGAAGCCACCCGCTATTTTCGCTATCAGGTCGGAGCCTTGCCCGGCTTGACCGAAACCAGCCCGGCTATTTTGGGGGAATGGTGGCCATTTCTCATCCTGTGTCTGCTGGTTTACGGCTTGGTGCCGCGCGTGCTGACCCTGATTTTCACTTCGCTACGGCTGCAGCGGGCCTGTCGTCACGCCATGCTGCATCTGCCCGGTGTTCAGGCGATCTTTGACCGGCTGAATTCACAGCGCGTAGAAACCCAGGCAGAGCAGGCCGAAGCTGCCATGGCGCCCCCTCAGGATGGTTCGCACAGTCGCTTTGCGGGCGACCTGCGCGGACAAACGTTTGAGGTCGTCGATTGGGGCGGAACGGGGCTGGACAGCGAGCATTTTCGTGACTGGCTGCGGGACTGCTTGGGGGCACTCTGGCGGGATTCACTCTGGCGGGCGGAGCCTTTTCGCTTGAACATGACCGGCAGGTGCTGCAGGCGCTCACCTCCGCTTACGGCGGGCCGATCATGCTTCTGGTGAAATCCTGGGAACCGCCGATGGCTGAATTTAAAGACTTTATCCATGATCTGCGTCAGCAGGTCGGAAAGGACCGGCCGGTCGCAGTGGTTCCGGTGGGAGTTAACAGCACCAGCGTGCCTTTACCCCCGGACGCGGAAAATGGCACCGTGTGGTCGACGGTGGTGAAACAACTGGGTGATCCCTGGACCTTTATTGCGCCACCTGCCCGGCAGGGAGGCCCTGATGTCTGAACCGATATTTGCCACCGTCGGACATCCTGATAAGGGAAAATCGAGTATTGTCGAGACCTTGGCGCAGGATGACTCCGTCGCGATTGGCCGCATCCCCGGCACCACGACCCAGAGCCGTGTCTATCCCATGAAGGTGGATGGCGTGACCCTCTACACCCTGGTTGATACGCCAGATTTTCAGCGGGCCAGGCGCGCCCTTGACTGGATGCACAAACACGAAACCAGCGCCGATAAACACCCTGAAGTGGTCCGTGAATTTCTCAAGGCTCACCGTCATGGTGAACAGTTCAGCGACGAGTGCGAATTATTGGCCCCGTTGATGGATAAGGGTGCCGGTATCCTTTACGTTGTTGACGGATCGGTATCCTACGGCGCCGAATACGAAGCCGAAATGGAAATCCTGCGCTGGACCGGGCAACCGCGAATGGCTCTGATCAACCCGATCGGCCCGGCGGACCATGTCGAGGCCTGGCGAGCCGCCTTGGGGCAGTATTTCAGCGTCGTCCGG